>NZ_JBVIUJ010000015.1:0-159409 GCF_055596705.1 Streptomyces sp. NPDC039609
CTCAAGGAACGGACGCTTCCTTCGTACTCACCCTCTCGGGCTTTCCTCCGGGCTTTTCCCTTCGGTCTTGCGTTTCCGACTCTATCAGATCTTTCCGATCCGATTTCCTCGGTGCTTTCCGGCCTCTTCGGTTTCCCGTTTCGGCCTTCCGGCGTTTCCGACTCTATCAGATCCTTTCGGGCCTGATTCCCAGTCAGAGTGGGTTGTCTTTGCGGCTGTTGGGCCGTTCCGACGCTCAAACTCTAGCGGATTTCCCGGGCGACTCATAATCGAGTCAATCGAAATGAATTTCGGCATGCCGAAATTCTTCCCGGCTGGGAGATCGTACTGAGTAGAGGTGCCGCATCAGCGGCGGGAGTGGCTGTCGCAGAACCGTTCCGGCCCCGTGACAACTCGGAGAACACTACGGATACGGCGGGTGCGTGTCAACCCCGCCCCGGTGGCCTCTTCGGGCGTCGCCTCCAGGTGCCTGCCGGGGGTCTCAGTCCAGGTCGGTGAGCCGGCCGCCCGCGTCCGGCTGGGTGTGTTCGACCCTGCGGAGGAGGCGGATCAGCATGTCGCCGAGGCCGCCGCGCTCCTCGCTCGTCAGGTCCTGGAGGAGCTTCTCCTCGAAGTCCGTCGCCATGCGCATCGCCTCGAGCCACTTCGAGCGGCCCTCGTCGGTGAGCTCCACGATCACCCGTACGCGGTTGTTCTCGTCGCGATCGCGGGTGACGAGACCCTCGCCGGCCATCCGGTCGATGCGGTGGGTCATGGCGGCCGGGGTCAGGCCGAGGCGCTTGGCCAGCTCGCCGGGGCCCAGGCGGTAGGGGGCGCCGGCCAGGACGAGGGTCTTGAGGACCTCCCACTCGGCGTTGCTGATGCCGAGGTCGGCGAGCTGGCGGCCGTACGCCACGTTCATGCGCCGGTTCAGCCGGCCCAGGGCGGAGACCACCTTCTCGACCTGGGGGTCGAGCTCGCGGAACTCGCGCTGGTAGGCCGCGATCTGTTCGTCGAGGCTCGGCTCCTGCAGGGGCTGCGGGCCGGGCTGCTCGGGGTTGTCGGACATGCGGGGAGTATCCCACGGGTCCTCGTTGGCATTGAAGTCCTTCCATGTGTATTGTTAAGGATCTAATTTTACTGTTGAAGTCTTCACGGTTGATGCCTACAGGGCTGAACCGTCGATCGAAGTGGGTGAGTGTGACCAAGGCGATGGGTGCAGCGATGCGCCGGATCCAGGCAGGCAGCGCGCTGAGCGCGTTCGGACTCGGCTTCACCGTTCCGTACCTCTATGTGTATGTCGCTCAGGTGCGGGACCTGGGTGCTTCCACGGCGGGCATCGTGCTCGCCGTCTTCGCCATGGCCGCGCTCGTGGTGCTGCCCTTCAGCGGGCGGGCCATCGACCGGCGTGGTCCGGTTCCCGTCCTTCTGGTCGCCGCCGTCCTCGCGTCCCTCGGCGCTCTGGGCATGGGGCTCTCGGAGAGCGTGCCCGCCGCCGTCGGCTCGGCCGCGCTGCTCGGTGCCGGTACCGCCGTGATGCAGCCGGCCCTCGCGACGATGATCGTCTGGTGCTCGGACCCGGCCACCCGTACGCGTTCCTTCGCCATGCAGTTCTTTCTGCAGAACCTCGGACTCGGCGTAGGTGGTCTGATCGGCGGCCAGCTCGTCGACGCGAGCCGGCCGGACAGCTTCCTTCTTCTCTTCTCCATCGAAGCCGTGATGTTCCTGGTGCTCGCCGGGATCGTGCTGACCGTGCGGATGCCGGGCTCCCCCGCCCTGCAGGGCACCCGTCCCGCCGGCAAGGGCGGCGGCGTCCGGGCGCTGCTCGGGCACAAGGCCATGGTCCAGCTCTGCGTCCTCGGCTTCGTGCTGTTCTTCGCCTGCTACGGGCAGTTCGAGTCGGGTCTCGCGGCGTACGGCACCGAGGCCGCCGGTATCCAACCGTCGACGCTCGGGATCGCGCTGGCCGCCAACACGGCCGTCATCGTCGTCGCGCAGTTCGTGGTGCTGCGGTTCGTCGAGCGTCGTCGCCGCTCGCGGGTGATCGCGGCCGTCGGTCTGATCTGGGCCGTGGCGTGGGTGATCGCCGGGTACGCGGGGCTCGGGCACGGCAGCCAGGCGATGGCGACCGCCGCCTTCGTCTCCACGTACGCCCTCTTCGGGCTCGGTGAGGCGATGCTGTCGCCGACCGTGGCGCCGCTGGTGGCCGACCTGGCTCCGGAGTCGATGGTCGGGCAGTACAACTCGGCGTTCGCTCTGGTCAAGCAGCTCGCGCTGGCCGTCGGGCCGGCCGTGGGCGGGCCCATGGGGGCCTCGCTGCACGGGCCGTACATCGTGACCTTCGTGCTCTTCTCGCTCGGGATCACGTACCTGGCGCTGCGGCTCGGCAGGCAGCTCACGCCGGTGCAGGACCAGCCGTCCCTGGCCACGAGGACCTCCCGGGTCGTGGCCCAGCATCTGCCGGAGAAGGAGAGCGTCTCCGCCTGACCTCTCAGTCGGGCAGGGCGAACTCGCACCAGACCGCTTTGCCGCCTCCAGGCGTACGGCGACTTCCCCAGGACGAGGCGATCGTCGCGATGATCGAGATTCCGCGACCCGCCTCGTCCTCCGTTTCCGCCCTGCGGCGGCGCGGCAGATGGTCGTCGCCGTCCGTGACCTCGATGATCAGACGCCGGTCGGTACGGCGCAGCCGCAGCCGCATCGGCGGGGTGCCGTGCTTGAGCGAGTTCGCCACCAGTTCGCTGGTGGCGAGGACGCCGAGGTCGCGCAGTTCGACCGGGAAGCGCCAGCTGGAGAGGACGCCCGACGCGAAGGCACGCGCGCGTGGGGCCGCCTCCACTCCGCCGAGGAGCTCCAGGGCCGCGTTGTGGAAGAGCTCGGCGTCCGCTCCCTTGCGGGCGGGGTGCTGGACCACCAGGACCGCCACGTCGTCGTCGTGCTCCGCGGTGACACCGAGCGAGCGCAGCAGCCGGTCGCAGACGACCTGCGGGGTGCCGAGCGCGCCGGACAGGGCGCGCTCCAGCGCGGCGACGCCTTCGTCGATGTCCTCGCGGCGGCGTTCGACCAGGCCGTCCGTATAGAGGACGGCGGTGGAGCCGGGGGGCAGGGCGATCGTGCCGGAGGTGTGCAGCCAGCCGCCGGTGCCGAGCGGGGGGCCGGTGGGGTCCTCGGCGCGGCGGACCGTGCCGTCCTCGTCCCTGACGAGGATCGGGAGGTGGCCGGCTGAGGCGTAGACGAGTTTGCCCTCGTTGGGGTCGTGGACCGCGTAGACACAGGTGGCGATCTGGCTGGCGTCGATCTCGGCGGCGAGGCCGTCGAGCAGCTGGAGCACTTCGTGCGGGGGCAGGTCGAGCCGGGCGTAGGCGCGAACGGCGGTGCGGAGCTGGCCCATGACGGCTGCGGCGCGCACCCCGCGGCCCATCACGTCGCCGATGACGAGTGCGGTGCGTCCCGCGCCGAGGGTGATGACGTCGTACCAGTCGCCGCCGACCGCCGCGTCCGTGCCGCCGGGCTGGTACGTGGCGGCGATCCGGAGGTCGTCGGGCTGTTCCAGCTCCTGCGGGAGCAGGGAGCGCTGGAGGGTGACGGCGGTCTCGCGGTGCCGGCGCTCGCTGGCGCGCAGCCGCTCGGCGGCTTCGGCGTGGTCGGTGACGTCGGCGGCGTGCACGAGGACGGCGCCGCCGTCGAAGCGCGGGGAGTCCACGGGCAGGCAGGTGACGGTGTACGAGCCGCCGTCCTGGGTCTTGCGGGACTTGACCGTGCGGGGCTTCCCGCTGCGCAGGACCTGGTCCATCAGTGGCAGCAGGCCCAGCTCGTGGGCCTCGGGGCAGACGTCGGCGACGGTGGCCCCGGTGGGGCGGGGTCCGAAGGCGGCGGCGTACGCGTCGTTCACATAGGCGATGCGGTGCTCGGAGCCGTGCACGAGCGCGACGAGGCCGGGGAGTCGGCCGATGATCTCCCGTACGGAGAAGTCCTCCAGGGCGGGGACTTCGTCGGGGAGGGGCTCAGGCTGCTGCTCGTACTCCCCGCGGGCCGCGGGCACGGAGCCCTCGGTCCCCCGCGCCGCCGTGCGGCGCTGCGTGCCGGGGAGTCGGGCGCTCCAACGGGTGAAGTTCACGGATCTGTATGCCTCGTGGTGTCGTTGGCCGTGCTGAGTCACTCTGTGCAGGTGTGAGCCCACCTATGGTCACACGTCCAGTGTGACCGACCGTACTGACATCGGTGTCAGTCGGGCTTCGGGCCGTTCTTGGGCGGCGGGGGCGCGGCGGCGAGTTCGAACTCGGCGCGCGGGTGTTCCAGCGAGCCGAGCGAGACGATCTCCCGCTTGAACAGGCCGGACAGGGTCCATTCGGCCAGGACACGGGCCTTCCGGTTGAAGGTGGGGACGCGGCTGAGGTGGTAGGCGCGGTGCATGAACCAGGCCGGGTAGCCCTTGAGTTTGCGACCGTAGACGTGCGCCACCCCCTTGTGAAGGCCGAGGGACGCCACGGAGCCCGCGTATTTGTGGGCGTACTCCTTGAGCGGCTGTCCGCGGAGGGAGGCGGCGATGTTCTCGGCCAGCACCTTGGTCTGGCGCAGGGCGTGCTGCGCGTTCGGCGCGCACTCGGCGCCCGGCTCCTCCGCGGTGATGTCGGGGACGGCGGCCGCGTCGCCGGCCGCCCAGGCGTGTTCGACGCCGTCGACGGTCAATTGTGCCGTGCAGGTGAGCCGGCCGCGGCCGTTGAGCGGCAGGTCGGTGGCGGCGAGGACCGGTGCGGGTTTGACGCCGGCGGTCCAGACGACCGTACGGGTCGGGAGGCGTGTGCCGTCGCTGAGGACGGCGATCCGGTCCTCGCAGGACTCGAGGCGGGTCTCGAGACGTACGTCGATGTTGCGGCCGCGCAGCTCGCGGATCGCGTACTTGCCCATCTTCTCGCCGACCTCGGGCAGGATCCGGTTCGACGCCTCGACCAGGACCCATTTCAGGTCCTCGGGCTTGACGTTGTGGTAGTACCGCGCGGTGTAGCGGGCCATGTCCTCCAGCTCGGCGAGGGCCTCCACGCCCGCGTAGCCGCCGCCGACGAAGACGAAGGTGAGGGCGGCGTCGCGCAGGCCCGGGTCGCGGGTGGAGGAAGCGATGTCCATCTGTTCGATGACGTGGTTGCGCAGTCCGATGGCCTCCTCGACGGTCTTGAAGCCGATGGCGTAGTCGGCGAGGCCGGGGACGGGGAGGGTGCGGGAGATCGAGCCGGGCGCGATGACCAGTTCGTCGTAGGTGAGCCGGATGTTCCCCGTTCCCTCCTCCTCGGTGGCGAGGGTGGAGAGGGTCGCGGTCCGCTTGGCGTGGTCGACGGCGTGGACCTCGCCGATGACGATCCGGCACTTGTCGAGGACGCGGCGGAGCGGGACGACGACGTGGCGCGGGGAGATCGAGCCGGCGGCCGCTTCGGGGAGGAAGGGCTGGTACGTCATGTACGGCTCGGGCGTGACCACCACGATCTCGGCCGCACCGCTTCTGAGCTCGGCCTTGAGCTGCCGCTGGAGGCGCAGCGCGGTGTACATCCCGACGTAGCCACCGCCGACAACGAGAATGCGCACAGGTTCGGTCACTGTCCCATGACGCAACGCCGTTCGGGGTTTGTCCACAGGCCCGGCAAATTGTGTGACCGGTGGGGCGTGGAGGCGCGGGGTGGCGCGTGAGGTGGGTGCGGCGGGAAGTGCGCAGGTCAGGGTGGGCGTGTGGGGTGAGTCGGGGGGTCATAATCGGGAGAGTTCAGGCCCTTGCTCCGATCGGGGGGCGCACCGTACGGAACTCCCCCTTCTGAATTGACCTCGACTCAACTATGTTCGTACCTCGTCGGGGTATCGGATCGCTGCGCGTAGACCAGTGCGTGGGACGGTCCGGTCGATCCCGTGTCAGGGCGGGGAGTCTCCGGGGGGAGACATCATGAGCGGGGGAACGCTTATGCACATGCAGGATTCGCGTTGGCAGGCCGTCGTCGGCACGACGGACGGCTCGGTCAACGGACGGACGGGAGCGTCGGCGCACGTCGGCCGCTCGGCTCCGCTGCGCGTGGACGCGCAGCGGAATCTGGAGCACGTCCTGCGCGCCGCGCGCGAGGTCTTCGGCGAACTCGGTTACGGGGCGCCGATGGAGGACGTGGCCCGTCGGGCCCGGGTCGGTGTCGGCACGGTCTACCGCCGCTTCCCGAGCAAGGACGTCCTGGTGCGCCGGATCGCCGAGGAGGAGACCTCCCGGCTGACGGACCAGGCCCGTGCGGCTCTCGGTCAGGAGGAAGAGCCCTGGTCGGCGCTCTCCCGTTTCCTGCGCACGTCGGTTGCCTCGGGCGCCGGAAGGCTGCTGCCGCCGCAGATCCTGCGGGTGGGCGTGGACGCGGACGACCTGGTGCTGCCGGCACGGTCGGCGGAGGACGAGACGCGCGTACCGCACCAGCGGGGTTTCGGCGACCAGGCCGAGCATCGCGTCGGACCGCGGGCGGTGCCTGAGTCCGAGCAGGACGACGCCGGAGCCTCGGAGCTCCTGGAGGTCGTCGGGCGGCTGGTCGACCGGGCCCGTGAGGCGGGCGAGCTGCGGACGGACGTGACCGTGGCGGACGTCCTTCTCGTCATAGCCACGGCGGCGCCCGCGCTGCCGGACGCGGCGCAGCAGGCGGCGGCCTCGGCCCGGCTCCTGGACATCCTCCTGGAGGGTCTGCGCTCGCGGTAGCGGATGCCGGGCCTGCGGCGTCGGGTGACGGTCGGGACGTCGGATGGTCCGGGCGGACCGTTGAGCATTCCACGAACGGATGAACGGTTACGCCCGGATACAGGAAGTCGCCCCGGACGGGTGGTAAGTGGACGGGAGGGTTCGACCCACCTGCGCTCTGTGGCACGCTGTGCCCGTGTTCGGGTCTGAGCGTGCGTACGGGGGCTTCCGCGATGAGCGGTGACGGTCGGGACGAACCGCTGGGCAACGGCGGTGCCACGGAGACCGGGGGCCTGCCTTCCCGGCAGGTGCCGAGCCAGGGCGGGCCAGGAGGCTCCTCTCGTGCGCCCACGCGCACGACGGCCGCGTCGCAGGGTCTCGCCGTACCGGGGCGCGCCGATCCGAGCGTGCCCACGCAGCGTGAGCGGGGGCTCCGGCCGGTCGGCGAAGGCGCCGGTGAGCCCGACTCCGTACTGCCGCCGCCCGTCGAACTGCCGCTGTCCGACGCCGATCTCATCCAGCTGATGCGGGACGGCGACGACAGCGCGTACGAAGAGCTGTTCCGACGCCACTCCGAGGCCGTACGGCGCTACGCCAGGACGTGCTGCCGCGACGCGCACACCGCCGACGACCTGACGGCGGAGGTGTTCGCCCGGACACTCCAGGCCGTACGGGGCGGGGCGGGGCCCGAGCAGGCCGTGCGTGCCTACCTCCTGACCACGGTCCGGCGGGTGGCCGCGAACTGGACGCGGACGCAGAAGCGGGAGCATCTGGTCGACGACTTCGCGGTGTTCGCGGCGCAGGCCGCTCGCGGCTCCGAGGTCTCCGACCAGAACGCGTCGTTCGGAGCGGGGCTCGATCTCGGCGCCGATGTCCTTGCCATGCACGAGGCCGAGCAGTCCCTGGCCATGCAGGCGTTCCGCTCGCTGCCCGAGCGGTGGCAGGCCGTGCTGTGGCACACGACGGTCGAGGAGGAGTCGCCGAGCGAGGTCGCACCGCTGTTCGGCCTGACCGCCAACGCCACTGCCGTGCTCGCCAGTCGGGCCCGCGAGGGCCTCAAGCAGGCGTACCTCCAGGCCCATGTCAGCCAGTCCCTCACCGCCGGCGGGGACTGCTCCCGCTACGCCGACCGGCTCGGCGCCTATGCGCGCGGCGGGCTGCGGATGCGGGCGGAGCGGGGGCTGCGCAAGCACCTGGAGGAGTGCGCCAAGTGCCGGCTCGCCGCCGGTGAACTGGCCCACGTCAACGCCGGGATCCCCGCGCTGCTGCCGGTCGCCGTCATCGGCTGGTTCGCCGCCGGGTACTCGCTCAAGGCCGCGGGCATCGTGGCCGGTGGTGTGGCGGGCGCGGCGGGTGCCGGTGCGGCCGCCGCCGCGACGGGGGCCGGTTCGTCGAGCACGGCCGGGGCGTCCTCCGCCGCCGTGGCCGAGGGGCTCGGCGCTCCCGCGAAGGCCGGCATCGCGGCAGCCGTGGCGGTCGCCGCGACCGCCGGTCTGGTGTGGGCGCTGTCCGGGGATCCGCAGCCGGTCGCGCAGCCCGTGCCGTCGCCGCCCGCCGTCGTACCCGTCGTACCCCCGGAGCCGACGCCGCCGCCGAAGCCGACGCCCGAGCCCACTCCGCCGCCGGCCCCGCCCGTACAGGCCCCGGAGCCGACACCGACGCCCACGCCGCCCCCTCCGCCGCCCGAGCCCAGCCCCACGCCCACTCCGAAGCCGGCCCCGCCGGCCCCCGCGCCGAAGCCCGAGCCCAACCCGCCGAAGCCGACCCCGCCGCCCGCTCCTCCCGCCGTGTACCAGGTCAACCGGCTGGACTACGGGATCTTCGGTGACGGCACCGAGCCGGAGGTACGGCTCGGGGACAGCAGTTGGATGTGGCAGCGCAACGGTCTGGCGATCGACGGCACACGGTACGCGCACGGGGTGAGCGTGCACGCGCCGTCCTCCGTCACCATCGATCTCAACCGCCGGTGCACCGGCTATGACGCGGTCGTCGGCGTCGACGACCTGAGCGTGCCCCTCAGGGCCGGCGGCATCCGCTTCTCCGTCTACGGCGACGACGAACGGCTCTGGCGCTCGGACGTGCTCCGGCCGGGCGACCCGGCGGTCCCGGTCCATGTGGGCATCGCTGGCCGCACGACGATCCGCCTGGTCGTGGAGGAGCACACACCGTTCGGACGGGCCGCGGTGGCGGACTGGGCGCAGTCGCAGATCAGCTGCGCCTGAGCCGGGTGCGGATGCCGGTCGCGTACGAGGGTCAGAACTCGGAGGTGTCGAGTTCGAAGCTGAGGGGAGCCGGGAGGAGTACGGGCGTTCCCAGCTTGTGGCTGGCTTTGTGCGCGTAGTCGTCACCCAGGGGTCGGGAGCAGACGATGGCCTCGTCGGCGTCGCGATCGATCAGCAGGTAGAGAGGGATGCCGGCGCGGGCGTAGCCACGGATCTTCTGCACACGGTCACGGCTGGCGGTGGAGGAGGACGTGACCTCGGCTACGAGGACGACTGCGTCCGGTGTGTGCCATTCCTCCTGATCGTCGAAGCTGCCCTTGGGTGCAATGACGAGGTCGGGAATGACATGACCAGTCTCGGAGGCTCCCGGGACGTACAAGCCGATTCCGGTGGAGTTGCGCAGCTTGTTGTCGACACGACGGGCGATCACCTGTTCCACCACTTCCGTCACGATCGCCTCGTGCTCCCCATTTGCTGGTGGTGTCACGTGGATCTCCCCTTCGATCAGCTCCACGCGCCAGCCTTTGGGGGCCAGCGCACTGAACAGCTCGAAGGTCTCCTGGACACCCGCCCCCTCACGGTCGGGCACCTCGTGGCCGGGGAACCCACCCTCTGGGATAGGCAGAGCCATCGCCATGACGGACCTCCTTCGCTCGGTGCGACGCTCCCAGACTAGGCCCAACCTCAGGCGCAGATCCGAAACGTTCACTCGAACGAGCGTGCTGTTACGTTTCGTCCCCGGCCGCCCGCCACCCCCGCACGCCCGTACCCCTCACGCCGGAAGCGACCGCGTCGACGGCACCAGCGGGCCCACTACCGCCCGTTGCCTCGGAGGGGCCGCCGTGCCCGTCCAGCAGGTGCCGCGGCGGGCGAGGAGGCGGTGGAGCCAGAGTTCGGTGGAGACGAGGTCGGCCAGGCCGTCCAGGGGGACCGGTTCGCCCTCGGAGGCCGCGCGGAGGGCCTTGCGGACCACGCGGGCCTCGATCAGGCCCGCGTCGGCGAGGAGCGGGGCCGAGAAGAGGGCCATGAGGTCGGGGAGCGCGGCCCGCAGGCCCGCGCGGACGGCCGAGGCCGGGACCACGGGGTTCGGCGTGCCCCAGCCCGACGGGAGGTCGTGGATGCCCGCCCCCGCGAGGACGGTGCGCAGGACGGCCGCCCGGGCGCCCGGCTGGACGCGCAGGGATTCGGGGAGGACGCGGCAGGCCCGTACGACCTGGTTGTCGAGGAAGGGCGCGTGCAGGCGCTGGCTGCGGATCTCCGCCGCCTGTTCCAGGACCCGGTGGTCGGCCGCCGCCCGGGCGAGTGCCGCACGCGCGCGTGCCTCCCCCGGTCGCTGTACCGATGTCGGCAGGGTCGCGGCCCGGTTCAGGCGAACCGATACTTCAGCCAGTGCCTCACCGGTGAGCCAGCGTGCCGCGGGGCCGGGACGGGACCAGGTCAGGGCGGAGAGGGACGCCTCCAGGGGACCGAAGGCCCCCTGCCCCGGGCGGTTGGCCTCCAGGAGCCGTGTCGCCGCCACCTCCAGGCCCGAGCGGTAGGGGGTACGGGCGAGCCGACGCGCGGCCCGGTACACCGTCAGCGGCACCAGCAGTGAACCCGCCGACGGGCCGGTGGCCTTGGCGAGTGCCGTCACCGGGCGCACCAGCGACCTGCGCCGCCGGTCCATCAGCAGATCGGCGAGGCGCGCCGGGTGCGCGTCCAGGACCTGACGGGCCCCCAGGCCCGTGAAGTGGTCCGCGCTGCCGCCCGCGAGGCGCCGCCGGTGCCGGTCGGCGACGACGAGCGAGGGACCCGGCTCGTCGGTCAGCGGACCGTCCAGCTCCGCGTAGGGCAGCGCCTCCTCGCCGGCCGCCACGACCACATGGTGCAGCCGCGGGTTCTCGGCGATCGCCCGGGCCCGCTCCAGCTCGTCCTCCCGGCCCGGAGCACCGCCCGGACCTCCCTGGGCGGTGAGGTCGTTGAAGGTGACGGCGAGCAGCCGCTCCCCCGCGCCCGTGCCGTGACCGAGGATCGTCCCGGGCACGCCCGGGAGGCCGGCCGCCAGCAGCGCGAGCGTGCCCGACGCGCTGCCCCCGGAGAGATCCGCGCCGATCCCGGGTGCGGGGCCGCCGCCCCGGGCCGCCCGCCGCTCGGCGGGCCCCATGCCGGGGACGGGCCCGGGGTCCGGCAGCGGGAAGTCCGGCGCGTGCCGGGGAGCGGTGAGCCGGGCCCGTACGGCGTCGACCAGCGCGTCCCGCACTCCCTCCACCGCCCGGCGCGGCTCGACCTCGGCGGCGGCGACCGCGAGCGAGGCCACCGCCTCGTAGCCGGTGATCTCGCGCGAACCCTCGCGCAGGATCAGCGCGTGCCCGGGCGGCACCCGCTTCACCCCTTCGTACGGTGTCGAGTCGCGCAGCGCCTCCGGGGTCTCGGGGCACGCGAGGAGCGCGGCCAGATGCCCGATGTCGAGCTGGGCCTCGATGAGGTCCGCGAGGGGCAGGGCGGCGGTGGCATACGCCGTGCCGTTGGCCCACGGGGTGTGGAACACCGGCCGGGCGCCCGCCAGATCGCCCGTGACGGTGATCCGGCGGCCGACCTTCACGACCGCGGTGTAGCTGCCGGCCCAGGCGGTGAGATGGCGCAGCGCGCCCCCGCGCGCGGTGAGGAGCCCAACCCTCAGCTCCTCGTCGCTCGCGGCACAACACCCCAGTACGGCAAGGCGGGTGTGTGCGTCGATGCTGATCAGCCGGACCTCGTCGGGGCGCCAGTCGCCGACCGCCCAGAGGGGATCGGGGTCACCCCACAGCAGCTGTGCGCCCACCGGCTGGACCGTGCGCCCCTCGGAGGCCGCACCCCCCACGGCGCCGGCCGTACCCGTCGGACCGAAGCTCGCGGCGACACTGCTCCAGCCCACCAGCCATCGCATCGGCGCCTCCACGTAGTTCAGTGGAGGAACATGCTGCCACGACAACGGCGCACAGGAGGGGCTCCGGGGTCGCGCGCGCAAAGGTGAATGCGCCCCTGGCATGGGACAGTTGCGGCCGCTTCGGCCACCGTCGTCATTCGGCCATTCTCAGCAGCGCCAGGAGTAGCCGTCTGTCCGGGAAGTGTCCGGCAGTCCGGGAGGCGCTGTCCGCCTCCCGGAGCCGTCCGCCGCCCGCGGGGAGCGGGGCGGCGGTATCCCCCAGCCCACCGGTCCACAGCCGGGTGGGCCGACCCACGCAGCACTCATGGAAGCGCTCCCGCTCCGACCGGGCGAGAGCGCACGGCCGGGCGCACGGCCACACAACCGGAGCACGCGCCCGGAGCCGCCCCACGGGCGCCACCCCACGTTCCACGCGCCGACGTCACTACGCCATCCGTCCCCCATCCGTCTGTTCACACAACAATCCCGCCATACGGAACTCCGCCCCTTAACGGTAGGGATGCGGCGAACTACGCTGTGTTTACGAATGCCGCACGCCTATGCCCGGCGTCGTGGCGGCCGTCTTGGGTGTCGAGGGGTGGCGTCATGTCCAGGGAGCAACGCGGGCCGAACGAAAAGCTCGGCACGGTTCTCGCCCTCGCGGGAATCAGCAACGCCGGCCTCGCCCGGCGCGTCAACGACCTGGGGGCACAACGGGGCCTGACGCTTCGTTACGACAAGACCTCGGTGGCCCGGTGGGTGTCGAAGGGCATGGTGCCGCAGGGCGCCGCGCCGCATCTGATCGCGGCCGCGATCGGCCAGAAGCTCGGCCGGCCGGTGCCGCTGCACGAGATCGGCCTCGCCGACGCCGACCCGGCGCCCGAGGTGGGTCTCGCCTTCCCGCGCGACGTGGGTGAGGCGGTCCGCTCGGCCACCGAGCTGTACCGTCTCGACCTCGCGGGCCGACGGGCCGGCGGCGGCGGGATCTGGCAGTCGCTCGCGGGATCCTTCGCGGTCAGCGCCTATGCGACCCCCGCCTCCCGGTGGCTGATAACGCCCGCCGACGCATCCGTCGAGCGGCTGCTCGAACCCGCCGAAGGACCGGTGCCCGAAGGGCCCGAGACCGGCCCCCACGCGCGCGTGGGGCACAGCGACGTCGCCAAGCTCCGCGAGGCGGCCGAGGACGCGCGCCGCTGGGACTCCAAGTACGGGGGCGGCGACTGGCGTTCCTCGATGGTCCCTGAGTGCTTACGGGTCGATGCCGCCCCGCTGCTGCTCGGCTCGTACTCGGACGAGGTCGGCCGGGCCCTGTTCGGCGCGACGGCCGAGCTGACCCGGCTGGCCGGCTGGATGGCCTTCGACACCGGTCAGCAGGAGGCCGCCCAGCGCTACTACATCCAGGCGCTGCGGCTGGCGCGCGCCGCGGCCGACGTGCCGCTCGGCGGGTACGTCCTCGCGTCCATGTCCCTCCAGGCCACCTACCGGGGCTTCGCCGACGAGGGCGTGGACCTCGCCCAGGCCGCCCTGGAGCGCAACCGGGGGCTCGCCACCGCCCGCACCATGTCCTTCTTCCGGCTCGTCGAGGCCCGGGCGCACGCCAAGGCCGGCGACGGGCCGGCGGCCGCGGCCGCGCTCAAGGCGGCCGAGGGCTGGCTGGAGCGCTCACGGCAGGGCGACGCCGACCCGTCGTGGCTGGGCTTCTACTCGTACGACCGGTTCTGCGCGGACGCCGCCGAGTGCTACCGGGACCTGAAGGCGCCGCGCCAGGTGCGCCGCTTCACGGAGCAGGCGCTGTCCCGGCCGACGGAGGAGTTCGTCCGCTCGCACGGGCTGCGGCTCGTGGTGTCGGCGGTGGCCGAGCTGGAATCGGGCAATCTGGACGCGGCCTGCGCGGCGGGCACGCGCGCGGTGGAGGTGGCGGGTCGTATCTCGTCCGCCCGCACCACCGAGTACGTACGGGATCTTCTGCACCGCCTGGAGCCGTACGGAGACGAGCCGAGGGTCATCGAGCTGCGGGAGCGGGCCCGTCCGCTGCTGATGACTCCGGCGTGACGCGTGTCCCACCGGGTTTAACGGGATTGTCAGTGGGTCAGTGCACTATCGGGGTGGGAGGTGGTGCAGGTGTCGGTGTCCGCACGGTCCGTACGCGACGTGGACTGCGACGTGCTCGTCGTCGGCGGCGGGATCGTCGGTCTGTCGACGGCGTACGCCCTGACCCGCTCCGCGCCCGGTACCCGCGTGACGGTCCTGGAGAAGGAGCACGGCCCGGCCCGCCACCAGACGGGGCGGAACAGCGGCGTGATCCACAGCGGGATCTACTACCGCCCGGGGTCCCTGAAGGCGCGGTTCGCGGTCGCGGGGGCGGCCGAGATGGTCAAGTTCTGCGCGGAGTACGGCCTGCCGTACGAGGTCACGGGCAAGCTGATCGTCGCGACCGGGCGGGACGAGCTCCCCCGGCTGCACGCGCTCGTGCAGCGCGGCCGGGAGAACGGCATCCCGGTGCGCGAGCTGGGCCCCGCGCAGATCAGCGAGTACGAGCCGCGGGTGCGGGGGCTCGCCGCGATCCACGTCGGCACGACCGGGATCTGCGACTACGGAGCGGTGGCGGCGCAGCTCGCCGAGTCCTCCGGGGCGCGGATCCTGTACGGCTCCGAGGTCACCGCGATCGACCGCCGGCCCTGGGGCGTCGCCGTCCGCACGGCCGCCGGGGCGGTGGTGCGGGGGCGGGTCCTGGTGAACTGCGCGGGGTTGCACTGCGACCGGGTGGCCCGGCTCGCGGGCGACGAGCCGGGGATGCGGATCGTCCCCTTCCGCGGGGAGTACTTCGAGCTGGCGGACCCCTCGCTGGTGCGCGGCCTGGTCTATCCGGTGCCGGACCCTGCCTTCCCCTTCCTCGGGGTCCATCTGACGCGGGGCGTCGACGGCGGTGTGCACGTGGGGCCGAACGCGGTGCCGGCGCTGGCCCGCGAGGGGTACGGCTGGTCGGCCGTCCGGCCCGGCGACCTGGCGGGGACGCTGGCGTGGCCCGGATCGTGGCAGATCGCGCGGGAGCACTGGCGGTACGGAGCGGGTGAGCTGCGCCGGTCGCTGTCGAAGCGGGCCTTCACGGAGGCGGTGCGCAGGCTGCTGCCGGTGGTGGAGGAAACGGATCTGCGGCGGGCGCCGGCGGGGGTACGGGCGCAGGCGGTGCTGCGGGACGGCACGCTGCTGGACGACTTCCTGATCCGTGAGGCCCCCCGGACGATCCACGTGCTGAACGCCCCGAGCCCGGCGGCGACGGCGTCGCTCCCGATCGGCCGGGAGATCGCCACGAGGGCGCTGTCCTTTCTGTAGTCCTCGCCACAGCGGAGTGGGGTGAGCGCGCCCGTAGAATTGGGGGCATTGTGTCTGAGTCTCAAGAAACCGCCACCCGCCCCGTCGCCGAGCCCGTCGTCGCCCGCCGGGGCAGTCGGATGTTCGCCGCCGGAGAAGGGCCCCTGCCCGATCCCGCCGGTTCGCACCACGAGCGGCGCATCCGCAGCTTCCAGCCCCGCCGCAGCCGCGTCACCGCGGGGCAGGCCGAGGCGATGCTCAAGCGGTGGCCCGACTGGGGTCTCGACATCGACGGCAAGCGGATCCTCGATCTGAAGGAGATGTTCGGCGACCTCCCCGTCGTCCTGGAGATCGGCTTCGGCATGGGCGAGGCCACGGCCGAGATGGCCGCCGCCGACCCCGGCACCGGCATCCTCGCCGTGGACGTCCACACCCCCGGTCAGGGCAACCTCCTCGGTCTCGCCGACCGCAACGGGCTCGAGAACGTCCGCGTCGCCAACGGCGACGCGATCATCCTGCTGCGAGAGATGCTCGGCCCCGATGCCCTCGACGGCTGCCGCGTCTACTTCCCGGATCCCTGGCCCAAGAAGCGCCACCACAAGCGGCGCCTGATCCAGCCCGAGTTCCTGACGCTGCTCGCGACACGGATGAAGTCCGGCGCCGTCCTGCACTGCGCCACCGACTGGGAGGAGTACGCCGAGCAGATGCTCGAGGTCCTCTCCGCCCACCCCGACTTCGAGAACACGCAGGCCGACGGCGGCTACGCACCCCGCCCCGCCTTCCGTCCCCTCACCCGCTTCGAGGGGCAGGGCCTCGACAAGGGCCACCTCGTGCACGACCTGCTCTTCGCCAGGAAGTAGGACGTCGAGGGCGGAACTCCCTCGCGGGGTGTCAGTCGCTGTCGTTAGGGTCGATCACGTGTCGAACCACGTGCCCGTCCCTGCCCGGGACACCGAGGAGCCCGACTTCACGGCTGTCCCGGACCGCGCCCAGTGGCGCTACCGGCCCCGCCGCGCGTTCTGGCGCAGCAAGGTGGTCCGGGCGGTCGCCGTGGTCACGCTGCTCACGCTCTGCGCGCTGGTGATCCTCGCGATCGTGCGGGACCAGACCGGCACCGAGGGGTTCCTCGTCGGCCTCGGCCTGGCCGTCCTGCCCGTCCCTCTGCTGGTCGCCGCATTCCGCTGGCTCGACCGCGTCGAACCCGGCCCGTGGCGGAACCTGATCTTCGCGTTCTGCTGGGGCGCCTTCGCCGCCGCGCTCGTCTCGATCATCGCCAACTCCTTCGCGGTCCGCTGGATAGCCACCGCCACGGCCGACCCCGCGTCCGCCGACACCCTCGGCGCCACGGTCGTGGCACCGGTGGTCGAGGAGAGCGCCAAGGCCGCCGCCGTACTGCTGATCTTCCTGCTGCGCCGCCGCGAGTTCACCGGTCTCGTCGACGGCGTCGTGATCGCCGGCCTCACCGCGAGCGGCTTCGCCTTCACCGAGAACATCCTCTATCTCGGCCGGGCCTTCGGCGAGGACCAGGAGATCGGCACGACCGGCATCGGCTCGATGACCGCCGGCACCTTCTTCGCACGGATCGTGATGTCGCCGTTCGCGCATCCGCTCTTCACCGTGCTCACCGGCCTCGGCTTCGGCTTCGCCGCCCTCGCCACCCGGCGCCAGCGCGTGCGGCGCGTCCTGCTTCCGGTG
This sequence comes from Streptomyces sp. NPDC039609, assembly GCF_055596705.1. Lineage (NCBI taxonomy): Bacteria > Bacillati > Actinomycetota > Actinomycetes > Kitasatosporales > Streptomycetaceae > Streptomyces > Streptomyces sp. NPDC039609. The sequence continues at coordinate 16,778 of NZ_JBVIUJ010000015.1, forward strand.
GCCGGTCTCGTCCTCTCGATGGGCGTGCACGCCCTGTGGAACGGCTCGGCGACCATCCTCGGACCGTGGGGCTTCATCGTCGTGTACGGCATCTTCATGGTGCCCGCGTTCGGTCTGCTGACCTGGCTGGCGATATGGAGCAGGCAGCGGGAGCTGCGCACGATATCCGGGCAGCTCCCGGCGTACGCCGCGGCCGGCTGGCTCTCCCCCGCCGAGCCGCTCGCGCTCTCCTCGATGCGGGCCCGTTCCCTCGCCCGCGACTTCGCCCGCCGCACGTACGGCCCGGCGGCCGCCGTCGCGGTCGGGGAGTACGAGGCGTTCGCGACGACCCTCGCCTTCCTGCGCCACCGCGCCCAGCGCGGCGCGGGCGCTCCGGACTTCCTCGCCCGCGAGCAGGAGCTGCTCCACCACCTCTGGCAGCGCAAGGCGGTCGCATCCCCCGCCCTGACCTATGCCGCGCGGGCGACGGGCCAGGTCTGGGCGCCGCCCCAGTACCTCGACTACGGCGGCTACAACCCGTACCGGAGCTAGTTCGCGGGGCGCCTCCGGGTCGGTCAGCCGCAGGTCGAGCGTGGCCGGACGCCGACGGCACCGCGGGGGTGACGCGGTGTTCCGGCACGCCCGACGTCGGGGGGCCGCCGAAGGCGCGGGGGGTGCCGCAGGACCGCCGGAGTCGCGGGGGGGGCCGCCAGGACCGCCGAAGTCGCGGCGGGTGCCGCAGGACCGCCGGAGTCGCGGGGCGCGCAACGAGGGACGCGCCCCCACGCGAGCGTGGGGGCGCGTCGAAGACTCGACGGCCTCAGCGGCCTCGGATTCCCGGCCGGATCAGACCGACAGGCCCTTGTCCCGCAGCCAGGCCGCCGGGTCGATTCCGTCGCCGCCCGCGGTGTGGACCTCCAGGTGCAGGTGCGGGCCGGTCACGTTGCCGGTCGCGCCGACGCGGCCGATCGTGTCGCCCGTACCCACCGACTGGCCCACGCTCACCGTCATCGAGGACAGGTGCGCGTACCAGACCTCCGAGCCGTCCTCCAGCTCCAGGACGATCCGGTAGCCGTACGAGCCGGACCAGCCCGCCGACTTGATGGTGCCGCCGTGGACCGCCTTGACCGGCGTGCCGGTGGGCGCCGCGAAGTCGAGGCCCGTGTGGTAGCCGGAGGACCACATGGAGCCGGACTGGCCGTAGGTGGAGGTGAGGGTGTACGAGGACGTGGGCAGGGAGTAGCTGGCGGCGAGCTTGGCCAGCCGCTCCGCCTCGGCCTTGGCCGCTGCCTCCGCCTCCGCCTTCTTCTTCGCCTCGGCGGCGGCCTTCTCTGCCGCGGAAGCCTTCGCCGCCGCCTCGGCCGCTGCCTTCTCCGCCGCCTGCTTCTCCGCCTCGGCCTTCTCGGCCGCGTCGGCGGAGGCCTGCTGCTGCTCGGCCTGCTGGAGGATGCGGGCGCGCAGCGCCTCGCCGGCGTCGGCGGTGGACTCGGACGCGGAACCGCCGTCGGTCTTCTCGGCGCTGTCGGCCGAGAGGGTGAGGGAGGCGGTGAGCGGCTGCGGGTTGTTCGTCCCGGAACCCGTACCGTCGGCGCCGTCCTCGTCGGAGATGAGTTCGCCGACGCCCGGCAGTTCGGAGGCGTCCGGGAGGTTCAGGTCCGGGAGCGATATGGAGACCGGGGGCTTGTCCTTGGCGGTGGCCATGCCACCAGCGCCGACGGCCGCGATGACACCGACGCCGAGGACGGTGGAGGAGCGGGCGAAGGCGGAGCGCTGCTTCACGACCCGGTGGCGGCCACCGGAGCGGGCCTGCTGGCGAAGGGAGTCCTCGGTGGGGTTCCACTCCCCCCACGTCGTGGCGTCGTCCGTACCGGCGGCGCCCGGCGCACCGAACGCTTGGAACCCGTCGAAGGTGTCTTCGGGGGCAGGGGTGTTGGACGCCACGGAGGCGTACTCCTTTCCTTCCTTCTCGCCTACCGGGTTAGCTGACGGGTTCGGAGCAGGAAGGTCTCCTACGGGCGGTGTCGCACGGATGCGACGGTGCCCGATTCACCCCAAGTGGTGGTTCCCCGGTTCCTTTTCAGGATTCGGCGCGTGCGCACGGTGCCGTCTCTTGCGACGGCTGGGACGACCGCGCTGCGTTATCGAACGTTAATAGACAGGAGGGCCGGATTCCAAGCTGTTCCGAGTGATCATTCAAGGGATTGAGTCAGTACAGCCCGATTTGACCCCGCTTCAGTTGACCCCCGCCTGCAGGAGTTGAAACTGACAGTGTGTCAGTTGTTATCTCAGCGGTACCTCTCCACTACGGATGGTCACGGCACCACCGGCATCGTCCGCCGCCGCTCCGGCTGCCCCGTCGTCGGACGGCTCACGGCGAGCAGCGCCATGTCGTCCGTGGAGCCGCCGCCCGTGTAGCGGCGGACGTCGTCGACGAGCGCGTCCAGCAGCTCCTCGGGACCCGGGAAGATCCGGCCGGCGAGCCGCTCGGCCGGATCGTAGAAGGTGCCCTTGGCGTCGCGCGCCTCGGACAGGCCGTCGGTGTAGAAGAGCAGCGTCGCGCCGGGCGGGTACGGGCTCTCGTCCGCCCTGTCTGGCCAGGCGGCCAACTCGCCCATGCCGAGCGGCAGCGCCGGCTCGCTCGGCGCCAGCAGCTCCAGGCCCCCGTCCGCGTGCAGCAGCAGCGGCTCGGGGTGACCGCGGTTCACCACCCGTACGTGCCCGTCCACGCGCGGGATCTCGGCCAGGACGGCCGTGGTGAACCCCTCGAAGGCGTCGAGACTGGAGCGCCGCGTGCCCTCCCGGGCCAGCGCCCGCTCCAGCCGCTGCGCGACGCCCTCGAGGGTCGCCTCCTGCTCGGCAGCCTCCCGGAAGGCCCCGATCACGATGGCGACCGCCTCGACCGCGTCCAGCCCCTTGCCCCGTACGTCACCGACCACGAGCCGCACCCCGTACGGAGTGTCCTGGACGGCGAACAGATCGCCGCCGATGAACGCGTCCGCCTGCGCGGCCTCGTAACGAGCCGCCACCTGAAGGCCGCCGATCCGCTCGGCCGGCGTCGGCAGGACCGCCTTCTGGGCGGTCGCCGCGATCACCCGGGCCGAGGCGAGCCGCTCGCCGCTGCGCAGGACGACCCGGTTGATGAGCAGGGCGAGGGCGACGACGGTGGCGACGGTGAATGTCTCGGTGAGGGAGGGAACTTCGGAGGCCGTGTGGTTGTAGAGGTGCAGACCGATGCCGGCGAGGATCGCGGCGATGCCGGTGAGCAGGGTCGTCAGCATCGAGAAGAACGGAGCCGCGATGAGCGGAGCGGCCGAGAACATCGGGGCCGCCGTGTACGAGGGCGGGGTGGAGAGGTCGAAGACGACACCACCGAGGATGACGAGCGGGGGCAGGGCTCGGATGAACCGCCGGGCCTGCTCGGCTCGCGGCCGCGGACGCCCGTTCACGTCGCCGCCCGCGCCTCGCTGCCCCTGCCCCACCTGTGCTCTCCTGCCCGGTCCGTACACGGCGACGGACGGTACCGCGCCCACCCCAGGGTGGCGGGAGCCGCGCCGCGCGGCGACCCCCGCTCGGCCGAGTGGGTGACACCTCCTCAGCCGCTCACCCCTACGCCCCCGCCCTTCACCTCCGCGCGCCCCCGACCCCTACCCCCGAGCGTCCGGGACCCCGTCCGCGCTCAGCCGTCCGCCGCGCCCCAGGACCCCCACCGCGCCCGCGCACGCCAAGCCGACCCCGCACAGCACCAGCCACGGCGTCGCCGACCACCCGGTCACATCGAGCAGCGCGCCCGTCCCCAGGTTCCCGAGCGTGATCCCGATCCCGCAGACGGTGTTGTAGAGCCCGTAGTGCGTGGCCACCCACCGCCCGCCCGAGAGCGCGACGACCGTGTCCATCTCGTACGGGTACAGCACCGCGTTCGCGACCGCCAGGGCCGCCGCGCACAGCAGCAACCCCCCGAGGCCCGGCACGGCCACGGGCGGCAGGAAGGCCGCGCCCATCAGCACAAGGCCGAGGACCAGACACCGCTCACGGCTCAGCCGGCGCGCGCACCAGGCCGTGATCCGCAGCTGGCCGGCCAGCGCGACGAGCGCGGAGACGACGAAGAGCGCGGTCGTCGCCGCCGTGCCGTCCGCCGCGAGCGGCAGCGCCAGGTAGACCTGGAAGGACAGGACGTACGAGCCGGTCATCGCCAGCGAGAAGAGCCAGAAGGTGCGGTTGGTCAGCACCGTACGGAACTGGCCCCGCTCCTCGACCGCCTCCGCCGGCTTCCCCCGTACCGGAAGGTGCCGCAGCTGTACCAGCGTCAGTACGGCGAACAGCACCGCCGCCACCACGCATGTCAGCCGGAACGACACCCCCGTCAGCGCCACCCCCACCAGCGGCCCGAGCAGGATCCCCGCCTGGTAGTACGTGTTGAACAGCGCGAACGCCTCCACGCGTCGCTCCCCCGCCTCCGCCGCGAGATACGCCCGCACGGCCGGATTGAACAGCGCTCCCGCCAGGCCCGTCGCCACCGAGGCGGCGACCAGCACCGGCAGCGACTGGGCGAACGCGAGCGCCCCGAATCCCGCCGTCCGCAGCGCGCAGCCCGCGACGATCAGCGGCTTGAAGCCGAGCCGGTCGGCGAGCGCCCCGCCGACCAGGAACATGCCCTGCTGGGAGAGGTTCCGTACGCCGAGGACGAGCCCGACGGCCCAGGCCGCCATCCCGAGACCGCCGGCGAGATGAGCGGCGAGGTACGGCATCAACATGTAGAAGCCGAGGTTGATGGTCAGCTGGTTGAGAAAGAGCAGCCGTACCGCGGGCTCGAACGTACGGCTCTGACGCCAGATCCCGCCCTTGGCGGGGGCCGAGGCCTCGGTGCTCATCGGACCCGCTCCAGGACCCGGCGGGTCCAGCCGTCGACCCGGGCATCACCCTCGTACGCCGCCGGCTCCTCGCGCGTCGGGGCGTCGAGCAGCCCGTGCGCCGCGCAGAACTCGTCGCTGAAGACCGTGTCGAAGTAGCGCTGGGGCCCGTCGGGGAAGACGGCCGCGATCCGTGTCCCGCGCGGGCGGGTGCGGGCCAGCCATCCGGCGACGAGCGCCACCGCGCCCACGCTCCAGCCGCCGGTGGCGAACTGACGCGACGCCAGACGCCTGGCCGCCCGGACCGCGTCGGCCGGACCGACCCAGTGGATCTCGTCGAAGGCAGCGTGGTCGACGTTGCCGGGATGGATGGAGGAGCCGAGCCCGCGCATCAGCCGCTCACCGGCCGGGAGGCCGAAGACGGTGGAGTGGACGCTGTCCACTCCGACCAGCTCCAGGGCGGGGCTGGACGTGGCGCGCAGCGCGCGGGAGATGCCCGCGGAGTGCCCGCCCGTCCCCACCGCGCAGACCAGGACGTCGATCCGGTCGAGCTGCGCGGAGAGCTCCGCCGCGAGCCCGCCGTACGCCTCGGGGTTGTCGGGGTTGCCGTACTGGTTCGGCCACCACGCCCCGTCGAGGGCCGCGAGCAGCTCCGCCACCCGGTCCATCCGCGCCTGCTGCCAGCCGCCCCGCGGGCTCGGCTCCGGAACGACATGGACGGTGGCGCCGTGGGCGACGAGCATCCGCTCGACGATCGGCTCGAGACCGGGGTCGGTGACGACATGGACGGGGTGGCCGTGCAGCACTCCGGCCAGCGCGAGGCCGAGGCCGAGGGTGCCGGAGGTCGACTCGACGACGGGCGCGCCGGGCCGCAGCTCTCCGCGGCGGCGGGCCTGTTCGACCATGTGGAGGGCGGCGCGGTCCTTGATACCGCCGAAGTTGAAGCCTTCGAGCTTGGCCCAGTAGCCGTCGTCCATCCACAGCACGGGGGTGTTGCCGACGGTCTGCGCGGCGACGGAGAGAGGACTTCCGGGCAGCAGGTTGTTCATCAGGAGTACGTCCTTGAAGTGGGTACGCCGAAAGGGAGCCTGGTCGTGTCGTGCGACCCGGCTCAGTTCCGGTCCACTCCGAGGGCGATCAGCAGCCGGCCCGGCTCGGGGCCGGGTCCCGCCCGGTCACGGACGCAGCGCGCCCGCGGATCGGCGGGGAAGGCCTCGTCGTCGGCGAGGAGTACGGCTCCGCCCGCATCGGACGCAGCGGGCTGCGGGACCGTCTGGGCGGGCAGATGGAGGTCGAAGGACCACGTCTCCCCGGGGCGCTCGCAGCCGTGCGGCAGGGCGGGGGCGGTGACGGTGGTGGTGTCGTCCGGGACGGCGAGCGGATGATGCCCCTGCGTCCCGTGGCAGACGCTCACCAGCAGGGCGAGGAGCGCGAGCAGGACGAGGACGGCGGGCGCCCGCCGTCGTACGTCGATCACTGTCTCGTCACGCATGGTGCGCGTGACACTACGGTGCGGCGGTGCACAGCCGCAAAGAGGCGTGCCCGGTTTCGGACACCGTTTACTTCGGGCGCGACGCCCCTACAGGTTCCGCTCCGCGTAGACCTTCATCGCGTCGCGGACGAGGAGCGCGGTGCCCTCGCCGTGCTTGTCGTAGTTCCGGCCGAAGCGCGGGTCGTCGACGTACATCCGGCCGAGGCCGATCACGTACTCCTTCGTCGGCGTCGTGGTCGTCGTCAGCCACGCGACCTGGCGCCGTGCGATCGCCTGGACCTCGTCGCTGTCGGCGGCGAGACCCTCCCGCGCCGCCCGCCCGAAGTCGCGGGCGATGCCGGCCTGCTCGTCCACGAACGCCTGCTTCTGCTCGGCGCTGAGCGAGCGCCACCAGCGGTCGCCCTTCTCGTACGCGTCGCGGCCCCAGCGCTCGGTGACCTCCGCCTCGTACTGCGTGTGATCGAATCCGTCGAACACTTCTTCCGCCATGAGTTCCTCTCCGTTCTCCGTCTTGTGGAGAGTGGTCCGCACCGCCTCGATCTGCCGCCCGATCCGCTCCCGCTCCTGTTCGAGGAGGAGCAGATGGGTGCGCAGAGCCGCGGGCGTGTCCCGCTGACCCTCCAGGACCTCGGCGATGGCGGGCAGCGAGAGCCCGAGCTCGCGCAGCAGCAGGATGCGCTGCAGCTGCACGAGCGCCGCCTGGTCGTAGTACCGGTAACCGTTGGCGCCGATCCGGCTCGGCTCCAGCAGTCCGCGCTCTCCGTAGTGCCGGAGAGTGCGGCTGGTGGTGCCTGCCTTCTTGGCGATCTCCTGGATCGACCACTCCATGGGGAAACGCTAAATCTTGACGTTGCGTAAAGGTCAAGCGTGAGGGGTGGCAACACGACGAAGGCCCGGATCCAGTGGATCCGGGCCTTCGTTTGCTACTGAGTAGCGGGGACAGGATTTGAACCTGCGACCTCTGGGTTATGAGCCCAGCGAGCTACCGAGCTGCTCCACCCCGCGTCGGTGAATATGACCTTACGGCATGGTGGGCCGATCCCCTAATCGGTTTTCCCGGCACGGCCTCAGCAGCCGCAGTCCTCGGCGTCGACCGGGGCCGTCAGCGGGTCCACGTCCTTCTTCTCGGGGCCCTCCCACGTCTCGTAAGGGAAGCCCTCGCGGACCCAGTACTCGAAGCCGCCGAGCATCTCCTTGACCTGGTAGCCCAGTTGGGCCAGGGCGAGCGCGGCGCGCGTGGCGCCGTTGCAGCCGGGACCCCAGCAGTAGGTGACCACCGGCACGGACCTGTCGAGCAGCTGCTCGGCCTGCTCGGCGATCAGCGCGGTCGGCAGGTGGATCGCGCCGGGGACGTGACCCTGGTCCCAGGACGCGGTGGAGCGGGAGTCGACGACCACGAAGCCGGGGTCGCCGTCGGAGGCGATGGCGCTCGCGACATCGGAGACGTCGGCGTGGAAGGCGAGGCTGGCGGAGAAGTAGGCGGCCGCGTCCCGGGGAGAGGCGGGCGGGGTGCGAAGTACGGCGTTGACCTGCGCGGTTGTCGTCATGCATGAAAATCTACGGTTGAAGATCACGACGCTGAAGTGGCAATTCCCGGTACGGAGACCGATCCGCCGGGGAATTCGGGGCGTTCGCCGGGGGACGACAGGGGATCTCACGCAGCGGACGTTTCGAGGGTGCGGACCGGTCACGTTTCGCGGGTGCCGTCCGTCATCTCGGTGACGGGCATCGACGAGGGAGACACCGATGGACGAGAAGGACCTCCTGGCCGAGCGCTTCCAGGCCGACCGCACCCATCTGAAGGCGGTCGCGTACCGGATGCTGGGGTCGCTGAGCGAGGCCGAGGACGCCGTCCAGGAGGCATGGCTCAAGCTCAGCCGCTCCGACATCAGCGAGGTGCAGAACCTCAGCGGCTGGCTGACGACGGTCGTCGGACGGGTCTGCCTCGACATGCTGCGCTCACGCTCCTCCCGCCGCGAGGACCCGCTGGAGTACTACGTCCCCGATCCGCTGGTCCGGGGCGCGGACGGCACCCCCCGCGACCCCGAGCAGGAGGCGCTGCTCACCGACTCGGTGGGGCTTGCGCTGCTCGTGGTCCTGGAGACGCTGGGTCCTGCCGAGCGCCTCGCCTTCGTCCTGCACGACATGTTCGCGGTCTCCTTCGACGAGATCGCCCCGATCGTGGACCGCACCCCGGCGGCGACGCGCCAGCTCGCCAGCCGAGCCCGCCGCCGCGTCCAGAGCGCGGCACCGGCCCCGGCGCCCGACCTCACCCGGCAGCGCCAGATCGTCGACGCCTTCATGGCGGCCTCCCAGGGCGGCGACTTCGAGGGCCTGCTCGCGGTTCTCGACCCGGACGTGGTCCTGCGGGCGGACGGCGGCAAGGTCCTCGCGGCGGCCTCGCGGCTGATCCGCGGCGCCGAGGCGGTCGTCAACCAGGCGCTCACCTTCGCCCGCTTCCGCCGCGCGTACCGCAAGGTGCTGGTCAACGGCGCCCCGGGCATCGTCTCCTACGTGGAGGGCCGGACGGCCGGGCTGATGTCCTTCACGGTCGTCGACGAGCGCATCGTGGAGATCCAGATCATCGTCGACCCGGAGCGCCTGGCGACGCTGGGGCTGCCCGGCCTGGAGGACTGAGAGCAGGCGGGTGTGACCCACCGCACACCGTGCACCGATGAGTTCACCCCTCGAGGTCGGTCATATACGCGACTACTCCGAAACGAGGAAGGCGCGTCATGACCCACACGCTCAGCACTCCGCACGAGTCCGTGGTCGTTCCGCGTCCGGCGGCGAGGGCCGTGTCGGTCGGCGGCATGGTGGCGGGCCCGCTGTTCCTCGGTGCGGGTGTGGTCCAGGGGCTCTCGCGCGAGGGCTTCGCCTTCACCCGCAACGCGATCAGTCAGCTCGCGCTCGGGGACCTGGGGTGGATCCAGACGGTGAACTTCCTGCTCGTCGGCGCCCTGCTGATCGGCGGGGCGCTCGGGCTGCGTCAGGCGCTGCGAAGAGAGCCGGGCCGGACCTGGGCCCCGGTCCTGGTGGGCGTGTTCGGGGTCTCGTTCCTGGCCGCGGCCGCCTTCCCGGCCGACGCCGGGGCCGGCTTCCCGGTCGGCGCCCCCGAGGGGGTTCCCACGATGAGCGCGCACGGCGCCGCCCACATGTTCGTCGGGATGATCGGCTACCTCGCACTGTGCGCGGCGTTCCTCGTCCTGGCCCGCCCGCTCGCCGCCCGCGGCCATCGCGGCTGGGCCCTGGCCTCCCGCCTCGCACCCGTGGCCGTCCTCGCCGGCTTCGCGGGCTCCGCCGCCTCCGTCCTGGCCTTCACCACCGGCGCGGGCCTCGGCCTCCTGTGGCTGACCGCGGTGACGGCCCGTCTGACCACGGGGGCACGAACCGACTAGCCGGACCGCAGGGCTCCGACCATCCTCGACACGACCAAGACCACTGACTGACGAAACGGGTATCCGAATGACCGACGCCGTGAAGGGCCCTGCCTCCTACTTCCCCTCGATCGAGAAGAAGTACGGCCGCCCGATCTCCGAGTGGAAGACTCTCATCCGCTCCTCTCCGCTGACCAAGCACATGGAGCTCGTCTCCTGGCTCAAGTCCGAACACGGCCTGGGTCACGGTCATGCCAACGCCCTCGTCGCCCACACTCTGGCCGAGGACAGCGGCAAGTAGCCACATCCGGCGAACGACGAAGCGCCCCGCCCGGTCGGAACCGGGCGGGGCGCTTCGGTGGATGTAGGCCGTGTGGGACTCGAACCCACAACCAACGGATTAAAAGTCCGCTGCTCTGCCAATTGAGCTAACGGCCCTCGGCACATCACCCCCGAGCATAGCCGCATAGATCCCCGGAACCGATCGGGTATCCGACACGGCGGGCCCCGCTGCATGTTCGAGCCCGTTCAAGCGGGAAGGGCCCGTACGACACCTGGTGTCGTACGGGCCCTTCCCTCATCAGGTCACACAGCGTCAGCCGTTGCGCTTCCAGCGCGGCTTGTCGTCGCGGCGGCCGAAGGAGCCGCCGGTCGAGCCGGTGCCGCGGTGGTCGCCGCCGCGGTGGTCGTCACGACGGCCGTACGGGCGGTCGCTGCCACCGGAGCGGAAGCCGCCCGCGGGGCGGTCGTCGCGACGGTCGCGGTTGAACGGGCGGTCGCTGCCGCGGTGGCCGCCGGTCGGACGGTCGTCGCGACGGAAGCCACCGGACGGACGGTCGTTGTCACGACGGTCGTCGCGACGGAAGCCGCCACGGTCGTCGCGGTTGAAACCACCCGAGGGGCGGTCGTCACGGCGGAAGCCGCCACGGTCGTTGTCACGACGCTCGTTGTCGCGGCGGAAGCCACCGCCCGACGGACGGTCGTCACGGTTGAAGGAACGGCCACCACGGTCGTCGCGGTTGAAGCCGCCCGACGGACGGTCGTCACGGCGGAAGCCACCGGACGGACGGTCGTTGTCACGACGGAAACCACCCGACGGACGGTCGTCGCGGCGGAAGCCGCCACCACGGTTGTCGTCACGGCGGAAGCCACCACGGTCACCGCCGCGGTCGTCACGGCGGTCGTCGCGGCGGAAGCCGCCACGGTCGCCACCACGGTCACGGCGCTCGTAGTTGCCCCGCTCGTCGCGGAACGCCGGGCGCTGCTCCTCGCGGCGCTCCTGGACCGGCTCGGACGCGACCACGGCCGCGGCGACCTCGGCCTCGGCGGCCTCCGTCACCTCGGCGACAGCGGCCTCCGGGTCCTCGCCCCGCTCGCGCGCGGAACGGGCGACCAGACGGTCGGCCTCCTCGCGGAGCTCGGCGGCGCGACGGGTCAGACGCTCCAGCTGCTTGGTGAGGTCGGCGACCTCACGCTCGGCCTGCTTGGCGGCGTTGTTCGCGGAGTCGGCCTGGACCTCGGTGAGCGAACGCGCACCGGTGATCTCGGCGACCTCCGGGTCGAACGCGCCGGCGCCACCCACGATGTGACGCGAGGCGTCGACGCCCGCGTCCTCCATCAGACGGAAGATCTGACGGCGCTGGTGCGGCAGGGCCAGGGAGACCACGACGCCCGAACGGCCGGCACGGGCGGTACGGCCCGAGCGGTGCAGGTAGTCCTTGTGGTCACCGGCCGGGTCCACGTTCAGGACCAGGTCGATGCCGTCGACGTGGATACCGCGGGCGGCGACGTCGGTGGCGACCAGCGCGTTGACGTAACCGTCCTTGAAGTCGGCGAGGACGCGGGTACGGGCACCCTGCGTCATGCCGCCGTGCAGCGCGTCGGCCTTCACGCCGGCCTCGACGAGCTGCTCGGCGATGCGGTCGGCGCCCAGCTGGGTGCGGACGAAGATGATCGTGCGGCCCTTGCGGGCGGCGATGGCGGCCGTGACCGGCGCCTTGTCCTTCGGCTTCACGACGAGGACGTGGTGGGTCATCGTGGTGACGTTGCCCTGGGCGCTGTCGACCTCGTGGCTGACCGGGTTGTTCAGGTAGCGCTTGACCAGCGTGCCGATCTCGTTCTCCATCGTGGCGGAGAAGAGCATGCGCTGGCCGCCCTCGGGGACCTGGTCCAGCAGCTCGGTGACCTCGGGCAGGAAGCCCAGGTCGGACATCTGGTCGGCCTCGTCGAGGACGGCGACCTGGACGTTCTCCAGGGAGCAGGCGCCACGGTTGATGATGTCGCGCAGACGGCCCGGGGTGGCGACGAGGATGTCGACGCCGCGCTCCAGGGCATAGATCTGGTTGCCCATCGACGTACCGCCGCAGACGACCTTGATCTTCAGGCCGAGCACGTCGCCGTACGGCTGGAGGGCGTCCGCGACCTGCATCGCGAGCTCACGGGTCGGGGTGAGGATGACCGCGCGGGGCTTCTTCTTCTCGGTGTGGCCGCCGGCCAGCTGGGCCAGGGTCGGCAGACCGAAGGAGAGGGTCTTGCCGGAGCCGGTGCGGCCGCGGCCGAGGATGTCCTTGCCGGCCAGGGCGTCCGGGATGGTCGCCGCCTGGATCGGGAAGGGGGTGGTCACGCCGTTCTGCGCGAGCTTGCGCACGACGCCCTCGGGCAGGCCCAGGTCGGCGAAGGTGACGGTGGGCTCGGAGGCCTCGGCCTCGGTGACGTCGGAAGCCTCGGTCTCGACGATCTCGGTGGCCTCTACGGCCTCGACGATCTCGTCGTTCTCGGGCATGACGGCGTGGTCAGAACTGAAAATGGACATGCGAAATGCGAAACCTTCCGGAGTCTCGGCACGCGCCCGTCAACTCCGTGAAAATCGCAAATCGACCGCCTCAATGCGGTCCAGCCACGGCTAGGGAGAGTACGCGCCACGCGGCGCTCTTCTGTGTCGGCGCCGGGCAATGGGATCAAACGATCTACCACCATACGCACCCTCCCCCACCTATGGCAAACCGGACTCCGTCACACCGGTCCGACCTGCGGCGATGCGGCCGGCTCCACCGGCGCGCCCGGCCCCTCCGCCGCCTTCATGGCACCCATGTGGGTGTCCGCGCCCGGCGTCGAGGTGGGTGCGTCGGTCGGCTGGGTGGTGGGCTCCGCGGACGGGGTCGGCTCGGGCTCCGGCTCCGGGGTCGGCGTGGGCGTCGGCTCCGGCGGATCGACCGGTGGCGTGACCTCGCCACCGGGCGCACTGGGCTCACCGACCCCACCCGTCCCACCGGGCTCCTGGCCGGGGTTCGGCCTGCTCCCGGGACCCGCCGACACGTCCACCGCCGGCTTGCCGGAGGGCGACACGGGCCCGCTCGGCACCGGCGACGCCGAGCCGGCACCGTCCGCGTCCGGCCCGCTCTTCCCGGCCGCGCCCCTGGCGCTCCCACCGTGCCGGCCCGACACCCCGACCCCGCCGTCCGACTCGGCCGCCACGCCCTGCTTCCCCGCGGACTTGCTGGGCGCCGGCTTCGCACCCTCGTCACTCACACTCATACAGCCGCTCATACCGGCACAGGCGGCGACCGCCAGCGCGGCGGCGGCCCATCTCACACGGGTGGGCAAAGGGCGCACGGAGGGCACCTCCAGGACACAAGGGGCGGAAAAGCCAGGAAGGGAACACGTTTCGCTGCCCAACTCCCTTCGCCCCGCAAGGGACACGCCCCCGGGACAGAACCCGGCGCCCGAGTCGCTCCGGGATCACTTCGGCCATGCGCCCCGCAACCGGGCGGCCGTCACGGACAATGGCGGTGTGCTGGAGATGACACGCGACGCGTTCGAAGAGCTGGTGGCCCAGGCCCTGGACACGATCCCGCCGGACCTCACGCGGGTCATGGACAACGTGGCCGTGTTCGTGGAGGACGAACCCGACCCCTCGGACCCGGAGCTCCTCGGGCTCTACGAGGGAACGCCCCTCACCGAGCGCGGGGAGTGGTACGCCGGCGTCCTGCCGGACCGCATCTCCATCTACATGGGCCCCACGCTGCGCTACTGCGAGAGCCAGGAGGACGTGGTCCACGAGGTCGCGGTGACCGTGGTCCACGAGATCGCCCACCATTTCGGCATCGACGACGAGCGGCTCCACGAGCTGGGCTGGGGCTGACGGGAGCGGCGGTCCGGCCGCCGGCGTAAACCGTTTTGGCGATAGCGGCCACCATCCCATATGCTTCTCACGTCCCCGACGCGCTGAGAAGCGCCCAGGTGAGCCCCTAGCCCTCATCGTCTAGTGGCCCAGGACGCCGCCCTTTCAAGGCGGTAGCACGGGTTCGAATCCCGTTGGGGGCACGCAACATCCTGTGCGAGACTGGTGCTCGCGCATCGCATGGTCCTGTGGAGCAGTTGGTTAGCTCGCCACCCTGTCAAGGTGGAGGTCGCGGGTTCAAGTCCCGTCAGGATCGCTGAGGCTGGAAACAGTCTCGTGGCTGGGTAGCTCAGTTGGTACGAGCGATCGCCTGAAAAGCGATAGGTCGCCGGTTCGACCCCGGCCCCAGCCACTGCACTGAATACGCCCCGGGCATGCCGTCCGGGGCGTATTCGTGATGCCGGAAATGTCCCATCCGGCCTGTAGACGTGCGGCTCCTCAGGGGGCTGTGCGTGCTGACACGGTGCTGACGTGTCAGCACCGAGCTACCGTGATTCCTGACCTCGCGGCCCCATCGGCTCCCGCACAGAGCCCGTGCTGCCGCGTGGACCGGTGCGGCACTGGCGCCACACCTTCAGCTCCAGCGCCTCGCGCTGCACCGCCCGCGAACCATCGGCGGCAGTGTACGGCTGGCGGATCAGCAGGTCGACCCGGCGGCGGCCGCCCCCGTACTCCCGGTCGATGAGGCCCGCCCCGTTCACGAATCAGTGCAGGTACGCCATCATCACCAAAGCATGACCTGCCCGGCCGACGGCTCGCCCGGAAGGGCTGACCTGCCCCGTCACGCGGCGGAGTCGTCGTCGAGCGCCAGCTCGGCAACCCGTTCCGGGCGGCGGCGAGGTTCGGCGCGGTGCCGACCACCTGACAGGTGAAGTCGTCCCACTCCAGGACCCGTGGCTCTTCGGGCCGGAGGTGGCCGGCGCCACCGTGCACCGGCCGGTGACGGCGCCGGATGTCCATCGGCGCCGGATGTGTCGCACGCTGCGGATCCCTTTGTTCAGTTCTGATCGGTTCGTCCCACGGCTGTCCCGGCCGCCACAGGGTCCAGTCGGCGCAACGCGGCCAGCAGGCAGAGCTGGAGGCGGGAGAGCCCGCCGTGCTTCACCCGGAGGTTTGACACATGGAACTTCACAGTACGGGTCGTGATACCCAGGTGGGTGGCGATCTCCGCATTGGTCGGCCCACCCCGCAGCAGGTCGAGGACTTTCTCCTCGGTCTCGGTGAGAGGGGGATCGAGGGCGAGCGCGTGGAGGAGAAGGTCCGCGGCTGCCGAGGTACCACCGTTCCCGTCCGGCAAGCAGTCCCCGTCCACCTGTTCAACGGAGCGCATGAATCCCCCCGGGCTTCAATAGCCGCACGGGTGGCCAGAGCCCGCGCAATCCTGATGCGACCCCGAATCGTAACCGACCCGATCAGCCGTTGAGTTGCGCTGCGAGGCGGAGCCGGTCCTGGGTCTGTTGCCGGAACAGGGTGAGGGTCTCGGCGTGCTCTTCCACCAGAAGCTTCTCGTACGCGCTCTGCACGGCGTAGCGGATGCCGATGTAGTTGACCTGGGTCTTGCAGGCGACGTCCGCCTTGGCGACGGTGATGGCCCTGGGGCTGGAGAGCCCGCCCTGCCCCAGGCCCAGGTCCGACTGGACGCTGTCGGGGCTGGAGGTGGTGAAGCCGGAATCAGCCATGCACTGTGACCACTTGGTCGTGGCCTC
The DNA here is from genome assembly GCF_055596705.1 of Streptomyces sp. NPDC039609. Lineage (NCBI taxonomy): Bacteria > Bacillati > Actinomycetota > Actinomycetes > Kitasatosporales > Streptomycetaceae > Streptomyces > Streptomyces sp. NPDC039609. Next base: position 32,359 of record NZ_JBVIUJ010000015.1, read on the forward strand.
TCTCACCCTGGAGTCCTCCAGCGCCTTGGACTCGGCCTCACCGCCCAGGTTGAAGACGAAGAGGATGTCGACGGATCCCGGCTTCGGGGCGTACAGCTTCAGAGCGGACTCGCGACCGCAGCCGCCGACGGGCACTTCCTCGCCGTTGACGATGATGCCGCTGCCCTTCGCCTTCTCCGCCTCGGCCTGGGACTTGGGTTCATCGGAGGGGGCAGCTGTCTTGCCCTTTGCCTTCGCCTCGGCCTCGGCAGCGAGGTCCACCCCGTTGAGCACCGTCTGGCCGGTCCTGCTGAGAGGGGCCTCCGACTGTCTCGTGGTGGGTGCCGGGTCGGTTCCCCGGCGAGGGCGCGCGTAGCCGAACCGGGCGGCATCCTCCGCGCTGGCCAGCCCGAAGGCCCGTGATTTCGATTCGTTCCGGCTCGGCGGTGCCGGGGCCGGAGGGGCGTACTCGAAGCCGAAGCGCTTCATGCATTGCTCGATCAGACGATTCTGGGCCTTTTTCACCTGATACTGCTGATCGGAGGTGGCCGCGTAGGCCGCGACGGGGAACTCCAGGCCTTCGGTGCTGCTCAATTTCTCGATGCTGCCGATGGCCGGCTCCTTTCCCGCGCCGTCGGCAGCGGTCCCCTCGCCTGCGCAGCTGCTGAGGGTCAGAGCGGCGGCGCTCACCAGGCAGGTGGTGGCCAGGAGTCGGGCTGGGAGAGCCATGGCGGGGATCCTCGCGGTCGGTCGTGCGGGTAGCGTGGAACAACCGCTGTCCCGCTTGATAACGGCAAGCGGGACAGCGGGCGGTGAGAGCTCGGGCGGGTGCTGCCCGGTGCGATCTAGTAGGGGGCGCAGTACTCGACGATGTAGCAGGTCGACTCGATGTTGTTCTTGAAGTTGGCGCTCGCGTTGCCGACGTAGTAGGCGGGAATCTCGCCGTGGTACGTACCGCCGCTGTTGGGGCCGGTGTGGACGTACCAGGACTGGCCCGTGCGGTTCTTGTAGGAGGCGGTGTTGTTGCCGACGACCTGCCCCTTGCCGTTGCACGAGGCAGAGGTCGGGTAGGCCTTGAAGTAGTCGTTGTTGAAGTTCTGGTCCTTGTCGTACAGGTCGAAGACGCAGCCGCCCTGGTCCGAGTTGTAGTAGAAACCCATCTCAGTCGAGTCCAGGTAGCCGTCGTACGGGGCCACAACGGCGGACGCTGCGCCGGCGGTAGCCAGACCGAAGCCGCCGAGGGCGGAGAGGGTCAGCGTGACGGCGGCCGCGCGGCGGGCGAGGTTGGTCATGGGCAGAACTCCTTGCTGCAGAGGCGTTGTTACGCACAACTGTGCGACGTCCGTGTGATTACAGATCGTCAATTGATCTACGTCTACTGTCCCTTGGGCCAGTAGACGGCGTCTCTCACCACGTGGTGGGGTCGGTCGCGGCCGGACCCCTTCCGCGGCGGACGATCCCGAAAGAGGACGGCCGGGCGTGACGTGCCGCGGAGCAGCCACGCCGCCCCCTCCCCTCAGCAAAGCGGAGCTACTCATGCCCTCCCCCACTCGCTTCACGCAATCACTGTGCGTAGCACTGCTGGCAGCCGCTGTCCTGGTCGGATGCGGCGGTGCCGAGGAGGACAGCGCGGGCAGCGGGAGTGAATCCGGCAAGAGGTCCGCGGCGAGTGGGAAGCCCTCGGCGGCGAGTGACCAGGAGCGTGCCTACTACGGATGCCTGGAGGAGAAGGGGGTCAAGATCGAGACCACCTCCGAAGGCGAACTCCGTGTGGCCAAGGACGGCGGGGACAAGGCTGCGCTGACCAAGGCCGAGCGGGAGTGTGCGGATCTCCTGCCTGCGCGGGACACCCCCGAGGACGAAGGTGGGGCAGCGAAGGCAGACCCGGCCTTCGTCGCATGCATGAAGGCCGAGGGCTTCGACAAGACGAATTACGACAGGGCCGAGATGGACGGTAACGACGCCCTCGTCGCGGCCTTGAAGAAGTGCGGCGCCGGCAAGAACGGCGACCAGGGGATCACCGTCGGCGGCTGACCGACCCCGGTGGGGCACGGTGAAGCATGCCTGCAGGGTGCGATGAGGAAACGTGATGAAGTGACCGCACGAACGGATACCGGGGACGAGCCCGTTGTGACGACGCCCCAGGAGGTCGGAGACAGTGCCGCCGCAGGCGGAGGTCCCGCCGGCGGGCTCGCGCGTAGGCGCCGTTGGATCGCCGCTGTCGCGGGTGGGGCGGTGCTGCTTGCGGGGGCCGGAGTGGTGGCGTCCACGCTGATCAAATCGCCTTCGCAGGCAGCGGCGGAGGCGGGGCCGCCAGAGCGGTCGGTGTTGACGTCACCGGTGGAGCATCGGGTGTTGACGTCGTCGGTGATCGTGCGCGGGCAGGTCGTTGCCGGACAGAGTGTGGATGTGGCGCCGCAGGTGGCCGGCGGGGAGGACGGTGCCGCACCCGTCGTGACCAAGTTGCCGGTCAAGCAGGGCGATCGGCTGAAGGCCGGGCAGGTGTTGCTCGAGGTCTCCGGGCGGCCGGTGTTCGCCCTGCCCGGGCGGATACCCGTCTACCGCGATCTCAAGCCCGGCGCCGAGGGCGACGACGTGAGGCAGCTGCAGGAGGCGCTGAAGGGCCTGGGGCACGGCACGGGCGGCGATCCCGCCGGGACCTTCGGAGCGGGGACCAAGGCCGCCCTCAACGCCTTCTACGCCGCGATAGGTTACGACCCGCTGCCGGCCGTGGACGACGACGGGGAAGGGCTGAAGGCGGCCGAGGACGCGGTGACTGCGGCTGAGCGTGCGGTGGAGGAGGCCGGGGACGCCGAGGGCGAGGGGTCGGCGCGTGCGGTGAAGTACGCGCGGGCCGATCTGGCGGAGGCGCGGGGTGATCTGGCTGCCACGCAGGCCGCCTCGGGTCCCCGGCTGCCGGCCGGCGAAGTGGTCTTCCTGCAGGGCTTTCCCGCCCGGGTGGACGCGGTGCCGGGGCGAGTGGGTGCGCCCGTGGACGGGACGATGCTGACGGTGTCCGGCGGGAAGCTCGCGGTACAGGCCTATCTGCAGGAGCATCAGAAGGGCCTGGTGCGCAAGGGGCAGCGGGTGCAGATCTACTCGGAGCTCACCGGCATCGAGGCGCAGGCGAAGGTGGGTTCGCTGGCCGATTCGCTGACAGCGCCGGACAGCGGCAGCGGGGGTGACGGCGGCGAGGGCGAGCAGGGCCGTGAGGTGCCGACGGCGCCGGGGCAGATCGGCTATCTCCTGCGGGTCGATCCGGACAAGGCGCTGGATGCCCAGTTGGCCGGGCAGGATGTGCGGCTGACCATCGAGGCGGCCCGTACCGACGGCAAGGCGCTGGTCGTGCCCATCACCGCGCTGACCGCGGGCGCCGACGCCCGGACCACGGTCACGGTGCTCCAGCCGGACGGCGAGCAGCGTCGAGTGGAGGTGCGCACGGGCACCGCGGGCGACGGCTTCGTCGCCGTGGAGCCGGTGGGGGCCGCCCGGTTGAACGAGGGCGAGCAGGTCATCACGGGTGTGAAGAAGGGGTCGGTGGGGCAGTGACGCCGGTCATCGAGTTCCGCCGGGTCGGTCTCACCTATCCGGGGCCGCCGCCCGTACCTGCCCTCAAGCCGTGTGACCTGCTCGTCGAGCCGGGGGACTTCGTCACCGTCGTCGGGCCTTCGGGCTCGGGCAAGTCCACCTTCCTCAACATAGCCGGGCTGCTGGACGCCCCCACCCATGGCACGTACCTCCTCGACGGCTACGACACCGGCGCGCTGTGTGACGCCGATCGAACCGCGCTGCGCGGTCGTCGCATCGGCTTCGTCTTCCAGTCCTTTCATCTGCTGCCGCACCGCTCGGCGTTGGAGAACGTCACCCTGGCCATGGTCTACAACGGCGTCCCCCACGCTGAGCGGGCCCCGCGCGCCCGCGACGCCCTGGTCCGCGTGGGCCTCGGCCACCGCATCGACTCGCTGCCCACCCGGCTCTCGGGCGGTGAGCGCCAACGCGTTGCCATCGCCCGGGCGCTGGCCGCCGGCCCCTCTCTGCTGCTGTGCGACGAGCCCACCGGCAACCTCGACACCGCCAACGCCGGGGCGGTCCTGGGGCTGCTGGACGAACTGCACGCCGACGGGATGACCATCTTGCTGATCACGCACGATCTGGAGGTGGCCGCCCGTGGTGCCCGCACCGTAGTCATCCGCGACGGTGTCCTTCGTGAGCAGCAGGTAGCCGCGTGAAGCTGCGCATCCGGCGTGGACACGCCGCCGCCGGCGTCATGCCCTCCGTCTTCGCCCCCCGCGACCTGCTCGCCGAGGCCACGGCCGGAATTCTGCAGCGGCCCGCCCGCTCCGCGCTGACCGCGCTCGGCACGGTGCTCGGCGTCGGCACATTCGTGGCGATCCTCGGTCTGACCGCGACCACCTCGTCCCAGATCGACGCCCGGTTCAATGCGCTGACCGCCACCGAGGTGACGATCGAGGAGACGGTGGACGACCCCGACCAGCTCACCGGGCCCGCCTTCCCCGCGGACGCCGACGCCCGGATGCGCAGGGTGAACGGGGTCAAGGCCGCGGGGGTCTACTGGACCGTACGAGACAACCGGATGGGCACCATCCGCTCCGCGCCCGTCGGCGACAATGCCGGAGGCGAGCGGATCGATGTTGTCGCAGCCTCGCCCGGCGTCCTGAAGGCCGCCGTGCCGACCCTGGCCGAGGGGCGGCTGTACGACGAGCGGATGGCCCAGGCCGGCCGGGTCGCCGTGATCGGCGCAGGAACCGCGAGCCGGCTGGGCATCACCACCCTGGAGACCCATCCCGCGCTGTTCATCGGCGAAGAGTCGTTCACCGTCGTCGGTATCGTCGACGATGTGGAACGCAAGGCCGACCTGCTGCTTTCCGTCGTCGTCCCGCGCACCACCGCCGAGCAGATCTGGGGCGCCCCCGGCCCCACCGAGTCCGGCATGCTGATCGCCACCGAACTGGGCGCCGCCCAGCAGGTCGCCACCGAAGCGGCCACCGCGCTGCGCCCCGACCACCCCGAGTACTTCAAGGCCATCCCGCCTCCGGACCCCAAGACCCTGCGCTCGACCGTGGGCTCCGACCTGAGTCAGCTCTTTTTGCTGCTCGCCGGGATCTGCCTCATCATCGGCGCCGTCGGCATCGCCAACACCACCCTGGTCGCGGTGCTGGAGCGGACCGGCGAGATCGGGCTGCGCCGCGCCTTGGGCGCCCGCGCCCGGCACATCACCGCCCAGTTCCTGGCCGAGTCCGGAGCCCTCGGCACCCTTGGCGGCCTGGTGGGCACCAGCCTGGGCACCGTGACGGTGGTCGCCGTCGCTCTGGCCCGGGACTGGACGCCGGTCGTGCACCCCGCAACCGTCGCCGCCGCCCCGCTGATCGGGCTGATCACCGGGGTGCTGGCCGGCCTCTATCCGGCCTGGCGGGCCTCGCGCATCCAGCCGGTGGAGGCCCTTCGACGCTGACCGGTGAGGCCTGCGGAGCCTGCCCGGAATGCCGACCGCGCCCCTGAAGGTTCTCCCCTTCAGGGGCGCGGCTTCCTTTTCCGGCGCTCCTGGGTCACACCGGCCCATGGCCGGCCCCAGGGCAACGGACCAGGTCTGCGGCTACCCGTTGTTCTTTCGGCAAGCGCACCAGGACGGGACCCGGGTCTCGGAGCGGGTGCCCGCTGCCGGCCCGGTCAGCTGGTCGATTCCCGTTGGGGGCACGCAACATCCTGTGCGAGACTGGTGCTCGCGCATCGCATGGTCCTGTGGAGCAGTTGGTTAGCTCGCCACCCTGTCAAGGTGGAGGTCGCGGGTTCAAGTCCCGTCAGGATCGCTGAGGCTGGAAACAGTCTCGTGGCTGGGTAGCTCAGTTGGTACGAGCGATCGCCTGAAAAGCGATAGGTCGCCGGTTCGACCCCGGCCCCAGCCACAAAGAGAAGGCCCCGTTCGAAAGAACGGGGCCTTCTTCGTATGCGCGCGGCGGAGACGGCGGCCACCCGGGACCCCGGAGAGCTCGGCGGCGCACCCGGGACCCCGGGGAGGTCGGCGGCGCACCCGGGACCCCGGGGAGGTCGGCGGCGCACCCGGGACCCCGGAGTGACGGGCAGGGCACCCGGCCGGGGGAACCGGGCGCCCCACTCCTCAGGCCGCGGGCCGGCGCCCCCGCCACGCCCGGACCGCGAGCACCACCGCCACCACCGCGACGACCGCCACCAGCAGGGCCCAGTCCGGCACCGACCGGCTCAGCGACCCCACCCGCTCCTCCAGGGCGAACGAGTCGTCCACCGACAGCAGCCCCGGCAGCGCGGTCGTGCCGTCGAAGACCAGGAAGAGCGTGCCGAGCACGACGAAGAAGAGCCCCGACAGCAGCGAGGTCGTGTGCAGCTCGAAGCGGCCGGCGCGGATCGTCCGCCCGCGCAGCCAGCGGCGCCGGCCCAGCTCGTACCGCTCCCAGAGCAGCGCGAGCAGGAAGAGCGGCGCCGCCATCCCCAGCGCGTACACCGCCAGGAGCAGCCCGCCGTACGCCGGGCTTCCGCTCAGCGCCGCCACCGTCAGGACGCTGCCGAGGATCGGGCCCGCACAGAAGCCGGCGAGGCCGTAGACCAGACCGAGGGCGTAGACGGAGACCGCCGTCGTGGGGCGGATCCTGCCGCTGACCTCGGCCATCCGGCGGGAGGCGAAGCCCATCCCAAGGATCTGGAGCACGCCGAGCACGATGATCGTCCAGCCGCCGAGCGCCACGAGCAGATCCCGGTGCCCGTAGAAGAGCCGTCCGGCGTACGAACCGGCCGCGCCGAGCGGAACGAGGGTGGTGGCCAGACCGGCGTAGAAGATCCCGGTACGGGCCAGCAGCCGGCTCGTCGAGTCGATCGAGTACGCGAAGAAGGCCGGGAGCAGCAGGGCGCTGCACGGGCTGAGCAGGGCGAGCAGGCCGCCGAGGAAAGCCGCCGGATAGCCGATGTCGGAGGTCACTCCCCCGCCGCCCCGCGCTTGGCCTTCGCGGCCTTCGCGGCCGCTTCGATGGCCTCCGTGAAGGTCTCGATCGGCTGTGCCCCGGCGATCGGCCGCCCGTTGACCAGGAACGACGGGGTCGAGGTCGCGCCCAGCGAGTACCCCTGCTCCTGGTCCTTGCTCACCGCCGTCTTCGCCGCCGCGCCGTCCATGTCCTTGGTGAAGCGGGCGAGGTCGGGGACCCCGGCCTCCTTGGCGAGCGCGGTCAGCCGCTCCTTGCCGAAGCCCTTCTCCTTCGCGTCCTCGGCGTACGCCGCCTTGTGGAACTCCCAGAACCGGCCCTGCTGCCCCGCCGCCCACGACGCCCGGGCAGCCGCCTCCGACTCCTCGCCGAAGATCGGGAAGTTCCGCCACTCGATGCGCAGGGTGCCGTTGTCGACGTACTTCTTCATCAGCTCGGGCTCGGTGTCGCGGGCGAACTTCCCGCAGTAGCCGCACTTGAAGTCGGCGTACTCGATCAGGACGACGGGCGCGTCGGCCCGCCCCATGGCCAGCTTGTCGGAGGCGTCGCGGCGGGCGTACGCCTCCAGCTCGGGGTAGACACCGGCGGCCGGGTCGGCGGAGACCTCGGCGACCGCCGACGATCCCGCGGTGCCCCCGGACGCGGGCTTGGTCGCGGTGTACGAGGCGACTCCGGCGAGCGCGGCGGCGAGGGCCACCCCGGAGACGATCACGATCGGCTTGGACTTGGACATGCGGAAAGGCTCCTGAACATGACGGGAGAAGAGGACGGACGACGGCGGCGGTCGCCCTCTACACGCGCAGGATCGACAGTTCCACGGGTGACGGCGGTACGAGCTCCGGCGGCTCGGGACCCGGCAGCGGGTCGCGTGGAGCCGGTTCCGCGCCCCAGACCCCGCCGGCCGTCCGCTCCGCCGCCAGGGCGGGCAGCAGCTCGCCGAAGCCGTTCGGGCGCGGTGGTGTGGCCGGCCGGGAGGCACCGTCGGCGGTGTGACCCTGACCGCAGCCCGGCGACGCGCTCCCCGCTTCCACGACCACCGCGGTGCTCGCCACCGCCGTGGTCGTACCGCAGGCCAGGACCCCGAGCACCACTCCCACCAGCGCGGCGAGCGCCGCGAGCGCGCGGACGGTGCGGGCAGTGCTGGTCACGGGCCACCTCTCAGCTCGACGTGCCCGAAATATTACGGGCCGGGCACCGGGGAAATCGGTTCGCCCGTTCTCGGCCCGGGGTGCGATCCTGGATTCCGTATGTCTACTTCCTTCGCCGCCCTCCAGTCCGTCCTGGCCGAGGTCTCGCTGCGGGACGCCCACCGGCTCGGCCGCCGCCTCGAGGGCGCCCGCCGCATCCGCAAGCCCGAGGCCCGTGAGGCCGTCCTGGACGAGATCGCCGCCGAGGCCGGCAAGGCCAAGGAGCGCGTCGACGGGCGGGCCTCCCGCGTGCCCGCGGTCACGTACCCCGAGCAGCTGCCGGTCTCGCAGAAGAAGGACGCGATCCTGGAGGCGATACGTGACCACCAGGTCGTGATCGTCGCCGGTGAGACGGGCTCCGGAAAGACGACGCAGATCCCCAAGATCTGTCTGGAGCTCGGCCGGGGCGTCCGCGGCATGATCGGCCACACGCAGCCGCGCCGGATCGCCGCCCGCACGGTCGCCGAGCGGGTCGCGGAGGAGCTGCGGACCCCGCTGGGCGAGGCGGTCGGCTGGAAGGTCCGCTTCACCGATCAGGTGAACCCCGACGCGACCTTCGTGAAGCTGATGACCGACGGCATCCTGCTCGCCGAGATCCAGACGGACCGCGAGCTGCGCGCCTACGACACGATCATCATCGACGAGGCCCACGAGCGGTCCCTCAACATCGACTTCCTGCTGGGCTATCTGGCCCAGCTGCTGCCGAAGCGCCCCGACCTCAAGGTCGTCATCACCTCCGCGACCATCGACCCCGAGCGCTTCTCCCGCCATTTCGGCGAGGCGCCGATCGTCGAGGTCAGCGGACGGACGTACCCCGTCGAGGTCCGCTACCGGCCGCTCCTGGAGGAGGACTCCGAGGAGTCGGACCGCGACCAGATCACCGCGATCTGCGACGCCGTCGACGAGCTCCAGTCCGAGGGCCCGGGCGACATCCTCGTCTTCCTCTCAGGCGAGCGGGAGATCCGCGACACCGCGGACGCACTGCTGAAGAAGCAGCTCCGCAACACCGAGGTCCTCCCTCTCTACGCGCGCCTCTCCCACGCCGAGCAGCACCGCGTCTTCCAGGCGCACACCGGCCGCCGGATCGTCCTCGCCACCAACGTGGCCGAGACCTCCCTGACCGTCCCCGGCATCAAGTACGTGATCGATCCGGGCACCGCCCGTATCTCCCGCTACTCCCACCGGACCAAGGTCCAGCGGCTGCCGATCGAGCCGGTCAGCCAGGCCAGCGCCAACCAGCGCAAGGGCCGCTGCGGCCGTACGTCCGACGGCATCTGCATCCGGCTCTACTCCGAGGACGACTTCCTCGCCCGCCCGGAGTTCACGGACGCCGAGATCCTCCGGACGAACCTGGCCTCCGTCATCCTCCAGATGACCGCCGCCGGCCTCGGCGAGATCGAGAAGTTCCCCTTCATCGACCCGCCGGACCACCGCAACATCCGCGACGGCGTACAGCTCCTCCAGGAGCTCGGGGCCCTGAACCCCGCGGAGAAGGATCCGAAGAAGCGGCTGACCGAGCAGGGCCGCAAGCTCTCCCAGCTCCCTGTCGACCCCCGCCTGGCCCGGATGGTCCTGGAGGCCGACAAGAACGGCTGTGTACGGGAAGTCATGGTGATCGCGGCCGCGCTCTCCATCCAGGACCCGCGCGAGCGCCCCGCCGAGAAGCAGGCCCAGGCCGACCAGCAGCACGCCCGCTTCAAGGACGAGACCAGCGACTTCCTCGCCTTCCTCAACCTCTGGCGCTACATCCGCGAGCAGCAGAAGGAGCGCGGGTCCAGCTCCTTCCGCCGAATGTGCAAGTCGGAGTACCTGAACTTCCTGCGCATCCGCGAGTGGCAGGACATCTACGCGCAGCTGCGTACGGTCGCCAAGCAGATGGGGCTCCACCTCGAGGAGCCCTCGGCGGACGCTGCCGCGCCCGAACAGTCCGTCCACACGTCCCTGCTCGCCGGCCTCCTGAGCCACATCGGCATGAAGGACGTGAAGGAAGGCGCGAAGAACGAGTACCTGGGCGCCCGCAGCGCCAAGTTCGCGGTCTTCCCGGGCTCGGCGCTCTTCAAGAAGCCCCCGCGCTTCGTCATGTCCGCCGAGCTGGTGGAGACCTCGCGCCTGTGGGCCCGGGTCAACGCGAAGATCGAGCCGGAGTGGATCGAGCCGCTCGCCCAGCACCTGATCAAGAAGACGTACAGCGAGCCGCACTGGGAGAAGGACCAGGCGGCCGTGATGGCGATCGAGAAGGTCACGCTCTACGGCGTTCCGATCGTCACCGACCGCAAGGTGAACTACGGGCGGATCGACCCCGAGGCCTCCCGCGACCTCTTCATCCGCAACGCGCTGGTCGAGGGCGACTGGCGTACGCACCACAAGTTCTTCGCCGACAACCGCAAGCTCCTCACCGAGGTCGAGGAGCTGGAGCACCGCGCCCGCCGCCGGGACATCCTCGTCGACGACGAGACGCTCTTCGACTTCTACGACAAGCGGGTGCCCGAACACGTCGTGTCGGGCGCGCACTTCGACTCCTGGTGGAAGCACAAGCGCCGTGAGGAACCGGAGTTCCTCGACTTCGAGCGCGAGATGCTCATCAACGAGAAGGCCGCCGGGGTCACGAAGGACGACTACCCGGACTCCTGGCGGCAGGGGCCGCTGAAGTTCCGGGTGACGTACCAGTTCGAGCCGGGCGCGGACGCCGACGGCGTGACCGTCCACGTCCCGCTCCAGGTCCTCAACCAGGTCACGGACGAGGGCTTCGACTGGCAGATCCCGGGCCTGCGGGAAGAGGTCGTGACGGAGCTGATCCGTTCGCTCCCGAAGCCGATCCGCCGCAACTACGTGCCGGCGCCGAACTTCGCGACCCGCTTCCTGGACTCGGCCGTCCCCCGCCAGGAGCCGCTGCCGGTGACGCTCGCCCGCGAGCTGCACCGCATGGGCGGGGTCCCGGTCTCGCCGGACGACTTCGACCTGTCCCGGATCCCCGACCATCTGAAGATCACCTTCCGGATCGTCGACGAGCGGCGCCGCAAGCTCGCCGAGGACAAGGACCTGGAGGCGCTGAAGCTGAAGCTGCGCCCCAAGGCCCGCCAGGCCCTCTCCAAGGCCGCCGCGGCGGCCACGGCGGGCCCGGACGGGTCCGGCCAGTCCCTGGAGCGCACGGGCCTCACGGAGTGGACGATCGGCCCGCTGACGAAGGTCTTCGAGACCCGGCGCGCCGGGCAGCCGGTCAAGGCGTTCCCTGCGCTCGTCGACGCCGGCGACACCGTCTCCGTACGGCTCTTCGACACGGAGGCCGAGCAGGCGCAGGCGATGTGGCGGGGCACCCGGAAGCTGATCCTGCTGAACATCCCGGTGAACCCGGCGAAGTTCGCCTCGGACAAGCTGACCAACCAGCAGAAGCTGGCCCTGTCCCGTAACCCGCACGGCTCGATCCAGGCGCTCTTCGACGACTGCGCGACCGCGGCGGCGGACAAGCTGATCGCCGACCACGGCGGTCCGGTCTGGGACGAGGAGTCGTTCCGGAAGCTGTACGACAAGGTCCGTGCGGACCTCGTCGACACGACCGTCCGAACGGTGAGCCAGGTCCAGCAGATCCTGGCGGCCTGGCAGGCCTGTGAGCGGCGCCTGAAGGCCACGAACAGCCTGGCCCTCATCAACAATCTGGCGGACGTGCGCGAGCAGCTGGCGTGGCTGATGCCGGCGGGCTTCGTCACGAAGACCGGACTGGGGCGGCTGCCGGACCTGATGCGCTATCTGGTGGCGGTGGACCGGCGGCTGCAGCAGATGCCGACGGGCGTCCAGCGGGACACCACCCGCATGGAGAAGGTCCACGAGATGCAGGACGAGTACGCCTGGCTGCTCGAACAGCTCCCGCAGGGGCGACCGGTGCCTAAGGACGTCACCGACGTCCGGTGGATGATCGAGGAGCTCCGGGTCAGCTATTTCGCGCACGCGCTGGGCACGGCGTACCCGGTCTCGGACAAGCGGATCGTGAAGGCGATCGACGCCCTCGCGCCCTAGATGCGACGCGTTCGTTGCCCGGCCGGGAGTGTCGCCTTGCGCCGGTTCGACCTCACCCTCTGACCTGCTGTACAGTCTTCCTCGCAGCCCCACGCAGGGCTGCGAGCAAGGTCCTGTGGAGCAGTTGGTTAGCTCGCCACCCTGTCAAGGTGGAGGTCGCGGGTTCAAGTCCCGTCAGGATCGCTTCCAGGAAGGCCCGCACCGATCGGTGCGGGCCTTCTTCGTTGCCTTCCCATGTATTGACGTCGCCCGCCGGCCGCCGGTACCCCAGACACAGGGAATCGGGGGCCCACAGGAGGTGGTCGCGCATGGCCGCGGCATCCGCAGCACGTGAGTCGAGACATGAGATACGCGCACTGCTGCGCGCCCATCTGGCGGCCGCGTCCCGCTACGGGCACGTCACCCGGCAGTGTTCGGTCTGCCATCGCCTCCTGACGCTCGCCATCGAGCTGGAGCGCGCCGAGGACGAAAGTCCCACCGACCCATGACCAACGGCGGGTTGGCGCCTGTCCCGGGAGTGGGAGGCTGCTCCTTGGCAAGACTTCGCCAGTGTGACGGGAGTCACCGAACGAGTTTCAGAAACCGGTTCACTTACACCCTCCCTACACGGGCCCCATTTAATATGTGCAATTGCACCAGACTTCGAGGGGCCTGACGGGGCACAAAAAAGATCGCGCTGGACCCGGCGGAGTCCAGCGCGATCTATGACGAAGAACCTGTTGGGGCAGGTGCCCGTCGGCAGTGCTTGGGGTGGGCGATCCAGGTTGGGGGACCCGGAAATGCCCGGTCGAGCGGGGTGTTGCGCGTACCTCAGGCCTCGCTGCGCTGCTGCGGAATACCCGCCAGCAGTGCGCGGACCTCAGCCTCGCGGTACCGGCGGTGTCCACCCAGCGTGCGGATGGACGTGAGCTTTCCTGCCTTCGCCCAACGGGTCACCGTCTTCGGGTCCACGCGGAACATCGTGGCAACCTCGGCGGGGGTCAGCAGCGGCTCGGCATCAGGGGTGCGAGCGGTCATGAGCGGCCTCCTCGGGAGAACCGAACCTTCTCGGTTCTTTCCTCTAAATTCTGCACCTTGACCCGCGTTGCCCGAAATGGCAGAAGCGGGCCGAGTCGGTTATAGGACGAACGGCTTGTCCTCGGCACTACAACTACACCATCCGTCCAGCCACGTCGGCCAAACCGATGGAATTGCCCTCGCAGGTGTTCATCAGCGGCGGAAGTCGATGGACCATGCCATAACGGACAGTCACGCCGCTGTGACGATCAGTCACAGAGCGATCAGGAGTCCTCAGACCCCCCATAGAGTGCAATGCTGAGCGTTCCGCCCATACTTGGACGGAAGGAACCCTCCCCGGACTCCTTGTCCTATTTTGGCACGAGGGAGGGTGATGGACGCAAGGGCGCAGTAAGTGCTGTCCGTCACGCTTGAGCCAAAGGCCCGGATCGGGACCTACGTCCCGCCACGGACTCACCAAGGTCCCCCCAAGGACCTGCCGAGGACCCGCGGCGCTAGATGATCATTTACATCAGCCGGACGTGTTCTGTCGATGATCAATTGGCGAACTGCAGGTTCCGGATCTCCCGCCAGCGCTCCGCGAGCCGCCCGTACGCCTCGCTCGCACCCTCCCCGTCGCCGTCCCGCAGCGCCGCGATCCCCTCGGCCACATCCGCCGCCGAGCGGTCCTCCGCGAGCCACTCCGCCGACACCGCGTGCACCAGACCGCCGTAGTCCAGCTCCACCAGCGCCCGGGGATGGAACTCCTCCAGCCACCGGCCCACCTCGACCAGACCCTCTGTCAGCGGCCCCTCGTCGATCGACTCCCTCAGCGCCCGGAGCGCCCGCGCCAGCCGGCGGCGCGCCTGCACCATCGGCGTCCGGTAGCGGAACACCGTCGGCGCTCCCTCACTCCCGGGGACGTACTCCCGCTCCTCGTCCGCGAAGAGCGTGAACCAGCGCACCGGCACCTGCCACACCGCCGTACGGATCCACGGACGCGCGTCCGGGTTCCGCTCCCGCCAGCGCTCGTGGTCCGCCGTCACCTGCGTGCGCACCACCGGCGGCAGCATCGCGTCGAGCACCACCCCCGGCAGGGAACGCCCCGGATCCGCCTCCCGCGCCTGCCCCAGCTCCTCCAGGGCCAGCCAGCCCCGCAGCCGGGTCCGCCACGGACAGACCACGACCACTCCGTCGACGCACGCGACGAAGGCGTCACCGCTCTCGTGGACCGGGACCGGGACGGGAGGCGTCGGCACCAAGTCCGCCAGCGAGCGACGCAGTTCGTCCTGAGCCGTCGGGGTGTCCGCCCGGCTCGCGTACCGGGTCCAATGTCCCCGCTCCGGCTCCGGGAAGGCCGCCAGCGGCTCGTAGACCCGCAGATAGGAGGCGTACGGGACGAGGACCGAAGAGGCGACCGACATGTCGCGATCCTTCCACGGAGGTACTCCGGGAGGGGGTGATCCTGAGCACTGCGGCGGATCTACGCGCGCGTAGGACTTACTCTCTTGCCGAACCGGTCCCGCCACCACCCGCAGGGGGGACCGGCGTAACCGCCGCTTCGTACTTGGGAGTCACCACCGTGACCGATGTGACCGGCGTTCCTGCTGCTGACGTACTGCACACCCTGTTCCATTCGGAGCAGGGTGGCCACGAGCAAGTCGTGCTCTGCCAGGACCGCGCCTCCGGCCTCAAGGCCGTCATCGCCCTCCACTCCACCGCCCTGGGCCCCGCCCTCGGCGGCACCCGGTTCTACCCGTACGCCTCCGAGGCCGAGGCAGTCGCCGACGCACTGAACCTCTCCCGGGGCATGTCGTACAAGAACGCCATGGCCGGCCTCGACCACGGCGGCGGCAAGGCCGTGATCATCGGCGACCCCGAGAGGATCAAGTCCGAGGAGCTGCTGCTCGCCTACGGACGCATGGTCGCCTCCCTCGGCGGCCGCTACGTGACGGCCTGCGACGTCGGCACCTACGTCGCCGACATGGACGTCGTGGCCCGCACCAACCGGTGGACCACCGGCCGCTCCCCCGAGAACGGCGGCGCCGGCGACTCCTCGGTCCTCACCGCCTTCGGCGTCTTCCAGGGCATGCGCGCCTCCGCGCAGACCCTCTGGGGCGACCCCACGCTGCGCGACCGCAAGGTCGGCGTCGCGGGCGTCGGCAAGGTCGGCCACTACCTGGTCGAGCACCTCCTGAGGGACGGCGCGGAGGTCGTCATCACGGATGTCCGCGAGGAGTCGGTGCGCCGGATCACCGACAAGTTCCCGCAGGTCACGGTCGTCGCGGACACCGACGCGCTGATCCGCGTCGAGGGCCTGGACGTGTACGCGCCGTGCGCGCTCGGCGGCGCCCTGAACGACGAGACCGTGCCGGTCCTCACCGCGAAGATCGTCTGCGGCGCGGCCAACAACCAGCTCGCCCACCCGGGTGTCGAGAAGGACCTCGCGGACCGCGGGATCCTCTACGCGCCCGACTACGTCGTCAACGCCGGTGGCGTGATCCAGGTCGCCGACGAGCTCCACGGCTTCGACTTCGACCGGTGCAAGGCGAAGGCCACGAAGATCTTCGACACCACGCTCGAGATCTTCGCTCGTGCGAAGTCGGACGGCATCCCGCCGGCCGCCGCCGCCGACCGGATCGCCGAGCAGCGGATGGCCGAGGCTCGCCGCGGCTGATTCTTGACAGGGCCGGCCCGCGGGGCGCTCCCAGGGGTGAACTTTGTAGGTTCACCCCAATCGAGAGATGACTCACCCCGGTCGGCGGGTCGGCCCTCAAGAAGAGGTTAAAATCGCGATTGACCAGCGAGGACAGGGCACCTCGATGGTTCTGTACCGGGTCATGTGATGCGTGCGGCGTACCGTATGGCCACGGAAGCAGGTACCGTTGAAGCCCTACGGACCGGTCTCTCTGCCGAGAGCCCGTTCCGAATCATGAACGCGTGTCAAGACTCTGGGGCCGCCGAGCCCCGTCACCGAGGGGGTCGAGCCATGGGGCGCGGCCGGGCAAAGGCCAAGCAGACCAAGGTCGCCCGCCAGCTGAAGTACAGCAGCGGCGGGACTGACCTGTCGCGTCTGGCCAACGAGCTGGGCGCTTCGACTTCGAGCCAGCCGCCGAATGGCGAGCCGTTCGAGGACGACGACGAGGAAGACGACCCGTACGCACAGTACGCGGATCTCTACAATTCGGACGACGACGAGGACGAGGACGACGAGTCCGGTCCCGGCGCGTCCCAGCGTCGCGCTTGACCTCTTAAAGAGCGCTGCTCAAGAAACCCGGT
This sequence comes from Streptomyces sp. NPDC039609, assembly GCF_055596705.1. Taxonomy (NCBI): domain Bacteria; kingdom Bacillati; phylum Actinomycetota; class Actinomycetes; order Kitasatosporales; family Streptomycetaceae; genus Streptomyces; species Streptomyces sp. NPDC039609. The sequence goes on from NZ_JBVIUJ010000015.1 coordinate 48,779, forward strand.
CCGGGATACCCGGACCGGGTTTCTGTGCGTCCTCGGGACGCTCCGTGCCGCTCTGTGGGAGACGCCGGATCCGGTGGGGGGCCGTGGCCCGCCCACCGGATCGGAAGCGTCAGACCGCGTAGTCGCCGACCAGCTCGGCGCCGGTCGCGTGGTCGCCGCGCTCGGTGATCTCACCCGCGACCCAGGCCTCGACACCCCGGTCCTCCAGGGTCGCCAGGGCCACGTCCACGGACTCTGCCGGCACGACGGCCATCATGCCGACGCCCATGTTCAGGGTCTTCTCCAGCTCCAGGCGCTCGACCTGTCCGGCCTTGCCGACCAGATCGAAGATCGCGCCCGGGGTCCAGGTCGAACGGTCGACCGTGGCGTGCAGCCCGTCCGGGATCACCCGCGCCAGGTTGGCGGCGAGGCCACCACCGGTGATGTGGCTGAAGGCGTGCACCTCGGTGGTCCGGGTGAGCGCAAGGCAGTCCAGCGAGTAGATCTTGGTGGGCTCCAGGAGCTCCTCGCCGAGGGTCCGGCCGAGCTCCTCGACACGCTGGTCGAGGGTCATGCCGGCGCGGTCGAAGACCACGTGCCGGACGAGCGAGTACCCGTTGGAGTGAAGGCCGGAGGACTCCATCGCGATGACGGCGTCACCCGTACGGATGCGATCGGGCCCGAGCAGCCGGTCCGCCTCCACCGCGCCCGTACCGGCGCCGGCGACGTCGAAGTCGTCCGGGCCGAGCAGGCCGGGGTGCTCGGCGGTCTCGCCGCCGACCAGCGCGCAGCCGGCCAGGACACAGCCCTCGGCGATGCCCTTCACGATCGCGGCGACCCGCTCGGGGTGGACCTTGCCGACACAGATGTAGTCGGTCATGAAGAGCGGCTCGGCGCCGCAGACGACGATGTCGTCCATGACCATCGCGACCAGGTCGTGGCCGATGGTGTCGTAGACGCCCATCTGGCGGGCGATGTCGACCTTCGTGCCGACACCGTCGGTGGCGGAGGCGAGCAGCGGACGCTCGAAGCGCTTGAGGGCGGAGGCGTCGAAGAGGCCGGCGAAGCCGCCGAGGCCACCGAGGACCTCGGGGCGCTGCGTCTTCTTCACCCATTCCTTCATGAGCTCGACGGCGCGGTCACCCGCCTCGATGTCGACGCCCGCGGACGCGTAGGAGGCACCGGTGGTCTCAGACATAGGTGAGAGCTTTCGTGTCGTTACTGCGGTACTGCGGGGGTCTTACGGCCGACGGAGCGCGTCGGCGGCCGCGGTGGCGGCGGGGCCGGCGGCCAGCTCGTTCTCCAGCAGCTGCTTGCCGAGCAGCTCGGGGTCCGGAAGCTCCATCGGGTACTCGCCGTCGAAGCAGGCACGGCAGAGGTTCGGCTTCTGGATCGTGGTCGCCTCGATCATCCCGTCGATGGAGATGTACGAGAGCGAGTCCGCGCCCAGCGACGTGCCGATCTCCTCGATCGTCATGCCGTTGGCGATCAGCTCCGCGCGGGTGGCGAAGTCGATGCCGAAGAAGCAGGGCCACTTCACCGGCGGGGAGGAGATCCGGATGTGGATCTCGGCCGCGCCGGCCTCGCGGAGCATCTTGACCAGAGCGCGCTGGGTGTTGCCGCGGACGATCGAGTCGTCGACGACCACCAGGCGCTTGCCCTTGATGACGTCCTTGAGGGGGTTCAGCTTCAGCCGGATGCCCAGCTGGCGGATGGTCTGGGAGGGCTGGATGAAGGTGCGGCCCACATAGGCGTTCTTCACCAGGCCCGCGCCGAAGGGGATGCCACTGGCCTCGGCGTAGCCGATCGCGGCCGGGGTGCCGGACTCCGGCGTCGCTATGACCAGATCCGCCTCGACCGGGGCCTCCTTGGCGAGGCGACGGCCCATCTCCACACGGGAGAGGTAGACGTTGCGGCCGGCGATGTCCGTGTCCGGGCGGGCCAGGTACACGTACTCGAAGACACAGCCCTTGGGCTTCGCTTCCGCGAATCGCGAGGTGCGGATGCCGTTCTCGTCGATCGCGATCATCTCGCCCGGCTCGACCTCGCGGACGAAGCTGGCGCCGCAGATGTCGAGGGCGGCGGACTCGGAGGCGACGACCCAGCCGCGCTCGAGGCGACCGAGGACCAGCGGGCGGATGCCCTGCGGGTCACGGGCCGCGTAGAGCGTGTGCTCGTCCATGAAGACGAGGGAGAAGGCGCCCCGGACATCGGGGAGGACCTTCGCGGCGGCCTGCTCGATGGTGAGCGGCTTGCCGTCCTCGTCGACCTGGGCGGCGAGGAGCGCCGTCAGGAGGTCGGTGTCGTTGGTGGCCGCCACACGGGTGGTGCGGCCTTCCTGCTTGGGCAGGTCCGCGACCATCTCGGCGAGCTGCGCCGTGTTCACCAGGTTGCCGTTGTGGCCGAGCGCGATGGAGCCGTGGGCTGTCGCCCGGAACGTCGGCTGCGCGTTCTCCCACACGGAGGCACCGGTGGTCGAGTAGCGGGCGTGACCGACCGCGATATGACCTTGGAGGGAACCGAGAGAGGTCTCGTCGAAGACCTGGGACACGAGGCCCATGTCCTTGAAGACGAGGATCTGGGAGCCGTTGCTGACCGCGATTCCCGCGGATTCCTGACCCCGATGCTGGAGGGCGTAGAGCCCGAAGTACGTGAGCTTTGCGACCTCTTCGCCCGGAGCCCAGACACCGAAGACGCCACAAGCGTCCTGGGGGCCTTTCTCGCCGGGGAGCAGATCGTGATTGAGTCGACCGTCACCACGTGGCACGCCTCCGAGTGTAGGCGAGGTCGACCACTGGTCCGAATTGGGGAAATCCAAGGGGTGCCGCGGTGGTGGGATCACACAAACTGATCCATTGACGTGCGTAGACACCCTCCCGCCTAGGCGGGAACGGGCTCCCGCCCGACCGGGCGAACGCAAGCGGACGCTCGTACGGTGCTCCGTGCGGGTCGGGAGTGTGACGGGAGTCGCACCGGACGGGCGCGTTCCCGCCGACGGGCGCCCGGAAAGCGCGTTCCGGGGACTGGGACGGCCGTTGACAGGTGCACGCGCTCTGCGCCAGGCTCCCCGCCATGCAGCCTGTGCGTGACCGTGCGGTCACCCTCGTCGCGCGCCGACACGTGGACCTCGTCCGTGTCGCCAGCGCCATCTGTCGCTGCGCCTGATCCCACCCACGCGCCCCTGATCGCGGAAGTCCCCCGGACCCCCGCGGCCGCCGCCCGCCCGGCGTCCGGGGCGCCCTTTCCTGAGCCACGGCCCGCGTCCGGGCCGCACCGCCGCGCGCCGTCCCGCGCCCGCCAGGACCTCCCCGCATCCCGCACCTCCCAAGGAGCCCCCATGCCCACGCCCAAGATCCCCCTGTCCCGACGCGCCTTCGGCGGGGCAGCCGTCGGGGCCGCCGCCCTCGGCGCGCTGGGTGCCGGCACTGCGCAGGCCGGGACCGCGCAGGCCGCTGCCGGCACCGCGCAGGCCGGGGAGCGGCCGTTCCGTGCCGCCCGCGGCCGGCACTCCCGGCGGCCGAACATCCTTTTCATCCTCGGCGACGACCTCGGCTGGGCCGACCTGTCCTCCTACGGGTCCCCGCACATCCGGACCCCGCACCTGGACCGCCTCGCCCGCCAGGGCGTCCGCTTCACGAACGCCTACTCCGGCTCCGCGACCTGCTCCCCGACCCGCTTCAGCCTCTACACGGGCCGCTTCCCCGGCCGCACGAAGGGCGGGCTCGCCGAGCCGATCGCCGACAAGTCCGTCGGCCTGGAGCCGACCCATCCCACCCTCGCCTCCCGGCTTCGCGAGGCCGGATACGCCACCGCCCTCATCGGCAAGTGGCACTGCGGCTACCTCCCCGACTACTCCCCCACCCGCTCGGGCTGGGACGAGTTCTTCGGCAACTTCGGCGGCGCCCTGGAGTACTACTCCAAGCTCGGCCTCGGCGGCGAGTACGACCTCTACGAGGGCGACGCGCAGTACAAGGACCTGCGCTACTACACCCGGATCCTGACCGAGCGGGCGAGCGAGTACGTGGCCCGCGACCACGAGAAGCCCTGGCTGCTCAACCTGAACTTCACCACCCCCCACTGGCCGTGGATCGCCGACGGCGACGAGGAGGCGAGCGCCGAGATCGTCCGGCGCATCAAGGCGGGCGACCGCTCCGCCCTCTGGCACCAGGACGGCGGCTCGATCGAGAAGTACAAGGAGATGGTCGAGGACCTCGACCGGTCGGTGGGCGAGGTCCTGCGAGCGCTGAAGCGCTCGGGCCAGGAGGACGACACGCTCGTCTTCTTCGCCAGCGACAACGGCGGCGAGCGGTTCTCGTACAACTGGCCGCTCGCCGGGAACAAGGGCTCCCTCCAGGAGGGCGGCATCCGCGTGCCGTCCGTCCTGCGCTGGCCCGCCCGGATCGACGGCGGGCAGGTCAGCGACCTGCCGGTGTACACCCCCGACTGGACGGCGACCCTGCTCGAACTGGGCGGCGCCCGCCCCCATCCCGCCTACCCGCTGGACGGCACCAGCCTCGCCGGGCACCTCCTGCGCGGCGAGAAGGTCGCCGAGCGCGACCTGTTCTGGCGGGTGCGGGGCGAGCGGGCGCTGCGCCGCGGCGACTGGAAGTACTACCGGGGCAAGAGCGGCCGCGACCAGCTCTTCCACCTGACCGAGGACGCCCGCGAGCAGGCGGACCGTGCCCCGTACGAGCAGGAGCGGCTCGCCGGACTTCGGGCGGCGTGGGAGCGGACGGACGCGGGGCTGCTGCCGTACGGGTCCTGAGGCCCCAGGGGTCCCGGGGGCCTGCGGCCTGGGGGTCCCTGGGCCTGCAAGGCCCCGGGGCCCTACGGGGTCGCGCTCGGTGCGGGCTTCGCGGTCGCGGCGAAGCCCTCGCCGTCGGCGCCGGTGAGGGTCAGGGTGCGGTGGCGCAGCTCGTACGAGAGGGGTCCGTCGAGGAGCTCGTACAGCTTCGTCTCCAGCTCCATCTGCGGACCGGAGCAGATCATGCGCGTCGTCGCGACCGGTCCCGTGACGGTGAGGGTCTCCGCGGTGACCTTCGCCATGGCCGTGAACCGGTTGCAGCCCAGGTTGCCGCGGACCCGGCCGTCCTTGTCGATGACGAAGTCGGCCTTGCCCTCGCTGCCCTTGGGCAGTGAGGAGGCCGTCTCGCCGGAGACCAGCGAGTCGATGGCCCAGACGGTGCCGTTCAGCGGGGCGGGCGGCTCGGACGTCAGCGCGACGGTGTTCTTGCCGTCGTCCGAGGTGAGGGTGAGCCGGTCGCCCTCCAGCCGAGCCTTCAGCGTGCCGGCGAAGACCTTCTGGAGCACGGCCTCGAAGGCGCCCCGCTCACCCGGACACGCCATCTCGGTGCCCTGGCCCTGCTGCACGGTGACCTTGTCCCCCTGGACCGACACCTCGGCGCCGAAGCCGTTGCAGCCGCTGTTCCCCGACGCCTGGCCGTTCGCGGCGATCTCGATGTGGGCGCCTTCGGGCGCCGGGGTCTCCTTGCCGGCCACCGTGACCGTGTCGAAGACCCAGTGGACTCCGGTGACGGGCACGTCAGGGGCGACGGTACCGGCGCCGGGATCGGAACCGGCCTTCTCGGTGCCGCACGCCGAGAGCACGACGAGCGAGGCCAGGACTGCGGTGGCTGCGATGGGACGTGTCTTCAGCATGGGGATGGGACGGGCGAGCGGTACGGACGGTTCCGCCCGCCTCCCGCGCGGTGCCGCTCAGCCCATCAGCGGCAGCAGGCCGGAGAGGTCGGCACGTTCGCCGCTCGCGCCGACCTTGGCCTCGTCCAGGGCCTCCGACCAGCCGGTACGGCCGGTGGCGAGCCGGATCCAGGTCAGCGGATCGGTCTCGACCACGTTGGGCGGGGTGCCCCGCGTGTGGCGCGGCCCCTCCACGCACTGCACCACCGCGAAGGGCGGGACCCGCACCTCGACCGCCCCGCCCGGGGCCTTCACCGCGAGCGCGTCGGCGAGCAACCGGGTGCAGGCGGCCAGAGCCTGCCGGTCGTACGGGATGTCCAGTCCGGTCGCCGCGTTGAGGTCGTCGGTGTGGACGACGAGCTCGACCGTACGGGTCACCAGGAAGTCGGCCAGCCGCATGGCGCCGAAGCTGATCGGGAGGAGCCGGTCGTCCGAGGCGCCCGCGATCCCCTCCTCGTACGCCTCCAGGGTCCGCGCGTACAGCGCCGGCAGATCGGAGGACTCGATCCCCCGGGTGCGTTCGTCGATCCGCTCGGCGCCGGAGGCGGTCACGAACGGCCAGTCGAGCAGCGCGAGTTCCTGCTTCGCCGGCTCGGGCAACCCCAGGCAGTGCGGGACGGAGTCGACCATCCACGAGATGTGCGCCGCCAGCTGCCGTACGGTCCACTCCCCCAGCCGGGTCGGCGCGTCGAGCTGCTCGGGGGACAGCGCGAGCACCCCTTGTCGTACGTTCCGGAACTGGGCGAGCACCGCGGCCCGGGTCTTGGTGGAGTCGTAGCTGCGGGTGCGCTTCTTGGCCGGTGGCATGGGGGCGAGGGTAGTCGGAGACTGGAGAGGGAGGGCCGTCAGCAGACACCTACGCGTAGGAGAGGGGTCGATCCGTCATGGCTGAGCACCCTGACACCGTCCTGGTCCGCCGGGGCTACGAAGCGTTCGCCCAGGGAGACATGGACACCATCCGCTCGCTGATGACCTCGGACTGCACCCACCACGCGCCGGGCGACAACCGGATATCCGGGCACCACAAGGGCGTGGACAACTGCATCGCCTACTACGAGCAGCTCGGCGCGCTCACCCACGGCACCATGCGGGTCGACCTCGAAAGCATCACCGTCGACGGCCGCGGGCACGCCATAGCGGCCCACAAGTTCCACGCCGACCGGGGCGACCGCGGTATCGAGATGCACGGCGCGCTCTTCTTCACCATCGTCGGCGGCAAGATCACCGACGTCGACGAGTGCGTCGAGAACATGGACGAGAACGACGCCTTCTGGGGTCAGGCCGAGTAGGCCTCGCGCCCCGCCACGAACCTCTCCCCGTTCTTCGGCACGCCGACACCCCGCCAGGTGAACGGCACGCCCTGCGCCGTGTCCAGGTCCGGGCCGTCCATCAGCTGGAAGTGCACGTGCGGCTCGGTGGAGTTGCCGGAGTTCCCGCACCGGGCGACTTCCTGGCCGGCCACCACCCGGTCACCGGTCCGCACCCCGAGCGAGCCGCGCTTGAGATGCGCGTACATCGCGTAGGTGCCGTCCCCGAGATCGAGGACGAGGTGGTTCCCGGTGACCCGGCGGGCTCCCTGGAGCGCCCTCACGCTGGACTCGACCAACATCAGGTAGACCAGGGCGGGCAGCGAGTTGCGGCTGAGGTGGTCCCGCTGTCCGTCCTCGGCGTGGACGACGGTCGCGTCGGCGACCGCGAGCAGCGGTGCGTCGAAGGCCGGGAAGTCCTCGCTCCGGCGGAACACCGGCCACAGCCCGGCGAAGGCGGGACGCGGGCGTGCCTCGTCCTCCGCCACGATGTCGATGGCGTACGTCTGGCCGAACTGGTGGGTGCCGTGGCTGGGCGTACGGTCCGCCGGGCTGTTGAGGGCGGACCAGCTCCCGCTGACCGGCGGATCCACCTCGACCGTGGCCCGGGGCGCCGCCGCGACCCGCCGGCCCGCGGTCCTGGCGAGCGTGATCCCGAGCGCGGCGCCGGCGACGGCGGGCAGCCAGCCCACCCAGTACGGATACGGCAGGTCGACGAGGACCGAGGCGAGCGCCTGCGCGACGAACACCAGCCAGAGCGTGCGGTGGAGGACCACCGCGATCTTGCGCGAAGACATGAAACGTTCCCCCTGAACGATCGTGGTCATGGACGGGCGGCGGTGAGCACCACCAGGAGCGGGACGACCCGGGCTCCCGGGACCTCGTAGCGGCCGCGTCCGATGGTGTGGAGCCAGCCGGCGCCGGTCAGTTGGCGCAGGTGGTGGTAGATCTGGCCGGTCGTGCCGATCTCCTCGAGATCCGCCAGTTCGGCGGCGGTGCGCCGGCCGCCGAGGATCTCCCGCAGCAGCCGGAGCCGTACGGGATGGCCGAGCGCGGCGAAGGACTCGGCGGTCTCGGCCCAGTCCTCGTCGAGCAGCCGCTCGGTGAAGGCGCCGAACTGCCACTCGTACCGCTCCTGGGTCGGCAGTCGGACCGATCCCGTGAACAGCACGGCGCCGTCCTCGCCCTGCGTGCCCGTGTCCGCGAGCTGCGCCTTGAGCCCCTCCAGGGCCCAGAAGGTGCCGTCGACGGCCTCGGGTGCGGGGCGCTCCGCGCCCTCCAGGGCCGCCATCCGGCGTTCCAGCTCGGCTACCCGCTCTTCCAGCTCCATACATCGAGATTACGTAATTACGTAATCTCGCGCAACCAGGGAACGAGAAAGCCCCCGCCCGAACCCGAAGGTCCGGACGGGGGCTCCCGTACCGCGATGTCTCAGACGCTGCTCAGACCAGCAGGCCCGGGATGGTCGCCTCGTGGGCCGTGCGCAGCTCCTCCAGAGAGATGCTGAACTCGCCCTGCACGTCGACCTCTTCGCCGTCCACGACACCGATCCGGGTCGCGGGCAGACCCCGCGCACCGCACATGTCGGTGAAGCGGAGCTCCTCGCTGCGCGGGACGGCGACGACCGCACGGCCGGCCGACTCGCTGAAGAGGAAGGTGAAGGCGTCGAGACCGTCCGGGACGACCAGACGCGCACCCGTGCCGCCACGCAGGCAGGACTCGACGACCGCCTGCACCAGACCGCCGTCCGACAGGTCGTGCGCCGCGTCGATCATGCCGTCGCGGGAGGCCGAGATCAGGATCTCGCCGAGCAGCTTCTCCCGGTCGAGGTCCACGGCCGGCGGCAGACCGCCCAGGTGCTTGTGGACGACCTCGGACCAGGCCGAGCCGCCGAACTCCTCACGCGTGTCGCCGAGCAGGTAGAGGAGCTGGCCCTCTTCCGCGAAGGCGATCGGCGTACGGCGGTTGACGTCGTCGATCACACCGAGCACGGCCACGACCGGCGTCGGATGGATGGCGACCTCGCCGGTCTGGTTGTACAGCGAGACGTTGCCGCCGGTCACCGGGGTGCCCAGCTGGAGGCAGCCGTCCGCGAGACCACGGGTGGCCTCGGCGAACTGCCACATCACGGCCGGGTCCTCGGGCGAACCGAAGTTCAGGCAGTCCGAGATCGCCAGCGGCTTGGCACCGGAGGCGGCGACGTTGCGGTACGCCTCCGCGAGCGCGAGCTGCGCACCGGTGTACGGGTCGAGCTTCGCGTACCGGCCGTTGCCGTCCGTGGCCATGGCCACGCCGAGGTTGGTCTCCTCGTCGATACGGACCATGCCCGCGTCCTCGGGCTGCGCGAGGACGGTGTTGCCCTGCACGAACCGGTCGTACTGGTCCGTGATCCAGGACTTCGACGCCTGGTTCGGGGAGGAGACCAGCTTCAGGACCTGGTCCTTCAGCTCCTCGCCGTTCTGCGGCCGGGGAAGCTTGTTCGCGTCGTCGGCCTGGAGCGCGTCCTGCCACTCCGGGCGGGCGTACGGCCGGTTGTAGGTCGGCCCCTCGTGGGCCACCGACCGCGGCGGTACGTCGACGATCTGCTCGCCGTGCCAGAAGATCTCCAGGCGCTCGCCGTCGGTCACCTCACCGATGACGACCGCGATGACGTCCCACTTCTCGCAGATCTCCAGGAAGCGGTCGACGTGCTCGGGCTCGACGATCGCGCACATGCGCTCCTGCGACTCGCTCATGAGGATCTCCTCGGGCGAGAGCGTCGCGTCGCGCAGGTGGACCCGGTCGAGCTCGACCCGCATACCGCCGGAGCCGGCGGAGGCCAGCTCCGAGGTCGCGCAGGAGAGTCCGGCGCCACCCAGGTCCTGGATGCCCGCGACCAGCTTCTCCTTGAAGATCTCCAGGGTGCACTCGATGAGGAGCTTCTCCTGGAACGGGTCGCCGACCTGGACCGCGGGGCGCTTGGTGGGCTTGGTGTCGTCGAAGGTCTCGGACGCGAGGACCGAGACACCGCCGATGCCGTCGCCGCCGGTACGGGCGCCGTAGAGGATCACCTTGTTGCCGGGGCCGGAGGCCTTGGCGAGGTGGATGTCCTCGTGCTTCATGACACCGATGCAGCCGGCGTTGACCAGCGGGTTGCCCTGGTAGCACTCGTCGAAGACGACCTCGCCGCCGATGTTCGGCAGGCCCAGGCAGTTGCCGTAGCCACCGATGCCCGCGACGACTCCGGGGAGCACGCGCTTGGTGTCGGGGTGGTCGGCCGCGCCGAAGCGCAGCGGGTCGACCACCGCGACCGGGCGGGCGCCCATGGCGAGGATGTCGCGGACGATGCCGCCGACGCCGGTGGCCGCGCCCTGGTAGGGCTCGATGTACGAGGGGTGGTTGTGCGACTCGACCTTGAAGGTGACCGCGTACCCCTGGCCGACGTCGACGACGCCCGCGTTCTCGCCGATGCCGACGAGCATGGCGTCGTTCTCCGGGACCTTCTCACCGAACTGCTTCAGGTGGACCTTGCTGCTCTTGTAGGAGCAGTGCTCGGACCACATGACGGAGTACATGGCGAGCTCGGCACCGGTGGGACGGCGGCCGAGGATCTCGCGGATGCGGGCGTACTCGTCCTCCTTGAGGCCGAGCTCCTTCCAGGGCTGCTCGCTGTCCGGCGTCTCGGTCGCGTGCTTGACCGTGTCCAGAGTCATCAGGCGTTGACCAGCTTCTTGAGGATCGAGGTGAAGAAACCGAGGCCGTCGGTACGGCCCGTACCGATCAGCGGCTCGACGGCGTGCTCGGGGTGCGGCATGAGGCCGACCACGTTGCCCGCGGCGTTGGTGATGCCCGCGATGTCACGGAGCGAGCCGTTGGGGTTCACGTCCAGGTAGCGGAAGGCCACCCGCCCCTCGGCCTCCAGCTCGTCGAGCACCCGCTCGTCGGCGACGTACCGGCCGTCCATGTTCTTGAGCGGGACCTGGATCTCCTGGCCCTGCTCGTAGTCCACGGTCCACGCGGTGTCCGCGTTCTCCACCCGCAGCTTCTGGTCGCGGCAGATGAAGTGCAGGTGGTTGTTGCGCAGCATCGCGCCCGGCAGCAGATGGGCCTCGGTGAGGATCTGGAAGCCGTTGCAGATGCCGAGGACGGGCATGCCCGCCTTCGCCTGCTCGATGATCGTCTCCATCACCGGCGAGAAGCGGGAGATGGCTCCGGCCCGCAGATAGTCGCCGTAGGAGAAGCCGCCGGCCAGGACCACGGCGTCGACCTGCTTGAGGTCCTTGTCGCGGTGCCAGAGCGAAACGGGCTCGGCGCCCGCGAGGCGGGCCGCGCGCAGTGCGTCCTGGTCGTCGAGCGTTCCGGGGAACGTCACGACCCCGATGCGTGCGGTCACGACTCGACCTTCACGACGAAGTCTTCGATCACGGTGTTTGCAAGGAAGGTTTCGGCCATCTCGTGGATGCGGGCGAGGGCGGCGTCGTCGACCGGTCCCTCCACCTCCAACTCGAAGCGCTTCCCCTGGCGGACGTCGGCGATTCCGGCGAATCCCAGGCGGGGCAGTGCACGCTGCACCGCCTGCCCCTGGGGGTCGAGGATCTCCGGCTTGAGCATGACGTCGACTACGACGCGTGCCACTGGCACTCCCGGTGGTGTGTTGCGTGGGCGGTTCCCTCAGCGTACCTGCCTCCAAATTCTACGCGGGTAGAAATCTGGAGGACCCTACAAAGAGACCCAAAGACCCTCACGGAAAATTCAAGTGAAATATCGCGCGGCCCATTGCGGCGGGACACGCTGATGCAATTGGCTGGGCTTCACAATGCGAGGCCTACCGCTGTACAAAGGAATACAGAGGAAAGCAGCACTTCCCCGGGGCAGCCGAAAAGCCGGTGTCGCCGCACGTCAGAGGCGTTCTCGACGCCGACACGACACGGCGGACCGACACGAAAGGACCGATATCCGTGGCTCAGCGAGTAGTGGTCACTCTCTTCGACGACATCGACGGCGGAGAAGCGGCGGAAACGGTTGCGTTCGGCCTCGACGGGAAGACGTACGAGATCGACCTGAATCCCGCCAATGCAAAGAAACTGCGCAAGGCGCTGGCGCCCTACCTCGCGGCCGGCCGGAAGCTGACCGGCAAGGCCGCCACCGCCAGGGCCGGCGGCTCGGCCGCGTCCGTCACTTCGTACAAGCACACCGCCCTGGCCCCCGACCCGGCCGCGGTCCGCGCCTGGGCCCAGTCCAACAAGATGGACGTGCCCGCCCGCGGACGCATCCCCAAGCGGGTCTACGAAGCCTTCCGCGAAGCCAGTTGAGCCGAAGAAGACACCCCGCGCCAGAAGCGGAGTTGCACTGCACCCCCGCTGATCGGCTAGAGTCTGGATCACGCCGAGGGGCGAGGCCGCAGGGCCGGACCTCACGCAGCGTGCGGGTGTAGTTCAGTAGTAGAACATCCCCCTTCCAGGGGGAAGGCGCAGTGTGCAATTCCTGTCACCCGCTCTGCATCGCATTACCGACTCCACTTGTGGATCAGGTACAGTGGTGCTCGCACCGCCCAGTGAGAGCTGAGCGGCAGCAATGCGGACGTGGCTCAGTTGGTAGAGCATCACCTTGCCAAGGTGAGGGTCGCGAGTTCGAATCTCGTCGTCCGCTCGGGAGCAAAGGCCCCGGTTCTCAGGAACCGGGGCCTTTGTCGTATGCCGAGCGGCCTTCGCGTCCGCCGATCGGCATCTGACATTTGTCATGCGCAGCGATGACAGCACGCACTGCCGACCGGCTCCGACCGCCGGGAAGCTGACGTCATGACCAACGTGATCGAGGCCGACGACCTCCGCCGGACCTACTCCGGCGGCTTCGAAGCCGTCAACGGGATCTCCTTCGCCGTCCGCCAGGGCGAGATCTTCGCCCTGCTCGGCACCAACGGAGCCGGCAAGACCTCCACGGTCGAGCTCCTCGAGGGCCTCGCCGCTCCCAGCGGCGGCACGGTCCACGTCCTCGGCCACGACCCGTACCGCGAACGCACCGCCGTCCGGCCCCGGATCGGGATCATGCTCCAGGAGGGTGGATTCCCCTCCGACCTGACCGTGGCCGAGACCGTACGCATGTGGGCGGGCTGCACCAGCAACGCCCGGCCGACCGGTGAGGCACTGGAGCAGGTCGGCCTCGGCCGCCGCGCCGACGTGCGGATCAAGCAGCTCTCCGGCGGAGAGCGGCGGCGCCTCGACCTCGCGCTCGCCCTCCTCGGCCGCCCCGAGGTCCTCTTCCTCGACGAGCCGACCACCGGACTCGACGCCGAAGGCCGGCGCGACACCTGGGCGCTCGTGCGGGAGCTGCGGGACGCGGGCACGACCGTCGTCCTCACCACGCACTACCTGGAGGAGGCCGAATCGCTCGCCGACCGGCTCGCGATCATGAACCAGGGCCGGATCGTGCTCTCGGGCACCCCGGCGGAGGTCACCGCCGCCCGGCCCGCCCGCATCCGCTTCGTCCTCCCCGAGGACGTGGCACCCGGCCGGATCCCGCTCGGCCTCAAGGCCGCCGCCGAGGGCCGGCGCGTGGAGATCCGTACGCACCACCTCCAGGACGCGCTCGGCGAACTCCTCGACTGGGCCCGCGAGGCCGGTGTGCGGCTGGACGGGCTCGACGCCCACTCGGCCTCCCTCGAAGAGGCGTTCCTGGAGATCGCCTCCCGCAACGACGCCCTGGAGACTGTTCGATGAACGCGACCGCACGCCGGATGACCTCGCTGGGGCGGGCCGAACTCACCCTCCTCGGGCGGAACAAGAACAACCTCTTCATCGCCCTCCTGATGCCGCTGCTGATGATCTTCGTGCTGCGGTCCTCGCTCACGCAGATGGGCACCGACGAACTGCCCATGGGCATGGCGGGCGCCACCCTCATCGGCGGGACGGGGCTGGTCCTCGTCCTCGTCGTCTACATGGGGCTGACGTCCGCCCTCGTGGCCCGGCGCGAGGAGCTGGTCCTCAAGCGGCTGCGTACGGGCGAGGCGAGCGACCTGGAGATCCTCGCCGGCGCCGCGCTCCCCTCCGCCGCCATCGCGCTCGCCCAGTGCGCCGTGCTGACCGTCGGCGGCGCCCTCGCCCTCGACGTACCCGCGCCGCGACGGCCGGAGCTCCTCGTGCTCGGACTGCTCGCCGCGATCCTCCTGCTCGCCGGACTCGCCGCCGCGACCACGGCCATCACCCGCAACGTGGAGAGCGCCGGCCTCACCACGCTGCCGTTCTTCCTCGTCTCCGCCGTGGGCTCGGGGCTGATGCTCCCCAGCGACGTGCTCCCGGACCTCGTCGCCGACATCTGCCGACTGCTGCCGCTCAGCGGCGTCATGGAGCTCGTCCGCGTCGGCTGGCTCGGCGTCGGCGACACCAAGGACCTGCTGACCGCCGTCCTCAACACATTGGCCTGGGGCGTGATCACCGTGTTTGCTGTCCGACGGTGGTTCCGCTGGGAACCGCGTCGCTAGAAAGGGGGGCCGGGGCGTGTCCAGGTTGACGGGGTGGTGGAGCCGCCGCAGCACTGCGGCCAAGGTCGAGCTGTACACCCGGTGGAGCTTCCACTTCTTCACGGTGATCGAGATCGGCGCCATCGGTCTGGTTCCGTTCTCCAACGCCGGGGACCACCCGGTCGGTACCCCGCTCGCCCTGGCGCTGTCGCTGCTGGTCTGCGGACACGCCGTGCTGAACGCCGTGCTCTCCTCGCGCGCCCTGGACTGGGCCCTGGACCGGCGCGATCGGCCGGTCCGCCTCGCGACCGCGCTGATCGCCCTGACGGCGGCCGGTGCGCTGATCGTGATCGCACTGCGGGCCACGGGGGTGCTCGCGGACATCTCGGTCGCCGCCGCCGTCGTCACCGGCCTGGTCACGTTCACCCTGGGCAGCCTCGTGCTGTGCGTGCGCCGACCCCGGCGCATGCTGTACGTGGCCCCGGCCGCCGCGCTCGCGACCGGCGCCGCCGTCGCGGCCATGGGCATCGACCCCGCAGAGGCGTTCGGCTACGCGGTCGGGATCCTCATGGGCGGTGGCGGACTCGTCGCCGCCTGCGGGTTCTCCGGCTGGCTGATGAAGATGGTCTGGGAGCTGGAGCGCTCCCGCGATCTGAAGGCCCGGCTCGCCGTCGCCGAGGAACGGCTCCGCTTCGGCCGCGACCTCCACGACGTCATGGGCCGCAACCTGTCGGTCATCGCACTCAAGAGCGAACTCGCCGTGCAGCTCGCCCGGCGCGAACGCCCCGAGGCCGTCGACCAGATGATCGAGGTGCAGCGGATCGCGCAGGAGTCCCAGCGGGAGGTACGGGACGTCGTGCGCGGCTACCGCGAGGCGGACCTGCGCGTCGAACTGGAGGGCGCGCGCGGGGTGCTCGGCGCCGCCGGCATCGACTGCGCGATAGACCCGGTGACGGTCGAACTGCCCGGCACCGTGCAGTCGGTGCTCGGCTGGGTCGTCCGGGAGACCACGACGAACGTACTGCGGCACGGCGACGCGAAGCGATGTGCCATCTCGCTGCGGGAGAAGGACGGTTCGGTGCTGCTGACGGTACGGAACGACGGCGTACGGGAAGGTGCGGCGATGGGACACGGCTCCGGCCTGGCCGGGCTGCGGGAACGGCTCGCGGCGGTGGACGGGACCCTGGAGGCGGGACCGGGTGACGGAGGTACGTTCCGCGTGGCGGCTCTGGTGCCCGTGCAGCGGTCGGGGGCGGCCGCGTGACCGCCGGCACCGTACGCGTCCTGCTCGCCGACGACGAGCACCTGATCCGGGGCGCCCTCGCCGCGCTCCTCGCCCTGGAGGACGACCTCGTCGTCGTCGCCCAGGCCGCCACCGGGCCCGAGGCGCTCGCCATGGCCCGCGCGCACCGCCCCGACGTCGCCGTCCTCGATCTGCAGATGCCGGGCCTCGACGGTGTGAGGGTGGCCACATCCCTCCGCGACGAACTGCCCGACTGCAGGACCATGATCGTGACGAGTCACGGCCGCCCCGGACACCTCAAGCGGGCGCTCGCGGCCGGTGTGCGGGGCTTCGTGCCCAAGACCGTCAGCGCCCAGCGGCTGGCCGAGCTCATCCGTACCGTGTACGCCGGAAACCGTTACGTGGACCCGGAGTTGGCGGCCGACGCGATCGCCGCAGGGGACTCCCCGCTGACCGCGCGCGAGGCCGAGGTGCTGGAGTTCGCGGCCGACGGGGCGCCCGTCGCGGAGATCGCCGAGCGGGCCTCGCTGTCGCCGGGAACGGTCCGGAACTACCTCTCCTCCGCCGCCGCGAAGCTCGGCGCCGAGAACCGTCATACGGCGGTGCGTCTCGCACGGGAGAAAGGTTGGGTATAGTTGGCTCCGCGCTACGGCGCAGGCGGACGTGGCTCAGTTGGTAGAGCATCACCTTGCCAAGGTGAGGGTCGCGAGTTCGAATCTCGTCGTCCGCTCCATGAAAGAAGCCCCCGGTCCTCTCGGACCGGGGGCTTCTTCGTGCTCCGAGGCCGCTACTCCCAGCTTCTACCGGTGAGCAGCTCGTACGCCTCGATGTACTTGGCGCGGGTCGCGTCCACGATCTCCTGCGGGAGAGCCGGCGGCGGCTGCTCGCTCTTGCGGTCCCAGCCGGACGCCGGCGAGGTCAGCCAGTCGCGCACGAACTGCTTGTCGTACGAGGGCTGCGCGCGGCCCGGCTCCCAGCTCGAGGCCGGCCAGAAACGGGAGGAGTCCGGCGTCAGGACCTCGTCGGCGATGATCAGGCTGTCGCCGTCGAAACCGAACTCGAACTTGGTGTCGGCGAGGATGATCCCGCGCTCGCGGGCGATGTCCCGGGCACGGCCGTAGACCGCGAGGGTCGTCTGGCGCAGCAGGGCGGCGGTCTCCGCACCGACCTGGCGGGCGACCTCCTCGTAGCTCACGTTCTCGTCGTGGTCGCCGACCGCGGCCTTGGTGGCGGGCGTGAAGATCGGCGCGGGCAGCTCGGAGCCGTCGCTGAGGCCCTCGGGGAGCGCGAGCCCGCAGACCGTACGGGACTCGTTGTACTCGACCAGGCCGGAGCCGGTCAGATAACCGCGAGCCACACACTCGACCGGCACCATCTTCAGCGACTTGCAGATGAGGGTGCGGCCGGCCCAGTCGGCGGGGGCGCCGGCCGGCAGGTCGGTGGAGATGACGTGGTTGGGGACCAGGTCGGCGAGGCGGTCGAACCACCACAGGGAGAGCTTGGTGAGCACCCGCCCCTTGTCGGGGATCTCGGTCGGCAGCACCCAGTCGTACGCGGACATGCGGTCGCTGGCCACCATCACGAGGTCGCCCGCCTCGTTCTGGTAGAGCTCGCGCACCTTGCCCGTGTGGAGGTGGGTCAGGCCCGGGACCTGAACAGGCTCGGGCTTTTCTACGAATCCGGACACGGTTCCTCCGCGTAGGTTGATCCAGGAACGATTCGATTCTCTCGCACTCTCCGGGCCGCCCGCCGAGCGGCCCCTCGAACGGCCTGGTCAGTCGCTCCTGCCGATCAGTCCCACTTTCGGTCAGTCCGTCTTCCGGTCAGTCCCACTTCCGGTCAGTCCCTCTTGCAGATGCGGTCGAGGAGATTCGCGGTGGCGCGCTGGATCCGCTGGTCGACATGGCCCGGCCGGTCCAGGGCGGGCGACCAGGCGAAGGTGCCGGAGGCGAAGACCCAGGCTCCGGACGGGGCCCGGTAGAGGGAGGTCTCCTGGTGGCGCAGGGCGCCTTCGCTGTCCTGGTAGGGCGAGTGGGCGAGCAGGATCCGGCCCTCGTGCTGGGGCAGCGCCGTGCGCGGGAAGTAGCGGTCGGCCTCGCCCGCGACAAGACCCGGGATCTCGTCCCCGTCCCCGGCCCCGGTCGCGTCCCAGAGCCAGTGCTCCGCGTTCCGTACGACCAGGGGGTGCGGCTCCGGGACCCGCCCCGCGTACTGGATCCCCAGCAGCTGCTGCTCCGGACGGTCGATCTCGCGCCACAGGGCGGGGCGGCCGGGGCCTCGGCGCTT
Source organism: Streptomyces sp. NPDC039609 (assembly GCF_055596705.1). Taxonomy (NCBI): domain Bacteria; kingdom Bacillati; phylum Actinomycetota; class Actinomycetes; order Kitasatosporales; family Streptomycetaceae; genus Streptomyces; species Streptomyces sp. NPDC039609. The sequence goes on from NZ_JBVIUJ010000015.1 coordinate 66,726, forward strand.
GCGGCAGGTGAGGAGCCGGTCGGGGACACCTGACGGCGAGGGGCCGAGCTCCACCTGCCAGTACATGGTGTTGGCGGAGAGGAAGACGAGCGAGGTGCCCTGCTCCCGGGCGAGCTCGACGGTCCGGCGCATGGGGACGGACCAGTACTCGTCGTGGCCGGGGAAGACCAGGCCCCGGTAGCGGGTCGGGTCGACGCGGCCGGCGTGCAGATCGCGGGTCTCGGCGTAGGCGATGTCGTAGCCGTACCGCTCGGCCCATCGGATGAAGTCGTAGGCGTGGCCGACATGGAGGGGCAGTCCCGCGCCCGCGTAGGGGCGGTCGAAGGAGACCGTGCACGCCGCGTCCTTCTCGCCGAGGAGCCGGCCCTGCTCGTCCCACGCGTGGTAGAGACTCGCGCCGGTGCGACCGTCCTCCGGGTAGAGGTTGTACGCCTGCCAGGTCACGTCCGGGAGGACGAGCAGGAGGTCGGCGGGGTGGTTGTCGCGCACGGTGAAGGGGATGTGGGAGCGGTACCCGTCGGCGGTGGTGAGCACGGCGACATACGCGCCGATCGACCACAAGGACGGGATCTGCAGCCGCCAGGACTGCCACCAGTGGTGGCAGGAGACGGTCCGGTCAGCGGTGAGCGGGGCCGGCTGGACGATTCCGGAGAGGCGCGGGCTGGTGGTGATCTTGGCGGCGCCGTCGCCCGCGTAATGACCGATCCGGTAGATGTCGACCGAGAACTGCTGCGGTGGGTCCACCGTGATGTGGAAATCGATCGCCTCGCCGGGGGCCACGGCCCCGTTGGACGCGAAGCCCTTGATCTGGCTGCGGACGTCGTCGGCGGTGCGGGGGCCGCCGCCGCCTCCGAGGGCCAGGGTCTCGTCGGCGTACCAGGGGACGACCTGCCCGGTGTCGTCGAAGTAGTTCTCCGAGCCGCGCAGCCAGGGCAGGGGCCCTTGTCCGAAGGGGTCCGAGACGGCGTGGGCGAGCGCGCCCGATTCCCACCGCCTGATCTGCTCCGCCCCCATGTCGCACCCCTCCCTCGACTCCCCCGCGCCGAATTCCGTCGTGTGCTGTCGTGTGCCGTCGTGTGTGCCCTCGCGCGCTGTCCGCGGTGCGGGCTGTCATGTGCTGCTGTCAGTGCCGGTCCCCAGCACATCACATAACGCACGCACTCCGTCACCGTTCGTCGCGAATTGACGTGAACGGAAGGCGAGCTTCCGGGGGTGCCGACGTCTTCTCAGACGAGGCGGACGGGCTTTTCGGGGCGGACGCCGGTCTCGGTGAGCCAGGTCCGCAGGGGCTCGGGGTCGCCGTCCTCGACGAGGGCGAGGACGCGGGTGGCCAGATCGGTGTTCCGCTCGCCGCCGACGAAAAGCGTGGGGCCGTCGAGCCAGTCGAGACCCGGGGCGGCGCCCGCGGTGTCGACGGCGGCGCAGCAGACCATCGCCGTCACATGGTCGGCGAGGAGATCGCGGCCGGTCCGGGGCGGCTGGAGCGGGAAGAGCGGCAGCGTGTCCGCGCCCGGTCCGGCGGCGTGCGGCGCGGGAGCGGGGGCGGCGGGCCTGGCCGCCTCCTCGCGGGCGACATGCGCGCTGAGCGCGGCGGCGAGGGCATCGGCGGCGGGGTTGCCGAGGGCGGGCTCGGTGAGGTCGTCGGGATCGGTGGAGTCGGGGTCCGGCTCGGGCTCGGCGGCGCCGGCGGGCTCGGTGAGGTCGCCGGGATCGGCGGAGTCAGGGTCCGGCTCGGGCTCGGCGGCGCCGGCGGGCTCGGTGAGGTCGTCCGGCGCCGTGGAGCCCCGCTCCGTGGGTGCGGGCGCCGTGAAGTCGGCGCGCGCTGTGGAGTCGGCGCGCGCCGGGGAGTCGGCGCGCGCCGGGGAGTCGGCGGGCGCCGGGGCGGTGGAGTCGACCGCGCTGAGCGTGGTCGGTTCGGGAGGGGGCTCGTCCTGGGGGTTGGCCTCGTTCTCGGCGTGGGTCGAGAGGTAGGACATCACCCGGGTCAGGGTCGGGCCGTCGTCGGCCGAGGAGCCGGTTCGCGCACGCGGAGCCGTACCGACGCTCGCGCCCCTGCCCGCCCTCCTGCCGGTGTCGGCGGGGAGAACGCCCAGCTCGTCCAGGACCAGGTGGAGTCGGGCCGCGTCGGCGCGCCACTTACGGTCCACCACCTCTTCCGGGTACTGGTCCCAGTCCACCGGGGACCAGTCCGGACCGGCCTCCGCGGGGCCGCCGTGGAAGAGGCGGGCGGCGAGCAGCGAGGCGGCCTCGTCGACGGCTCCGGGCTCTTCGAGCAGGTCGCAGGCCGGGCGCTCGCCCAGTCGGGAGGTGAAGCCCTCGGCGAGGCGGTCGCGACGGGAGAGTTCGGTGAGGGCGGAGACCACGCCCACGTCCAGGCGTGCGGGCCAGCGGCCCATCCGCCAGGCGGGCAGCGCGACCCGGGTGAGCAGCCGGTCCCAGCCCGCGTAGGCGAGGCCGACCTGCTCCTGGGCGACGATCCGGACACCGTAGTCCACAGCCTGTGCACGCTCGGAGCCGGCGATGGCAACACCCCGCTCCATCTCGGCGGCATGTCCGCGGCAGAGGCGCAGCAGGACCCTGGCGACCCGTCCGACCCCATGCGCGCCGAGCCTGCTGACCGGGTCGAGCCCCTCGTGGCGGGGAACGGCGACCGCGGCGTCGAGGCCCTGCACGAAGCGGCGGGCCGCGGCTATGTCGGGGTGCGCGGCCGGAGCCGTACCGGCGACGACGGGGGCGAGGACCGCCCGCAGCTCGCCGACGCGCATCCACCACAGGAAGGGCGAGCCGATGACGAGGACGGGCGCGTCGGTGGAGCGCCGGAGTCCCGCCGTACGGCCGGAGCCGGTGCCATGTGCCGGGTGCGTGCGGTCCTCGAGCCAGCTGTCGCAGTCCGGCGTCAGGGCTATCGCGGAGGGAGCGGGGACGCCGAGCCGGTCGGCGAGGTCCCGGACCATCCGGTAGAGATCGGGGGCAGCGGTCTCGGCGAGCGCCACGGTCGGAGTGACGGCGGGACGGGACCGCGCGATGACCAGCGCGACCGCCGCGGCGGCGAGCAGGACGACCACCGCGAGCACGGTGGTCACCCAGCGGGCAGCGTCCCAGCCGGCGCCCGTGAAATGGCCGGTGACCCCTCCCGCGTAGAGGATCACGGCCGCCGCGGCCGGGAGCACGGCGAGGCCGAGCGCCCTGCCGCGGACCCGGAGCACGGCGAGGGCTCGGGCGCGCGCGGCGCGTGCACCCATCTCCTCGCCGACAACGGAACCTGTACCGGACACGCCGTACATCACCCCCTCCTGCCCTCGTCGGGACTGCCTGTGGCGGTGTTGCTCACTCCCCCACTGTGGCACCCGCCACTGACATCGCAATGCCGGTGGGCCAAGTGCCGGAACGCCTTCGCCGCACCCTAGTTGGGGCTTCGGCGGGCGTCATCCGGATGGCTCAGCCGTCACTCGATGGAATGGCTTTGGGTAAAGGTGATGACGGTTCGCGCTGGTTAGAGGTTCACTCCCCCGCGGCCTTGCGCGCGATGTCCGACCGGTGCTGAGAGCCGTCCAGACGGATCCGGCCGACCGCCGCGTACGCCCGCTCGCGGGCCTGCGCCAGGTCCGTGCCGGTCGCCGTGACCGACAGGACGCGGCCGCCGGCGCTGACGATCGCCTCGCCGTCGCGCTTCGTCCCGGCGTGCAGGACGTACGCGTGCGGGGCATCCTGCGCCGCGACCTCGTCGAGGCCCTCGATCGGGTCGCCCGTGCGCGGGGTCCCCGGGTAGTTGTGCGAGGCGACGACCACGGTCACGGCCGCGTCCTCGCGCCAGTTGAGCGGCGGCTCGTTGTCGAGGGTGCCGTTGGCGGCGTTCAGCAGGACGCTCGCCAGCGGGGTCCGCAGCCGGGCCAGGACGACCTGGGTCTCCGGGTCGCCGAAGCGGGCATTGAACTCGATGACCCGTACGCCACGGCTGGTCATCGCCAGACCCGCGTACAGCAGGCCCTGGAACGGGGTGCCGCGGCGACGCAGCTCGTCGACCGTCGGCTGCAGGACGGTGTCCATGACCTCGTCGACCAGCTTGGGGTCGGCCCAGGGCAGCGGGGAGTAGGCGCCCATGCCACCGGTGTTCGGGCCCTCGTCGCCGTCGAGCGCGCGCTTGAAGTCCTGCGCCGGGGTGAGGGGGAGGACCGTGACGCCGTCGGTGATCGCGAAGAGGGAGACCTCGGGGCCGTCCAGGAACTCCTCGATGACGGCCCGCCCGTCGCCCGCCACCGCCCCGGAACGAGTCGCCTCGCGACGCTGTGACACACAGGCGAGCGCGTGGGCACGGGCCTCGGCGAGGTCGGAGGTGACCACGACGCCCTTGCCGGCCGCCAGGCCGTCGTCCTTGACGACATACGGAGCGCCGAAGGCGTCGAGCGCCTCGTCGATCTCCTCGGCGGTGGTGCAGACGTAGCTGCGGGCGGTCGGGACGTTGGCCCCGGCCATGACGTCCTTGGCGAACGCCTTGGAGCCCTCCAGCTGCGCCGCCTGCTCGGACGGGCCGAAGCAGGGGATGCCGGCCGCGCGGACGGCGTCGGCGACACCCGCGACGAGCGGGGCCTCCGGACCGACGACGACCAGGTCCGCCTGGAGGTCGGCGGCCAGCCGTGCGACGGCGTCGCCGTCCAGCTGGTCGACGGGGTGCAGCTCGGCGACCTCCGCGATCCCGGCGTTGCCGGGCGCGCAGTGCAGAGCGGTGACGTCGGGATCGAGGGAGAGAGAGCGGCACAGGGCGTGTTCGCGGGCGCCGCCGCCGATGACGAGGACCTTCACGCCAGCCAGGGTAGCCCGCGTGGCGGGATGTCCCTTGTGCGGGCCACCGAGCGAGACGCCCCTACTCGTTCGTGTATTCCTCCACAACCGTCGCTCCGAGCTCGCGCACGATCAGCTCGTGGCCGGAGAGGGCGGAGTCGACGAGGTCGGGGTCGTCCTCCTCGGGCACGTCGTCCTCGGGCGCGACGGGCGGCGGCGCGTGGTGGACGGGCGGCGCGGCCTGGGGCTGGTTCTGGGGTACGGGAGTGGGCGCGGATGCCTGCTGGACCGGCGGGGCGGGGGGCGCCTGCGGGGGCTGATGGCCCTGCGCGTTCTGCTGCGTCTGCTGGGGCTGCTGTGGCGAAGACCACTGCTGCTGCGGGGCCTGGGCGGGGCGTCCGCCACCGAAGTTGGCCGCCGCCGGAGGCGGGTTGGCGCCGCCCGAGGGATCGACGATCGCCTCGATCTTCCACTGCACGTTGAACTGCTCGGCCAGCACCTGCCGCAGCACGTCCTCGCTGCCGCTGCTCGCGAAATTGTCGCGGGCGCCGGCGTTGAGGAAGCCGAGCTGGAGGGTGGTGCCGTCGAACCCGGCGACCTGGGCGTTCTGGCTGAGCAGGATCCAGGTGAAGCGGCGCCGGTTCTTCACGGCGTCGAGGATCGGCTGCCACATGTTCCGCACCTGGGCGGCGCCCTGGGCCATGTCACCGGAGGGGACGGGACCGGATGCCGGGGCGGCGGCCTGCGGCACGGGGGCAGGAGCCTGGGGCGCGGGTGCGGAGGCGCCCGGCCAGGCGCCGGGGGCGGGGGCGGCGGGGGCGCCGGGGGTCGCGGCACCGGGCCAGGCGCCGGGGCGGGGAGCTTCGGCGGCGGGGGCGGGCTGCGTGGGGGCGGGCTGCTGTACCGGTGCGGGCTGCGTGGGGGCGGGCTGGTGTACGGGGGCAGGCGCGGGGGCCTGGGGAGCCGGGGCCTGCGGGGCCGGGGCATGGGCCTCGGGGCCGGGGACGTACCCCATGGCGGGCGCGGGCGCACCGGTCGTGAAGACGGGCGCCGGGCCGGCCACGGCGCCGCGCTCGAGGCGGTCGATCCGGGCCTGGAGCGACCGCTCGTCGTCGAAGGCGGCGGGCAGCAGCACGCGCGCGCAGATCAGCTCGAGCTGGAGCCGCGGCGAGGTGGCCCCACGCATCTCGGTCAGCCCGGTGTTGACGAGGTCGGCCGCCCGGCTGAGCTCGGCGGCGCCGAACACGGACGCCTGCGCCTGCATGCGCTCCACGACGTCCACGGGGGCGTCGATGAGCCCCTTCTCTGCGGCGTCCGGCACGGCGGCGAGGATCACCAGGTCCCGCAACCGCTCCAGGAGGTCGGCGACGAAGCGCCGGGGGTCGTTGCCACCCTCGATGACCCGGTCCACGACCTCGAACGCGGCCGCGCCGTCTCCGGCGGCGAAGGCGTCCACCACCGAGTCGAGCAGGGACCCGTCCGTGTACCCCAGAAGAGAGGTCGCCATGGCGTATGTCACACCGTCGTCGGCGGCACCGGCGAGCAGCTGGTCCATCACGGACATCGAGTCACGCACGGATCCGGCACCCGCGCGGACGACGAGCGGCAGCACACCGTCCGCGACGGGGATGCCCTCGCGCCCGCAGACCTCGCCCAGGTACTCGCGCAGAGTGCCGGGCGGCACGAGCCGGAACGGATAGTGGTGCGTCCGGGACCGGATCGTCCCGATGACCTTCTCCGGCTCCGTGGTGGCGAAGATGAACTTGAGGTGCTCCGGCGGCTCCTCGACCACCTTCAGCAGGGCGTTGAAGCCCGCCGAGGTGACCATGTGCGCCTCGTCGATGATGTAGATCTTGTAGCGGCTGGACGCGGGCCCGAAGAATGCCTTTTCCCGCAGGTCACGGGCGTCGTCCACACCACCGTGGGAGGCGGCGTCGATCTCGATGACGTCGATCGATCCCGGCCCGTTCCGCGCCAGGTCGCGGCAGGACTGGCACTCCCCGCAGGGGGTGGGAGTGGGACCCTGCTCACAGTTCAGACAGCGCGCCAGGATGCGCGCACTGGTCGTCTTTCCGCATCCGCGAGGCCCGCTGAACAGGTACGCGTGATTGACCCGGTTGTTCCGCAGGGCCTGCTGCAACGGGTCGGTGACATGCTCCTGCCCGATGACCTCGGCGAAGGACTCGGGGCGATAGCGGCGGTACAGCGCGAGAGACGACACGTATACGAGGTTATAGGCGCCCACTGACAACCCGGGAACGCAAGCGCCCCTCACGCACCCGCCAGAGCCGACCTACCCTTGCTGCCTTCCGGCCCTGGGGGAGTTCAGTCAGATAGCGCCACGTGAGGGGCTCCGCCAAGGGTACCTGATCCCAGGGGCCCCGCGGTCCCCCGATTCCGATCACGGAAACCTCTTCTGGATCACGTTCGCGAGCACCCCTCAGCGTCTTGTATTGTTTGCGGCGGAGGATTCGCCTAGTGGCCTAGGGCGCACGCTTGGAAAGCGTGTTGGGGGCAACCCCTCACGAGTTCGAATCTCGTATCCTCCGCCAGTGCCTCACCGGGCACGATGTCGAAGGGCCCCACCGTTCGCGGTGGGGCCCTTCTTCGTTTCTCAGACCCCGTTGTCCATACGTGCAGCGCCCCGAAGCCGCCGTGAGGCGAGGGCTCGGTGGTCGATGCGGCTGGACGGGTGTTGTTCGGCACCTGTCTCCGGCGCCCTCCATCCGAAGCGGCGCGCGGCCGGATTACATGGGCCTGCGTCTCTGTGCGGGGCGCGCCGGCGTCCTTCACGGCCCGGATCCGACGAACGAAAGAGCGCAATGGCAGAGCGCGACCCTCGCAACCGCACCGGCCTCAGTCCGCTACTTCGCGGGCTCGCCGCTGCCGTGCTCGTGGCCGGCATGCTGGTGGCCTCAGCGGGACCCGGATACGGGACCGACACGGCCACTCCGGCGCCCGGCGCACAGTTCACGCCGTTGACGGCGGCAGTGATGACCGAACCGACGCCGTTCGTCGCCACGGACGGCAAGACGCACCTCTCGTACGAACTGCTCACCACGAGCTCTCTGTCCAGCAGCACGCCGGTGCGGCTCGACCGTGTCGACGTCCGAGACGCCCGCACGAAGCGGGTCGTCGGCTCGCTGAGCGGGCAGGCGCTGGCGGATGCCGCCAATCCGGTGGGCGACCCCCTGCCGGGTGCGGATGGGTACACCCCGGCGCCACCGGCACCGACGCCAACCGTCATCCAGGGCTCCCAGCAGTGGATCATCTGGCTCGACCTGATCCTCGACCGCGGTCAGCCGGCGCCCAAGGTCCTCGAACACCATCTCTCCGGTGCAGTCCTGACCCCCTCCGGCCCCTCCCCCTTCGAGGAGACGGTGCAGACCACCCGGACCGCCGGCACTCCGCCGTTGAACCTGAGCGCGCCGGTCCGCCCCGGCACCTGGTACTCCAGCGAGTCGTGCTGTGGCAACACCCACCACCGGCGCGGCCTCGGCCCGATCAACGGTCGCTTCTACGTGCCGCAGCGCTTCGCGATCGACTGGTACCGGGTCGGCAAGCAGGGACAGACCTGGGAAGGCGACCCCGCACAGCTCACCAGCTACCTGAGCTACCGTCAGCCGGTCGTCGCCTCGGCCGGCGGCAGGGTGGTGGAGGTCCAGGACGGACTCCCGGACCAAGCACCGCCCGTCACACCGCCCACCCCGCCGATCGAGGACACCGTCGGCAACCACATCACCCTGGAAGTCGCGCCGGGCCGCTATCTGCTCTACGCCCACCTGAAAGCCGGCTCGCTCAAGGTCCGGGAGGGCGACCGGGTCGAATCCGGCCAGCTCCTCGGGCTGATCGGCAACAGCGGCAATTCCACCACGCCGCACCTGCACTTCCAGGTGATGACGACAGCCGAGTTCTTCCCGACCGACAGCCCGCCGTTCACGTTCCGGCAGTTCCGCGTCGTCGGACAGGTCGAACCCCGGATCTGGGACGACAACTTGGGCCTGCAGCCGACCGGCGTCCTGCCGATCACGCCCTCGCCGTACGAGGGCCCTCACCGTGCGCGGTATCCGCTCGACCGCGAGGTGCTGGAGTTCTGACCGGACTCCGGTCGGGCCGTTGTCGTACCCTCCGCTAGTGCCTCACCGGACACGAAGTCGAAGGGCCCCACCGCTTGCAGTGGGGCCCTTCGACCTTGTCCCGTGGCGTCACCTCACGGCGCGAGCCGGTAGGCGTTCGTGATCGTCTCGCGCAGGGTGTTGCCGCCCTTGTCCTTCAGGTCCACGCGGAAGGACACGGCCTTGGCGTTCGCCGGGTGCTTCACGCTCACCGAGCGCGCCCCCTTCGCGTCCGTCGTCACGGTGATCGGCTTCCAGGTCCAGCCGCCGTCGTAGGAGACGTTCACGGTCAGCGCGGCGACCTGCCCGGCCGCGGCGGCCGCGCCGCTCAGCTTCAGCGGCACGTGAGCGTGCTGCCCGCCGGAGCAGTCCCGCGCAGGCTCGGCTTCGGCGCGAGCCGCACCGTCGACAGTGGCAGCCTGGCCGTGCCGTCCGACGCCGGCCGGGCCGCTCCCGGCGAGGATGGAGGCCACGTGCGTTCCGTGCCCGAAGCGGTCCTCGGCGTAGGGGGACTCGCTGAAGTTCTTCTGCTCGATCTCGACGCCCGCGAGGTCCGGATGGGTCTGGTCCACGCCCGAGTCCAGGACCGCCACCTTGACGCCCTTGCCGGTGTGGCCCGACTTCCACATGGCGGGCGCACCGATCTGCGGCACGCTCTCGGCCAGGCCGGCCCGGACCTTCGCGTCCAGCCAAACATGGGCGACGGGCCGCGCGGGGGCGGCCGCAGCGCCTGCCGTACGGGCCGTGGAGCGGCCTGTGACGGCCGCCCACAGCGCCGGCGCACCCACCTTGGGCGCCTCGAAGGCCTCCCCGTCGACCGCGGGCAGCGCACGTCGCTCCCGGACGGCCACGTCCGCGAACGGGTCGCCGGCGCTGGTGAAGGCCCTTGCTTCGGCGCCGCCCTGTGCTTCGACGCCGCTCTGTGCTTCGACGCCGCCCTGCCGGTAGCCGACGATCAGGGGCAGCGTGGTGCGGTGCCGTCGTCGTACCCGTCCCTGACCAGCTGCGCGACGTCGAACAGCCGCCGGTCGAGCACGCCGTCGGCGACGAGGCGCAGGGCATCCTCCGGTACGACGTACGTGTGGCCGGCCGCGCGCCGCACCGAGAATCCGATCCCCTCGCGGCCCTTGCCTCGCTCGAGCCGAACGACCCGGCCGTCGGAGCCGACGACCACGCGGTCGCCGGTGATCAGCGTGACGGTCGCCGGTGGCTTCGCCTTCGCCTTCGCCGAGGCCTTCGCCGGGGCCTTCGTCCCGTCATGCGCGGCGGAGCCGGCGGCTTGCGCCGGCTGGCCCCCTGCCGATACCGCCCCCGTGACCAGTGCACCGGCCACTACGGCGGCCAGAGCCCCCGTTCTCGCGCGTGCTGTGGATCCCACTCGAGTTCCCCCGCCCTCGTGTGCATGCCAAAGCGCTCTCCGGTATCACGCCCGTGGAGGGGTTCGGTTCTCGGCGGGGGATCGGTCGACAGGTTCGAGTTCTCGGCGGGGGATCGGTCGACGGGTTCGAACTCTCGGCGGGGGATCGGTCGACGGGTTCCGCACCGTCCCAGGTGAGCGCGGAGTTCACCCGCGCTGCCCCGTGACCGGTGCGGCCCCGCGCCCACCGGTCATCCGAACTGATACGGCTCCCAGGCGCTCGCCCCCAAGGGGAACTGGAACGTCGGCCTGTTCGCCGTGGCGCTCGTGGTGAACGGCTTGCCCCTGTCGTCCACCCGGAGCACGCCGCTGCGGTCGCCGCTGCTCCACTCCAGTTCCAGGAACCACCGCACGCTCCGGCCCCGCGTGTGCGCGGTGATCGTCAGTACCTGTGGGTCGCTCGCGGACACCGTGTACGGGAAGTCCGACGCCGGGACGTACTTGTCGCCCTTCCACCCCGCCACGGGGACGGGCCGGGGCCGGGCCGCGTCCAGGTTGATGTCCAGGCTCTGCATACGGGCGTCCCCTCCGCAGCCGACGCCCATCGCGTACACGTTGCCCCGCAGCGGCTCGGACGTGTCGACCGTCCGTACGTGCAGGGCCTTGAGGACGACCGTGTCGTCGCCGAGCCCCTGAAGCGACACGTCGATCACCATCTCGCCCCCGGGCACGCCGTCCAGAGCGGTGACCCAGCCGCGCGCGCCCTGCTCGGAGGGCGGCGGCGGCACGACCTGCGGCGCCTGGTCCACCACGTAGAACTGGCTGCACGGGTCCTTCCACACATACGGGTTGACGCTGGCCGCCAGCGGCACCTCGGGGGTCTCGTCCCCCGCCCCGTCCGTCCTCCCGCCGGCACCGCCGCCGGGAGCGTCCGTCCCCGTCCCGGTCCCGGTCGACGGTCCGCCGGAGGTCGGTGTGCCCGGCGTCGTACGGCTGGGCTTCGCGTCGCCCGCGGCCGGGCCGCCGGGGGTGCGGGCCGCCGAGGAAGCGGCCGCGGGGCCCCCGGCGGCTTGCTCGTCCGCCCGCGACGTGTCGGAAGTGTTGGTCCAGACAGCCGCGGTACCGATGGCCGCGACGACGACCATCGCCGCGGCGGCGGCCACGGGCCACAGCAGCCGGCGCTGGCGGGATGTCGGGGCGGTGGAGGGCCCTTGGGGCTCCGACGCCGCCTCGTCGCGTACCAACTCATGGGTGGGGGTGGGGGCGGGCTCCGAAGGCGGCGTCTGCGCCTGCTCCTGCCCCTGCTCGTGCTCCTGCTGCGGGGCAGTCTCCGTCCGCTCGGTCAGCTCCATCCGCTCCGACGGCTCCGGCCGCTCCGTCAGCCGCTCGGAGCCCGAAGGGGCCTTCGGTGCCGCGGGCTCCGTCGTCGCGGTCCTGGCCCGGCGGCGGGTTTCGTCCGCCACGATCCACAGGCGGTGCAGCCGCAGCAGCTCCTCGCGCTGCGCCCCGCAGAGCCGGGCGATCTTCTCCACGGGTGCGAAGTCCGTGGGCACGGCATCGCTGTTGCAGTAGCGGTGGACCGTCGACGGACTCATGTGCAGGCGCTTGGCGAGGGTGCCGTAGCTGAGCCCCGACCGTTCCTTCAACTCCCGTAGGAAGCCTGCCAGATCCTCACTCTGCATCCCCACCCCGAGCAGTCCTTCCGTTCGCCGTGCCGTTCGCCATTGCCGTTCGACGTTCCAGGCAGGCGTTCCAGGGGGAACGCGTTTCCCCAGGTCAACCCCACTCTGCGCATTCGCGCCTACGACATTGTCCCCGGCTGCTGGTGCGAATGCGAAGGCGGCGCGCAAGGTCGTTGCAGCGCCGCCACTCGGGCCGGGCGCTTCCACCGATCAGCCGGGCACTCGCGCTGATCGACCGTCACCACCACTGCCACAACGGGGGAACCACCTCATGCGTACCTTCACCATCCGCCGCACGGTCCTCGCCGCCACCGTCATGACCGCCGCTCTCGTCACCACCGCCTGCAGTGGCACGGAGACCGGGAAGACACCGTCCGCCGAAGGGTCGGGCAAGGGCCCGTCCGCCACGTCGACGGTGGCTCCGTCGCCCTCGTCCGGCCAGTCGGGTACGGATGCCGCCGACTCCGGCGGCAAGCAGACCACCGGAGGCGCGAACGGCGGGACGAGCGCGGGCACCGACGGCGGGACGAGCACGGACGGCAAGCAGGCCACCGGTGGCGTCAAGAAGCCGGGCGGTGGTCAGGCCAAGGTCGTCACCTGCACCGGCGACAACACCAGGGTCGTCGTCAACCGGCCCGCCCGCCCCATCAACCACCTGCTGCTCACCGCCACCAACAAGGGCCCCGCGTCCTGCGACCTGTACCGGGCACCGCTGCTCCGCTTCGACGACGAGCAGGCCGCCACCGCCATCGACGACGGGACCCAGCAGCAGAGCGTGATCCGGCTCGCCCCGGGCCAGTCCGCGTACGCCTCCGTCATCCTGATCGGCGAGCGCACCGGCGAGGAGGCCAACGGCCGCACCACGTCCCGACTGGGCGTGTACTTCGACTCCCGCGACGCGTCCGGATCCGTCGGCCGACCGGCGATCCTGACGCTTCCCGCCGACACCTACAAGACCGACGACGCCAAGGTCACGCACTGGCTGAGCGACCTCGACGAGGCGCTCGTCCACTGACGCCACCGCGACACGCGCACCACGATCCGTACGTACGCCGAAGGGCGCGACCGGCACCGGTCGCGCCCTTCGTCATGGTCTCGCCCACGGGCGGTGCGCCGGTGGGTGTCGGTGGGGTCCGTGGGGTCGGTGGGTGTTGGTGGGGTCGGTGGGTGCTGGTGGGTGACGGTGGGTGCTGGTGGGTGACGGTGGGTGCTGGTGGGTGACGGTGGTCAGCGCGGGAGGCGCAGGGCCAGGCCGTCCAGGACGACCTCCAGGCCGTACGTGAACTTCGCGTCGCGGATCTCGACCGGGTCGAGGTTCAAGGTCGCCTCGTAGGCCGCGGTCAGGTGGTCGTGTCCGACCGCCGCCTCCTGGGCGCCGGGGGTGAAGCGGGCGATGAACTCGACCTCCGTCTCACCGGAGCGGGCGACCGTCGTGAGCCAGGCCGCCTCCGTCGTACTCATCCCGATGACGTACGTCAGGAGGGTCTCGATCGCCCGGGCCGGCTCGGGAAAGCCGACGTTCGTGAAGAGGGTGGCCAGCCGCTCCGAGTACGCCATGAGGTTGGGGCCCAGGTAGGCCAGACCGGCCTGGCCAAGGACCGACGCCAGCCAGGGGTGCCGCAGCGCCGTCGCCCGGAACGAGCCCGCGGCATCGGTCGCGGCGGCGCGCCAGTCCGGACTGTCGGCGGGAGGTACGGCGATCTCGCCGAAGACCTCGTCCACCGCGAGCTCCATCAGCTCGTCCTTGGTCGCGACGTGCCGGTAGAGGGACGTGGCGCCGGCGTTCAGGCGGGCGCCGAGCTTGCGCATGCTCAGCGCCTCGATGCCGTCGGCATCCAGCATCACGATCGCCTCGCGGACGATCGCGGCGCGGCTGAGCGCGGGCTGATCGGGCGCGGCCTGCTGCCGGGCCCACACGGACGGGATCGGGTTCGACTTGGCGGCCATGATCCTCCTTCGGTGCGTACAGATGCACACAGGTACGTACTGGCGCATACAGGTCAGCGCATTACAGGTCATGCAGGCGCATACATGGATGCGTACAGCGTTCGCATCCAGCGTACAGGAGTCAGGGCTGCGCACAGCGTGCGCGACTGCGTACGGATTGAAGGGTTGCGCACGGCGTACGCGTCTGCGTACAGTGTTCGCATCGAAGGAACACCGTGCGCTTCACCGAGAGGAACTCCCATGGAAACCGTCCGCAATCCACGCCGCTGGTGGATCCTCGTCGTGCTGTGCCTCAGCACGCTGGTCCTGGTCGTCGACAGCATGGCGCTGACGGTCGCGGTGCCCTCGATGACCGAGGACATCGGCGCGAGCGCCCAGGACATCCAGTGGATCCTCGACTCCTACATCCTGGTCTTCGCCGGACTCCTGCTCACCTCCGGAAGCCTCGGCGACCGGTTCGGCCGGCGGAAGGTCATGATCATCGGCCTGCTGCTCTTCGGCCTGGCGTCGCTGGCGGCGACCTTCTCGAACGACCCCGGTGAGGTCATCGCCGTACGGATCGCGATGGGGGTCGGCGGAGCGCTGATCATGCCCTCGACGCTGTCGATCCTCATCACCGTCTTCGAGGAGGACGAGCGCAGCAAGGCGATGGCGGCCTGGGGCTCGGTGTCCATGCTCGGCCTCGTCGGCAGCCCGATCCTCGGCGGTGTGCTCATCGACCACTTCTCCTGGCAGTCGATCTTCCTCATCAACGTCCCGGTCGTCGTGCTCGCCGTGATCGCGGCCCTCACTCTCATGCCGGAGTCGAAGGGTCCGTGGCAGAAGCCGGACCCGCTCGGTGCGGTGCTGTCCGCGATCGGCATGACCGCCCTGATCTGGTGGATCATCGAGATCCCGCAGCACGGCGCCTTCGAGGGCCGTGGGGTGATCACCCTGGTGGTCGCGGTCGCCGCTCTCGCCGGGTTCGTTATCTGGGAGAACGTCACCCCGTCGCCGATGGTCCCGCTGGTCCTCTTCAAGAACCGCAACTTCAGCGGTGGTTCGCTCTCGCTCACGCTCGTCCAGGTCGGCAACGGCGGCCTGCTGCTCGTCCTCACCCAGTACCTGCAGTTCGTCCTCGGCTACTCGCCGGTGAAGGCGGGCCTCGCGTTCATGCCGCTGGCCGTCGCCGCCCTGATCGGCAACGCCGCCGGCGCCGGGCTCGCGGCGAAGCTCGGCTACCGCGTCCTGGTCCTGGCCGGAATGCTCACCATGGCCGCCTCGTTCGGCCTGCTGACCACGGTCGACGCCTCCTCCGGCTTCACCGTCCCGGCCGTCGCCCTCGGCCTGCTCGGCCTCGGCGCCGGCCTGGCGATGCCGGCCGCGGTCGGCGCCCTGATGGGCACGATCCCGGCGGAGAAGGCGGGCGTCGGCTCGGCCCTGAACGACACGATCCAGCAGGCCGGCACCGCGCTCGGCATCGCGATCCTCGGCTCGCTCCTCTCGAGCCGCTTCGCCACGGAGATGCCGGCGGACGCGTCGGAGCAGGCGAAGGGTTCGATCGGCGGCGCCCTGGCGGCGGCGCAGGGCGACGCCGGCCTGATGAACGCGGCCCGGGAGGCCTTCACGACCTCGATGTCGACCACCTTCACGATCAGCGCGATTGGCGTCCTCGCCGCGGCGGCCCTGGCGGCGGTGGTCATGCGCAACACGAAGCCGGGCGCGGACAAGGCGGCGGAGGCGGAGGGCGCGGAGGGCGTCGACGCGGAGGGCGCGAACGACGCGAAGGGCGTCGACGCGGAGGGCACCACCGACAACCGGGAGCTCGTCGGCTGACACGCCCACCACACCAGCAAGCGCACGGAAGGCCCCGCCCGGGAAACCGGCCGGGGCCTTCGGCGTTTCCGGGGACCGACCGATGGTCCGACTCGTGTGGTGATGTCACCGGTTCGGGGGGTCCGGGGCGGCAGAGACGTTACGGCGGGTGATACTCTCCGTAATCAATGGAACACTTTCCGCAACACCCGAGTGGGGTGCTCTCTCAATCTGGAGGAAGCGTGCGGAAGTTGGCGACGGTGGCGGTGGCGGCGGGGTTGTTCTTGGGCGGGGCGGGGGTTGCCGTGGCGGATGGATGGCAGAAGCTTCCCGGCATGAAGACCCGCGGCGTGATCGCTAATGGCGACTACAAGTGGGAGCCCAAGGGACACAACCACGGCGGGTTCAATTTCGACGTGAAGCTCAAGGACGACGAACCTAACGACGGCCACAACGTCTACATCGAGTCCAGGGTCGAAGGCTACGGCTGGAGCCGCCTCTACGGAGTGCAGAGGAAGACCGTCACTCTGAAGAAGGTGATCTACGACGGCGCCGCCCAGTACACGAAGGAGGCTTGGATCCGCGCCTGCCGCGACCGCGGTTCCCTGCGCCCAGACAACTGCTCGGACACCGTGTACCGCGATCGATCGAAGAAGCAGTAGTCGAAGGCCGAAGGTTCTGGAGGCCGCTCACATGCGGCCTCCGCAGCAAGGGAGTTCGCACCACGATGGACGCCATTCTTCGCGCCGAGGGCGTGGATCTCTTCTACGGAACGCACCAAGCAGTCAGCGGTGTGGACTTCTCGCTGAAGCGCGGGGAGGTGACGGCAGTCATGGGAAGCAGCGGCTCCGGGAAGTCCTCATTGCTGTACTGCCTGGCTGGCGTACTCGCGCCTACGCGCGGCACCGTGGCTTTCGACGGAATCACGTTGGCCTCACTCAGCGACGAAGAGTTGAGCACCCTGCGGCGGGAGCGGTTCGGATTCGTTTTCCAGTACGGGGAGTTGTTGCCCGAGCTGACAGTCGAGGAGAACGCCGCGCTCCCGCTGCGGCTCGCCGGCCAGCGCAAGGTGCCCGCGCACACTGCCGCCGGGGAGGTCCTCGGGCGGCTCGGGATGACCGAGCTGCTGCAACGCAGGACCTCTCAGCTCTCCGGCGGGCAGAGCCAGCGGGTCGCCGTAGCTCGGGCACTCGTCCACCGCCCGGACGTTGTGTTCGCCGACGAGCCGACCGGCGCGCTCGACAGCGTCAACGCCTCAGCCGTATTGGAGGAGTTCCTGAGGCTCGCTCGGGACCAGGGCACCGCCGTGGTCATCGTCACGCACGACGCAGCGGTGGCCGAGCACGCCGACAGCCGGTACACGATGACCGACGGGATCCTGAAGTGAACCCCTTCCTGCTCGGAATGCGGCTGTTGTGGCGGGGCGGACGCAGAGGCCGAGCCCGCTTTCTGCTGATGACGTTCGGCTGCTCGCTCGGAGTGGCCTGCCTCGCCGCCGTACTCACCATTCCGGCAATCCTCGCCGCGCACGATGCACGGTCCGCCGCTCGTGAGCCGCAGACCAACTACGAGCTGAAGGATGGGTGGTCGACCGCCGACACAATCGCGCGCAGCTACGAGGATGCCTACGGATCCCAGCCGCTCCGTCGCCTGTTCATCGCGCGCCAGGTCTCCGGCCCAGCGCCAGTACCCCCGGGCCTCGACAGGCTGCCCGCTGCCGGGGAAGTGATCGTCTCGCCGCAGTTGCGTGAGGTCCTGGTCAAGGCGCCTGGTGTATCCGGACTCCTGCCTGGCAAAGTAAGCGGCACGATCAGGCCAGAGGGACTTGCCGGGGCCGACGAGCTCTATGCGTATATCGGCACCTCCCACACAAAGCTCCCAAACGACGAACATCTTCGGCGCGTGGACTACTTCGGGTCTCCATACGCCATCACCGAAGTCGTCGAGGAGTCGACGCTCGATATCCTGCGGTTCACGCTCGCCTGCGTGGTTCTGCTTCCCCTCGCCGTGTTCCTCTCGGTATGCGCCCGGCTCTCTGCCGAGTCCCGCGCCCGCAGGCTCGCGGCGCTTCGACTCGTAGGTATGAGCGTCAAGGACACCCTGCGGGTCAACGCCGGCGAGACGGTGTCGGCCGCCTTCCTCGGGGCGCTGGTCGGCATCGGCGGCTACCTCGTCGCCAACGAGCTATTGGCGAGGATTGGCCTGCCCGGCCTCCACTGGTACCCCGCCGACGGCCGCCCCAAGGCCACCACGCTCGCCGCCTGCCTGATCCTCTGCCCGGCACTCGCCTGGATCGTCGGACAGCGCAGCGCCCGAACGGCCGCACGAACTCCGCTCAACGTCCGTCGCACGGCCGAACGCACGCCGCCCCGGATGTACGGGACGCTTCTGCTTGTCCCAGGGCTCGGTGTCATCGGCGGATACTGCGCCCTGAGTATGTTGGGGAGAGATCCGTCCGGCGGCTCCGCGAACACCATCCTTATTCCCGCCGCTGTGTTGCTGACGGGAGCCGGGCTGGTCTTCGGGCTCGCACCGATCACCGCGTGGCTCGCCCGCCGGCTCGCGCGCACGACAAGGTCGCTCCCACTGGCGCTCGCGATGCGCCGCGCTGAGGTCGAGCCAGGCGCCTCATTGCGTGTCGTCACAGGACTCGTGTTGCTTGTCTACGCCACGTCGCTCACCCAAGGCGTGCTTGTGGAGCTCAGCCAGGTGAGCCGCAACACCGCGCCCATCCAGGAGTACGACATCAGCCTCGCTGACCTGACGCCTCAGCAGCGAGATCGGTTGACGCAGGCGGAGGGGGTCACGGGCAGCGGCATCAGGGCACCCTCTTGGACGCCTGCCGATGGGGCCTCCCACCCGGATATCGACGTGGCTGTTGCCACCTGTGCCCAACTAGAGGCCTTCAGCAAATCGTTCCGGGGTTGCGTGGACGGGAAGGTCATCAGCCTTGTTCGCCCGGGCAATCCACAAGATGAGGATGCCCTGCCAGGCAGCAGGTTTCCGATCCTTCTGGACAATGGCCAGAAGTTCAATGTCGTCCTTCCGCGCGAATCGCTCACCGTTCACACATACGAGTCGTACGACCTGAGCGCTGCGGAAGTACTCGTCCCGCCCTCACTCCTCCCTCCCGGCACCCTCCCCGCCGAGGGGCGACTCGTTCTCGCCTCGGCCTCCGACCCCCAGACCGTTCGCACTGTCCTCGATGGCATCGGCACGATCGCCCCCACCGCGACCGTGGAACCCGTCGGCATCGTCATCGAATCCCTCGCCCAACTCACCGTCATCCGCAGCCTCCTCGCCGCCGGCATGGTCCTGGGCCTCGTCATCAGCGTCGCCGCCTTCGTCGTGTCCGTCGCCGATCGGGCCATGGAGCGGCGGGGGCAGGTCGCCGCGCTCGCGTTGCTCGGGGCCAAGGCGGCGACCTTGCGGGTCGTGCAGTGTGCGCAGGTGGTGCTGCCGCTCGCCGTCGGGCTCGGGGCGGCCGTGGTCACCGGGTGGCTCGCCGAGTCGAGTTATCTGATCACCGGGGGTGGGGCCGTGCACTGGGACTGGAGTGGGCTTCCGCTGCTACTCGTCTGCTGTCTCGGGGTGCTGATCGCCGCCGCGGTCGCCTCCCTGCCCCTCGTACGGCGCCACGTCGATCCGGAGCACATCCGGCGCGACTGACCCGGCGGTGCGTCACAGGCTCCGCTGAGCCGCCGGGGGGCCGCCCGAACGCGGGGCGGCCCCCCGGCCCCCTCAGCCCCAACCACCCCTCAGTCCCAACCGCCCCAGGGCCCCCGACCACTCCCGCAGCCCGGCACCCCGCAGCCCGGCACCCCGCGGTCCGGCCCCCCGGCCCCAACCACCCCTCAGCCGGCACCCCCCAGCCCGGCACCCCCTGCAGTCCCAAGCACCCCCAGCCCGGCACCCCCCCAGCCCACCCCCCTCACGCCGCCAGCTCGTGTCCCGTCCGCCTCGCTACCCTCCCCGTCAGCGTCAGCGTCAGTGTTGCCGCTGCCAGGCCGCCCGTCAGGGCCGTCCACCAGAGCGTCGCCGGGTCCAGGTTCGTGTACAGGGTCACGCCCAGGGTGAGGGCCGCGAAGCGGGCCACGCCCCAGGTCCAGCTGAACGCGCCCTGGTAGCGGCCGCGGGCGTGGGGCGGGGCCAGGTTGGCGATGACCGTCGCCGCGATGCCCGCGACCACCACCTCGCCCAGCGACCAGACGACCACCGACACCGTGAAGCCCACGACCCCGTCCGCCAGACCCGTCAGCGCCACGCCGATCGCGATCAGCGCGCTGCCCGCGCCCTGCACCGGGAGCTGGGGAAGGCGGGACAGCCAGGCCGTGACGAAGGGCTGGAGGGCGACCACCAGGATCGCGTTGACCGCCGCCATCGCCCCGTACACCGCCGGCGAGAGACCGCTGTCGTGGACGGCGAGCGGCAGGGCGACCTCCGTCAGGGAGTAGACGAAGAGCTCGACGCCGAAGAGGGGGAGCAGTGCCATGGCCAGCCGGTCGCGGAAGACGACTCCGTACCCGATGCCGTCGTCCGAACCCTGCGCCGCCTTCGCGCGCGGCGGCTCGCTCAGGCGCGTCGCCACCACCACCGCGTAGATCAGCATCGTCCCCGCGTCCACCGCGAACAGCAGCCAGTAGCCCTGCGCCGCCAGGAAGCCGCCGAGCACGCCCGCCACCGCCGTACCGATGTTCACACCCCAGCCGAACAGGGCGTACGCGCGCTGCCTGCGCTCCGCGTCGACCGCGTCGGCCATCAGCGCGTACGCCGCCGGGCCGACCAGCGCCCCCATCGCGCTGATCAGCAGCGCCGCGGCCGCCATCGTCCACACGCCCGGCGCCACGAAGAGCGCGCCCTGTGCCGCTGCCGAGCCGACGAGCCCGATCAGCATCGTCGGACGGCGGCCGACGCGGTCGGCGAGGACGCCGCCCACCGCCGGGCCGAGCAGATTGCCGGCGCCCAGGGCACCGAGGACGTACGTCGTCTCGGCCCCCGTCACATCACGCGCGGCGAGGAAGAACACGAGGAAGGGCGTGACCATGAAACCGAGCCGGTTGATGACGGTGCCGGCGAAGACGGTCCACACGGTGGACGGAAGCCCGCGGAAGGAGGAGAACATGCGAGGACCATGCGCCCGGGGCACCACTGCCCTCCACTGATTAAGCTCAGACCGAATCGATCAACGGTGTGGGGGACCCATGGAATCGGGGCTCAACTTCTCGGCGGCGGACCTGGCGCAGACCCGGTTCGCGGTCTCCCCCATGTGGGAGGTCGTCACCAGCTTCCGGCTGCTCAGGGACACCACTGATCCGCCGCTGCACCGGCGTTGGGCCGCACAGGTACGGCCCCGGCTCACGCAGGCGGGACTCGACAACGGCTGGCTGGCCGAACTGGTCCCGGGCCACGGCTACCTCGCCGACTTCCTCAACCCGACCCCCGCCACCCCCTTCCCCACCCTCGCCGCCGAACTGGACGCGATCCGCGCTTCCACGCCCGCGCAGGTGCGCGACGACCTGGACATCCTCCGCACCAAGGACCCGGCCGGCCACCGCCCCTCGCCCCGGCTGCGGCTGCTGCGCGAGGCGCCCGAGGAGGCCCTGGAGAAGGTCGCCGCCGAGATCGAAACGTACTGGGAACTCGCCCTCGCCCCCTACTGGGCCCGCATCCGTCAGCTCCTCGAAGCCGATGTCTTCCACCGCGCCCGGCAGGTCGCCGAGCACGGCTCGGCGCGCGTCCTCGGCGAACTCCACGAGACCGTCCGATGGGACGACGACACCCTGCACCTGGTCCGTCGCCACTGCGCCACCATGACCCGCGACCAGGTCGGCTCGGGGCTCCTGCTCGTCCCCTCGGCGTTCGCCTGGCCCCGCGTCCTGACCCGCGCGGTGGCCCCGGATCCGCCCCAACTCGCCTATCCCGCACGGGGTGTCGGCAACCTCTGGGAGCCGCGCACGAACGCCGCGACCGACGCCGTCGCCGCCGTCCTCGGCCGCTCCCGCACTCTGCTCCTCACCGAGCTCGACACCCCGGCCTCCACCACCCAACTCGCCGCCCACTGCGGCCTGTCGGCCGCCGGCGTCTCCCAACACCTCACGGCCCTGCGCAACGCGGGCCTCGTCACCGCGCACCGCAGCGGCCGCTCCGTCCTCTACGCCCGCACCTCCGTCGCGGACGCCCTGCTCGCCCCCTCGGAAGAGCTCGTCTGACCCGAACCTGATCCCGATCCCGATCCCCAACCCCATCCCATCCCGAACCCGATCCCCAATCCCCAATCCCCATCCCATCCCGAACCCGATCCCCAATCCCTATCCCATCCCGAACCCGATCCCGATCCCCACTCCCACCCCGATGCAGATCCAGATCCAGATCCAGATCCCGATACCGGTCGGATCGGGTCGTCGTCGTACGTGGCGGAGCACGGCTCTCGTGGTGCTGAGGGACTTCCCGGCTTCCATACGCTCTTGCGTTGGAGTCCACTCCAGCTTCTAAAGTGCCGCGCGAACCGGTTGCACGCCGGAAGACCGACGGGGAGGTCCGACACATGCGATATCGCGTACTCGGCGGGACCGGGATCGAAGTCAGCGCCTACTGCCTCGGAACGATGATGTTCGGCGCCGTCGGCAACCCTGACCACGCGGACTCCATACGGGTCATCCATGCCGCGCTCGACCACGGCATCAACTTCGTGGACACCGCCGACATGTACTCGGCCGGCGAGTCCGAGGAGATCGTCGGCAAGGCGCTGCGCGACCCCAGGCGGCGGGACGGCGTCGTCCTCGCCACCAAGGGGTACTTCCCGATCGGCGAAGGGCCGGCCCGCGGCGGTCTCTCACGGCGCTGGCTCACCCGGGCCGTCGAGGACAGCCTGACACGGCTCGGCACCGACCGGATCGACCTCTACCAGGTCCACCGGCCCGACCACCGTACGGACATCGAGGAGACGCTCGCCGTCCTCGGCGACCTCCAGGCACAGGGCAAGATCCGGGCGTTCGGCTGCTCGACCTTCCCCGCCGAGGAGATCGTCGAGGCGCACGCCGTCGCCGAGCGGCGCGGCCTGCGCCGCTTCCGCACCGAGCAGCCGCCGTACTCGCTGCTCGCGCGGGGCATCGAGGCCTCGGTGCTGCCGGTGGCGCAGCGGTACGGGATGGGGGTGCTGACCTGGAGCCCGCTGGCGTCCGGGTTCCTCACCGGGAAGTACCGCAAGGACCGGCCGATCGACCTCACGAGCGGGCGCCCCGCGCTCCATCCGCACCGCTTCGACCCGACGATCCCCGGCAACGCCGCGAAGCTCGACGCCGTCGAGCGACTCGTCGCCCTGGCGGAGGACATCGGCTGCTCGCTGCCCGAACTGGCCATCGCCTTCGCGGCGGCGCACCCGGCCGTGACGTCCGTGATCATCGGGCCGCGGACGGGGGAACAGCTGGAGGGGCTGCTGAAGGGCGCCTCGCTGGTCCTCGACGACGAGGCCCTCGACCGGATCGACGAGATCGTCCCGCCGGGCACGAACCTCTACCAGCCGGACGGCGTGTGGCGCCCGCCGGCTCTGACGAACGCGATGCTGCGACGCCGGGCGCTGGGCGAACGCGCGGCGGGGTGAGGGCGGCCCCACAGCGGTCGCGGGGTGGGGGACGGACTCCCCGGCCCGAGGACGAGGACGAGTGCGTGAAGGGAGTGACCGCCGCCGGCCGGCGGCCGGCGGGGGCTTCCTGTCGGTGTGAGGGGCCATGCTTACCGGCATGGGTACGAAGAGGCGTCCGATCACGACGGACGAGCGCAGGGCCCGGCTGGCCGTACGGCACCGGCTGACCGGGACGGCGCGGGCGGTGGACGTGGCCGAGGTCGCGGAGTCCCTGGTGGCTCTGCACGCGACCGACCCGGCGAGCGTCTTCCTCGCGGTGGGGGCGCGGCTGCGCGGGGACGAAGGGCCGGTACGCGCTCTGGAACAGGCCCTGTACGAGGACCGGACGCTGACCCGGATGCACGGGATGCGGCACACCATCTTCGTCTTCCCGACCGACCTCACCCCCGCCGTGCACGCCTCCACCACGCGGGACGTCGCCACCCGCGAACGGGCCATGCTGATCAGGGACCTGCGCAAGGGCAGCGTGTACGACGAGGAGTGGCTCGCGGAGACCGAGCGTCTGCTGACCGCGGAGCTGGCGGCGCGCGGCGAGGCGACGGGCGCGGAGCTCGGTGCGGCCGTACCGCGGCTGCGCGTGCAGTACGTCTACGGGGTCGGCACCCGTCACGAGGGGAACCAGCCGCTCTCCAGCCGGCTGCTGCGGGTCCTCGGCATGGAAGGCCGGATCGCCCGTGGACGGCCGCAGGGCACCTGGACCTCCAGCCGCTTCCGCTGGACGCTGACCCCGGAACGCCCCGACCCCAGCGACGCGGACGCCCACGCCGAACTCGTACGGCGCTGGCTGGCGACCTGCGGGCCGGCGACCGAGGCCGATCTGAAGTGGTGGACCGGCTGGAAGGTCACCGACGTCCGCAAGGCGCTGGCGGCGCTCGGCGCGGAGGAGGTCGAGCTGGCGGAGGGCACCGGCTACGTCCTGCCGGACGACACCGCTCCCGTACCGGAGCCGGAGCCGTGGGCGGCACTGCTCCCCGCGCTCGATCCGACGGCGATGGGCTGGCAGCAGCGCGACTGGTACATCGATCCGGAGTACAGACCGGTGTTGTACGACCGCAGCGGGAACATCGGCCCGACGGTGTGGTGGAACGGCCGCGTCGTCGGCGTCTGGGCCCAGCGCCCGGACGGCGGGATCGCCCACCGGCTGCTCGCCGACGTGGGCGCGGAGGCCCTCGCCGCCATCGCGGAGGAGGCGGAACGGCTCGCGGGCTGGATCGGCGACGTACGGGTGACTCCCCGCTTCCGCTCGCCGCTGGAGCGGGAACTGGCGGCCGGGGGGTGAGTCCGGGAGAAGAGACGACGGGGGACGGGATGTCGGGAGCCGGCAGGACGGGAGACGAGGCGTCGGGAGCCGACACGACGAGGGACGAGGCGTCGGGAGCCGACCGGGCGCGAGACAAGGCGGCGGGAGCCGACACGACGAGGGACGAGGCGTCGGGAGCCGACCGGGCGCGAGACAAGGTGACGCGCGACAAGGTGACGCGGGACAAGGTGTCGGGAGCCGAGACGACCGGAGGCGAGATGTCGGTCCTGCTGACCTCGCCCCAGCGCACCTCCACGACCCTCCTGATGTCCGAGGCGGCGGCCCGTCGGGGCATGGGGGTACGGGTCCTGGAGGGGCCGCCCGAGGCGCTTGTCCCCGGGCGTTCGGGGCACCACTGGTACGGCGGCCCGCTGCTTGCCGACCGGATCGCCCCGCCGTTCGGTCTGGGCCTTCTGGAACCGGCGGACGCGTGGCTCGCGGACCTTCCGGAGGAGTTCACCGCCCGTCGCGTCGTCCTGACGACCCTGGGCGAGGCCAGAGCGAGCCTTCGGCACCCCGCGTTCGTGAAGCCGCCCGGCGACAAGTCCTTCCCGCCCGCCGTGTACGCGGACGGCGGGCCGCTCACGGAAGGGGTGCCGGGGCGTCTGCCGCCGGACACGGCGGTCCTCGTCTCGGACGTGGTGAGCTTCGCCTCCGAGTTCCGGCTGTTCGCGCTCGACGGCCGGATCGTCACGGGGAGCCGGTACGCCGTGTACGGCCGTCTCGACCCGGGTCCGCTCTCGGCCGGTGCCCGCCGCTTCGGCGAACGGCTCCTCGCCGCGGCGGGCGAGTCGCTGCCGAGCGCGGTCGCCGTCGACATCGGCCTGGTCACGGACATGGACACCGGACGGGAACGGTGGGCGGTGGTCGAGGCGAACATGCCGTGGTTCGCGCACAGCTACGCGGCCGAGCCCGACCGCGTCCTCGACGTCGTGCTGCGCGCGGCGGGCCCGCTGCACCACGTCACGGAACGGGACCGTCGCTTCCTGCGCCCGAGGAGGTCCGAGGCTCGCACCGGGGTTCGGGCCGTGCTTCCTGCGGGTGGAATCCGAGAAGAATCCGGATCGGCCCCCGCGAGGTGTCGAGGATCGGCGCCCGGCTCCGACGTCCCCTGTGAAAGGCATCCGGGAAACGGATGAGCCACCACCGAAGGAGAACGTCATGAAGTACCTCGTCATGGTGCAGGGATCCCAGGCCGACTACGACGTGATGAGCGGCAAGCGCCCCGGGCAGGGTCCCGTGTGGAGCGAGCAGGACATGAAGGCGATGTTCGAGCACATGGGGTCGATCAACAACGACCTCGCGGAGTCGGGAGAGCTGGTCGACGCGCAGGGGCTCGTCGAGCCGGCCAGGACGCGGTTCGTGTCCGTCGACAAGGCCGGGCAGCCGGTGATCACCGACGGGCCGTACAGCGAGACGAAGGAGCTGCTCGCCGGGTACTGGGTGCTCGACTGCGCGAGCCTGGAGCGGGTCACCGAGATCGCGGCGCGCGTCGCCCGGTGCCCGCAGCCGGACGGTGCGCCGGAGTACCCGGTGGTGATCCGCCAGATCGACGAGCGGTCCGAGTCCGAGTTCCTCGCCGGCTGAGCATGGACGAGGAGGAGACGGTCGAGGACCTGCTGCGCCGGCACGCGCCGCAGGTCCTCGGCGCGCTCGTACGCCGTTACGGGCACTTCGACGCCGCCGAGGACGCCGTACAGGAGGCGCTGCTGGCCGCCGCGCGGCAGTGGCCGGAGGCGGGGACGCCGGCGAATCCGCGCGGCTGGCTGATCCGGGTGGCCTCGCGACGGCTGACGGACCACCTGCGGGCGGACGAGGCGCGGGCGCGGCGGGAGGAGACGGCCGCCCGGCTGGAACCCCGCGAGACCCGGGCCGCCCCGTCCGACGACGACACCCTCACGCTCCTCTTCCTCTGCTGCGACCCGGCGCTCGCGCCCGCCGCCCGGATCGCGCTGACGCTGCGCGCGGTCGGGGGCCTCACGACGGCGGAGATCGCCCGGGCCCATCTCGTACCCGAGGCGACGATCGCGCAGCGGATCAGCCGGGCGAAGGCGAAGCTCCGCGACCACCCCTTCCACCCTCCGGGCCCGGACGACCGGGACGCCCGGCTGGCCACCGTCCTCCAGGTGCTCTACCTGATCTTCAACGAGGGCTACACCGCGACCTCGGGCCCCACGCTCCACCGCGGCGACCTGGCCGGCGAGGCGATCCGGCTGACCCGGGCCGTGCGCCGTCTGCTGCCCCGGGAGGGCACGGTGACCGGCCTGCTGGCCCTGATGCTCCTGACGGAGGCCCGCAGCGCGGCCCGCACGGGCTCGCACGGCGAGCTGATCCCCCTGGACGAACAGGACCGCGGGCTCTGGGACGCCGCCGCGATCGCCGAGGGCACGGCCCTGGTCGAAGAGGCCCTCGCGGAGGGCCCGCCGGGCCCGTACCAGCTCCAGGCGGCGATCTCGGCCCTCCACGACGAGGCGGCGCGCCCCGAGGACACGGACTGGCCGCAGATCCTCGCCCTCTACGACCTGCTGGTCGCCCAGGCCCCCGACCCGATGGCGGAACTGGGCCGCGCGGTGGCCGTCGCGATGGTCCACGGCCCCGAGTCCGGCCTCACCGAACTCACCGCCCTGGAACCCCGTCTGAAAGACCACCACCGCCTCGCAGCGGTCCGCGCCCACCTCCTCGAACGCACCGGCGCGACCGAAGCGGCCCGCGAGGCCTACGAGGAAGCGGCCGACCTCACCCTGAGCCTCCCGGAACGCCACTACCTGCGAACACGGGCGGCCCGGCTCCCCGGGGGTGCGTGACCGTGTGCCGACGCGTCAGTCCGTCGCGATGCCCTTCAACTTCTTGGCGATCTTCGTGAGGCGCGCGCCCTGGTAGCGCGCCGCCTGGAGCACGTTCTCCTCCGGGGCACCGTTCGCGCCCGGGTGCGCCGTGCCGTAGGGGTTGCCGCCCGCCGCGTAGACCGCCGGGTCGGTGAATCCGGGGGAGACGATGACCGAGCCCCAGTGGTGGAAGGTGTTGTAGAGCGCCAGCAGCGTCGACTCGTTGCCGCCGTGCACGTTGTGGGCGCTGGTGAAGGCGGTCGCCGGCTTGTCGGCCATGACGCCCTGCTGCCACAGCCCGCCCGAGGTGTCGATGAACTGCTTCAGCTGCGCGGCGACGTTGCCGAACCGGGTGGGCGAGCCGAGAGCGTAGGCGTCGGCCCACTCCAGGTCGTCGAGCGTCGCGATCTCGGCTTCGCTCGTGGCGTCCACATGGGCGCGCCAGGCCGGGTTCGAGTCGATGGCGGCCTCGGGGGCAAGCTCGGGCACCCGGCGCAGCCGGACCTCCGCACCCGCCTTCTCGGCGCCTTCGGCGACGGCCTGGGCGAGCTCGTGCACGTTCCCCGTGGCCGAGTAGTAGATGACAGCAACCTTGACGGACATGACGAGCCCCTTAAGCGGATTACGTTCCGGTTCGACGAGACGAGCGTAAGTGGATATCAATCCACTTTGCAAGGGGAACCCGCGAGGAACCGGATATCGCTCCGTTATGCTCGAGTCACGGACGGACCGAGGGGGGCGACTCGGGGCGAAGGGCGAAGGGCAGGCGGACGAGATGACCACGAAGAAGAGACCGGGACCCGGTCCCGCATCGGGCCCCTCGCAGGGGCCCGGGACCGCCACCGGACCCGAGCCGATCCCCGGACCCGATGCGATCCCCGGACCCGCGCCGGTCCCCGGATCCGATTCGATCCCCGGACCCGAACCGATCCCCGGACCGCTCCCCGCCTCCGGCGTCCCCTCCGCCCCCGGGATCACCCTGCTCCCCACCGCCGGTCGCGCCGCCCCCGAGCGGGCCGACGCCGCGCGCAACCGGCGCAAGATCCTCGACGCGGCGGCTCGGATCGTCGCCGAGGTGGGGCCCGAGGCCGTCACCATGAACCAGGTCGCCCACGCCAGCGGTATCGGCGTCGGCACGGTCTACCGCCGCTTCGGCGATGTCTCCCAGCTCCTGTGGGCCCTCCTCGACGACCGGGAGCGGCAGTTCCAGGAGGCGTACATGGGCGGCCCGCCCCCGCTCGGCCCCGGCGCCCCCGCCGACGAGCGGCTGCACGCCTTCCTCGACGCCCTCGTCGACCGGGTCATCGAGCAGCGCGAACTCCTGCTCGCCGCCCAGGCCGCCGCCCCCAGCGCGCGCTACACCAGCGGCGCGTACCTCGCGATGCACACCCATGTCGCCCTGCTGCTCTCAGGGCTGCGGCCCGAGGCGAACGGCGCGCTGCTCGCCCATCTCCTGCTCGCGCCGTTCTCACCGAGCCTGATGCACCACCTGTCGGCCGAGCGCGAGCTCTCCGCCGACGAGCTCAAGGAGGGACTCAGCGCACTGCTGAACCTGGGGGGATGAGCCCCGCGAGCCCGTCCAGGACGCGGGCGAGACCGAAGGCATAGGCGTGGCCGGCGTCGTACAGACCCTGGTACGCCACGGCCGACGCCTCCCCCACCCGCGTCGCCAGCGGGAAGCGCTCCGGGTCGAGCACCCGGGTCAGCAGCGGCTCGTGCGCGGCCCACCACTCGTGGTCGGACAGCACGCTCTCCCGCTCCACGGCCCGCGCGTCCAACTCCGTCCGCGCCACGGTCTGCACGAAGCCGAGGACATGGGTCAGCGCCGAGTCCATGGCCACGTCGTCGAGCCCCACACCCTCGAAGGCGCCGAGCTCGTGCTCGTACTTCGTCATCACCCCCGGGCCGAGCGGCGGCCGGTGGACCCGGAGCTCCGCCAGCCACGGATGGCCCAGATACAGCGCGCGGTTGGCGTCGGCGACCGCCGTCACCCGCTCCCGCCAGGGCTCGCCCGCCGCGAAGGCCGGACGCGGCATCGCCAGGAAGACGGAGTCCAGCATCAGATCGAGCAGCTCGGCCTTGCCCGGGACGTAGGTGTAGAGCGTCATGGGGGTCACGCCCAGCCGCTGGGCGACCGCGCGCATGGTGAGAGCGTCGAGCCCGCCCTCGTCGGCCAGACCGATCGCCGCGTCCACGACCGCGTCGACCGTCAGCCCCTGCCGAGGGCCTCGCCGGCCCCCCGGGACCGACGGCGCGCCGTCCCGCCACAGCAGCTCCAGGGTCCGCGCCGGATCGCCCGCCCCACTGCTTCGCTCCTTCGCCATGGCACCCATTCTCGCAGGTCAGACCTATTTCCCATTACTTTGTACGGTGTATAGAGTATCGTGGTCCTGATACGGGACCACCATCGGAGGGCGCACACATGACCACCCCCGCCGCAGCGGACAGCCACCACGTCATCCAGGTCCGCGGAGCCCGGGAGAACAACCTCAAGGACGTCTCCGTCGACCTCCCCAAGCGCCGCCTCACCGTCTTCACG
The DNA here is from genome assembly GCF_055596705.1 of Streptomyces sp. NPDC039609. Classification (NCBI taxonomy): domain Bacteria; kingdom Bacillati; phylum Actinomycetota; class Actinomycetes; order Kitasatosporales; family Streptomycetaceae; genus Streptomyces; species Streptomyces sp. NPDC039609. The sequence goes on from NZ_JBVIUJ010000015.1 coordinate 96,706, forward strand.
GGTGTCTCCGGCTCCGGGAAGTCCTCGCTCGTCTTCGGCACCATCGCCGCCGAGTCGCAGCGCCTGATCAACGAGACCTACAGCGCCTTTCTCCAGTCCTTCATGCCGGCCCTCGGCCGACCGGACGTGGACGGACTGCACAACCTCAGCGCCGCGATCGTCGTCGACCAGGAGCGGATGGGCGCCAACTCCCGCTCCACGGTGGGCACGGCGACCGACGCGTACACGATGCTCCGGATCGTCTTCAGCCGCCTCGGCACCCCGCACATCGGCACCTCCGGCGCCTTCAGCTTCAATCTGCCCGAGGGCATGTGCCCGCGCTGCGAGGGCGTCGGCCAGATCTCCGACATCGACGTCGACGAGCTCGTCGACCGGACCAGGTCCCTCAACGAGGGCGCCATCACCGTGCCGGGGTACGCCGTCGACTCCTGGATGTGGCAGATCATGGCCAACTCCGGCTTCTACGACCCCGACAAGAAGCTGGCGGACTTCACCGAGCAGGAGTGGGAGGACCTCCTCCACAAGCCGTCCTGCAAGGTGAAGGTCGGCTCCAACAACTTCACCTACGAGGGCCTGGTCCTGAAGCTCCAGCGCACGGTCCTCTCCAAGGACCGTGAAGCCATGCAGGCCCACATCCGGGCCTTCGTGGACCGCGCCGTCGTCTTCCGGACCTGCCCCGAGTGCGAGGGCACGCGTCTGACCAGGGCCGCCCTGTCCTCCCGTATCGACGGGGTCAACATCGCCGAGTGCTCGGCGATGCAGATCAGCGACCTGGCCGACTTCGTCCGCCGGATCGAGGACCCTTCCGTCGCCCCGCTCCTCGCGGGCCTGCGCGAACTGCTCGAGTCCCTCGTCGAGATCGGCCTCGGCTATCTCAGCCTGGACCGGGCCTCCGGCACGCTGTCGGGCGGCGAGGCGCAGCGCGTGAAGATGGTGCGGCACCTCGGCTCCTCGCTCACCGACGTCACCTACGTCTTCGACGAGCCCACCACGGGACTGCACCCGCACGACATCCAGCGCATGAACGACCTGCTGCTGCGGCTGCGCGACAAGGGCAACACGGTCCTCGTCGTGGAGCACAAGCCGGAGGTCATCGAGATCGCCGACCACGTGGTGGACCTGGGTCCGCGGGCGGGCTCGGCCGGCGGCGAGATCTGCTACTCCGGCGACGTGCCCGGCCTGCGCACCTCCGGGACGCTGACCGGCGACCACCTCGCGCACCGGGCGAAGCTGCGCGCCGAGGTACGGCCCCGGACCGGCTCGCTCTCCATCGAGGGGGCGACCCAGCACAACCTCCGGAACGTGAGCGTCGAGATCCCGACCGGCGTCCTGACCGTCGTCACGGGCGTGGCCGGCTCCGGCAAGTCGTCCCTCATCCACGGGAACCTGCCGGGCCGGGAGGGTGTCGTCGTCGCCGACCAGTCCCCGATCCGCGGCTCGCGCCGCTCGAACCCGGCGACGTACACGGGAGTGCTCAACCCGATCCGTACCGCCTTCGCCAAGGCCAACGGCGTCAAGGCCGCGCTCTTCAGCGCCAATTCCGAGGGCGCGTGCCCGACGTGCAACGGGCTCGGGCTCGTCTACACCGACCTGGCGATGATGGCGGGCGTCGCCTCGGTCTGCGAGGAGTGCGAGGGGAAGCGCTTCACAAGTGCGGTGCTCTCCTACACCCTCGACGGGAAGAACATCCACGAGGTCCTGTCGATGTCGATCGAGGAGGCGTACGACTTCTTCACGGCGAAGGGCCAGGCCCGGACGATCCTCGGCCGGCTGAAGGACGTCGGCCTCGGCTATCTCCGCCTCGGCCAGCCCCTCAACACCCTCTCGGGAGGCGAGCGGCAGCGCCTGAAGCTGGCGATCCACATGGCCGAGAAGGGCGCGACCTACGTCCTCGACGAGCCGACCACCGGGCTGCACCTCGCCGATGTCGACCAGCTCCTCGCCCTCCTGGACCGGCTCGTCGAGGCGGGCAACACGGTCGTGGTCATCGAGCACCACCAGGCGGTCATGGCCCACGCCGACTGGCTGATCGACCTGGGTCCCGGCGCGGGCCACGACGGCGGCAGCATCGTCTTCGAGGGCACCCCCGCCGAACTGGTCGAGAAGGGTGACACCCTGACGGCACGCCACCTCAAGGCGTACGTGGGCGCCTGAGCCGTCGCCGTGGGTGCGGGGCGCGAACGTCTCCCGTACCCACGGCTCCCCCGGGGGCCCATCGAACTCCCGACACCCGTCCATCCCCTGAAACGATCTGGACCCCGCCCTGCCTCACGGCGCACCATCGGCCCCATGGCGACCTTCCTCATCCTCCATGGCTTCCAGAACCACCGCCCGCCCGGCCACTGGCACCACTGGCTGGCCGGGGAGCTGCGGGAGCGCGGGCACGAGGTGCGCTATCCCCAGCTGCCCGAGCCGGACGCCCCCGTCCTGGAGGACTGGGTGGCGGCGCTGCGCGCGCAGCTCCACCGGCCGGCCGAGGGCGAGTTCGTCGTGATCGCGCACAGCCTGTCCGTCCTGCTGTGGCTGCGGGCCGCCTCGCCCGATGTCGACCGGGTCCTGCTGGTCGCCCCGCCCTCCCCCGCCATAACGGCCTCGATCCCCGAGATCGCCGCCTTCGCCGAGGGGCTCGACCTGGACGCCGTCCGGCTGAAGGCGCCGGTACGGCTCGTGTTCGCCGCCGGGGACCCGTACTGCCCCGAGGGCGCCGACGTGCACTACGGCACCCCGCTCGGCCTCGACATGGACGTCGTCCCGGGCGGCGCGCACCTCACCCCGGACTCCGGATACGGGGAGTGGCCCTCGGTCCTCCGGTGGTGCGAGGACCCGGCGACGAGGCTGGGCTCCCGATAAGGGCATGCGCCGGAGGGGTGAGCGCTGCGGGACCGCGTGACCGCATCGGGTGACCGGCCGTGCGCCTGCCGCACCCCGGAGAGACCATCGATCCATGACCACCGAGATCCACCTCGCCCAGCAGCCGGAGGCCGACGAGCTGCTCGGCCGCTCCCCGCTCGCCGCGCTCGTCGGCATGTTGCTCGACCAGCAGGTCCCCATGGAGTGGGCGTTCTCCGGGCCGTACACGATCGCCCAGCGGCTCGGCACGGACGATCTCGACGCGGGGCAGATCGCCGCGTACGACCCGGAGGCCTTCGGCGCGCTGCTCTCCGAGAAACCCGCCGTGCACCGCTACCCCGGCTCGATGGCCAAGCGGATCCAGCAGCTGTGCCAGTTCCTCGTCGACGAGTACGGCGGGGACGCCGAGGCCGTCTGGGCGGACGCGGGGAGCGGGAAGGAGCTGCTGGCCAGGCTGAAGGCGCTGCCCGGATTCGGGGTGCAGAAGGCGCAGATCTTCCTCGCGCTGCTGGGCAAGCAGTACGGCGTACGTCCGGAGGGCTGGCGGGAGGCGGCCGGCGCGTACGGCGAGACCGGCTCGTACCGTTCGGCGGCAGACATCACCGGACCCGAGTCGCTCGCCAAGGTCCGCGCCTTCAAGCAGGAGGCGAAGCGCGCCGCAAAAGCGGCCAAATCGGCAGAGAATTGACGGTTCCGAATGTCAATCCTGCTAAATGCGACATGAATTGTCGCGGAGCTGTTCACAGGGAGCACCCGAGATCGCTAACTTCCCCTCAACCTCGTTCGCATCGGGAAGGACCTCTGTGAACGCATCCTCTCGCAGAGCCGCGGCCACCCTGGCCGCAGCCGCACTCGCGACCCCGCTCATGCTGGCCGCCGCTTCCCCCGCCACCGCCACTCCGGACCCCGGGGCCAAGCCCGCCCGGGACGCCGCGCAGCTGGCGAAGAAGCTGGTCCGCGAGACGTCCGGCAAGGACGCCTACAAGCACCTGCAGAAGTTCCAGGCGATAGCCGACTCGGCCGGCGGTCACCGCGCGGCCGGCTCGCTCGGGCACGACGCCTCCGCGGCGTACGTGTACCAGCAGCTCAAGAAGGCGGGCTACAACGTCTCGTACCAGAAGTTCGAATTCATCTACACCCAGACGCTGGCCGAGAAGGCCTCCGTCATCTCCCCGGCGCCCCGCGACATCCAGATCGCGGCGATGACCTACACCAAGTCGACGCCGGTCGGCGGCATCAAGGCCGACCTCGCGACCGTCCCGGTCGACGCCGACGGCACCACCGGCTGCGAGCCGGCCGACTTCGCCTCCTCGACCTTCACCGGCAAGGTCGCCCTGATCAAGCGCGGCGGCTGCACCTTCGCCGTGAAGCAGGAGAACGCCGCGGCGGCGGGCGCCGCGGGCGCGATCATCTACAACAACACCGAGGGCGCGCTCTCCGGCACACTCGGCGACCCGGCGGCCGGGAAGATCCCGACCGGTGGCGTCACCCAGGCCGAGGGCGAGAAGCTCGCCGCCGACCTCGCCAAGGGGCCGGTGAACATCTCCTTCGAGATCCGCCAGCTCCAGGAGAAGCGCACCACCAACAACGTCATCGCGGAGACGAAGGGCGGCAACGCGGCCAACACCGTGATGCTCGGCTCGCACCTCGACTCCGTGACCGCGGGCCCCGGCATCAACGACAACGGCTCCGGCTCCGCCGGTCTGCTCCAGGCCGCCCTGGAACTCGCCGAGTCGAAGGACAAGGTCCGCAACAAGGTCCGCTTCGCCTGGTGGTCGGCCGAGGAGAACGGCCTGCTCGGCTCCGAGCACTACGTCGCGAACATGAGCGAGCTGGACAAGAAGGAAGTCAAGCTCTACCTCAACTTCGACATGATCGCCTCGCCGAACTACGGCCTGTTCGTCTACGACGGCGACAACTCGGACAACGTCGGCGCGGGCGCGGGCCCCGAGGGCTCCGCCCAGCTCGAGCGCGACATCAACGAGTTCATGGACAAGCGCGGACTCCCGCACGAGGGCACCGACTTCACGGGCCGCTCGGACTACGGACCGTTCATCGAGATCGGCATCCCGTCGGGCGGCACCTTCACCGGCGCCGAGGGCATCAAGACGGCGGCGCAGGCGGCCAAGTTCGGCGGTACGGCGGGTGTCGCGTACGACGTGAACTACCACGCGGCCGGTGACAACCTGTCGAACGTCAACATGAAGGCCTTCGACGCCAACATCGACGTCATCGCCAACGCCGTGGGCACCTACGCCCACGACATCAGCTCCCTGAGGAAGCCGGTCGTCTCCGTCCCGACCGAGGGCGACGCGGGCAGCGGCGGCGGCCTCCACGAGGACCACGGCCACGAGGTCACCGAGTAACACGGCCTCCGAGCGCGGGCCCGGTCCCTTCAGGGGGCCGGGCCCTACCTCTTCCTGCGGGCCGTACCGAAGATCGAGCGGCTGATCTCACGGCCAAGCTGCGTCCCGATCGACCGCGCCAAGGACTTGAAGACCCCGCTCCCCACCACCTGCTCGGCGAGCGACTCGTCCTCGTTCCGCGGCGCCCGCGCCGGCGTCTTCGCCTCCTCGGCCTCCCGTGCCGCCCGCACCGCCGCCGCCTCCGCCGCCTGCTGCTCCGCCGTCAGCTTCTCGTACGCCGACTCCCGGTCCACCGCCTCCGCGTACCGCCCGTACAGCGGCGAGCCCTTCACCGCCGCCTCCAGCACCCCCGCCTCGACCGGCCCCATCAGGGACTCGGGCGCCCGCAGCCGCGTCGCCGCCACGGGGGTCGGCGCGCCCGTCTCGCTCAGCACGGTCACCACCGCCTCGCCCGTCCCGAGGCCCGTCAGGACCTCCTCCAGGTCGTACGGCGACTTCGGGAAGGTCCGTACCGTCGCCTTCAACGCCTTCGCGTCGTCCGGCGTGAACGCCCGCAGCGCGTGCTGCACCCGATTGCCCAGCTGAGCCAGCACATCGCCCGGCACGTCCTTCGGCGTCTGGGTCACGAAGAAGATCCCGACCCCCTTCGAGCGAATCAGCCGGACCGTCTGCGTGATCGACTCCAGGAACGCCTTCGACGCCCCGTTGAACAGCAGATGCGCCTCATCGAAGAAGAACACCAGCTTCGGCTTCTCCAGATCCCCGACCTCGGAAAGGTCGTTGAAGAGATCCGCGAGCATCCACATCAGGAACGTCGAGAAGAGCTGCGGCTTGTCCTGCACGGCCGGCAGCTCCAGTACGGACACCACCCCGCGCCCGTCCTCCGCCGTCCGCAGGAACTCGGCCGTGTCGAACTCCGGCTCCCCGAAGAACCCGCCCGCGCCCTGCTGCTCGAACGCCGTGATCGACCGCAGGATCACCCCGGCCGTCACCGTCGAAAGCCCGCCGATCCCCTTCAGCTCCGGCTTCCCGGTGTCCGAGACCAGAAAGGCCACCACCGCCCGCAGATCCTTCAGGTCCACCAGCTCCAGGCCCTTGGAGTCCGCGTAATGGAAGATCAGGCCGAGCGACTGCTCCTGAGTCTGGTTCAGCTGGAGCACCTTCGACAGCAGCACCGGGCCGAAGCCGGTGACCGTCGCCCGCACGGGGATGCCGGGGCCGATGCCCCCGAGCCCGTAGAACTCGCAGGGGAAGCCCCTCGCCGCCCACTCCTGCCCCACCTGCCCGGCCCGCTCGCGGACCTTCTCGCCCTCCGTGCCCGGCGCCGCGATCCCCGAGACGTCCCCCTTGATGTCGGCGAGGAAGACGGGCACACCGTTCGCCGACAGCTGCTCGGCGATGAGCTGGAGGGTCTTCGTCTTGCCCGTGCCGGTCGCGCCGGCGACCAGGCCGTGGCGGTTGAGCATCGGAAGGGGGACACGGATCGGCGCATCCGGGTGACACGTCCCGTCCCACAGCAGCGCCCCCAGATCGAGCGCGGCCCCGGTGAAGGCGTACCCGGCGGCGATCTCGGTGGCCGGAGACTGCTCGCTGACGCTCATCGGAGGACCCCAATTCCCGGTTTATGGCGTTTTGCCCCAGCATCCCACTACGCTCGCGTGGCTGCGCCGGGAGCCGCTCGCCCGGTAGGCTTTCCGTGTGATCTTCAAGCGCATCGGAAACGGCCGGCCGTATCCCGACCACGGCCGGGAAAGCACCCGGCAGTGGGCGGACGTCGCCCCGCGCCCGGTCCGCCTCGATCAGCTGGTCACCACCAAGGGCCAGCTGGACCTGGAAACGCTGCTCGCCGAGGACTCGACCTTCTACGGCGACCTCTTCGCGCACGTCGTGAAGTGGCGGGGCGACCTCTATCTCGAGGACGGGCTGCACCGCGCGGTGCGCGCGGCACTCCAGCAGCGGCAGGTTCTGCACGCCCGCGTACTGGAAATGGACTAGCGCGGCCCGCAGTTCTGACCCTTTCGGGGGCTCTCTCCGTCCATCCGGACGCGATCACATGATCGTCAAGTATCCAACTCCGACGGACGGCATTACGCTGCGTCCATGAGCATGCTCACTCCCCCCGGAATGGGCGGAAAATACCGCATCACGGGCGACAAGTACCCCCGTATGCGCCGCCCTCGGCACAGGCGCAGGATCGTCCTCGCGGCCGGGGCCGCCGTGGTCGTGCTCGGCGCGGCCGGTTGGGGAACCCTGCAGCTCGTCGACGTGTTCTCCGGCGGCGACGACACCAGGACGACGGCCGGTCGCGGCGCCGACTGCAAGCCCGTCACCAAGGCGACGACCGCGCCGGTCGCCGCTCTGCCCAAGCCCGCGCAGATCACGGTGAACGTCTACAACGCGACCCCGCGCAGCGGCCTCGCGAAGTCGACCGCCGACGAGCTGAAGAAGCGCGGGTTCATCATCGGCAAGGTCGGCAACGCGCCCGTCGCGTACGACAAGAAGGTGCCCGGCGCCGGGATACTGCTCGGCGCCCCCGGGGCCACCAAGGGCGCGTTCACGGTCCTGGGCACCCAGCTGAAGGGCGCCACGACCAAGACGGACGCGCGCGCGACGGCGGACGTGGACCTGATCATCGGGACGGCCTTCAAGAGCCTGGACCCGAAAACGACGGCGGACGCGGCCCTGGTCGCTCTCAACAAGCCCAAGCCCGCGCCCACCGGTAAGTGCTGACGCCCTACGAAGCCTCGTCCCGTACGGCGTCGAAGCCGTACGGAACCGAGGCGCTCGACTAGTCGGCCGTGCCGTACATGCGGTCGCCCGCGTCGCCCAGGCCGGGGACGATGTAGCCGTTCTCGTTGAGGCGCTCGTCGACCGAGGCGGTCACGACGGTCACCGGCGTGCCCGCCAGCTCGCGCTCCATGATCTCGACGCCCTCAGGGGCGGCGAGCAGCACGACGGCCGTCACGTCGTCCGCGCCGCGCTTGATCAGCTCCCGGATCGCCGCGACGAGCGTGCCACCGGTCGCCAGCATCGGGTCCAGGACGTACACCTGGCGGCCCGAGAGGTCCTCCGGCATCCGCGTCGCGTAGGTCGACGCCTCCAGCGTCTCCTCGTTGCGGATCATGCCGAGGAAACCGACCTCGGCGGTCGGAAGCAGCCGCACCATGCCGTCGAGCATCCCGAGGCCGGCACGGAGGATCGGGACCACCAGCGGCCGCGGGTACGACAGCTTCACACCCGTCGTGGGCGTCACAGGGGTCTCGATGTCGACCTGCTCGGTGCGCACGTCCCTGGTGGCCTCGTAGGCGAGCAGGGTGACCAGCTCGTCGGCGAGCCGGCGGAAGGTCGGGGAGTCGGTGCGCTTGTCGCGCAGCGTGGTGAGCTTGTGGGCGACCAGCGGGTGATCGACGACGTGGAGACGCATGACTCCAACAGTAGCCCGCACTGGCATCAACCCACGCCGTGGAGGGAAGGTGGTGGCACAGGACCCAGTCGTGGGGTGGTGTGGCCCATGCCCGACCCGGCAGACCGTGCCGACGCAAGGGGCGGCGAAACGCCGCCGGAGACCGACGCGGAGCGTCGCAGGCGCCGCGCCCAGTTCCTGCGCGAGCTGCACGAGGCGAAGGCGCTGCGCGAGCGCGTCCAGCCCCGGCGCGCGCGGGCGGCCAGGATGCGCCAGGCCATGCGGATGCGCACCTTCCGCTGGTGACGGCCACAGCGCCCGACGCTGCGCGTGCGCCCTCTGTGCGCCGGGGCCGTGCGCCGGTGCCGCGCATCCACCCGTTCACCGTCACGATCAGACTGATGCACGACGCAAGAGCCGAAGACCTCTCCTGAAGCCGCTGTTTCTGCCACGATGCCGATTGGGCGGGGCATAAGGAGCGCGCCGCCGGATCGTCACACCTCTGATCAGTGGGAGAGTCACGGTGTACTTCGCCGCACTGCTCGCGCGCACCGAAGACGGGTGGGAAGCGAGCGACACAGAGCTCGACGATGTGGAGACCCTGTCGGACCTGACCGAACTGGCCCGTGAGGCCTCGGTCGACGACGACACGGTGATCGTCTTCATCGAGGAGGAGGACGCCTGGTTCGGGCTCCTCCGGATCGAGGGTGAGGACGACCCTCGCATCTACGTGTCGGACGGGGCGGCCGCCGCCCGCTCCTCGTACGGGGAGATCCTCACCAAGGAACTGCTCGGCGACGACCAGGACGGCGACGACCTGGACGCCCTCGACCTCGACGGTACGGAGGACGGCGAGCCTCTCGACCGCGGGGACGACGAAGAGGACACAAGCACGGCAGCCGATGCCGTGCCGGCCGCGCCGGTCGGAGACCGGCTGATCCTCGCGGATCTCGGTCTGTCCGAGAAGAGACTGCTGCTGCTGGAGAGCGACGCACTGGCGGAGATCGCGGACGCACTGGGCGCCGCGGAGGTGCTGGAGACCGTTCGCTAGTGACAGAAGCAGCACCCGACCCCGTACGGGATCCCTGGCGGGAGACCATGCGGCTCGCCCTCGCGGAGGCCGAGCAGGCCGTGCCGGCCGGTGACGTACCGGTCGGCGCGGTCGTGCTGTCCCCGGACGGCACGGTCCTCGCCGTCGGCCACAACGAGCGCGAGGCGACCGGCGACCCGACCGCCCACGCCGAGATCCTGGCCCTGCGCCGGGCCGCGGCGAAGACCGGGGAGTGGCGGCTGACCGGCTGCACGCTCGTCGTGACCCTGGAGCCCTGCGTGATGTGCGCCGGCGCACTCGTGCAGTCCAGGGTCGGCCGGGTGGTGTTCGGCGCGCTCGACGAGAAGGCCGGCGCGGCCGGTTCGCTCTGGGACCTCGTACGGGACCGACGGCTGAACCACCGTCCCGAGGTGATCCACGGCGTCCTCGGAGAGGAGTGCGCGGCGCAGCTCACGGCCTTCTTCCGCGCGCGCTGAACCACGCGCCGACCTGCGAAGCGATACGGATTTCATCGCAGGGGCCTCTTTGGGCTAAGCTCTCTCTCGGTAGCGTGTCCGAGCGGCCGAAGGAGCTCGCCTCGAAAGCGAGTGTGGCGCAAGTCACCGAGGGTTCAAATCCCTCCGCTACCGCTGGTAGATGAAGGGGCGGTCCCGATCGGGACCGCCCCTTCATCGTTCTCCGTCTCAGTTTCCGTCTCACTTGTGGTGCCGCAGGCGATCGTTTTTCCGAAGCGGGCCATGCAGGTCTCCGGCAACGAGCACAATCTGAGTCCACGACCCACCTGTCCGTGCGCCTGGGTGATACGCGACGAATCTGGGGATTGGACCATGAATATTGAATGGATCTCGCTTGCCCTGATGGCAGTCGGCATCGCTGGCGCCTTGGGGTGGACCGACGTGCGAGAGGTCCTGCTCGACATCTTCCGCCGCCCCCGCGAGGAGTCGGTGATCATCAAGGTCGACGGCAAGAAGGTGGTGGTGAACGGGCCACTCGATAAGGAGAAGTTAGATGCCCTGATCGCCGACTTACGGAACCAAGCTGCCCACGAGCCAGACTCCCCGACCCGCGCAGGCGGTGAGTCCAGTGAGTGACAGCGTCGCCAACCCGGCACCGGATGCGGTCACAGAGCCTGTTCCGGCAGACAACTCAGCCGTGACCACGGTCACGCCCCACTTCAAGATGGTCTTCATCGCCGTAGTGGTCATCACCGTTGGCGCGCTTGCGGCGAACCTGTCCATCGCGATCTTCGTCGAGCAGCCCACCGATGCCGCCAAGTCAGCGATGGACACATGCTCGACCATCGCCAACCTGGGATTCGGGGCCATTGTGGGGCTCCTCGGCGGCAAGGCTGTGTAACTACGCTCCTTGGCCCCAGGGGCGGAGTGCGCCGCTGGGACCACGTGGCCTACTGCCAGATGAGGCCGTCGACCTGTCGAGCGACGTTCGTACGGACCGTGTCGACCATGTGCTGGTAGCGCGCTGCCATGGCCGTGGACGACCAGCCCATGAGCCCCATCACGGCTCGCTCGGACACTCCGAGGATGAGCAGCACCGTGGCGGCCGTGTGTCGCGCGTCGTGCCCTTCGATCGGAGGGGCCTGGTGCACAGCACCAGGCCCTTCGGCGTATCCGGGCCCCGTATGCCACGACGAAGGCCCCGGCCACGCCTGTGGGCGCGGCCGGGGCCTCATCGTCGGACGGGGGGAGCGGCATCGGGGGGACAAGCCGCTCCCCCCGATGAGAACCGGTCCTGCAAGTCCTGCGCCGCGGTCAGGGGGAAGCTCGCGGCGCGGACCCCGCAGTGAGGGCCGGTTCCTCGGCCCCGCGGACTCCTGCCAGATCCGCCGGGCTCGACATCCATACTGCTCTGCCGTCACTCTTCCGGGGGGCGGCAAAAGGCCCCGATCTCCGGGCCCTTGGTCCATAAAGGCCCAGTGAAGTGGCTGAAGTGGCTCCGTTAGACTCACGCGTCCACGCAGGGGTGCAGACAGGGGAAGGCGCGGCAGATGGCGCAAGCGAAGAAGGTCGCGCTCTACGCGCTCGTGGTCTTTGTGCTGTACACGATCATCAATTCCCCCGACAGGGCCGCCGATCTCGTCCAGGTAGGGTTCGAGGGCATATCGTCCGCCGCACAGGGCGTCGGCGAGTTCATGACCGAACTCGTCAACTAGAACCACCGACGAGGAGTCCTGCTGTGATCCGCCATCTGGTCCTGTTCAAGCTCAACGAGGGCATCGCGAAGGACGACCCGCGTGCCGTCGCCGCCGCCGAGGCGTTCGACGGGCTGGAGAAGGAGATCCCGGAGCTGGGCTTCTGGGAGTGCGGCTGGAACATCTCCGAGCGGCCGATCGCGTACGACTTCGCCATCAACTCGGCGGTCGAGGACACCGATGCGCTCCAGCGCTACCTGGACCACCCGGCCCACCAGGCGGGCGTCGCGCTGTGGCGCGAGATCGCCACGTGGGTGATCGCGGACTACGCGTTCTAGGGTTCGCCCGACTCGATTCTTCAAGGCCCCTCGCCGTCATGGCGGGGGGCCTTCCGGGTGTTGGCCTCCCATTTGGCCCCAACTTGCCCTCAACACGTGGCTATACGGTGCTTGCACACAGTGGACATGTCTTGTGATGCTATGACCGCTTTTGATGGATGAGTTTGACCGTAGTTGACCAGCAACACCAGCCGAAGGGGTGGCGTGAACGTGCCGGCCAGTACAGCGCCTCAGGTCCCGCCCCAGAACGAGGCCGGCGACCCGGAGCCCACGCGCCCGCTACCCCAGTCCGCCCGACCCCAGGCCAACCGGCCGCAGCCCACCCGCCCCCATTCCACCCGGCCGCAGTCCACCCGGGGCGCCGACACCCGCGCGCTCACCCAGGTCCTCTTCGGACAGCTCAAGGAGCTCGAACCGGGCACCCCCGAGCACGACCGGGTCCGCGGGGCGCTGATCGAGGCCAACCTCCCCCTCGTCCGGTACGCGGCGGCCCGCTTCCGCTCCCGCAACGAGCCCATGGAGGACGTCGTCCAGGTCGGCACCATCGGCCTGATCAACGCCATCGACCGCTTCGACCCCGACCGCGGCGTACAGTTCCCGACCTTCGCGATGCCCACCGTCGTCGGCGAGATCAAGCGCTACTTCCGCGACAACGTCCGCACCGTGCATGTGCCGCGCCGCCTCCACGAGCTCTGGGTCCAGGTCAACGGCGCCACCGAGGACCTCACCACCGCCCACGGCCGCTCCCCCACCACCGCCGAGATCGCCGAGCGGCTGAAGATCGGCGAGGACGAGGTGCTGGCCTGCATCGAGGCAGGACGCTCGTACCACGCCACCTCGCTGGAGGCGGCCCAGGAGGGCGACGGACTGCCCGGACTGCTCGACCGGCTCGGCTACGAGGACCCGGCACTCGCCGGCGTCGAACACCGGGATCTCGTACGACACCTGCTCGTACAACTGCCCGAGCGCGAACAGCGGATCCTGATGCTCCGTTACTACAGCAACCTGACCCAGTCTCAGATCAGCCAGGAACTCGGCGTCTCACAGATGCATGTGTCAAGGCTCCTCGCCCGGAGCTTCGCCCGATTGAGATCCGCAAACAGGATCGAGGCGTAGCTGAAACGGGTAGACCGGTTCGGAGCAGTTCCACGGCGCCCCAAATGCCGTACACCCCTTGTTTCCTGCGGATATTCACCCACTCCATGTCGACAAGTCACTACAGCGTGTTGCCGACATGTGACATTCTGCTGGAACCGCGTTTGCCGCAGCCCCGCCTCCGGTATTCAGGTGGAGGCTGCGTTCCTCCGATGGTCGTGGCCGCCGCGACCGTCCGCGACCTCAAGGGGGTGGCATGTCCGCAGAACAGGGCAGCTCGAAGGTGCTCACGCTCACGCCCGTGCAGACGCCGGTACCGATGCCGGTCCAGCCGACGGCGGAGACTGCCGAGCCCGCCGCGCCGCTTGTTGTCACGCCGGAAGCCATCGACACCCGCACGCTCTCCCGCTCCCTCTTCCTGCGGCTCCGCGCGCTGGACGACGCGGGCGCCGCCGCGGACAGCCCGGAGCGGACCTACGTCCGCGACACCCTCATCGAGCTCAACCTGCCGCTCGTGCGGTACGCGGCAGCCCGCTTCCGCTCCCGCAACGAGCCGATGGAGGACATCGTCCAGGTCGGCACCATCGGCCTGATCAAGGCGATCGACCGCTTCGACTGCGAACGCGGAGTGGAGTTCCCGACGTTCGCGATGCCGACCGTCGTCGGTGAGATCAAGCGCTTCTTCCGCGACACCTCCTGGTCGGTGCGGGTCCCGCGCCGGCTCCAGGAACTGCGCCTGGCGCTGACCAAGGCCAGCGACGAGCTGGCGCAGAAGCTGGACCGCTCCCCCACCGTCCCCGAACTCGCCGCCGTACTCGGGGTGTCGGAGGAGGACGTCGTCGACGGCCTCGCGGTCGGCAACGCGTACACCGCCTCCTCGCTCGACTCGCCCTCCCCGGAGGACGACGGCGGCGAGGGCTCGCTGGCGGACCGACTCGGATACGAGGACACGGCGCTGGAGGGCGTCGAGTACCGCGAGTCGCTGAAGCCGCTGCTCGCCAAACTCCCGCCCCGGGAGCGGCAGATCATCATGCTGCGCTTCTTCGCCAACATGACGCAGTCGCAGATCGGCGAGGAGGTCGGCATCTCCCAGATGCACGTCTCCCGACTCCTGACCCGCACCCTGGCCCAGCTCCGCCAGGGCCTGATCGCCGACTGAAGTTCGCGATTACGGTTCACAACTGACATGGCGTCAGCAAAACTGGCGCCATGCGGCGACAGAGGTCACTTCTGACAGTGGTCGCGCTCTGCCTCGGCGGAGCGCTGACCGCGTGCGGCGGAGGCGAGGACGAGGGCTACGCGGCGGTCGGCGCGGGCTCCACCCCGAAGGACGCGGTACGCCCGTCGGGATCGGTGACGCTGATCCCCCTGGACCCCCCGTCGGCCGACGGCACCACCTCCAGCACGTCATCCCCCTCACCCCGCCCACCAGGGACGACCCCGGCCCCTGACGGTACGGACACGGCCACCGACACGGATACGGGCACAGGCGCGGGCCCCGGAACCTCGCGCCCCGGGACGACACCCGCCCGGCCCGGCACCACCCCGCCACGCACCGCGACCGCTCCACCCCCGGGCACGACCTCACCACCCGCCCCGCCGCAGCGGCCACCCAGCCCGACCACCCCCGCCATGCTCACCCTCTCCGCCCCGATCCTCACGGACGCGGACAAGCGGTGGTGCGAACGCGTGACGGTTACCTTCCACAACACGGGCGGCACGGCGGCCACTTCGGGGACGATCACCTTCGCCACCCACATCATCGGCGCACTCGGCATCGACTGGGCGACGATCGAATCGACTCAGCCCCTCCCCGCGCCCATCGCGGCCGGGACGGCGCAGACCCGGACGTACACGGTCTGCGTGGACTCCTGGCGCGTCCCGCTCGGCATGCACGTCGACACCCAGAAGGTCACGGCGACATGGAAGTGACCGCGGAACCGCCCGACGGATGACGCTCGCCACGGTGCCGGCGCAGCAGCACATCGGCATCCGTCTCCGCACTCCAGTCGAACCGGCCCCGAGCCTCCGCCCGCCGCCCGGCGAGCTCCGCGCAGACCCCACAGCCCGGAACGGGCACGGGCGGCCGGCTCAGCTCGTACTCCGCCCCCGCCCGCTCGTTCGCGGCCCTTACCCCGGCACTCAGCCGCTCGGCGGCCGTGGCGGGCCGCACACGCGCCGGATCGGCCTCCCACTCCCTCCCACCCCCGACGGGCCGCAGCACGACGTACGGCCCCGCCTCACCCCGGTACTCGCCCACCCTGCGGGCGGCGGGATCGTAGACGAACCCTCCGCACTCCATCCGCCCTGCCATTCCTCAGCTCCTCCACCCGATCGGGCGACTACTCTCTGCACTCATAGCGTTGCTCAATGGAGAGGGCGGCCACAACGCTCGCCGCGTGCCAAGGGCCCACTGTCACAAAGGGGGACGGAGTGAGCCGACGTAACGCCACCGAGGGTACGGCCGCGACGACGGCCGGAGTCTTCGGCGAGGTACTCCGCCACTACCGGGAGGCAGCGGGCCTGACACAGGAAGGCCTGGCACGCCAGATCCCGTGCG
The DNA here is from genome assembly GCF_055596705.1 of Streptomyces sp. NPDC039609. Classification (NCBI taxonomy): domain Bacteria; kingdom Bacillati; phylum Actinomycetota; class Actinomycetes; order Kitasatosporales; family Streptomycetaceae; genus Streptomyces; species Streptomyces sp. NPDC039609. The sequence continues at coordinate 112,518 of NZ_JBVIUJ010000015.1, forward strand.
ACCGCTCGCACGTGGCACGGGTGGAGGCGGGGACGAGGGTCCCGCAGGACACGTTCGCGAAGGCGTGCGACGAACTGCTGGGGACGGGAGGGGTGTTAGGGCGGCTTTGGGGGCGGATCGATTGGTATCCGGAGGTCCAGCACCCGGACTGGTTCGAGCGGCGGGCCGGCATGGACTCGGAGGCCGTGAACCTGCGGGAGTACCAAGTGCACGTCGTGCCGGGCCTGCTGCAGACCCCGGAGTACGCCCACGCCCTGTTCTCCAGGGTGACGAGCGGCGCGGAACTGGAAGAGCGGGTCCGTGCCAGGTTGAGCCGCCAGCAACGCTTCCTGTTGGATGACGGCCCGCTGTACTCGGTCGTACTGGACGAGAGCTGCCTCCACACCGTCATTGGGGGCCCGGCAGTCATGCGCGCTCAATGCGCTCACCTGCTCCAAGTGGGCAGACTCCCCAACGTCTTCCTGCAGATCGCACCCGCTTGCGATCCCGAGCTGCACCGCCCGAACACGTCTTTGTCGCTGATCAAGCTCCCCGACGGGCACGAATGGGTCTACTCGGAGTCACTCGACAGCGGCCACTTCAGCGATGATCCATCCATCTTGCGCCGGCACACCCAGACCTATGATGGGTTGCGGGCGGACGCGCTGTCGGCCCGCCAATCTGCCGCTCTGATAAGCGACTTGATCGAAGGGTACGGACAGCATGGAGAGGCACGATCTGCTCCCCGCGACGTGGATCAAGAGCAGCTACAGCGGAGACAACGGCGGCAACTGCCTCGAAGTCGCCCCAGGATTCCCCGGCCTCGTCCCCGTACGTGACAGCAAGGCTCCCGAAGGACCCGCCCTCGTCTTCGGCCACCGGGCCTGGGACTCGTTCGTGGGAGCCCTGTGACCGTGGAGAACACCAAGGTCCTGTCCATCGGGCTTCACCCCCGCTCACTCGACTACAGCGCCCTGCCCGACGGTGTCGACGAGGCGTCGCTCACCGCACGTATCGCCGCCGGGAACGCCGCGCTGCGCGAGGCGGGGTTCGACGTCGTGACCTGTCTGGTGGAGCCTTCGCCGGACGACGCCGAGGCCGCCGTCCGGGAGCTGCTCAAGGGCGATACGTTCGGGCTGGCGATGATCGGCGGCGGCGTGCGCATGATTCCTGAACACACCCTGCTGTTCGAACGGCTCGTGAACGTCCTCATCGAGGCCGTGCCCGGGATCCGGCTCTGTTTCAACACCTCGCCGGAGACCACCGTCGACGCGTTGCGGCGCTGGATCGAGCCGTAGCCGTACGCCTGGGGCTCAGGCTCAGGATCAGGCGAGGAACAGGGCGGCGACGGCCGGGGCCGCGTACATCATCGGCCAGACGACGTGTGCGTACGAGCGGGCGCGGATCACGGTGATCAGGGCCCCGGTGAAGTACAGAGCCACGCCGATGCCGGCCGCGACGCCGATCGCCGGGATCCACAGGCCGACGACGAGGCCTACCGCGCCGGCCGCCTTGGCCAGACCGAGCCAGGTCCACCAGGAGCGGGGGACGCCGTACTCGGTCAGCGGCTGGGTGACCCACGGGGCCTTGATGAAGATCGAGAGCGCCGAGAAGCCGACCATGAACGCGGCGACGGCGGTGACGACGATGTAGGTGGTGGACATCGGAGGCTCCTCAGCTCGGGGTGGCGAGCGTTTCCCGCTCGCACACCCCACTGACGGAGCGCACCGCACATGTGTGACAGGTCTTGAGGCACTCGCCTGAACCACGCCCGTGAGCTGCTGGTGGTGGCCGCCCTCTCTCCGAGTGTGGCGGGTTCCACCGGCGCATCAAGGGCGCTCCTCCGTCGCGTCGGCTCCGCCGATTCCGCTTCGCTCCACCCTTGACCCACCGCCTCCACCCGCCCTTTCACACTCGGAGGGCGGCCCGGGGTGGGGGCCAACGCGGCAGCCGGTTGCGTGGCCACGCTCTGCTCAGCGCGCGCGGGCCGGTGGGTGGGACGGCGCGGCAGTTGAATGGGGCGGTGACGGCACCGGCTCAGCGTGTTGCGGTGGGGGGACGGCTGGGACTCATGCCCCGCTGGTCACTCCCCGGTGGGTGGTGAACTCCCCCGCCTCTTTCCGAAGCCTGGCAGGGCCGCCAACGGTGGCGCCGGGGGGCGACCCCGACCGGCCACGGGGCCGCAACCGGTGGTGCCGGGGGATCGGCCCCGATCGGCTGCCCGGTACCGCAGTGGCCCCGGCCCGGCGGAGGGTTGCGGGCAGGAGTTCCGCCCCGCTGGTTGTGGGCCGGCGTGCCGCACGGCGGTTCCCACCCGCACCCCGGCCCCCGGCGGGTTGTGGGCACCCGTTCCGCAGGGCGGGTACCCACCCCCGTTAGTTACCCCGGTTGCGGGGAGGGCGTTCCGCAGGGCGGTACCCACCCTCGCCACCCCCGTTGTGGGCAGGCGTTCCGCAGGGCTGGGGGTCCCCCGGACGGAGTCTGGGGGAGGGTGGGCACAACCCACGACGGCGCCGCACCCGTAGGCACCGCACGGACAGGGAGCCTGGGCCCGGCAAGGGCACCGTCCCGTGTGCCCACCCGTCCCGCCCAGCGGGACGATTGCCCACACGGGGGTGGAGCGTGGGGGGGGGTAGGCGTCCGCCCACTGGGGGGTGACTCGCACGGAACGCCCGGCCCACACGAGGCGTGGGAGAGGGCGGAGGGCCCCCGCACACTACGGGGCGAGGTGGGCGGAACGCCCGGCCCGCACGGGGGTGTGGGCACACACTGCGGGCCGACTCGCGCGGAACGCCCAGCCCACACGGAGGGCGGAGGGCACCCCTCACTGCCGGGCGAGGTGGGCCGATCGCCCGGCCCACACGGACACGGGGCGGAGTCGGAGCAACGGCTGACGTCCCCAACTCTCCACTACTCGCGGTAACTTCCCCGGAAAGCGCCCCTCAGGGCCCGCCGAAGGCGAGTTGTGGAGCCTTATGATCGCTCAGCCGACCGACTCACCCCACCACCCACCGGGGAGTGACCAGCGGGGCATGAATCCCAGCCGACCGACGGCCGCAACACGCTGAGCCGGTGCCCGGCCGCCCCATTCAACTGCCGCGCAAACCCACCCACTCGGCCGCAGGCGCCGAGCCGAGCTCAGGCTCGCACTCGGCTCCCCGCGTGGCCACGCCCCCCGGCCGCCCTCCGAGTGTGAAAAGGCGACCGGAGGCGGTGGGTCAAGGGTGAAGCGAAGCGCAATCGGCGAAGCCGACGCGACCGCAGGGAGCGCCCTTGACCCACCGACTCCGGTCGCCACACTCGGAACGAGGGCGGCCGAACCAGAAGCCCGCAAGAACGCCCACACCAGGACGCTCAGAGACCAGAAGCCCTCAAAGCGCCAGGCTCCGGACTCAGCCCAGCGCCAGCCAGGCCACCGCCGCCACGACCACGATTGCCGCGATCACGCCGACGATGAGGCCCACCTTGGAGCCGGAGGACTGGGGCGCCGCCGTGCGGCCGCCGCCCTGCGGGGCGCCCTCGTCGACGAAGGCGCGGAACATCTGCGTGCTGCCGGCCGGGTCGTAGTTGCCCTCGGGGCCGGGGCCCTGACCGTACGGAGCTTGGGGGTTGTGTGCCATGAGCCAGGACCCTAGCGAACCCCGGCTGCCGCGCCCAAGCCCCCGCCTGGTCCGGGCACCGGTCCAGCACCGGTCGGGCACCACCCGGACACTGCTCCGGCACCGATCCCCCGCACGGCGCCCCACCCTCGACCCCGGTTCCGGCCCCACCCCTGGCCCTACTTCCGGCCCCACCCCTGGCCCCACTTCCGGCCCCACTTCCAGCCCTACCCGCGGCCCCACCCTCGTCCCCCTCTCCCCTCCGTCCTCCCACCCCTCGCTCCCCTCCTCTCCCTCCTCCCCCCGCTCCCCCTTTGCCGATTCTTTAGCGCCGTTTGACCGATTTAGTTTGCCTGGAGCAACCATCCATCTCTATGGTTGCCCTAAGCAACAACATGCATGGGGTCGCAGTGGACAAGCTCGACAAGCTCGACAAGCCGAACCGGTACGAGAACCTCGCCCGACAGGTGAGCGCCATCGGCGCGGTGAAGCGCGGTATGGCCCGCTCTCTGCCCGCCGACTGCCCCAGCGGCTCCGCCATCGTCCTCGCCCTGCTCAAGCACGACGGGGACATGCGCATGAGCCGTATCTCGGAGCGTATGGCCGTCGACATGTCGGTCAGCAGCCGTCACGTCTCCCACGCCGTCGACCGCGGCTGGGTCGAGCGGCTGCCCGATCCCGCCGACAAGCGCTCCCGCATCCTGCACCTCACCGCCGAGGGCAGGGAGAAGCTCGACGAGCTCGACCGCCGGCTGACCGCCATGCTCACCCGCAACCTCGCGGACTGGTCCGACGAAGACGTCGAACTGCTCACCCACCTGCTCGCCCGCCTCCGCGACTCCTTCGGAGACTGCCGGGCCCACCACGCCTGAACGCCCGCCCGAGTCACCCGCACACAAAGCACCCGCCCAAAGCACCCGCCCAAGGCGCGGCCCGAGTCACCCGCCCAAAGCACCCGCCCAAGGCGCCGGCCCAAAGCACCAGCAACAAGCCCCCGCCTGACAGCACCCGCGTAACAGCACCCGCGTAACAGCACCCGCGTAACAGCAAAGGAAGTTCATGGCCACGACAACACCCGCCCCGCCAACGCAGGCGGGCGGCCACACCTCCGGCGCGGCGCCCATGACGCACCGGCAGATCATGGAGGCGCTCTCCGGGCTGCTGCTCGGCATGTTCGTCGCCATCCTGTCGTCGACGATCGTGTCCAACGCCCTCCCCCAGATCATCACCGACCTCGGCGGCGGCCAGTCCGCCTACACCTGGGTCGTCACAGCCGCGCTTCTGTCGATGACCGCGACCACCCCGCTCTGGGGCAAGCTCGCGGATCTCTTCTCCAAGAAGCTGCTCGTCCAGGTCGCGCTGGTCATCTACGTCGCCGGTTCGGTCGTCGCCGGTCTCTCCCAGAACACCGGGATGCTCATCGCCTGCCGTGTCGTGCAGGGCATCGGTGTCGGCGGTCTGACCGCCCTCTCCCAGATCATCCTGGCCGCGATGATCGCCCCGCGTGAGCGCGGCCGGTACAGCGGCTATCTCGGCGCCACCTTCGCCGTCGCGACCGTCGGCGGCCCGCTGCTCGGCGGCGTCATCACCGACACCGACTGGCTCGGCTGGCGCTGGTGCTTCTACGTCGGCGTGCCCTTCGCGCTGATCGCGCTCCTGGTCCTCCAGAAGACGCTGAAGCTCCCTGTCGTGAAGCGCAAGGTCAAGGTCGACTGGACCGGTGCCTTCGTCATCAGCGCCGCGGTCTCCCTCCTCCTGATCTGGGTGACCTTCGCGGGCGACAAGTACGACTGGATGTCCTGGCAGACGGCCGCCATGGTCGGCGGCTCCGTCTTCCTCGGCGCGCTGTTCGTCTTCGTCGAGTCGAAGGCCGACGAGCCGATCATCCCGCTGCGCCTCTTCCGCAACCGCACGATCACCCTCGCCTCGCTCGCCTCGCTCTTCGTCGGCGTCGCGATGTTCGCCGGGACGGTCTTCTTCAGCCAGTACTTCCAGCTGGCGCGCAACGAGTCGCCGACGATGTCCGGCGTCCTCACGATCCCGATGATCGCCGGTCTGTTCGTCTCCTCGACCGTCTCCGGCATGGTCATCACCAAGACCGGCAAGTGGAAGGCATGGCTGGTCAGCGGCGGTGCTCTGACGACCGGCGGACTCGGCCTGCTCGGCACGATCCGCTACGACACGGAGTACTGGCACATCGCGCTCTTCATGGGCGTCATGGGTCTGGGCCTCGGCATGATGATGCAGAACCTGGTGCTCTGCACGCAGAACCAGGTGGCCCCGGCCGACCTCGGTTCCGCCTCCTCCGTCGTCACCTTCTTCCGCTCCCTCGGCGGCGCGATCGGCGTCTCGGCGCTCGGCGCGGTGCTGGCCAACCGGGTCACGCACTACGTCCAGGACGGGATGACCGCTCTCGGCCCGAAGGCCGCGGGGATGGGCAACGGCGGTTCGGGCGGTGGCATCCCGGACATGGACAAGCTGCCGGCCCCGATCCGTACCGTCATGGAGGACGCGTACGGACACGGTGTCGCCGATGTCTTCCTCTACTCGGCGCCGTTCGCGCTGCTCGCCTTCCTCGTGACGCTGTTCATCAAGGAGGTCGCGCTGAAGAGCAGTTCGGCCCCCAAGGCGGACGCGGCACCGGACGTACCGGAGGAGCCGACGGCCGCCGTGGCGGCCTCCGCGACCACCGCCACGGTGACCACCGCCCCTGCGACCACCGCCACGGTGACCACCGCCCCTGTGACCGGCCTGACCATCACCGGCACCGTCCGTACCGCCGAAGGCACCGACCTCCCCGGCGCGACGCTCACGCTGATCTCGCTGGGCGGGCAGCAGCTCGGCCGCTCGGTCGTCGGGAGCGAGGGCCGGTACGCCTTCGACGCCCCGGCCGCCGGTTCGTACGTCCTGATCGCCTCCGCCGACGGCTTCCAGCCGCAGGCCTCCACGGTCGTCGTGAACGACGGTCCGCTCGCCCACGACGTGCTCCTGACCGGCACGAGCGGCCTCACCGGCTCGGTGACCGCGGCCGAGAGCGGCGCGCCGGTGGACGGGGCGATGGTCGTGATCACGGATGTACGGGGCGAGGTGCTGGCGACCGGCAAGTCCGGCGCGGACGGCGGCTTCGCCTTCGGTGAGCTGGTGCCGGGCGCGGTCACGGTCGCGGTCACCGCCGCCGGTTACCGCCCGCAGGCGCTGCCCGTCGAGATCGGCGGGCAGGGCGTGACGGCGCTCGACGTGGCCCTGGCGGCCGGAGCGGTCGTCCAAGGGACGGTCCGCGCGGGCCTCGACCACCGGCCGCTGGCCGATGCACGGGTGACCCTGGTCGACGCCGCCGGGAACGTGAAGGCCTCGGCGACGACGGACACGGACGGCGCGTACGCCTTCGCGGACCTGGACGCCGGTGAGTACACGCTCATGGCGACCGGCTACCCGCCGGTGGCGGGGCGGCTGACCGTGACCGGTGCCGGGGTCGACGGCCACGACATCGAACTCGCCCACCCGGGCGAGTGACCGACTCCCGGCCGCGCTTCGAGCGGAGGCGCGACCGGGTCCGGGGCGGCAGGCACAGCGAGCGAGCCGAAGGGGCGCGACGCTGTCGAAAGGGAGAGCGCGCACAGACCGCGAGGGACGAGCGGTCGAGCACGGTCGACCGTCGACAGCGGCTTGAGCGCCCCGGAGGGGAGCGAGCGCAAAAAGGGGACGGCCTGCCGCCCTGTTGTTCTTCCAAGTGAGGGTTGAGGGTACGGATGGGACTGCACGCACAGGTACGGACCCGCGACGGGTGGCCGGTCCAGCACGCGGTGGTGACCGTGACGGACGGTTCGGGCGGGCAGGTCCTGCGGGCGGCGGCGGACGGGGACGGAGTCGTACAGGCCGAGGGCTCGCTGGCCCCGGGGCCGTACACGGTGGTGGTGACCGCGCTCGGCTACGCACCGGACGCGCGTACGTCGCTGGTGGGCGGGACCGGGCGGGCGGAGGTCGGGACGGTCGTCCTGGCCCGCACGGGCGGTACGGAGCTCCCGCCGCCCGGGGCGTGGACCCTGGACGCGGCGCACTCCTCGGTGGGGGCGGTGGCCCAGCACCTGGGGATCTCCAGCGTGCACGGCCGGTTCACCGAGTTCACCGGCCGGATCGAGATCGCGCCGGAGGTCCTGGCCTCGCGGGTGGAGGCGGTCATCGCGGCCGACTCCGTCGACACGGGCAACGGCCTGCGGGACAAGCACCTGCGGTCCGAGGACTTCCTGGACGTGGACCGTTTCCCGGAGATCACGTACCGCAGCTCGGCGCTGCGCGAGGCGGGCCCGGACCGGTGGACCGTGGACGGCGAGCTGACGCTGCGGGGCGTCACGCGGGAGGTGCCGCTGGATCTCACCTATCTGGGGACGAGCGCGGATCCGTGGGGCGGGGTGCGGGCGGCGTTCCGCGCGGAGGCGGAGCTGCGGCGCGAGGACTTCGCGATGAACTACAACCAGGTGGTCTCGGCGGGCATCGCGGCGATCGGCGCGACACTGCGGGTGACGCTGGACGTCCAGGCGGTACGGGAGAGCTGAGGGGCGCTATTCGCCCTCGCGCGCGACCATGACCTCGATGCCCGCGACCAGGATGTCGAGGGCGTAGGCGAAGTCCCGTTCCCACATGTCGCTGACGCTGCCGTGCGAGGCGCGCTCGTCGAAGAGCTCCGCCATCTTCGCCATCGGCTCGGCGAACTGCGGCTCGTCGCGGAACGCGGCGACGGACTCCGTGTAGAACTCGTCCTGCGTCATGCCCGCCTCGGCCGAGCGCCGGGCGAACAGGGCCTCGATGGTGCCGTATCCGTACACGAACTGGAACACCGCCGCGAGTGTGCCCGGCTGGCCGTGGACCGGGAGTCCGGTGGCCCGGACGGCGTCCTGGATCGCGGTCCCGACGACGAGCGCCCGCGGCCCGACGTTCAGGTACATGCCCACGCAGGCCGAGACCCAGGGGTGGCGGACCAGCATCCGGCGGTAGCCGAGCGCGAGGGCACGGAGCCGGTCGCGCCAGTCCTCGGCCGCGGCGACGGCCTCCAGGTCGATGCCCTCGTACACGGCGTCGAGGGCGTACTCGATGATGTCGTCCTTGGTGTCCACGTACCAGTAGAGCGACATCGCCGTGACGCCCAGCTCGGTCGCCAGCTTGCGCATCGAGAGGCCGGCCAGGCCGTCCTCGTCGAGCATCCGGATCGAGGTCGCCACGATCCGGTCGCGGTCGAGGCCGGCCGGACCGCCTCCGCTGCGCTGGGTCCGCCGTTCGAGCCATACGGAGGAGCGCGCCGGGTTCTTGGCCCGGTCTGCGGCCTTGACCATCGCGTTCCTCCGTGAGCTCACCCTGTCAGCGGTCCGTCACCATGCTATGCAGCCGCTTCCCTCTTCTCGGACCGTTCCGCCCGGCGCAGCAGCGCCGCCGCGAGCAGGCCGCCCGCGAAGACGGCGATGGCGCCGACCAGCTGGCTGGTCTGGAGGCCGGTGGCGAACGCGTCGGAGATCTCCGCCCGTTCGGCGTCGCTTCCGGCCGCCGCGAGGGCCGCCGGCAGCGAGGCCGCCGTGACGGCGACGAGTGCGGCGAAGCGGGCGTTGAGCACGGCGCCGAGGACGGCGACGCCGAGGCCGTTGCCGAACTCGGCGAGGGTGCCGTTGATGCCGGCGCCCACGCCCGCCTTCTCCGGCGGGATCGCGCTCATGATGGCGTTGGCCATGGCAGGGGAGGAGACGGCGATGCCGCCGCCCATCAGGACCAGGCCGAGGAGCATCCCCCAGTAGCTGCCGTCCGTGCCGCCGCCGAGCACGGCGATCGAGGTGAGACCGCCCGCGACCAGGGTCATGCCGAGGACGACGGCCGACGGGGTGCCGATCTTCATCACCAGCTTGGGGCCCATACCGGTCAGGTTGAGGCCCACGATCGTCAGCGCGAGAGGCGCCATGCGGAGACCGGCCTCCAGCGGCTCGTAGCCGAGCACGAACTGCAGGTGCTGGGTGAGCAGGAAGAGCGAGCCGCCCATGCCGAAGACGACGAGCAGCGAGCCGCCGATGGCGCCGATGAACTTCTGGTTCCGGAAGAAGTGCATGTCGAGCATCGGGTACGGGGTGCGCAGCTCCCAGAGCGCGAAGGCGCCGAGGACGACGACACCGATGGCGGCCGGGACCAGTACCTCGGCGGACGTCCAGCCGTGCTCGGGACCGGTGATGATCGCGTACACGACGGCGGTCATACCGATCGTGGAGAGCAGCGCGCCGAGCAGGTCGGGGCGCTCCCCCTGAGGGTTCTTCGACTCCGGTACGAGCTTGAGGACGGCGACGAGGCCGATCAGCGCGACCGGGATGTTGATGAGGAAGATCATTCCCCACCAGAAGTGGTTCAGGATCACGCCGCCGATCAGCGGGCCGGCGGCGAAGCCGAGCGAGCTGACGGTGGACCAGAGCGCGATGGCCTTGACCCGCTCGGAGTCGTCGAAGATCTGCATGACGACGGCGAGGGTGGTGGTCATCAGCAGCGCGCCGCCGACGCCCATGCCGGCCCGGGCGGCGATCAGCTGCCCGGTGGAGTCGGCGAGTCCGGCGGCGAGCGAGCCGAGGCCGAAGAGCGCGAGACCGACGGCGAGCAGCTTCTTGCGGCCGTAGCGGTCGGCGGCGTTGCCCGCGGTGAGCAGGAGGCCGGACTGGACGAGCGAGTACGCGTTGATCATCCACTGGATGTCGGTGGTCGTCGCGTGGAGTTCGGAGGTCAGCGAGGGGATCGCGACGCTCAGGACGGTGTTGTCGAGCAGCACGGTGAGCTGGGCGAGGCAGATGACGCCGAGGATCAGCCAGCGCTGCGGATGTCCGCCGGGGGTGGCTTTCCCGGTGGTGGGTTCGTTCGCGGCGGTCGTCGCCGTCATGGAACAGCACTCCTTGTACGGTGTACGGGACTAGGTCTCGTACACCGTACAAGGGTCTCTCTTACGCCGTATAGCGGTTATTTCTTCTGCGTCAGGTCGTAGAACGTGGAGCCGTCGAGGGTGACCTGCTCGAAGGTGGCCGTGACCCACGTGGAGATCTCCGAGTTGCCACCCATTCCGCCACCGCCGCCGGTGCCGCTGCCGACGAAGTAGTGGATCTTCCCCTGGGCCACGTACTGCTTGAACTGGGCGAGGGTCGGCGACGGGTCGCTGCCGTTGAAGCCGCCGATCGCCATCACCGGCTTGCCGGTGGCGAGCTGGTAGCTGGCCGCGTTCTGGGCGCCGATGGCCGCAGCGACCCAGGTGTAGTCGTCGGCGCCGTCGAGGAGGGTGGCCTTGGCCTTGGAGCCGACGGTCGCGCCGTTGAGCAGACCGCCCATGCCGCCACCGCCACCGGGGGCACCGCGCTCCATGCCCGCGCCGCCGTTGCCCTGGGCATTGCCCTGGCCGTTGCCCTGGGGAGGCGTACCACCGGGCATCTGACCGCCCTGACCGCCCTGGCCACCCGGGGCCTGACCACCCAGACCGCCGGGCCCGCCCTGACCGCCGGGCATCTGCCCACCGGGGCCGCCGCCCATCTGGCCTCCGCGTCCGGCCCCGCCTCCGTCGACCATCCCGTACATCGCACGCGGCCCGCCGCGGCCACCGCCGGGGCCGCCCATCGCGCCGCCCGACGGGCCCGCCGTCACGATCGACCCCTGGTGGCCGGTGCTCAGCGTGGAGAGGGTGTACGCGACCGGGCCCGCCAGACCCGCCGCCAGACCGAGCCCCGCGAGGCCGAGCCCGATCCGCCGGTCGAGGCGGCCTGCGAGCAACAGCCCGAGCGCGGCGACCGAGCCCGCGACCAGGACCGCCCAGCGCAGCCACGGCATCCAGTCGGGCGTCCGGCCGAGCAGGACGTACCCCCACACCGCCGTGCCCGCGACCGTCACGGCCAGCGCCGCCGAGGCGAGGAACCTGGTGCGCTCCTCCCACAGGACGCTCACGCCCATGCCGACGAGCGCCGCGATGTACGGGGCCAGGGCCACCGTGTAGTACTCGTGGAAGATGCCGGCCATGAAGCTGAAGACGCCCAGGGTCATCAGCAGCGAGCCGCCCCAGACCAGGAACGCGGACCTGGCGGTGTCCGTCCGGGGCGCACGCCAGGTGATGACGAGCCCGGCGACGAGCAGGATCAGCGCGGCGGGCAGCAGCCAGGAGATCTGACCGCCGACGGCGTCGTTGAACATCCGCCCGATGCCCGTCTCGCCCCAGCCGCCGCCCTGACCGCCACCACCACCGCGGCCTCCGCCGCCGACGCTGCCGGTCTCGTTGCCGTTGATCCGGCCGAGGCCGTTGTAGCCGAAGGTGAGCTCCAGGAAGCTGTTGTTCTGCGAGCCTCCGATGTACGGACGGGAGGACGCCGGCCACAGCTCGACCAGGGCCACCCACCAGCCGGCGGAGGCGACCATCGCGAGCCCGGCGAGGGCCAGTCGGCCGATCCTGCGGCCGAAGCCGACCGGGGCGCACACCGCGTACACGAGCGCGAGCGGCGGCAGGATCAGGAACGCCTGGAGCGTCTTGGCGAGGAAGGCGAGGCCGAAGGCGACTCCTGCCCACACCAGCCACTTCGTGCCGCTCTTCGCGTCCTCAAGGGCTCGCAGCACGCAGTACACGGCCACGGTCATCAGCAGGGCCAGCAGCGCGTCCGGGTTGTTGAAGCGGAACATCAGCGCGGCGACCGGGGTGAGCGCGAGCACCGCGCCCGCGAGCAGCCCTGCTCCCGCGCCGAACCGGCGCCGCACCGCCGCGTAGAGGACGGCGACGGTCGCCACCCCCATCAGCACCTCGGGCAGCAGGATCTGCCAGGACCCGAGCCCGAAGAGGCGCACGGACAGCGCCATCGGCCAGAGCGCGGCCGGCGGCTTGTCGACGGTGATGGCGTTCGCCGCGTCGAGCGAGCCGAAGAAGAAGGCCTTCCAGCTCTCGCTGCCGGCCTGGACGGCGGCGGAGTAGAAGGAGTTGGCGTAGCCGGAGGCGCTCAGGTTCCAGAGGTAGAGCAGGGTGGTGGCGAGCAGCAGGACGAGGAACGCGGGGCGCACCCAGGGGGCGTCCTCGGCCCGCCCGCGCCACAGCCGGCCGAGGCGGGCGCTCCGGCCGGACGGTGCGGTGTGGGCCGCGCGGGCGACGGGCGCCGAGGGCTCGGACGGCCCGGAAGGCGTGTCGTACGTGGTGGTCATCGGGTGTTCCTTGAGAGCGAGGTGTCCGGGAAGACCCAGAGCCGGAAGAGGAGGAAGCGCACGACGGTCGCGGCGAGGTTGGCCACGATCAGCACGGCGAGTTCGGTGGAGTGGGCGGGGTCGCCGGTGGCCGCGCCGAGCGCGGCGAGCGAACCGCTGGTCAGGGCGAGGCCGATGCCGAAGACGACGAGCCCCTGTGCCTGGTGGCGGACGGCCCGGTCCCGGCCCCGTACGCCGAAGGTGAGACGCCGGTTGGCGGCGGTGTTGGCGACGGCCGACACCAGCAGTGCGCCCGCGTTGGCGAGTTGGGGGCCGATGCCGAGCCGGAAGAGCGAGTACAGCGCCACGTAGAAGAGCGTCGACAGCGCGCCCACGACACAGAAGCCGACCAGCTGCCGGGCCAACCCGCGGGGGACACCCGCGAGTTCACGGTCCCGGGGGTCGTCGCCGAACGGCCGGGAGAGCCGGTCGAGCGGTAGCGAGCCGGTGGCGAGCGCCCGGCCCACCCGCCAGACGCCCTTCAGGTCGTCGGTGGCGGTCCGCACGATGTGGACCGTGGAGTCGGGGTCGTCGACCCAGTCGACGGGCACCTCGTGGATGCGCAGCCCGGCCCGCTCGGCGAGGACGAGCATCTCGGTGTCGAAGAACCAGCCGGTGTCCTCGACCATCGGCAGCAGGCGGGCGGCGACATCACCGCGTATCGCCTTGAAACCGCACTGCGCGTCGGAGAACCGGGCGGCGAGCGAACCGCGCAGGATCAGGTTGTAGGCCCGCGAGATGAACTCCCGCTTCGGCCCGCGCACGACCCGCGAGGAGCGGGCGAGCCGGGAGCCGATGGCCAGGTCGGAGTGGCCGGAGATGAGCGGCGCCACGAGCGGCAGCAGGGCGTTCAGATCCGTGGAGAGGTCCACGTCCATGTAGGCGAGGACGGGCGCGTCCGAGTGCGACCAGACGGTACGCAGCGCCCGCCCCCGCCCCTTCTGCTCCAGCCGTACCGAACGCACCGCGGGCAGCATCGCCGCGAGAGTGGCGGCGACCTCGGGGGTCCGGTCGGTGGAGGCGTTGTCGGCGACCGTGATGCGGAAGCCGTACGGGAAGGTACGGGAGAGGTGGTCGTGGAGCCGCAGGACGCACGGCTCCAGGTCCTTCTCCTCGTTGTAGACGGGAATCACCACATCGAGGACGGGCCGCCCGGCCATGCCCACCGGCAGATGCTCCCGGGCGGGGAGGGTGCCCGCGATCGTTTGGGTTCGCATGGCACAGACCCTCGCCGGGGCCGCTGTCACGGCTGTGTGATGAGCCTGTGCCCTGGCTGTGAGTCGTACGGGGCGTGCTGGGGCTCCAGGGGGAGCGCCACGGCGAAGACGGTCTCTCCCGGCCGGCTCCGCACGGTCACCTCCCCGCCGTGGGCGACCGTCACCGCCCGCACGATGGCGAGCCCGAGCCCGGTGCTGCTGCCGCCGGCCTGACGCGCACGGGAGGCGTCGCCGCGGGCGAACCGCTCGAAGACGACGGGGAGGAGCTCGGGCGGGATGCCGGGCCCGTCGTCCTCGATCTCGACGAGGGCGCGGCCGCCCTCCGTTCGTACCCGCGCGGTGACGTTCGTGCCTTGCGGGGTGTGGGTGCGGGCGTTGGCGAGCAGGTTGACGAGGACCTGGTGGAGGCGGGCGGCGTCCGCCCGTACCGACACGGCGGACGGTGGCAGTTCGAGCCGCCAGTGGTGCTCGGGTCCGGCCGCGCGGGCGTCGGAGAGCGCGTCGACGACGAGCGGTGCGAGATCGGTGCTCTCGTATGAGAGCGGGCGTCCTGCGTCCAGTCGGGCGAGCAGCAGCAGGTCTTCGACGAGCCCCGTCATCCGGGTCGCCTCGGACTCGATCCGCCCGAGCGCGTGCCGGGTGTCGGGCCCGCACTCCTCCCGGCCGCGCCGCGTCAGCTCCGCGTACCCCCGGATGGAGGCGAGCGGCGTACGCAGCTCATGGCTGGCGTCCGCGACGAACTGCCGTACCCGGGTCTCGCTCTGCTGGCGGGAGTGGAGCGCGGAGTGGACATGGTCGAGCATCCGGTTGATGGCCGCGCCGACCTGCCCGACCTCGGTGCGCGGATCCGCCTCCGCGACACGGTGGTGGAGGGCCGGCTCACCGCTGTGCAGCGGCAGTTCGGAGACCTGTGTGGCGGTCGCGGCGACCCGCCGCAGCGGCCGCAGCGCGATCCCGACCAGCGCGCCGCCGGCCAGCGAGGCGGCGACGAGACCGGCGCCGGTGACGCTCACCTCGACGAGGATCAGGGTGGAGAGGGTGTCCTGGACGTCGGACAGCGGGATGCCGACGAGATAGTCGCCACGGCTCCCCGAGGCGTACTCGACGCGGTAGTCGTCCATGCCCGGCAGCTCGACGGTGTGCGGCGCGCCGTCGCGCGGGACGGCGGCGAGGGCGGCGCGCTGGGCGGCGTCCAGGGCCTGGGCGCGGTACTTCGGGCCGTACCTCCCCTGCTCCTCTTCCTCCTCGGAGACGGCGGCGTCCCTCAGCTCCCCGTCCACGACGGACGCGCCGACCGTGCCGAGCGGGGCGCCGGGGCCGGTGAGGAATCCGAGCACCTCAGGGGTGCCGTCGGGGAGGGGCCCCGGCATGTTCTGCGGCGGCCCGGCGGCCCGGTTGGCCACGCCCTGCAGCTGCCCGTCGGCCTGGTCGTACAGATAGGACCGGAACGCGATCGTCGTCACCGTCCCGATCACCGTGGCGACGATCGCGATCAGCGTGACGGCGGAGACGACGAGCCGCGTGCGGAGCGACCAGGAACGGGGGCCTCGCATCGGTCGTCCTACTCCCCGGGCTTGATGAGATAGCCCGCCCCGCGCCGGGTGTGGATCATGGGGGCCCGTCCCGCGTCGATCTTCCGCCGCAGGTAGGAGATGTACAGCTCGACGACATTGGCCTGGCCGCCGAAGTCGTAGGACCACACCCGGTCGAGGATCTGCGCCTTGCTGAGCACCCGGCGCGGATTGCGCATGAGGTAGCGCAGCAGCTCGAACTCGGTGGCCGTGAGATGGATCGACTCGCCGCCGCGGGTGACCTCGTGACTGTCCTCGTCCAGCGTCAGGTCCCCGACGGCGAGCAGCGACTCGGTGCGGGCCTGCGCGGCGCCGGAGCGCCGGATCAGCCCACGCAGCCGCGCCACGACCTCCTCCAGGCTGAACGGCTTGGTCACGTAGTCGTCGCCGCCCGCCGTGAGGCCGGCGATCCTGTCCTCGACGGCGTCCTTGGCGGTCAGGAACAGCACCGGCACGTCCGGCTGCTCGCGCCGCAGCCTGCCGAGGACGGAGAGCCCGTCCATGTCGGGCAGCATCACGTCGAGGATCACCGCGTCGGGCCGGAACTCCCGCGCCGCGCGCAGGGCTCCGGCCCCGTCGCCCGCGCTGTGCACCTGCCAGCCCTCGTACCGCAGGGCCATGGAGAGGAGCTCGGCGAGCGACGCCTCGTCGTCCACGACGAGAACGCGGACGGCCGAGCCGTCGGGCCGGGTCATGTCGGTACGCCCGCGGGGCTTGGTGGCAGTCATACGGCCACGCTGTCCGGAGGTACTGAGATCTTCCTTTCCCTCAGCTGTGAATTCCCTGAGAAACCTGAGGAAAGAGCGCGGCGCCGTTGCCGTACAGGACCCGGCGCATCCAGTCGTCCCCGAGTCCGAGGCGTTCGAGGGCCTGGAGCTGGTGGGCGTACGGATAGGGGATGTTCGGGAAGTCGGAGCCGAGGAGGATCTTGTTCTCCAGGGCGCGCAGCCGGGGGAGTTCGGCGACGGGGAAGGGCGCGAAGCGTTCGCTGAAGTCGGTGAAGGCCATGGTGGTGTCGAGGTGGACGCCTTCGTACCGCTCGGCGAGATCGAGGAAGTCGGCGTACTCGGGCATCCCCATGTGCGCGACGATCAGCCGCAGCTCCGGATGGCGGGAGAGCAGCTGTCCGATGGGCGCGGGTCCGGTGAACTTTCCGGGGGCGGGCCCGGAGCCGCAGTGGATGACGACGGGCGTGCGACTGTCCGCGAGCGTTGCCCAACTGTCCTCGAGCAGCGGGTCGTTGGGGTCGAAGTCGCCGACCTGGAGGTGGACCTTGAAGACGCGCGCGCCGTCGTCGATCGCCCGGCCGACGTACGCGGTCGCGTCCGGCTCGGGGTAGAGGGTGGCGGTGTGGAGGCAGTCGGGCGTACGGGCGGCGAAGTCGGCGGCCCAGCCGTTGAGCCAGGGGGCCATGCCGGCCTTGTGCGGGTAGAGCATCGAGGTGAACGCGAGGACCCCGAACTCGCGGAGGAGGGCGACCCGGCGGTCCTCCTCCTCGCGGTAGGTGATGGGCCACTCCATGCCGGTCAGGGGGCCGACGGAGTCGAAGTACGCCCAGACCTTGTCGAGGACGTTGGAGGGCATGAAGTGGGTGTGGACGTCGATCAGTCCGGGCAGGCCGAGCCGCCGGACGATCTCGTGCACCTCGGCGGCATGGGTCTCGGCGGCGCTCACGGCCGGGACTCCGCTCGACTTCGACGTCCATGGATGATGCGGATCATGCGGATCATGCGGATCATGCGGATCACCCTCCACCGAAGGGACCGATCATGTCCACAACGGGGCGGGGAAGGCTTCCAGGCTTGAGGCGTCACGCCTTGAGGTCGTCACGCCTTGAGGTCGTCACGCCTTCAGGTCGTCAGGCCTTCAGGTCGTCACGCTTTCCCGGCTTCAGGTCGTCAGGCCTTCAGGTCGTCACGCCCTCCGGCTCCCCACCTTCCCGCTCCCCACCTTCCCGCTCTCACGTCGGGAACAGCCCGTCCTGGACGTCGGTGTTCGCCTTCCGGACGGGCACGCTGACGCGATGACCGGGGTCGACGGCGACGAGCCCCCACCCGCGGACGATACGGGTGTCGAGGGCGAGCACCCGGTCTTCGGCGTCGAGAAGGTGCAGGTCGGGCCCGGCGGCGGCGAGGAGACGGCCGGCGACGACACCGTCGTCGCAGAGCTCGGTGACGGTCCCGGCGAGTCCGGGGAGCCCGTCGAGGCCGAAGGCCTCGGCGTGGTCGCGCACCTCGCAGGGAAGCGTCTCCAGGGTGTCGCCCCACGCCGGCAGGGCGACGGCGGAGCGGTACAGCTCCTCGATCTCGTGGCGGCGCGCGTCCGGGGCGGGCAACTCGTGCCGTACGGCGCGCTTCCGCTCGTACGGAATCCGGTCGGGCACCTTCAGGGCGTGCCGCAGCAGCTCCTCGGTCCGCCGGGCGGCCATGAGCGGCCCCCGCCCGAGCCAGCTGAAGGCGACGGCGCCCTGCTCGAGGAGCCTGGCGTCGCCCCGCTCCTCGCCGGTGATCCCGACCTTGGTCATCCCGGGCCCGAACCAGGCGAGGTACACGCGGTACGTCCGCGGGTCGTCTGCGATGGTGTCGGCGGCGACCGAGTGGACCCGGTCGAGCCGCGCGCACTCAGGGCACTGCCCGCCGGTGGCCCGCGCCGACACCACCGCTCCGAGCGGGCAGGGATTGCCACGGGCCCCCGGGCACAACCGCTGCCCGACGGCCCGGAAGGCGACCTGCTGCCCGTACGCGAGAACGGACACCCGCCCACCCTCCCAACGGAGCCCGGGCACACCCCCGCTCCACCGCATCCCCGTACACCGCCACGTCACGGAACCAGTCTCCTCCGAAGGTCTGACAGCGGCGACGACAGAGGCCCCCGGGAAACACTCCGGGGGCCTCCGCACATCTACCTTTTGCCGGACTACCGCGCGACGAACTGCGTCAGAATCGCCTGCACTTCGTAGATGTCCACGCCCTTGGTGAAGGTCTTCTGGACGGGAACGGAGTTACCGGAGATCCAGATCTTCAGCTCGGCGTCGAGGTCGAACGTGCCGGCCGTCTCGACGGCGAAGTGAGTGATGCTCTTGTACGGAATCGAGTGGTACTCGACCTTCTTGCCGGTGATGCCCTGCTTGTCGACGAGCACGAGCCGCCGGTCGGTGAAGAAGATGGTGTCCCGGATCAGCAGATACGCGGCGTGAATCTGCTCCCCCTGCCCGAGCAGCCGCGCGTACTCCTGCTGCGCCTGCGCCGGATCGATCTTGTGCGCGTTCCCGAAGAGCGCCATACCCAACCCCCACGATCAGAAGAAAAAACGATCTTCCGACTTTATTCCGCCGAACCGACGGCCCGCCGGCCCGCTGAACCGCAGGCCAGGTGAACCGCAGGCCAGGTGAACCGCCGGCCCGCTGAACCGCCGGCACCGGCCGCCCGGCCGGTGCCGGCGGTTGCGCAGGGCGTCGATCGGCGCATCCTGGAGATGACGCCTCCCCGAAAGGCTGAACCATGGCTACCGTTCATCGCCCGACGGAAATCGAAGCATCTGCCTTCGAGGTTTTCAGACTTGAACTGACCGAGGAAGAACAGAGCGCGCTCAAGGCGGATCCCGAGGGCTTCGTGAGAGACCTCATGGAACGGGACGGGCACACGGTCAACCGCGTGCTGATCGACACTCTCATCCTCAACGGTGGCTGCCCCAGCGGATCGTACGAGGTGGTCCATCTGCTCTCACCACCGCACCGTCGCTCGGACCACGCACTCAGGTGCGTCCCCCTGATGTGAGGACCGGCTTGATGTGAGGACCGGCGCCCTCGGGCTCGTAGAGCGTGTCGGGAGCGAGGTACGCGCCGCATGTCGTCGGGCACGGGCTCGGTCCGTTCGTGCCACCACCCCGTGTCGGGCCTGAGCGGGTGGCCGAACGCCATACCGACCGGCTCGCCGTCCTCGGCACGGGCCAAGGCAGCGCGAAAGGCTGGGTTGCGGTGTTGCGCCGCTGTGCGCCTACGGTGAGTCGGTGGCCTTGCCGTTCCGCCGAGGCATCCCGCGGTAGATCACCCAGAGGCTGACCAGAACCAGCAGCGCTCCGCCGACGGGCCACCCCACGGACCCACCGGCGCGGTAGTCCTCGATGCCGATCCAGAGAAGAAGAACGGACACGGGCAGCGCTGCCCAGTCGAGCGCTCTGCTGAACCGCGAGGACATCGAAGGCTCGTTCACAGCCCGATCCTGTCAGGCACCTGCGCCCCACACCAGACACCCGCTCGTACGCCGGGACGATCACCATGCTGGGCCCCTGCTGGTCTGCCGCTGACGTTGGCGTCGATCGGCGAGATTCACGCCCGTTGACGTCAACTGCGGGTGTCAGGAATCCGAGTGCCTTCGGCCAGTCGGCTCGTCGGACTCTCGCGCCCAGGCATAGGGCATCGGCTCGTTCACATCCAGTACCCACGGGTCGGGGTATCTGGCATGACATCACGCGGGCCCCATGGGCGGACAGGCTATCCCCAGGTCGGCGGAGTCTGCAGGGGTAAGGGAGCGTGCTCTGATCAGCGGGGCATGCGCCGTCCCAGCTCCCGTGCCTTCTCTCGCAGGCCGGCAGCCCAGGCTCCGCCTTCCGCAGGGGCGGACATCCCCGTGACGGTGGACACCTGCACGTCTTCGAGCGGGGCTTCCGAGGCGGCTGCGTGCCCTCTCCAGTCCACCTTGATCCCGGCACGCTCCGCAAGAACCAGCACGGTGGCAACGAAGCCTTCGGAGAGCGCGAGCCAGATGGAGTGGCTCGTGCTTCGGTGCTTCGCCAGGAGGGCGTTGACGAAAGCCTCAAAGGTGTTGGGGCTGATCTGGCACTCGTCGTTCTCCATCGGCCCGATGCCCGAGGGGAGTTCAAGCTCCGCTTCGAAGACCGCAACCTGGCGCTGGAACAGGCGAGAAGCCCCATTGGATGGGTTCCACAGCGTCTCGTCACCGATGTCGAAGTACTGGCTCATCACGGCAGCTTTCAATTGGTCATGAACGGCAAGCGGGGGGTGAGGGATCCACCCACGCCTACAAGAACGGCTACGCGGCCTGCGCCTGGTCGCCAAGCCTGACGGGAAACGGGAGCACCCCGGGGGTCTTCGCCACGCAGCTCGCCTACTTAGAGGAGGCCGCGACAGTCAACGCGTAGTCCACACCGATCGAGAAGTCGCCCGACCGCCCACGGATCTTCAGCGAATGCGCCCCGGGAGCCAGAGAGGGCAACTGCACCCACAAGCCGCACCCTGTGACCGTGGAGCGCCCTCCCTCTCCGGTGACCGCGTTGCCTTGAACGCTCTGCATCGTGATCGCGTCGCCTTCGTACGTCTCCGGCTCGATCGCCTTGCCGTCGAGGAGCACCGTGCCCTGCGCGCTGCTCATGAAGTCCGCACAACCCGGCTGGTCGCCGACGAGATTGACGACAGGCACAACGATCGGACGACGGCTGGGAACCTCGCACGTGCGCTTGACCTGACCTCTCATGTAACTCCACGTCCACCATCGTTGATGTCACAAGCTGATGTCAGCCAGACGGCCATGCATTGGTCCGGTTCGTGATCACCGGACGGGCCTCGGGCCGGGAATGCGTCCGTGAATCCGGCCACCTGCAGGTCCACACCCACAACTCCAGTAACTGCGTGTTCGGTTCTGAGTCGATGCGCGCACCGCTGAGCCCCTGGACGATGTGTCCAGGGGCTCAGCCGCCTGTGTGACGGGAAGGCAGATGGGCCTGGGATGGGCTAGTCCCGTCGAGTCGCTGAACCTCGCCGAATTCTCTTCATGGCGAAGATCGAGCCTCCGACGAGTGCCAGCGCGCCCGCATAGGCGGCCATGATGCCGGTACTGCTGCTTGCGCTGGCCGCGGCGTGGTCTGACAACTTGACCTCCGGCTGCTGGCCGGTGGCGGCGCTCAT
Organism: Streptomyces sp. NPDC039609; assembly: GCF_055596705.1. Classification (NCBI taxonomy): domain Bacteria; kingdom Bacillati; phylum Actinomycetota; class Actinomycetes; order Kitasatosporales; family Streptomycetaceae; genus Streptomyces; species Streptomyces sp. NPDC039609. The sequence continues at coordinate 134,020 of NZ_JBVIUJ010000015.1, forward strand.
CTCGGCGACGTTGACGGTACTGACCGTGTCGGACACGGCGCGACCGTGGCCCCCGTGGCCAAGAGCATCGTTGAGGGCGTCGTCCACGAGCCCGGCCCACGGGGGCTTGCCCTCGTCGTGACCGTGCGGGGGCTTGCCCTGGTCGTGACCGTGGTCGGGCTTGCCGTGGTCGGGCTTGCCGTGATCGTGACCGTGGCCGTCCTCGCCCTTGTCGCCCTTCTCGCCCTTCTCGCCCTTCTCGCCCTTCTCACCCTTGTCGCCCTGGGGTCCCTTGGGCCCCGCGGGGCCGGCAGGTCCGGCAGGCCCGGCAGGCCCGGCGGGTCCGGCGGGTCCGGCAGGCCCGGCAGGCCCGGCGGAACCAGTGGGTCCGGCGGGTCCGGCGGGTCCGGCAGGCCCGGCGGAACCAGTGGGTCCGGCAGGCCCGGCAGGTCCGGGTGAACCAGCAGGACCGGGTGAACCAGCGGGTCCAGGCGAACCAGCGGGTCCAGGCGAACCAGCAGGACCGGGCGAACCAGCGGGTCCAGGCGAACCGGCAGGTCCAGGCGAACCGGCAGGACCGGGCGAACCAGCGGGTCCAGGCGAACCGGCAGGACCGGGCGAACCAGCGGGTCCAGGCGAACCGGCAGGACCGGGCGAACCGGCAGGACCGGGCGAACCGGCGGGTCCAGGTGAACCGGCGGGTCCGGGCGAACCTTCCGGTCCGGGCGGACCTTCCGGCCCGGGCGAACCCGTCGGACCGGGCGAACCCGTCGGACCGGGAGGTCCGACCGGGCCAACGGCGCAGGCCGCCCTCGTAATGGTGTTTCTGTCCAACGTGACCGCGCCATTGCGCGCCAGGGCGCGACCTTCGATCACGGCGTCGGTGTTCACGGTGATGGACGTCAGGGCCAGGATGTTGCCCTTGAACTGGGTGGTCGTGTCGAGGGTGGCGGAGCTGCCGACCTGCCAGAACACGTTGCAGGCATTTGCTCCGTTGATGAGGGCCACGACGGCCCCCGGAGCCGTGATCAGGGTCTCGGGGATCTGGAAGATGAAGACGGCGTCCGGGTTGTTCTGGCCGTCAAGGGTGACCGTCCCGGTGATGCCCAGTGTCGACGAGGACGTGTAGACGCCGGGAGCCAGCGTTTGTCCGCCGATGTCGACCGAAGAGGCGGCCCCGGGTCCGCGACTCGCCGCGTCGTTGTAGGCGATGACGAGGTCGGCCTTCGCCTGCTCGGCTTGCGCGTCGTCGATGTGCTGCGTTCCGTTGACGACGCCGGGCGGGAAGTTGGTCACCGATGTGCCGGGATCGAGCCCCAGGTCTCCGTTGATGGTGGTCAGGGTGTTCGTGTTGGTGATCGTTGAACCGGCCAGGACCGCGTAATTGGTGGCGGTCCCCAGCCCCACGGGGGCTTCCAGGGCGTGAGCGAGCCTCGGGACCAGGGTGACCGCCGCCACCAACAGCGCTCCGGGCAACAGGAGGAGCTTTTTCTTGACCCTGGTGTGTCTTCGAGCGGGGCCTGATGGGGCGGACAGGGCGGCATCCACTGGCATAGGACAGACCTTTCTTTTGGCCGTTGAGCTCAGTAGCTCGGAATGGGAATTCCGAGCGCCCTGTGGTGAGTTCCGGTCGGGCCACACGACCGTACAACTACGTGGTATTCAGCAGGACTTAGCCAAGCGGCGACCGCAGAGCCAATGCTGACGAGGCAGTGGCGTACCGAAACCCACTCACTAAAGGTGAGATAATATGAACATAGGTGAGGGCGTGTCACCACCGGTCAATTGGGTGACTCATTTTCGCGATTTCAGGTTCACCCATTCGCTTTCGGCGTGTCGTCGAATGGTGCATGAAAAAGCTGATAGCAGGTTCGGGCGAGCCCTCACAGAGGCAAAGGCCGGAACGGCATGAACACGCTCGCTCTCCCAGTCGGCACGGCCGAAGCGGGCACCTCCGCCGGGGGTTCAGCGCGTCCCTGGTCGGCCGACGGATTGTGCGGTGGCCTCGTTGCCTGCCGAAAACCATGACCCTCGAACTCGTCTCTGTGGAGCGGCTTCGGGTAGAAGCTGCCATGGGGCGAAAGAACGTCGCTTCCCTCGTCAGGGTCCCCAAGCCGCGCCGTCACCGGATCAAGCCGTGGACCGTCGCCGAGGCGGGCCGGTTCCTGACCGATGCCGCCGCCCGCGATGACCACCTCTTCGCGGCCTGGGTGCTCGTGCTCTGCCTCGGCCTGCGCCGCGGTGAGGTTCTTGGTCTGGCGTGGAAGTCCATCGACCTGGAAACGGGAGAGCTGTACGTCGACCACCAGATCCAGCGCGCCGGGCGTCAGATCCTCCACCGCGAGACCAAGACGGAGGACTCCGACGACTTCCTGCCCCTGCCGGCGCTCTGCCTCAAGGCCCTGCGGATGCGCCGCGCCCAGCAGCGCGGCGACCGGAAAGCCGCCGGGGATCTCTGGCAGGACGGCCATGACCTGATCTTCACGACGAAGTACGGCACCCCGATCGAGCCGGGCAAATCTCACCCGCATGTTCGCCCTGCGTGCCCGCCGCGCCGGCCTCCGGGTCATCCCGCTCCGGAACACTCGGCACACGTGCAGCTCGCTCCTGGTCGCGCTCAAGGTCCGCCCGGAGGTGGCACAGCGCATCCTTCGGCACTCTCAGATCGCGATGACGATGGAGGTCTACACCGAGGCGAGCGAGGAAGCGGTACGTGCCGCGATCGGCAAGCTGTCCGACGCCATGGGACAGACGTGATCTGCCTCTAGACCTTGAGCGCTTCGCGGGCGTTCGCAAACCGGGCCCTGGCCTCTGCGATCCAGTCGCCGTCCAAGGCAAGTGGTACCTGGACGCAGATGCCGGTGCCGGGTGCGTCGCAGACTTCGATGACGAGAGGGTCCTCGGCCACGAAGCGGAGGTACGCCGTACGGCCTTCTCTGGGCCAGTCGCCGGCGAACACCTCGGCAGCGTCCTCGATGGCTTCTTCGAGGGCGTCGAGGAGGTAGCCCCACTCCTCGACCTCTTCGTCGAAGACGCCCATCCGCACGGAGGCGTTCACGAAGTCGCTTCGGATCTGGATCTCCGCGTCGAAGTAGCGGCCTGAGACCCCGGTGAAGGACGGATTGGTCGACAGCAGTCGGACCCCGACGCTCTGTGTCCCGCTCTCCAGCGCGATCAACTCCAGCGGCTCCCCGGCCTCGGCCATCGACGTCGCTCCCCCTCATACGGTTGCTGCACTCCGCTGCTGCACGACACAACGCAAGAGGCCCCGGACTTTCGTCCGGGGCCTCTCAGGCTGTGCACTCGGCAGGATTCGAACCTGCAACCTTCTGATCCGTAGCTCTAGCGAGATCGGTCACTTGAGGTCATACAGGCCGCCCGGAAGTCCCTGAGGGCCTGTACTGGGCGCTGCCGGTTGCTGGGGTTGCTGTACTTCGCTGCGGTACAGCAACTGCCCGAGGGCTCCGGAGATGTAGTGGCATCCGGCCGTTGATCCCGGCTCCGCTGAGAGGCCGTTCAGCTCTCATACCAGCCTGAGGCCCTTACGCGTCAGAGCCTCCGGCCGTATGTTCTCTCCTGACAGATACATGATAGGCGGGGGCATGTCGGGACAATTGTTCACCTTGATCGGTGTGCTCGTCGGCGCGGTTGCGTCGTACGTCGGTGGAGCCCTGATGGAGAGATCTCGGTGGCGGCGCCAACTTTCCACACGGTGGGACGAACGTCGCCTGGAGTGCTATCTCCGGTTTGCCGACGCGGTCAAGAGGTTCACCTCGCTGGCAGGTCGTCTGGCTGCAGGCAAGGGACTCTTCGACCTGCCTCAGCCACTCGCCAGGGAGGCCGGCCTGGAGCTGCTGGCCGAAGCTGAGCTTGAGCGTGGCTATGCGTTCGAAGCCGTGCTCCTTATGGGAGACGCGGAATCCATCTCGGCAGCCAGATCGCTACAGCGGCACGCCTGGGTACTGGAACAGTTCGTTCGAGACATGCGCCCAGGTACGTCAGACGACTGGATGAGGGCGTTCCGGGAGTTTCAGGAGAAGCGTGATGAGTTCTACATTGCCGCACGCAACAGCCTCGGCGTCCATGCAAAGTTCCGGCTGCGATCCGAAGATCCAGCCATCCTCAGCCCGGACCCCCGCCACTTGTAGCCACGTCTGGCCGGCGAACAGCACTCTTTCCAATCCTGATGAGGCTCCGTTGCCTCGTGTATGAGGCGGTTCACCTGCGTTCATGTGCTGTCGGAAGCTCAACTGTTTCCGGCTGTGGTTCCGCCCTGAACGATCGTGTACCGCGCTGAATGAGACGGGAGCCGACGGCCGGGGCCCCGACTCGCGCCGAGGCCCCGGGAGCGTCAGCCCGCGTAGTCGTGGTGGTCGCGGGGGTCGTCGCCGTGGTTGCAGGCGGCGCAGAGGGTGAGGTCCTCGGGGTCGTCGGAGTACGGGTTGGGGATGACGCCGCCGTCGCACTGGGGGTCGGTGCAGGCCATGGGTGCTCCTTCGAGGTCGGTGCCGCTGTCCTGATGGGCACCGCCCCTCCCGGAATCTGGCAGCCTCCGGATCAGGACAGCGGTGCCGACCGGCAGCAACCACATCGACGCCCCAACCCGCGGCCTGGACCTGACCACGGTCCCGCACCGCCTCCCCCACCGCTCAGCACGCATGGACCCAAGCCATCGCGATGCAACGCCCCCGCACAACGGCGCGAGACTGTCCGCAACGCAGGCAGGTCTTGAGACGACACGCTCATCGGGCACGACGAGACCGGTACCGACGCGGAGCGACCACGCTGGCCGGCACCATATCGCGGCAGCAGCTGCTCCCCGCCCGCCCATTCCCCGGTGGTGCGGTCGCCTCACGCTCCCGTCATCCGTGACGGCGGGGGTACGGCGCCCGGCCCGACTCAGGTCCGGCAGCCGGCCGACCGTGCGCAAGAGGCCACCCCTCCCTCGCCGCTGGCCGTCTTTTGGAACCCCGTCCCGGCCGCAGTCGGCAGCGCTCGTGGCCACGCATGCCATGTGACGGTTGCCGTGCATGTAGGCCCGCCTGAGGCGCTCCCCATCAACCCGAGCCGTAGGCGTGCGGACGGCGGCCGGGCTGGAGCGGGGCGGAGACAGGAGGGCAGGCCCGGGCGACGGGCCGCACGCGCCGCGCCTGCGCGGCGGGTGCCTTGATGAGGTAGAGAAACCTGTAACAGCTGCCCTAGACGAGTGTTTCCGAATGCCTGCGAGGTCTACAGCGTGGGCAGAGCCTCGGAGCTGATTGGGGGGCGTCCCTCTTCCAACCAGAAGAGATAGGTGCGGAGGTGGGCCTGGAGGTCACCATCGAGGTAGGACAGCAGCTCGGCCAACCCGTCTTGGAAGTGGTGGGAACTGGATAGGCCGGTGACGAAGTGCTCGGCCCACTCTCGGAGCCGTGCGCGTTCTTGCCACCAGGTCCGAACGGATTGCGTACTCCACCGCTGGTCCCCGTCCATGCCGTATCCGCCGCAGGGATCGTTCCAAGCCGCGAAGAGCACGCTGTTGACCTCGGCAGGTCTCCGGGGCTGGCGGAAAACGAACTCTTGGCCGGTCTCGTCGCACATGACGTGCCGGGGTGCGACCTCGGGGCCCATCTCGCAGGTGTCCGTCTCCGCTCCGTACAACGGTCCTGGCACATTGCGCCAGTTCCGCTCGTCCCAGCGGCCCGTCAGGTAGGTCTCTGCCTGAGCAAGGACAGTGACCGTCCCCTCCCAGGGCAGCGTCGTCCCCGCTGACGCGCGCACAGCCGGCAGCGGATCCCAGTATCCCGGTCGGTCGTTCATGCTCATCTCCTTCACGATTCCCCACCAAAACACCGTGAGGGTGTCCAGGATCGGCGCTGCTGAGCAACGATCCTGGCCGCCGCGATCTGGCACAACAACAACACCAGCGCGCCCGTCACCCGCTCACTGATCGCCTACGACCACTGAGCCACTTCGGATCAACTCGTCTAGAAGCGAGCGAAGATCACCGTTGCATCGTCGTGCCCCTTGGAGCGGGGCCATCGCTTACGGTCTGGGTCGCTCTGCTCGGCGGCGCGGACTTGGCCGATGAGAGAGGCTGGGCCGTGCTGCTCCAGAACGTCGAGGCAATCTGACCAGTCGCCAAAAGCGAAGGTGTCGACGAACCGGGCAGCGCCGTCAGTGAGAAGTGCCGCCCGCCTCAGGTGTGCGATCGGCGTATTTCCTGTCAGAGCCTCGGCCGCAGCTTCGGGCTCCGCGGCGGCCACCCAAAACCCGCCCGGTCGGTTGCGCAGTGCCCGCTCTTCCTCGACCAACGAGGTGTGCGTTGCCCGTTCCTCCTGTGACCCTGGCTTGGCTGCGCGCAACGCGGCTCGCTTCTCGCTTGCCACCGCTTTCAGGCGTTGATCAGTGACGACTAGGGGCTCTGGCCCTTCATCGAGGACGAGTGAGCCGTCTCCCAGCACCAGCCATTCAGCTTGCTCGTCCTGGACTCGAAGTACGGCGACCATCGCTGACGGGGAAAACGGACTGTTCGCATCGCAGGTCTCCCGGTGAAGATCCGCCGTGTGCTCAATGGCGGTAGCGAGGCAGTGAGTCAAGTCCCGTCGGCTTTCGGTGGCCTCTCTGTGCAACGAGTTGCCCAGCCTCCGGACGAACCAAGCCACGCCGTGAATGCATCCGGTGGGCAGTCCCTTTGGCATCCCGGCACCGTCCAGCACCACGACGCACTCGGCGCTGCCGATGGCGAAGTCCTCGTTGGGTCCCCCAGGTCGGGGGTGCCGAACAGAGCGATATCCACGTCAACTCCCTACCCCACCCATGCCCGAAACCGGAAGGAGGACCCGCGATGCGCCAGACGCTGCGACCGGACGCCGTCCTCGTACAGGCCGTGATCGCCGGTGCCCTGTCCTTCGCCCACCTGCACGACCTGGCCGCGGCCGCCGGACAGACGGGCTGGAAGGCGTGGGCCTACCCGGTCTCCGTCGACCTCCTGCTCGTCGCCGCCTGGCGCCGCCTTCGCACCCTGCGGGCCGCCGGCGCCCCTGCTGGCTCGGCCTGGACCTGGTTCACCGTCGCCCTGGCCGCCTCGCTCGGTGCGAATGTCGCCACCGCCGGACTCCTCGACCTCGCCCACGTTCCCGACTGGCTGCGCATCCTGGTCGCCGGATGGCCCGCCCTCGCCTTCCTCGGCGGCACCCTCCTCGTCCACACCCCGACGCCGGCGGTCACACCTGAGCCGCCCGCCGACAACCCGGTCGTCGAGCGGGAGATCCCCGCAGAGCCTGAGCCTGAATCACCGCCCGAGCTGCCCGCCGCCGAGCCTGACCCGGCACCCGAGCCCATCGCCGCCCCGCCTGCTGTGGCTGTTCCGCCGGCGCTGGTGGCTCACGCCCGGAAGGTCGCCGACGACCACCACGCCCGTACGGGTCGCCGATCGATGCCGACACCCTGCGCGCCCGCCTCGGTGTCCCATCCGTGATGGCCGACGCCATCGCCGCCCAGCTCGCCTGAAAGGAGAACGCCCGATGCCTGCCCGCGACTTCTTCCACTCCGTGATGCGGATCGGCCCGGTGCAGATCGGCACCCACCGCGACCGCCACGGCCGCACCAAGCACGCCGCCGCCTGCACTGCTGATGACTGCGGCTGGTCCGCCGACTACTCCAACCAGTCCGCCGCCCAGCTCGCCGCCCGCACCCACCGCTGCCAACCCCGCTAACCGCGAAGGAGAACCGCGTCATGGACGTCCCGCTCTGGCTCGCCCTGATCGTCGTCGGCGCCCTCGGCATCAAGCTCATCCGCCCGCCCTGGTGGCTCGTCGCCGTGATCCTCCTCGGCGGCTACCTCCTCGCCGACAGCGTCCTCGCCCCACTCATCGACAACACCATCAACCAGTAGGGAGACCCCGTCATGCTCCGACCGCGCATCCCGGTCAACCCGCTCCCGACCGGCATCGTCACCCCGCTCGTCCAGCCCGCTGCTACGGGCGACATCGAGCCCCGCCACGACGTCGATCCGCTGGTCTGCAACCACGACCACACCCCGGCGCCGGTCCCGGCCGCGCGGCGGGTTCAGGTGCCGGCAGTCCGTCTCACCCCGACCGGCCTCGTCACGGTCGTCGCCGGTGGCGCCGGACTCGTCCTCGTCGTCGGCGCCGTCCTCGTCTCCATGCTCCTTGCCGTCGCGATCACCGCCACGTCCGTGGCCGTGTGCGCCGTCGTGCTCCGCTCGCTCCTCAACAACCAGAAAGGTCGCTGACATGGGCATCTTCAGCAAGCGCCCCGAGACCAACCACGCCGAACAGGACCGGCAGTACCAGCAGGCCAAGCGCGAAGGCGGCCGGCGCCTGAACGAGATCCGCGACCGGATCGGCAACGGCACCGCCACCCGCGAGGACAAGCGCATCTTCAACGCCACGCAGAAGCGCGGCGGACGCATCAAGTAATGCCCTCCGGGGCGGCTCTCTCGCCAAAGATCCGCCGCCCCGGACGGCTCCACCGCTTTCTGATCCAACGGACCCGAAAGGGAAAGCCCATGATGCCCCAGCCCACCACCCCGCGCGTCTGCTCCCACTGCGACGGCTTCCCCGTCGTCCACATCACCACCGGCACCACCACAACGGAAGGGCAGCGCCGCACCCTTCCCGCCTCCTGCCCGGCCTGCAAGGGCACCGGCACCCGCACCGCCCCCGCCGTCCTCGTCCGCGCCGGGAAGTGACCCCCTTGACCGACACCGCCACCGCGGCGGGCCTGAACCCGGCCACCCTGAGCGACCTGCTCCGGGTGGCCGGGTCCCCCGGCTTCGACCGCCTCACCGACCAGATCCGCCGCACCGGAGGCTGCGCCGCCCCCATCCGTCTCTCCGGCGGCACCAAGCTCCTCGACCCCGCCACCAAGACCGTGCTCCACGCCTACAACACCGACGCCGAACCGGGCGGCGTCCTGCGGGTCGCCTGCGGCAACCGCCGTGCCTCCCGCTGCCCCGCCTGCGCCTGGACCTACGCCGGGGACACCTACCCCCTCATCCGCGCCGGCCTCCGGGTGATCCCGCTCCGGAACACCCGTCACACCTGCAGCTCACTCCTGGTCGCCCTCAAGGTCCACCCGAAGGTGGCACAGCGCATCCTGCGGCACTCGCAGATCGCAATGACGATGGAGGTCTACGCCGAAGCGAGCGAGGAAGCTGTACGCGCCGCGATCGGCAAGCTGTCCGACGCCATGGGCGGCACCGGCTGACAGCGATCAACGCGGTTGCTGTACTTCGCTGCTGTATCGCCTGGAAACGCAAGAGGCCCGGACTCTCGTCCGGGCCTCTCACCTGTGTGCACTCGGCAGGATTCGAACCTGCAACCTTCTGATCCGTAGTCAGATGCTCTATCCGTTAAGCTACGAGTGCTTGTGCTTCTCGGCTTTTTTCTTGCCGGTCGGCGTTGCGTGGACAACATTACATGACCTGCGCCGTAGCGCGAAATCCATTAGCTAGACCCCATCTGACCTGCGGAAACGCCATCTGGGGGCTCATCCCGGGATCCGTGCACTCCGCCGGGTGGGTGACCCGCGCAAGGGCGCAGCGGGCCCGCAGGGGGGCCGGAACGACCGAAGCCCCGGCCGTGTGGGCCGGGGCTTCGGGGTGGGGCGGAGGCGGAGGGATTTGAACCCTCGATGGGCTTTAAGACCCAAACCGCATTAGCAGTGCGGCGCCATAGACCGGACTAGGCGACGCCTCCATGCACCTCGCGCGGGCGCGAGTGGTGCGTGCAGATGATGACACAGGCGAGCCGGGTGTCACCAATCGCTTCTCACCGTACTAGCCCTCCCGGGCCGAGAGCAAAGCCCCTCGGCCCATCCCGGTTGCGCAACGAACGGCAGTACGGAGCGTTAGAGGAGACGGGCCCGAGCCCATGGCCCCCACTCGCCTCCCTGGAGTTCGCATGCTGCGCCGCCTCGTACTCGCCACCCTCGCCACCACCGCCGCCGGCGCCACCGGACTCGGGCCCGTGCCGCCGTTGTCGCTGCTGTCGTCGCCCGACGTGCTCACCGTGACGATCAGCAAGAGCGGGCACCCGAAGGCCGACGGCACGTTCCGGCTCGACTGCGAGGGCGAGCCCGGCGGCGACCACCCCGCGGCCGCCCGCGCCTGCGAGCGGCTCACCACGCTCGCGAAGGAGGGGCAGAACCCCTTCAAGCCGGTCACCAAGGACGCCTTCTGCGGGCAGCAGTACGGCGGTCCCGTCGTCGCCCACATCACCGGCGACTGGCAGGGGCGCTCCGTCGACGCCGACTTCTCCCGGGCCAACGGATGCGAGATCGACCGCTGGGAGAACCTGGAGCCCGTACTGCCCCGCGTGCGGGGATGAGGTGAGGATGACGTTCGGATGTTGCCGGGGGCATGAGACCTCCCCCCGCGACCGTCGGCGCTGCCTTTAGACTCCTCGCAGTGACAGGCTGCGGCCCGAGGGGCAAGATGGGGCCGGCCAGCCGGGCAAGGTGCAGTGGGTCAGGGAGGAAGCGTCGTCGTGAGCAGCAGGCCATCCCGAGGCGCTGCTCGCCTCGCAGCCATACTTGACGCCCTCCCCGACGGCCTCGTGCTCGTCAATTGCAACGGCACGGTCGTCAACGCCAACACCATCGCCCTCGGCATGTTCGAGACCCCCGGCACCGCGCTCGTCGGGCGCGGGCTGCTCGATCTGCTGCCCGGCTTCGACTCGCGCCTGATCCCCGGCTCCATGCGGCGCCCCGAGGGAACCGACGAGAGCGGCCGTACGAAGCCGACCCGGATGATCGCCCGCCGGACGGACGGCAGCGAGTTCGCCGTCGAGGTCACCAGCGCCAATCTGGAGGACGGGCGCGAGGCCTACGACTCGTACAGCGCGTACACCGGCGACGAACTGCTCATGCTCGTCGTCCGAGACCTCACCGGCACCCTCGACACCGAGGCCGAACTCGCCCGCTCGCAGCGCCAGACCGAGATGATCCTGCGCGCCGCCGCCGAAGGCGTCGTCGGCACGGACACCGACGGGCGCGTCGTCCTCGTCAACCCCGCCGCCGCGCAGATCCTCGGCTTCCGCGCCAGCGATCTCGGCGGCAAGGAGCTGCACCCGCTGGTCCTGCACTCGCGGGCGGACGGCGAGCCGTTCGCGTACGAGGACTCGCCGCTCGCGGACACGCTCAAGTCGGGGCGCAAGCACCGCGTGCGCGGGCAGGTGCTGTGGGCGAAGAACGGTGCGCAGGTGCCGGTGGACCTGACGACCGCGCCGGTACGTGACGGGGACCAGCTCGTCGGCGCGGTGATGACCTTCACCGACCGCCGGCCCTACGAGCAGCTCGCCAAGGAGCAGGAGACCGAGCGCGCCGGCCTCGCCGAGAAGCACGCCGCCGAACTCGCCGAGCTCAAGAAGAGCCACGAAGAACGCGCGAAGGCGGACAAGGAGCGGTACGAGTCCCTGGCCGGCCGGCACCAGCAGCTGACGGCCGTCCTCGGCGAGTCGCTGCGCGGGCCCCTGGAGGAGCTGCGCACGGAGCTCGCCACGCTCGCCGCCGACGACGCGGGCCAGCTGTGGCCCGAGGCCAACCAGCTCCTGCACCACCTGGCCGCCGGGTACGCCCGGATGACGACGCTCGTGGACAACGTCCTCGGCTATCAGCGGCTGGACGCCGGGGCGGAGACCCTCGGCACGTCCGTCGTCCTGCTCGACGGGGTCGTGACCGCGGGCGTCGACGGGGCCGTGGAACTCATCGGGCCCGGCCGGGCACAGTTCGCCGTGCACGCGCCGCCGATCGAAGCGGAGGTGGACGCGGGACGGCTCGCGACCGCGCTCGCGCATCTCGTCGCGGACGTCGCAGGCGTCGACTCCACCGGCAAGGCCCGGGTCGTACCGGGTGCGGGATACGCCGACTCGACGATCGTGGTGGCGGCGGCGCAGCGCGGCGACGTCGTACGGATCGAGGTGCGCGGCCCGTACGCCGGCGGCGACCCCGTCCACCAGCCGATCGTGCGCGGGATCGTGGCCGCGCACGGCGGTGTCGTGCAGACGCATGAAGTGCCGGGTACGAGCGGCGGCGCGTACGTCCTCGAGGTGCCGCTCGGCGCCGGCAGGGGCACGGTCACCGCTCCGCCCGCTCCGACGGCCCCGGAGACGGCGACGGCGACTGATTCGAAGGCCGAGGCACAGGCCGCTCCGGTCGGTGCGCAGCTCGCGCTGCCCGCGCAGGCCTCGGACACCCAGGGCGGCGGACGGCGGCGCGCCCGCCGGGCGTCCACCGATGCCTTCCTGGAAAGCCCGGTGGCCCCCGAGGGCGCCGGTGCCGGAACCGGTGCCGTCGAGCCGACCGGGCGTCGCCGCGGGCGTACGGAGGAGGCTCCGGCCGCCCCCGCCGAGCTGATCCCCGCCCAGAGCGCGGGCGGTGCCCCTGCTGTCGAGCCGACCGGGCGCCGTCGCGGCCGGCCCGCCGAGGGCTCCGTGGTGACCGCAGCCGAGGGCGCGCAGGGACGTGCCGCGCTCGGGGACGCCGTGCCTCCGCAGGGTGTTCCCGTGCCCGCCCAGGGCGTTCCCGCCGAAGCCCCCGCCCTTGCCCGGGCGGCCCTGCCTGCCGTGGCGAGCGGCGATCAGGCGGCCGAGGAGCGGCCCACCGGTCGGCGGGCGCGTCGCGCTCTCGCCGCGCAGGAGCGGAGCGCTGCCGCCGAGGCCGGGCCGCGTACGCCGTTCGCGCTGCCCCCGGCGGACGCGGACCGTGCTCCGGAGCCCGCGGCACAGCCCGTACCGCAGGCCATCCCCGTACCGCAGGCCATGCCCCTCCCGCAGCCGATGCAGGTGAGCGACGAGGGTCGGCACGACGCCGCGCAGTCCGCACCGGACGCCGACCAGACACCTCCGCAGCCCCACCCGCAGCTCCACCCGCACCCGCAGCCTCTTCCCGAGCCGACCGGTCGGCGTCGTGGGCCGGGCGTCGCCGAGGAGACGCGTACCGGCACCGGATCCGTACCGCTGCCTCCTGAGGTACCCGCAGCCGCTACTCCCGCCGCGCCCCCAGCCCCCGCCGCGACGGCGGTGCCGGCCGCTCCGAAGGACGTGACGCACAGCGGGCGGGCGTTCAGCGTGCGGACGCTCGGGCAGGGCGTGCCCTTCGCCCAGCAGATCGCCGCACAGCAGGCAGGTGCACAGCAGGTCGGTGCGTCGCAGGGCGGTGCGTCGCAGGGCGGTGCGTCGCAGAACGGGCAGAGCAACGGCTCCGGGCGGCGGCGCAAGCTCGCCACCCCGCCCGAGGGCGACCGTCCGGTCCCGGCGCCCGCGCCCGTACCGGCAGCCCCTGCCGCCCCGGCGACGTCCGCGGAACCCGCCGCCAAGGCGCAGCCGAAGCTCGCCGCGCTCGCCCAGGCGGCCCCCGAAGGCCGTTCCTACGCCATAGGGGCGCCCGCAGAGGGTGCCGCCGAGGGCCCCGAACCGCTCGACGGTCCCGGCGGCGCGGTCGAGGTCGCCAACAAGCCGCTGCCGCAGCCCGTCGACGACGAGCTGCCCCCGGAGCCGCTGGACAACCCGCGCCGGCTGCTCGTCTGGCCCGCGCCGGACGTCTCCACGCAGCAGGCGCTGAGCGACCGCGGCTACCGCCCGGTGATCGTCCACTCCCGCGAGGAGGTCGACGCCCAGATCGCCGCCTTCCCGGCCGCGCTCTTCGTCGACCCGCTGACCGGGCCCATCACCCGTACCGCGCTCCAGTCCCTGCGCCAGGCGGCGGTCGCCGCAGAGGTGCCCGTACTGCTCGCGGCCGGGCTCGGACAGGCGACGCGGGAGGCTGCGTACGGCGCCGATCCCGCCGTACTGCTCAAGGCGCTGGCGCCCCGCGACAGCGAGCAGCACCCCTCGCGCGTGCTGCTCATCGAGGAGAACGACCACATCGCGCAGGCGCTGGGGGCGACCCTGGAGCGGCGCGGGATGCAGGTGGCCCGGGCCGCGGCGGACACCGACGCGGTCACACTGGCCACGCAGATCCGGCCGAACCTGGTGGTGATGGACCTGATGCAGGTGCGCCGTCGCCGGGCCGGGATCATCGACTGGCTGCGGGCGAACGGGCAGCTGAACCGCACGCCGCTCGTCGTCTACACCTCGTCGGACCTCGACGAGGCCGAGCTGCCGACGCTGTCGTCCGGCGAGACGGTCCTCTTCCTGGCCGAGCGTTCGAACAGCAACGAGGTGCAGGCCCGGATCGTGGACCTGCTCGCGAAGATAGGGACCAACTGAGAAGGAGGGGGAGCGGTGTTCACCACCGCTCCCCCTCCTTCGTAAGACCCTCCGTCAGGCCTTCCGTAAGACCCTCCGTCAGACCTTCCTCAGGGCCTACAGCTGGGTCACGTCCAGCTCACCCTCCGCGTACTGCCTGCGGATGACCTTCTTGTCGAACTTGCCGACGCTCGTCTTCGGCACCGCGGACACGATCGCCCAGCGCTCCGGGAGCTGCCACTTGGCGATCCCGCCCTCGTCGGCGAGGAAGGCCTTCAGCGTCTCGTAGTCCGCCGTGGCACCGTCCTTGAGCACGACGGTCGCGAGCGGGCGCTCGCCCCACTTCTCGTCCGGTACGGCCACGACCGCGGCCTCGGCGACCTCGGGGTGCGCCATGATCGCGTTCTCGAGCTCGACGCTCGAGATCCACTCGCCGCCGGACTTGATGACGTCCTTGGCGCGGTCGGTGAGCGTGAGGAAGCCGTCCGGGCTGATGACGCCGACATCGCCGGTCTTCAGCCAGCCGTCCTCGCTGAACTTGTCGGCGGGACGGATCGGCTCGCCGTCGGCGCCGCCGAAGTACGCGCCCGCGATCCAGGTACCGCGCACCTCCAGCTCACCGGCCGACTCGCCGTCCCAGGGCAGGTGTTCGCCGCCCGGGCCGACCAGGCGGGCCTCGACGCCGGCCGGGAAGCGGCCCTGCGTGATGCGGTACGGCCACTCCTCCTCGGCGGTCAGCCCGGCCGGCGGGTGGGCCATGGTGCCGAGCGGGGAGGTCTCCGTCATGCCCCAGGCGTGACAGAGGCGGACGCCGAGCCTGTCGTACGCCTCCATGAGGGAGGGCGGACAGGCCGCGCCGCCGATGGTGACCTGCTTCATGGAGGAGAGGTCGCGGGGGTTGGCGGTGACCTCGGCGAGCAGGCCCTGCCAGATGGTGGGGACGGCTGCGGCGTGGGACGGCTTCTCGCGCTCGATCATCTCGGCGAGCGGGGCGGGCTGCAGGAAGCGGTCCGGCATGAGCATGTTGATGCCGGTCATGAACGTGGCGTGCGGCAGGCCCCAGGCGTTGACGTGGAACTGCGGGACGACGACCAGGGTCGTGTCCTTGCCCGTCAGGCCCATCGACTCGGCCATGTTGACCTGCATGGAGTGCAGGTAGATGGAGCGGTGCGAGTAGACGACGCCCTTCGGGTCGCCGGTGGTGCCGGAGGTGTAGCACATGGCGGCGGCCGAACGCTCGTCGATCTCGGGCCAGTCGAAGGTGGTGGGGCGGCCCGCGATCAGCTCCTCGTAGTCGTGCACGCGGGGCGTCACGCCGTCCAGCGCGGAGCGGTCTCCGGGGCCCGCGACCACGATGTGCTCGATGGTCGGCAGGTGGGGGAGGAGCGGCACGAGGAGGGGGAGCAGCGAACCGTTGACGAGGACGACCCGGTCGTCGGCGTGGTTGACGATGAACGCCAGCTGCTCGGGGGGAAGCCGCAGGTTGAGGGTGTGCAGGACCGCGCCCATGGACGGGATCGCGAAGTACGCCTCGACATGCTCCGCGTTGTTCCACATCAGGGTGGCGACGCGCTGGTCGCCGGTCACGCCGAGCTCGTCGCGCAGGGCGTTCGCCAGCTGGCTCGCGCGGGCTCCCGCCTCCGCGAACGTGCGGCGCTGCGGCTCGGGCTCACCCGTCCAGGTGGTGATCAGTGACTTCCCGTGGATCGTCATCCCGTGCTTCAGGATGCGGGTCACGGTCAGCTGTACGTCCTGCATGGTGCTCAGCACGGCGTCCTCCCGGTGGGCGCTACGTGGCAGTAAGGGTGTGGAGATTCTGCGCACGTACCGCTCGGTATGTCACTACCCGGGAGTAGGGAAATTGCCAGTGATTACTGGCGGATGTGGTGTCCTCCGCGCGCGGTCACGGCACGGGGCGCGTGCCAGCACGGTTCGGGGGCGGGTGTCGCACCGTGCGGGGGGTGTGTCGCACCGTGCGGGGGGTGTGCCGCACCGTGCGGGGTGCGTGCCGCACCGTGCGGGGTGCGTGCCGTCACCGCAGTGCAAAGTGCACGCCGGCACCGTACGGGGCGCATGCCGTCACCGTACGGGTGCTCGCGGTCACCGTACGGGCGTCAGTTCCGGGTCCTCGCGGAGCTTGCCGAGCGCGCGGGAGACGGCGCTCTTGACCGTGCCGATCGAGACGCCGAGCACCTCCGCCGTCTGTGCCTCGCTGAGGTCCTCGTAGTACCGCAGGACGACCATCGCCCGCTGGCGGTCGGGGAGCTTCATGACCGCGCGCCACATGGCGTCGTGGAGTACCTGCCGCTCGGCCGGATCCGGCTCGGGCAGCCCGGCGGGCTCCGGCAGCTCCTCGCAGGCGAACTCGTCGACCTTGCGCTTGCGCCACTGGGACGTCCGGGTGTTCAGCAGGGCCCGGCGGACGTAGCCGTCCAGCGCGCGGTGGTCCTCGATCCGCTCCCAAGCCACGAACGTCTTGGTGAGGGCGGTCTGCAGCAGATCCTCGGCGTCGCAGGGGTTGGCGGTGAGGGAGCGCGCCGTGCGCAGCAGGACGGGCCCGCGGGCCCGGACGTACGAGGAGAACGACGGGTAGCCGGCGGTCGTCACGGCGGTCCCGAGGGCGGCCGTGGAGGCGCCGGCGCAGACGGGGCCAGAAGGTGGCGGAGTCATGACTCCACGCTAGGAGCGGGGACTCGTCCGGGGATCGGCCCCAGGGACCGACCCGCACTCCGCCTCAGGTTGTAGGGGTGGGGATGGTTGGACCTCCTGAAGGTGGAGAGGGGGGTACGAGGGCCTCAGGGTCGGGGCGGGCGGGCACGTCATCGGGCACGGCGCCGAGCGGGCGGTGAGTCGTCGGCCGCGGGGCGCCCATGGGGGGGCCACGTCGTCGGGCGCGGGGCCGGCCGCGGACGAATGCCGACGCGGGCGGGGGCGGATGCGGGTGCGGCACGGGCGGGTGCCGACGCCGGCGGGTGCGGCGCGGGTGGGTGCGGTGCGGCACGGGCGGATGCGGTGCGGCACGGACGGATGCCGACGCCGGCGGGTGCGGGTGCCAGCGCGGGGCGGATGCGAGGGCGGGTGCGGGTGCCAGCGAGGGCGGATGCGGCGCGGCGGGTGCGGATGCCACGCGGGGCGGGTGCGGGTGTCAGCGCGGGCGGCCCGGTGCCGGCGCGCGGGCGGGCCCTCTGTCCGGCCTCAGTCGTCGGCGCCCAGGATCAGGCCCGATGTGGGGACCCCTGTGCCCGCCGTGACCAGCGCCCTGGACGCGCCGGGTATCTGGTTCACGGACGTGCCCCGCACCTGACGCACGGCCTCCGCGATGCCGTTCATCCCGTGCAGATACGCCTCCCCCAGCTGGCCTCCGTGCGTGTTCAGCGGCAGCGCGTCCGCCGCCACGAAGTCGGCCGCCTCCCCCCGTCCGCAGAAGCCGAACTCCTCCAGCTGCATGAGGACGAACGGGGTGAAGTGGTCGTAGAGGATGGCCACGTCGATGTCACCGGGCGCGAGCCCCGCCGTCCGCCACAGCTGTCCTGCCACGACCCCCATCTCCGGCAGGCCGGTCAGCTCGTCCCGGTAGAAGCTGGTCATCGCCTCCTGGTTGCGGCCGGCTCCCTGGGCGGCGGCGACGATCACCGCGGGCGGCCGGCGCAGGTCGCGGGCGCGCTCGGCGGAGGTGACGACGATCGCCTGTCCGCCGTCGGTCTCCTGGCAGCAGTCGAGGAGCCGGAGCGGCTCGACTATCCAGCGCGAGGCGGCGTGGTCGGCGAGGGTGATCGGTTTGCCGTAGAAGTAGGCGGCGGGGTTACGGGCCGCGTGCCGGCGGTCGGTGACGGCGACGTGCCCGAAGGCGTCCGGGGTCAGCCCGTACGTGTGGAGGTAGCGCTGGGCGATCATGGCGACCCAGGAGGCCGGGGTGAGCAGTCCGAAGGGGAGCTGCCAGCCGAGCGCTGCGCCTTCGGCGGAGGGCTCGCGCTGCTGGACCCCGGAGCCGAAGCGCCGCCCGGAACGTTCGTTGAACGCCCGGTAGCAGACGACGACGTCGGCGACCCCGGCAGCGACGGCGAGGGCGGCCTGCTGGACGGTGGCGCAGGCGGCCCCGCCTCCGTAGTGGATGCGGGAGAAGAAGGACAGCTCGCCGATGCCGGCCGCCTGGGCGACGGTGATCTCGGGGTTGGTGTCCATGGTGAAGGTGACCATGCCGTCGACGTCGGCGGGGGTGAGCCCGGCATCGTCGAGTGCCGCCTGCACGGCCTCGACGGCGAGCGTGAGCTCGCTGCGGCCGGAGTCCTTGGAGAACTCGGTCGCCCCGATGCCGACGATGGCGGCGCGGCCGCCGAGACGGTCAGCACTGCGGATGCTCATACGCCCGCTCCGTTCGCTCGCGACTCCGGCCCTGCCTCTGGCGCCGGTCCAGGGCCTGGCCCTGGCCCTGGACCCAGCCCTGACCCAGGCCCGGCCCCCGGCTCCGGCCTGAGCTCCCGCCCCGGCGTGACCTCGCGCGCCGGCATGAGCTCACGCCCCGGCAGGTCGAGCGTCACCGTGCCCGTGACGTGGTGACCCAGGCCGTTCGCGCCGATCACCCGCACCTGGACCGTGACCCCGTCGATCACCGTCACCGTCCCCGTCAACGTCATCGTGTCGCCTGGGTAGTTGGGTGCACCGAGTCGTATCGCCACCTTCCGGAGCACCGCGTCGGGGCCGAAGTGGTCGGTGATGTACCGCCCCACCAGACCGTTGGTCGTCAGGATGTTCATGAAGATGTCCGGGGAGCCCTTCTCCCTCGCCAGCTCCGCGTCGTGGTGCACGTCCTGGTAGTCCCGCGATGCGACGGCCCCGGCGACGATGAGGGTGCGTGTGATCGGGATGGTCAGCGGTGGCAGTGCGTCCCCGGCCTTCACGACAGGTCTCCGTTCGCGATCAGGTCGCCGAGTTCGGCGAGGAGTTCGGTACCGCAGCCGAGATACGCGTCGAGCTGCCTGCCCCACAGGAAGTGCCGGTGGACGGGGTGGTCGAGGTCGGCGCCCATGCCGCCGTGCAGATGCTGTCCCGCGTGGACGACCCGTTTGCCCGCCTCGGACGCCCACCAGGCGGCGGTCAGCGCGTGTTCGGCCCCCGGCAGGCCCTGGTCGTACCGCCATGCCGCCTCGTAGGCGGTGACCCGGATCGCCTCGGTGTCCATGTAGGCGTCGGCGGCACGGAGTTGGACCGCCTGACGGGTGGCGAGCGGGCGCCCGAACTGCTGCCGTACCGACGTGTACGCCACCGCCCGGGCCAGCGACCCGGCACAGACCCCGGCCTGGAGCCCGGCAAACGCGATCCGGGCCGCCGTCAGCACCCCCGCGCGGGCGTCGGCGCCGCCGATCCGCTCGCCGCGGGCGCCGTCGAGGACGAGTCGGCCGGCGGCCCAGGGCGCCGTGAGCTCGACGGGTGCCACGGCGGCCTCGGCCGTCGGCACGAGCCGGAGGGCGCCGTCGTCGTCCGCCACGAGGACATGGGTGGCGTCCCTGAGCCAGGGCACCCACTCCACGGCCCCGGTGAGCGAGCCGTCGCACGCGGCCCGGACATGCCCCGAGGGAGGGAACGCGCCGGTCACCACCGTCGTACCGTCCCGGAGCCCCGGTAGCAGCCGCTCGCGCTGCTCCTCCGTGCCGTGCCGGGCGACGGCGAGGACCCCGTACACACAGCTCGCGGTGAACGGCACCTGCGCCGTCGTCCGCCCCTGCTCCTCGGCGATCAGCACCAGGCCGAGAAGCCCGGTCTCCTCGACCGCGCCCGGCAGCCCGGCCCCGCACAGGGCCTTCCACAGCTCGGCGTCCGTGTCCGTGCCGGCTGTCGTGAGCCGCTCGTGCGTGGCGAGATCGCCGAAGATCCGCGCCGCCAGCTCCTGGGCGGCGGCCTGCTCCTCCGTGGGCGTGAAGTCCATCTCAGCCTTCACCCCCGTCCCGCGCCCGGAACACGGGCAGCTCCAGCTCCTCGTCCACGCGGAGGAACTCCAGCCGGACCGGCATCCCGATCCGGACCTTGTCGTACGGCACGCCGACCACGTTGCTGACGATCCGGACGCCCTCGGCCAGTTCGATCAGTCCGACCGCGTAGGGACCCGCCGCGTCAGCGGCATGATCGGACACCGTGAAGGCGGGGAACGGCGGGTGGTGCATCACCACGTACGAGAAGACGGTCCCCGAGCCGCTCGCCTCGACGGTGTCCCACTCCCGCGAGCCGCAGGCGTTGCAGCCCGGGAGCCAGGGGAAGCGGAGCGTCGCGCAGTCCCCGCAGCGCTGGACGAGCAGACGGTGCGCGGCGACGCCCTCCCAGAATCCGGCGTTGTCCCGGTTGATCACCGGGCGGGGCCGCTTCGCCGCGGGCGCGCCGCCTCCCTTCGGCTTCGGTGCCGCCGGCGCGTACTTGAGGATGCGGAAGCGGTGCGTGCCCGCGAGTTCGCCGTCCGCCCGGACGTCCATCCGGGTCGTGACGAAGTACCCCGTCCCCAGCTTGGTGGTCTTGCGCTCCGACACCGACTCGATCACCGCGTCGAAGGTGATCGCGTCGCCGGGCCGCAGCGGCCGCAGATACTCCTGCTCGCAGTCGGTGGCGACCACGGAGGTGTATCCGGCGACGTCGAGGAGCGCGAGCAGCTCGTCGTACGCCCCGGAGCGGCCGGTGTGCCCGGAGAGTCCACCCATCGTCCACGCCTGGAGCATCGTCGGCGGGGCGACGGCCTCCGGTCCCGCGTACGCCGGGTTGGTGTCGCCCATGGCCTCGCACCAGTGCCTGATCATGGGTTCGTTGACCAGGTCCTTGCCGGCCCCCGCGGTGGCGGCCGGCCGCCCTTCGTAGGCCTTCAGCCCGCCATGGATCTCCTTCGCCCCTTCGTGGCTCTCCTTCGCCCCGCCATGGCTCTCCTTCGCCCCGCTGTGGATGTCCTTCACCGCCGCCCCCCTTCCCGCTTCGTACCGCTCATGCCGAGTCGCATCGTCGCGACGATCTCGCGCTGCACCTCGCTCACCCCTCCCCCGAAGGTGTTGATCTGCGCGGCGCGGTTCATCCGCTCGAGCTCACCGCCGTCGACCTCTCCCGGCGACCCCGCCCGCACCGTCCCCGCCCCGCCCGCGATCTCCTGACATATTCGGTACACCTCGACCGCCGATTCGGTTCCCGCGAACTTCACGCCGCTCGCGTCTCCGGGGGCCAGCCGGCCCGCCCCCACATCCCCCACCAAACGCCAGTTGAGCAGGCGTGTTGCCGCGAGCCGGGCATGTGCCTCGGCCGCCCGGATCCGTATCCACGGCTCGTCAATGCGGCGCCGCCCCGTCACCGGATCGGGTGTGGCGGCCCGGCGGAGCACCGCCTCGTAGAAGTCCTCGGCCTGCATCCCGATCGCGGCGAGCGCGACCCGCTCGTGGTTGAGCTGGTTGGTGATCAGCCCCCAGCCGCCGTTCTCCTCCCCGACGAGGTTCGTGGCCGAGACGCGGATCCCGTCGTAGTACGTCGCCGTCGTCGTCAGTCCGCCGACGGTCTCGATCGGCGTCCACGAGAACCCCGGGGAATCCGTCGGGACCAGGACGATGGAGATCCCGCGGTGTTTGGGGGCCTCGGGGTCCGTGCGGCAGGCGAGCCAGATCCAGTCGGCATTGTGGGCGTTCGAGGTGAAGATCTTCTGCCCGTCGATCCGCCAGGAGTCCCCGTCCCGCACCGCCTTCGTACGGAGCGAGGCCAGGTCGGTGCCGGCCTCCGGCTCGCTGTACCCGATGGCGAAGACGGTCTCGCCGCGCAGGATCCGGGGCAGGAAGTACGCCTTCTGCTCCTCGGTGCCGTACCGCATCAGGGTCGGGCCGACGGTGTTGAGGGTGACCATGGAGACGGGCGCGCCGGCCCGGTAGGCCTCGTCGAAGAAGACGAACTGCTCGTCGGGCCCGCGCCCCTGCCCTCCGTACTCCTCCGGCCAGCCGAGCCCGAGACGGCCGTCGCCGCCGATCCTGCGGAGGAGCCGGCGCTGGCCCTCGGCGTCGGTGGGGGAGGGCGGGCCGTCGGGCATCACGTCGCGGAAGTACGCGCGGAGTTCGGCGCGCAGCCGTAGCTGCCGCTCGGTCGGGGCGAGGTGCACGACGACGGCCTCCCGGGGTGATGACTAAGGTTTCTGACTGTCCGTCAGATAACCTGGCCGTGTCAAGGTCACGGAGAGGGGGACGCACGCAGGGGCGCGCGCACCGACGGCCCGCACCCGCCCGAACCGTCGGCACGCACGGGAACGGCCCGCGCGAGGCACCGAAGTGCCGCCGCGCGGGCCGCCGTTCACCCCTCAGTCATACCCCCCGTCGGGCCGGACCCCGCCGACTGTCGGCTAGTACCACCAGGGATGGAAGTTGACGACCGAGTTCGACTGGCCGATGGAGGTGAACCCGGAGCCGTTCACACTCGCGGTGTTGTTCTGATTCGAGGCGCCGGAGCCGGTGGCCACCTGCTGCGTGGTGGTCGAATTGCCGAAGTTGTCGCCACCCACGCCGCTGCCGACGATGGTGGCAACGCTCGTGTTCGATCCGTCGTCCGCGAAGCCACCGTTGTCGGCGTGCGCCACACCGCTGAAGAGCGCGGCAGCCAGGGGCAGGGCGGCGGCAGCGGCGAGGACGCGGGCGGTACGGATGCTTGCCATGTCATTTCCTCCAGAAACGGAACTGCGGCTGAAGTTCGGAAGCACTCAAATACGGCTTGCTCCAAGGCAGTTGGCCGACCGCCTCGGTCGTTGGGCTCGACGTCGCGACTCCAGAGTTGCCCACACAATCCCCGGCGAACCACCCTTCAGCGACTGATTCCCCCTCAAGCGTGAGGACAAGTCGATAAACCCCCTTCACGCACCCAAAAGCCCAGCTCACCGCCCCTATGGCGAGGTCACGCCACCGCGAGCCGCGCCACGGCAAGGGAGGAAGCGTTCCGGCAGATTTTCAGCCAATCCTCCCCTCTTCCTTTCTTCGAACGCTTGTACGAAACTGGGTGCATGGCCACCTCTGACCGGCGCTCCGCCACCCTGGCCCTGGCCCACGCCCTGTCTGCTGCAGAGCGCGGGCTCCCCGTCATCCCCCTGTCCGCCACGAAACTCCCGGCCCTGCGCTCACCGCACCGGGACGACCCGCGCCCGGCCCCCTGCCACGGGGAATGCGGCCGGCCGGGACACGGAGTGCACGACGCGACCACCGACCCCGCCGCTGTACGGGCGCTGTTCGCCGCCGCCCCCTGGGCGACCGGCTACGGCATCGCGTGCGGGCGCCCGCCACACCACCTCATCGGCGTCGACCTCGACGTGACCCACTCGGACACGCCCGCGGACGCCACGGCCGAGCTGCGCCACCTGGCCCTCCAGCACCTGTTCACCCTTCCGCCCACGGTCACGGTGCTCACCCCGAGCGGCGGCCGCCATCTGTGGCTCACCGGCCCGCCGGGCGTCGTGGTCCCCAACTCGGCGAGCCGCCTCGCCCCCGGCATCGACATCCGCGGCGCCGGCGGCTACCTCGTGGGGCCTGGTTCGGTGACCGCCAAGGGCGCGTACCGGCTGGCTCCGGGCAGCGCGAACCTCGACCCGGCTCCCTGCCCACGCGCCCTCCTGAGCCTGATCGCGCCCCCCACACCACCCCCACGCCCCGACGACGACCCGACCGGCCCACGCCGGGGCACTCGCCACGGCCGGGGCCTGGTCCACTTCGTCCTGACGGCCCACGAGGGCCAGCGCAACACCCGCCTGTTCTGGGCGGCCTGCCGGGCGTACGAGAACGGCCTCGGCGACGCGCTCACGGACGAGCTCACCACGGCGGCGATCCGTACGGGACTGACCGAACGCGAGGCCCGAGCCACGATCATGTCGGCGGCCCGCCTGACCGCCCACTGAACCGACGCCGACAGCACCGGCCGCTCCTTCGCGGGGCGGCCGTCATCGTCCCGCTCTTCGGACGGCAGATCGGACGGCAGATCGGGCGGGCTTCGAGATGTCCCCTTCGATGTCTGGCAGCAGACTTGATTCGACCCACTGTTTCTGCCGACCGGAGTCACCATGACGGACCTCAAGCTGGAGCAGAAGCGCTCGCTGTCGCGCCTCGAAGCGGCCGACCAGCTCACCGCGCTCGCGGACGCGCTGCGGAAGGGCGGGGAGGCCGAACTGGAACTCGGCTTCGGAAGCCTGAGCCTGCGGATCCCCGACGACCTCGAGAGCGAGGTGGAGATCGAGGTCGAGGACGGGGAGATCGAGCTGGAGATCGAACTCACCTGGTCGACAGGTCGATCCCGGACGGCACCCTCGAAGACCGAGACCGCCAAGAGCGCGGCGACCGGGACGACCAAGACCGCACCCGCCAAGAAGGCGGCTCCCCGAAAGCCGAAGAGCACGTCCGCGAAGCCGGCACGAACCACCGGGACCAGCGGGACCAGAACCGCCAAGCGTCCCGCCAAGAAGACGTCCTGAATCGGTTCGTGAAAGGAGGGCGTCATCCCCGCCGGGCAGAGCGTAGAGGTACGCGCCAAGCCGCTTGGCTGACGAGGGAGCCAACGCCAGGAGGCGCCGTTGGCTGCGCCCTAGGTTGGATCTTGTGGCTGTGCTGACAAGTTGTGCCACTCGTGACCGCATCCGCCGGCGCAGTGCAGCGCCCGTCGGCGCGTATCGGCGATGCCGAAAAGGGCGACGAGCAGGCGAAACGACTTCGTGAGTTCGTAAGCGGGAAGGTGTTCCATCCCGAAGCGCCACTTCGTGAGCATCACCGCAGGCGTGTGGGTGGGGCGAATGCCAGAGCGCGCGATGCTCTCCGGCACATCGTCCTCGCG
Organism: Streptomyces sp. NPDC039609; assembly: GCF_055596705.1. Taxonomy (NCBI): domain Bacteria; kingdom Bacillati; phylum Actinomycetota; class Actinomycetes; order Kitasatosporales; family Streptomycetaceae; genus Streptomyces; species Streptomyces sp. NPDC039609. The sequence continues at coordinate 158,994 of NZ_JBVIUJ010000015.1, forward strand.
AGCACGAGCCTGACCACAGAACAGCACCAGCGCGTGCATGGCCTTGCGCTGGTCCTCCTCCGAAAGGCCCTCGAACCACTCGACACCCTCAGCCGTCGGTCTGAGGCCTTGCGCGAGTTCGTTGAGGATCACCTCATGTGCGTACAACACAGCCTCCCGCCCCATGCGATCAGTCCGACCGTACGTCCATGACCGCCCGCGAGCCGCACATCGTCGCGCACGCCAGTGATCCGCCCCCCTCGAACCCGGCGATCTCATGGCCCCGGATGCGCGCGTGGCGCTCAGCATCTCGCCGCAGAGCCGCTTCCCCGTTCGAGTGCGTGTCGGCTGTGCGAAGAAACGTGCAGAACGGCCGTTACCCGGGCCCGCCACCCGATCGGCAGAGTGCGCCGGGTGGCGCGACCGGTAGTGCGCCG
>NZ_JBVIUJ010000016.1:0-159014 GCF_055596705.1 Streptomyces sp. NPDC039609
CACCACCTCCCAGGGCGACATCGCCGCCCACAGCCTGTGACCCGCAGCCCCGACCCACAGCACCGACAAGGAGCAACACCATGACGAACCCGGCCGTCACGGCCGGAGCGTATACGGCTGATGGGGCTCCCCGAGCCCGCCCGCTGGGCAGCGCCTTCTGGGATGGCCGCCCGTACTACCTGTTCCCCTCGCACCGCCCCTGCGCATCGAGGAGGGCGAGCGCCAGCACCGTGACAATCTTCGCAACTGCTAAATCGGTGTCAATATCCGGGCATGCGCGTGCCGTCGCGAGGAGCCGCCATCGTCCGGTTCGGAGGGTGCGTGCCATGGGATTGTCGGCAAGGTCGTGACATTTCCGTGTCAGCCCGAGGTGCCTGCGAGCTCGCTGTCCTGCGGGCCGCCCCGCGTGGGGGAGGGGGCCCGCCTCGCTCTGCGGCCCGGTAGAATCACCTGTTCCTGATGCCCAGTTGATGCCTTCGGAGGTAACACCTTGAACCGCACCCCGGGTTCCCCCCTTTCTCGCCGCAGCCTCATACGCGCCGGTGCCGGCGCCTCGCTCGCCGCGCTCGGGCTCGGTGTGGGCGCGCAGACAGCCTCGGCCGATGTGGCCGTGACCAAGCGGTTCGATCTCACGCAGCCGTCGTACGACCTGTTCCGGTCCGCGAACACGCACGGTCCGCGCGTGCAGCAGAGCTTCGCCTTCGACTGGGTGAACAAGTACCTCTACGTCGCGACCAAGCGGGACGGAAGCCCCGAGTCCGCAGGCGACCTGTGCATCAACAAGATGGACTTCGACGGGAACTACATCTCGTACATGCACCTCAACGGCTTCGGCCACGGCGTCGCCTTCGCCGCGCTGCCGAACGGTTCCGACACCGAGCTGTGGATCGAGTGCGCCGCGAACACCAACGGGTACGGCACCGCGCTCGCCCCCATCCGTTACACCGCCAACACCACCCTCGGCTCGCCCGCTGGCTCGGCCGCCTACCGGCCGATCTCCGGGGCCACGGAGTACACCTGCTCCGTCGACCCGGTCTACAAGCGCATGATCGTGCGCTACCACACCAGCGCCGGCAAGCGCATCGCCGTGTACCCGCTCTCCGCCTTCGAGACGCGCAGCTTCGGCTCGCCGCTGGTCGACTTCAAGCAGCCGACGATCTCCGGCACGCCGCAGGGCTACACCCTCTACGGCTCGTACATGTACTTCCAGACGGGCGATGCCTACCCCGATCCCGGCACTCCCGTGGGTGACGGCAACACCTACCTCAGCAGCATCGACATCAACACGGGAACCGTGAAGCAGGGCCCCGTCCTCACCAAGGCCGGCTCCACCCTGCACCACCGTGAGCCCGAGGGCCTGGCCATCTACCGCACCGACGCGGGCGAGGCGCGACTCTTCATCGGCTTCGCCACGGGCGAGGTGGGCGACCGGCGCTCCAGCATCTTCTACAAGAACGCGCTGATTTGATCCGACCCGCAGCCGCCGCCCGGGCCACGCCCGGGCGGCGCCGTCGGCTCCTCAGCCGGCCGTGCCGTTCAGGTGCTTGTCAGCCCGACACGCCGGGGCCGGCCCCGAGGTTTCACGGCGGCGCCGCGCCGATACAGGGCAAGCGGTGCCTGCGGGGCAAGGCCCAGGCCAGACTGCGGCGCCCGAGGAACAGCGGCAGGACGACGAAGCCTGCAGCCGGCGTACAGGCGCAGGCCGACAAGCGCCGGCACCCCGCTTCGTGCCGGCGGCGGCGCCGGCTTCGTCGCGTACGGAGCCGGGGTGCGGTGCGTTGCATGGCTCGGTTCTCCAGTCCAGCAACCATGTGGTCGGGCGGCTCGCCTCGGCTCAGGCTTCCTCGAAGGCCAGACGGGGTGTCGAGTCCGAGATTCCTCGAACGTGGTGTCCGGGAGGCAGTACGGGTCGGAGCCGGCGGTAGACCATGCCGATCCGGTCGGGGGTGTAGGTCCGCATGTCCTCGGTCGCCTGGAGCACCAGGCCGCCGTCGGCCAGGACTGTGACATCCGCGAACGCTGCGGAGACGCGCAGCGCGTCGGCGCCGCCGAGTCGGTCCGCGACGCCAGGAGAGCACACCGTGACCCATGAGTAGCCGCGAAGGGTGGTGTCGAGTTCCACGAGGGTCTCGTCCTGGAACAACCCCAGGTGGGCTTCGAGCGCGGTCCGATGCGTCGTGGTGCAGACGTCGTCCGTCACGCTTCCGAACAGACACGTCCGTCCTGCTGCAGTGAGGCGGCGGTGGAGAAAATCGGTCCAGTGCCGCTGGACGTCGGGGGAGTGGTTCGGAGCGAAGAACTCCTCCGCCGACCGGTCGACCATGAGCTGCAGCCAATCGGGAGCATCGACGTCCCGCTCGGCGGTGACCTTCAGCCACGGGCCTGCGGGGTACCCGTCCGCACCCAGCCGCGCCAAACTGAGCGTCACCTCCAGCGGCATCTCCTCGAGGTCTTCGAGGAACGACGCCCACCCCTCCGGCGACCAGACCCGGCCGGAGCGAGTCCGTCTGCCTCGGCTCATCCTCGCGACCCACAGGCTGCCCCATAGCTCCCCGGGCTCACCGTACGGGGCGCCCCCCTTCCGTAGCACCGCTCCACGGCCCGAGAGGTCGAGATCATGCGCGAAGGGGTCCAGTGCGGCCCCGCTCAGATTCTGTGCAGCATCGTCGAACCATGCCTCCACCAGACGGCGATAGCCGGCCCCGTCTTCAGGGAGGGCGTAGTTCAACTCGCAGTGCACACTCGCATTGGGCGCAAACCCATCTGAGTTCCCCACAGTTTCCGCCGAGCTCGCGCACTCCGGGGCCAAGGTCCCTGCCGCCATCTCGCGGGCTTTCTCGGCCATCCAGGTACGCCAGTGGTCAGAGGGTCTGTTCGTCACGGGCCAGACGGTATGCCCAAGCACTGACAACAAGACCATCCGCGCCCCCGTCAGGAGCCTGCAAGACTGTTCCCGGGAGGCAGCAGGCGACGATGCCGCCGCCTCGGACGCCTGTAGCAGGGTGTTTTGCGCCGTCGTCTGCGCGAACACACTCCCTGCCGCCCTGGGCGGTTCAGTGTTGCCCATCAGGGGCTGGTGGGAGCCTTGTTCACCTCGTAGAGGTCCCAGGAGTCAGGGTCGCCGATGTATTGGTAGAGCGTGATCCGCGCGTGCGTACCGCCGACGTTCCAGGGTGCGTACGAGCAGCCCGGGATGGAGAGGTCGACTTCTTGGGTCCAGGTGTTTTCGCTGGTTTGCATCGTCCACGTGCCCTGGCCTGAGCACTCGACGGCTTCGTCGATGTTGCCGCTTCCGAGCCGGTGGTCGACGCCGGAAGCTGTCACCCTGCCGTCCGTCGTGAACGTCAGGGTGCCGCCCTGTCCGTCCGACCAGTTGCCGATCAGCACCGCTCGGGTGAGCTGCGGCGGCCGGTACTCCTCGATCAGGCCAGTGGACAGCGCGATACCGCCGAAGACGCCGGCTGCGACCACCACGGCCGAGCCCCACAGCGCCACCGACCTCAGGAGACCCTGCCCCTGCAGCCGGACGAGCAGCGCGGGGACGACGAGCATCACGGCGGTCGGCAGCCATGACTTGACCGCGGTGAGCGGTTCCATCGCGTCGGCCAGGACGGCGCCAGCGAGCAGGAGGGAAGCGAACACGGCCGTGACTGGCGGTACCCACCACCATGTCTCACGACCGCCGAACCGGCGCCCCAGTTGATGACTCAGCGACACTGCGGGCAGCACGAGGAACAACGCCACCGCACCTACGACGGCGGAACCCACCACGAGCAGGACCGGCAGAAGAAGCACCAGTGCGAGGGCGTAGCTGCCCACGGCGTTGGGCGACTCCTGGGTCTGCCCGTACAGCCCCCCGACCACAGTGGCCAGTACCGCCTCCTGGAACAGCACCAGCATCGATACCAACAGCATCCGGCTGTCGGGCCATTCGTGTCGCGCCTCCATCAAGGCCACCACCCCCGGAAGCGCATCCTGCCAGGTTGATTGAACATGTTCAACATCCATCATCGCAAGTCAGTGCGTTGTCGACCGGAGTCAGCGGCTGCGGACCGTGCGCCCGCCACCAGCCCGCACCCCTGGCCCCGTTCACGCCGCGCGACGGGGGCAGCTGGTGGCACTGACCGTCGGCGCCGCTGGCGGCATCTACGGGATTGGAGGCGGGCCCTCGTGATCGCCAGCCACCGCTTCGCCGCGTCCGCCAGGGCGAGGGGCGTCGACTCTTGGGCTCGCCCGCCGCCTTGACGGTGGCTCGATGCGCTATTTTGAGCGCGTTCAAATATGGTTGGGATTCGGCCGATGAGGACGTGACGAGGGCAGCTGCCCGGGGGGTGGGGAGGGTTTGGCGTGAGCCGACGGTCGTTGCGCTCAATCGCTTTCATAGGGACGGTGGTGGCGCTGGCGGTGTCCCGCGGCTGGGGTGCGGCGATCCATGCCGTCGAGGTTTCAGCGGATCAGGTTGAGGGGCGATGGACCAGTAAGGCAGGTGCCTCCCTGACCTTTCATGAGGATCACACCTTCGCTGCCGAGCACTTCGACGAGTTGCCCGTCGCGGCAGACTGCGAGAACTCTTCGGCCTTGTCGTCTGGCCGCTGGGTGTTCTACGCCCCTGCTGAAGCCGGCCAGATCGACACCGTGGACGAAACGGCCACACGCGGCACCGTTCTGTTGCTGATCTTCTCCGCCGGCGACTGCGAGGTGAACACCTACCTCTGCGGTGACGAAGACGACCTGTGATGTGTCCGACCGGGGACCCGGATGTCGGCTGCCCTAGCGGCGAATATTTCGGCCGAAACCAGGCCGCGGCGTCCGGCTACTGAAGTGGCGGCATCACGGCCGGCGCCTACGCGCCCGATGGGAACGACGCGACGACATCCGTGAGGCGTCCTCGGCCTCGCCACCTGCCTCGTCACCCACCCACACACATCCAACGCATGTGCGGGGTCCTCTCGCACGCCTCACCGCGAACGGGGGCGACACAGCGCGCGTCGCCCCCCGTAGGCTCTCCAGTTTCAGCGCGGGGTGCTCACCGAGCCCGCGGCGGCACCCTCGTGGCGGTCCGGGGCCGTGTCGGCGCGGACGGCCTCGGCGTCGGCGCCGCTGTGCCGTTCGGCCCACGTCTCCAGCGCCGCCCGGCAGGCGTGGTCGAGGTGGTGAACCCCCGAGAGGTCCAGAACCACCCGGCGGTCGCTGGGCAGGGCTTCCAGACTGTCGAGTATCTGGGGCAGCCGCAGGAAGGTGACCGTCCCCTGGAGTCGTACGCGGACCGCGTCGCGTCCGTCGTCGCTGTGCTCGATCCGCAGGTGCGAGGCCTCCCAGGCGGCCTTCGCGACCGACAGGACGAGGCCGATCAGGACACCCTCGAACATGCCGACCGCGACGATCGCCGTAGCCGTCGCCACGAGGACGAGGGCTTCACCCCGGTGACGGCGCCAGAGGGTCAGGACACCCTTGAACGGGATGAGCTTCCAGCCGGCATGGACGAGGATCCCGGCCAGCGCCGCCAGCGGGATGTACGCGAGTACGGCGGGCAGCAGAGCGACGAAGAGCAGCAGCCAGACCCCGTGGAGGACCCGGGACACCTTCGTCCGCGCGCCGGCCTCGACATTGGCCGAGCTGCGCACGATGACCGCGGTGAGTGGCAGGGCGCCGAGCAGGCCGCACAGCGCGTTGCCCGAGCCCTGGGCGACGAGTTCCTTGTCGTAGTCCGTGCGCGGCCCCGAGTGGAGCCGGTCGACCGCCGCCGCGCTGAACAGCGACTCGGCGGAGGCGATCAGGGCGAAGGCGAGGACCGTGCCGAGGAGGGCCGGGTCGGCGAGGGAGGAGAGGGCTTCGGAGCCCGGCAGGTGGACGGCCTTCAGTACCCCGCTCACCCGCACGGTCTCGACCGGAAGGCCGAACACGGAGGTCGCGAGGGCGGCGAGAAGGACCGCTACCAGGGCACCGGGCACTGCTCGGGCGCGGCGCGGCATCCGCCGCCAGCCGACGATGAGGAGGACGGTGCCGGCACCGAGGGCGAGTGACACGAGGGCCGTGCGGCTGCCCAGGGCGTCGACCAGGGCGCCCGGCAGGCCGGTGAGCTTGTCGAGACCGGAGTCCGGGGCGGGCATGCCCGCTGCGGCGTAGAGCTGTCCAGCGATGATGACCAGGCCGATGCCCGCGAGCATGCCTTCGACGACGGAGAGGGAGATCGCACGGAACCAGCGCCCCCACCGGAGGAGGCCCATGGCGATCTGCAGCACGCCGGCCGCCAGCACGATGACTCCGAGCGCGGGGAGACCGAAGGCGCGGACCGCCTCGAGGACGAGCACGGTGAGGCCGGCGGCCGGGCCGGAGACTTGGAGGCTGCTGCCCCGCATCAGGCCGGTGACGACGCCGCCGACGATGCCGGTGATGAGGCCCAGTTCGGCGGGGACGCCCGAGGCGACGGCGACGCCGAGGCAGAGCGGTAGGGCGACGAGGAAGACGACGAGCGAGGCGGCGAAGTCCTGCCGCAGGAAGGGGAAAGAGCTTGGCATCCGGATGCTCCTCCTCACAGCGCCTCGAAGGCGTCGGCACCGGAGCGGTACTCCAGGACAGCGCCGGTGTGCACCTCGTCGTACCAGCGGCGCAGGCGGAGCCGACCGTCCGCCGGCCTCCGTTCGACACTCGGATGGGAGCGTAGGCGGAGCAGTTGGGCGAGGACGCGGCCGTGGACGGCGTCGGTGACGCCCGGGTCCTGGGGGCGCCTCGGGGCGCCGTCGGGGGCGGTGTGGGCGAGCCAGTCCCGTACGGCGGGCACGGCGCTCAAGGCGTCGCCGCGGACGAGGGCACCCACCGCGCCGCAGTGGGAGTGGCCGCAGACGACGACGCCCTCGACGCCGATGACCTCGACGGCGTACTCGATGGTGGCGGCCTCCCCGGTGGGGTTGCCGGTGTCGTACAGGGGCACGATGCCGCCCGCCGTGCGCAGCTCGAAGAGCTGGCCGGGTCGGGCGCCGGTGATCAGGGCGGGTACGACTCCGGAGTCGGAGCAGGTGACGAACAGGACGGCCGGGGACGGGCCCGCGGCATGCGGGGCGAACTCCTCAGGGCACTGTCCGAATCGGCGGGCGTCGTCGATGAGGGGCTGCATGAATGATTCCTCCTGGCGCGCCGTGGGCGCGTCGGGCTGACAGATCGGCGCAGGGTGGTGGCGCGCCTGTCAGCAGAGGAACACCTGGAGGACGGAGGAGTCGTAGGCGGTGAACGGTCTCGGCCGGGCGTCCGGGCCGTCGGTGCGGCCGGTCGGCGGGTCCGTGAGCGGGTCGGTGCGGGTGACGAGCGGCGGCGGGCCGGGAGGGCCTGCGGGCGCGGTGACCGCCCGCCGCCGGTCACGGTGGAGGACGGAGCCCCTGGGTGCGTCGGCCTCGCCGCCCCCAGCGTGCGTGGACTCGTACGCCGCGGCCGGTGCTGCCTGCTGGACGCCGGCCTGCTGGAGCCGGGGCGCGGGCCCTGTGGGGCTAGGCAGGAGGCAGGTGCCGCAGACGAGGGCGAGGATGAGAAGGAGGGTCGCGCGCAGGGCCACGGACGTGCGGACGAACGGCATCGTGAACGCTCCTCCATCCGGTCGCACCATCGCCAGAATTCACCAAAGCAAGCCCAAGGGTGAGTCAACGAAGAGTAATGCGCCCATGTGAACGGCACCCTGCAACACCCTTGCCGTACGAAGGTTTTCGAATGGAATCAGCCTGATGTTGACGCGAACGGCAGCGTCGGAACGGGTCCACGCCCCTGGAGTCCGTCAGGTCGGGCGCCGCGGCCACACGTGTTCGTGCCCTGCACATGGAGCGGGCGTGGTTCTCCCTCGCACGACCGACGGGACGCCCACGTGCCTCTTGATCCCTTTGATCCCCGACATCCCAGCCACGGTCAGCCATCCATGTTGCGGCAGCTCGTTCTTCGTGGCTGCTCAGGCTCATGCTGCCGGATGGTGCACCTGCAGGCGCGCCCTGGCCGCTTCACGGTGGCCCAGGCGACGGCCTTACTCGGGTGCCGAGGACTCACGCTCATCCTGTCGACGATGGGCGGCACGCGGCCTTGCCCACCGTGACGACGTCCTGGGCTTCCAGAAGGGCAAGTTCTCCACCGTCAGGCAGCGCCTCCGTCAGACCTGCCTCATCGGCCGCGGTGCTGACCGTGCAGGGCAGGGTGCTTCCTCGGGCCGGTCCACAGGCGGGCGTGCTCAACCGTCGGCCCGGGCCAGGTGCTGAATCAGATGGACCGTCGATCGGTGACTGTGATCCACTTCGAAGATGAGTTTGCTGGTGAGTGTTTTCGTCGTTGATGCGGACGGCAAGAGGCAGGTTCTGGACGTTCCGGAGGGATCCTCTGATCTAGCCGGATTTGAGCGCTGGCGTACCACGGTATGGGGCTCGGAGGCGGTTCGTGCGCTGGGAGCGCAGTTCTTTCCGGTCCTGGCCGACGCCAACTTGCAGGTCGAGGCCGGCCTGGTGCCTGAGTTCCGCCGTGAGTGTGCCTTGCTCCGCGAGAATCTCGAGGGGATCGTTGCCGGTAGTCCCCCCGTGAGGACGGTCGAGGAGCTCAGGCGACAGATCTCTGAAAGGTTGGCGCACATCGAGGATGCCGCCAGGCGCGCGGAGGAGATAGGTGGGGGCGTCCTCATCTGGTGAGGTGACCGCGGGATTTCCCCGGCTTCGCCTTCACCAGGACGCTGAGATCATCGATACGGCGCGGATCTGCGCCAGGGCATGCTCGAACTGGCCTGCAGCCTCATATGCCTTCGCCGTCTCCGAACTTCATTCTGAAAGATCAGTGAGGGGCGACATACCGGAGGCCATGGCGGCAACATCGGTTCCTGCCCTGGGGGACTGAACTCAGGGGAGGTCGAAGGTGATGCTCACCGAACCGTCCCCGTTTGGCGCCTCCGTGAGCGTGAGAGTCCCATCCTCTGTCTCGAAGACTCTCACCAAGTTCCCGCCGTTGTCCTCGCCGGGAAACACAATGGAGAAGTGGGGGTCCATCTCCATGAGGAAGTCCCAGCCCTCGCGCTGGGTCGTGTCGAGGGCATTGGCATGCCGGGCGGTTGCCCACCACGTGCCGACCGCGTCGACAGTGACGGTGATGTCGATGTCGTACTTCTCAAGGCACGTCGCGTGATTGGCCCACCATTCGAGGCGGGCCTGAACCGCGAATCGATCCATGAGCACACTATGCACGTGCCCAGGCCGGACGGGCGAGTCTGTTCGGGCTGCCGGCCGCCGTGGGTCAGGCAGTGAGACAGAGCCGCATGGGACAGGCCGGACAGGTCCTCGCCTCAACCGGCTGGACCGCACCTGCCTTCGCTGCCTCCGACTCTCATTCTGAAACCATCAGCAAGAGGAGCTGCTGCTCCGCAGCCGGCTGACGGCAGCGGATGGGCCGCGCGTACGCCAGTATGCCCCGTAGGGTGGTCTGATGTTCGATCGCTTGGAGATCCAGGTTCTGCCGCTTGGCCCCCGCTTTCCTGCCCATCTGCGGTTCTGGGTCAACGGCGAGGATGTGGTCGCAGAGGCGGTTGGCGCAGGCGGACGCGGACCGTATGCGGCTGATGCTCTGCCGGCCGACCGCCACAGCCCCCTCCGGGCGACCGGCGAAGCAACCCGCCTGGCTGGGTGAACCCGAATGCACCGGCGGCTGCTGCGGCTTCCTGACCGTGGTCATTCAGCGGTTCGGGGAAATCGTGCAGTGGTCGGATTGGGAGGTGCCATCGGCCGCGGTCCCCGCGCCCAGCCCCCTGCCGGAGCTCCACTTCGATGCGAGGCAGTACGATACCGAAGTGGCTCGCGCTGAAGCGGACCGCTGGTGGCAGGTGTACTCGTAGCCCCAGCTTCGGCGCCCCCCGCCCGGCTGCGGGCTCGCCCGAACCGACATAGGAGTGCTGCCCGTTCTGCGGTTCTGGCTCAGGTTGTGCGGTATGTGCACGCTGAGTGATGACTGAGGCCGTCCGGTTGGTTCGGGAAGTTGCCCGAAAACGAGGGGTGGCCGGTGCGGTGTGGCTGACAGTTCGGGGTCGTGGAAGAAGTCGTGGTCCCGTTGGAGGAGCTGTTGCTGCCGGCGGTCGAGGGCGTCGTGGTGCTGTCGGTGAACGTGAACGTCGCGATAGTGCGTGTTGAGGTGTGCTGCACTGCGAAGGGTGCCGAATGCCCAGGGTGCGGGACGTGGTTCGAGCCGAGTTCACGGCTCCTGCCGATGTTCGGCCGAGTCGGCTTCGACCTGCTGCGCAAGCGAGTCCTGCTGGCGGGCTGAGCCCCACGTCGTTACACGCTGATCCAGCAGTACAACCGGTGGCCGCGAGCGGCCGCCCTCTCTGCCAGAGCAGCGAGATCTTCCAGGAAGCCCGTGAGTCCACTCGGGTCCGACTGAGGGTCGAAGACACCCGACGCGGACCAAGCACGTGCCACTTCGCCCGACTGCTTCCGGTCGAAATGGGCGAGCGAGTCACAAAACGAATCCGTGAGGGACACGCTGACCATCTCGCCGTCACCCACCATTCCGACCAAATGCCCATGCCGCGGATCGGCCTCGATGGCATCGGCAGTCCGCCCCGTAATGACCACCTCTGCGGGCAGCAACTCGACCACCGGATCGACGCCCTTCACGACAAACGAGTCGTACCTCGTTCCCGTCGGCTGTCCGTCCTCTTCATGAGCCAGAGCCCGAACGGCGTCTTCATCGTCAGCAGCGGCGTAGTAGCCGAAGAGAACTCCCATGCAACCGATCATGGCACTCACCACCGACAGCGAGCCCGGCAGGCAGCCAAACCCAATCATCGATCGCCACGCAGCGTCACCGACCACGAGACCTGAGCCAGAGCCCGTTCTGCTGAACAGAGCCACGCCAGAGAGCTCTTCGAGACCAGTCGGTCGCCCTAGTTGCCCAGGTCCCGAACACTCTCAGGCTGGCTGCGATCGCGTGGACTTCCTCACCCGGTACGGACGCTCGGTCGGGCGATCTGAAGTGGATCCATCCGCTCGAGGGGCCCGTGGCCAAGGCGAAGGCCTCCCTCGGCGAGACTGTCGCTGCCCACGAGATGCCGAAGCCGAAGAAGAAGGCCGCGGCCAGGAAGCCGCGGCCAAGAAGGTGACGTCCGCGAAGAAGACGGCGGCCCCAGAACCGCAGATGGGCAGGAAATCGGGGGCCAAGCGGCAGAACCTGGATCTCAGAACCCCGGCGAAGAAGGACCCTGCGGAACCGGGCCTCTAAGAGTCGGCTCGATCAGGAGCGGTCGCGCTTGAGCGAGTCCTTGATGCCCTCGGCACGCTCGCGAACGCTCTTCACCGCCTCGTGGATCTTGGTCTTCGCTTGGTCGCTACTGCCCTCGGCTTCAAGTCGCTCGTTGCCGGTGATCTTTCCGGCGACCTCTTTGAGTTTGCCCTTGGCCTTGTCCATGGCGCCGCTCATGGCCGTGATCCCTTCTCTGGTGGACCAGCTGCACGTCCACGCTAGGCCCGGGTGAGCCCGCGTGCTTGCCGGCGCCTGTCGCGGCCCACCACCGAGGTGTCCACCAGGGTGCCTGACCAGGCGTTTCGGAGATGCGTGAAGATCGTTTCCCGAACCGCCGGAGATTGTTTCCCACCTCGCTCGATCCAAGACGGGTGATCATGTCCAGGGCATCCCGAGTGGGCCCTACCTGTAGATGGCAGTGATCAGAACCTGCCCAGCCGCTGGGATGACCAGGCGCCTTCTTGACCTCAAGCGCAGTTGAGGCTCTAGGGTCGTTACTTGATCATCTGACGACGGGAAACATGCACATGATCCTCGTGACAGGAGCCACCGGAAACATAGGCAGCGCCCTTCTGGAGGAGCTGCAGGCACGTGGTGTCGGGCCGCTGAGAGGCCTTACCCGTGATGCTTCACAGGCTGTCTTCCCCGAAGGGGTCGACGTGGTGGAGGGCGACTTCGCGGAGCCGGCCTCGTTGAAGCCCGCGCTGGAAGGAGTGCGCTCGCTGTTTCTCGTGTCGCGTCTGGGCTCGGACGCCGACATACTCGAAGCCGCCCGGCAGGCGGGTGTGGAGCACGTCGTGCTGGTGTCGTCCATCACCGTCCAGACCCACCCGCACCTCGGCCCCGCGGGCGAGAACCTGGCGGTGGAGCAACTGCTCAAGGCGAGCGGCATGGCCTGGACGATCCTGCGGCCGACGCAGTTTGCCTCGAACTCCCTGATGTGGGCGGCTTCCATTCGTGACCGTGAGACCATCCATGCGCCGTATGCCGCGACCGCACTGCCGACCATCCATCCTGCGGACATCGCATCGGTGGCAAGGGTGGCGCTGACCGAGCCCGGCCACCAGGGACGCACGTACGCCTTGACCGGTCCCGAGCCGGTGACCGCCCGACAGCAGGTCGAGGCCATCGCGGCAGCACTGGGGCGGGAGGTTCCCTTCGCCGAGATCAGCCGCCAGGAGGCCTTCGCGCAGATGGCCGCGGTCTTCGGAGCCGAGGCCGCAGACGCAGTGCTCGACGTCACGGGCGGCGATGTGAACGATGAGCTGCTGATGGTGCGCGACACCGTCTCGCAGGTCACTGGAACGGCGGCCCGCCCCTTCCGGCAGTGGGCTTCTGAGAACGCCGACGCCTTCCGTTGAATCGCCCGGGGCCGGGCACGCCCAACGGCTCTGTCGCTGATCTTGTGATGCGGGGCTTTTCGGCTGGGCAGCCTCCAGGTGTGTGAGTCTGGGGTTGGTTGGGTTTCGTAACTGTGGGGTGTGGTCACGGAGTTGATCTCGCAGGAGCGTTCTGGTCACGTTGTGTACGAAGGCCCGCCCTGTGGTGCCGTCGCGAGGTACGCACGGATGCCGGGACTGACCAGCACGCACACCTGCCACACCCCGGCCCTGCGCGGACTCCTGGCCCCGGTCCCCGCTCTGCCAGGCCCGAGCTCGCCTGGCCCAAGGGAGGGGACCGCGGGTGGTCAAGGGATGGGGCTCCGGTGGCCCAGGGGACACCTAGTGGGTCACGCCGTCACCAGGGCACGGTCGATCTGGCGCAGCCACACCAGCGCCGACGGGCAGCCTCCCTCGGGCGGAGCGGATCGGTCTTCCGTGGCCCGATCGCCGGTGGCCGGTGCTCTCTGCGGGTGTGTCCTCCGAATCAGCCGCGGCGTCCGTCGAGGCGCCGACGCGCGGCAGCCCGCTGAGTCGGCGCTCTCCCGTCGGTGCGACACCGTGGAGAGGGCGGGGCCGCTCAGATCTGCGACGTGCCGCCGGTTGAGGTGGAAGGGTGCAGGGACTCGAAGTGGAAGGCGCTGATGTAACAGTCGCGCGGCTGCTGGATCGCGAAGGTGACGCAGTCGATCACCGACTGCGCCGCGAGCGGGTCCTGGGCGCCGCGCGGGGTGGCGTCCCACTCCGGGGACAGCGGGTCGCGGCCGCTGTCGAAGTCGGGCGGGAACAGGGAGATCACGCGGACGCCCTGAGGGCGCAGACGTCGCGAGAGGGCTTCGGTGAAGCCCCTCTGGCCGTGCTTGGCCGCGTAGTAGGCCTCGTGTGCCACGGGGTGCTGGGCTCCGGGAACACCGCAGGCGGAGACCATCGTGACCACGTCGGGGTGGCCGGAGGCGAGCAGCAGCGGTAGGAGGTTCTTGGTCACGAGGATGGTGCCGGTGCTGCCCGAGGCGAGCGTGTCGGCCACGTCTTCGTCGGAGACCGAGAGGAGGTCGGGGCCTTCCAACCAGCGGGCGCCGTTGTTCACGAGGACGTCGATGCGGTCGGTGCGGCGGCCGACCGCCGCGGCGAATTCACGGATTGAGGCGGGGTCGGCGAGGTCGCAGGCGAAGGCGTGCACCTGGTCGTGGCCACGGTCGCGCATCTCACCGCAGGTGCGTTCGGCCGCTTCCAGGGTGCGTGCGGCGAGAAAAAGTTCGGCGCCGAGGCCGGCGAAGTGGTGGGCGAGCGCGCGGCCGAAGTCGCGGCCCGCACCGGTGATGACCACGCGGCGGTCGGTGAGGTTCATGTCGTCCTTCGATCGGGTGAGCGGTTGGGGGCGGCAGCGGTGAGCTATGCCTGTCCGGCGGGCAATGCGACCCGCCTTGGGTGCGGGGCGTAGGCGTGACCATTGGGGCGAGGAGGCGTGACGAACGGCGAGAGGCTCCGACTGAAGGTGCATCCGACCAAGGCCGGTCAGCAGAACGGGTGTTGGGCCGATCAAAGCAACGTGATCGACGGCTTCCTCAACCGGAAGCCCACCGGTGAGGAACGCCGGGACACGCTTGCGCGATACGGGCTCTGGAGGAAGGGCCGGGCAGCCAACCCCTCCAGAGCCCTCAACGGACATCTCCCGCGCTGCCGTGACCGCCACTGCCCACGCGGACGCCACCAGCCCCGTACCTCAGGAACCAGCAAGACAACTGCTGGTACCGCGACAGCCGGGGCGGACGGCCCGCCGGCTTCGACAAGACGAGCTGCAGACGCAGGAATGAAGTCGAGCGGAAGATCAACCTGCGCAAGAACTTGCGGGCCGTCGCGACGAGGTACGACGAGCGGGCCACCTCTTTCACGGTACGTCAAGCTTTGCCGCGATCCGGCTCTGGCTGGGCTCCACGGCTCGCCGGACACTGCTCAGGTCCAGGTACGGGAGCACAGCACCAGGCGGTAGCCGTCCGGGTCGGCGATCGTGACTCCGTGCACGTCCCAGTACGGGTTGTGGGCCGGGACACGGGTACCGCCGGCCCCCACCAAACGGTCGACCAACTCCTCGTCCGCCGGTTTGCCGAGGTAGAGCACGAACAGGTCGTCCACGGTCGGGGTGGGCTCCAACGGGTGCTCGGGGTCGTGCGTCAGCTCGAAATGCCAGCCGGCGTCAGAAGGGCCGACCATCAGGAGGTCATGCTTACCGGGGACGCGCTCGGTGGTACGCCACAGGATGTTCAGGCCCAGGCCGTCCACATAGAAGCGTTCGGCCGCAGCCAGGTCCCGCGAGGGCCGCGCCACCCTGACATGAACAGTGGAGGCGATCACGCCGACGCCTCCAGCGTGGCGCGCCAGACCGGGCTGTCGACGTAGTGGTTGTCGAACCGCTCCGCCGACTCGGCGATCTCCTTCGGGTCGGCCTCGCCGCGCATGACCCGCCCGAGCAGCCGCAGATAGTCGAACCGGCCCATGCCCGGCGTGAACACGAACAGAACGTCCGCCTCGCAGCCGGGCGCAGCCGCGAAGGCATGCGGCGTATGGGGCGGCACGGCCAGGAAGTCGCCCGCCTCCAGGACAGTGACCTCCTCGCCCACCAGCACCTGGAGCGATCCAATGATCACGAAGAACAGCTCCGTCGCCTTGGTGTGGAAGTGCGCGGGTGCTCCCACGGCCCCCTTGGCGAAGGTGGACCGGTAGCTGGTGAAGCCGTCGGCCGTGCTGTCCGAGTCGGCAAGAAGCTTCATCACACTGCTGGGGTCGGCGCAGGTCTCGGCGTCGGCATGACGGGTCAGCACTTGCCGGAACGGCGCGGCGGACGGGGTCCCGGTGGGTATTTCCTGGGGCATGACCTGACTTTACGATCTTGAACGTTGCCTTGACCAGGCAAATTCGGAGTCCTCACCGGCCTATGGGCCAGAGGCGTCTCAGATCGACGGACCCCCTCCATGTCAGCCGTCGGCTTTCCGCCCTCCCGCACCGGCTTGTCGGCCGGTTTCGTCGTGTCCCGCCTTGCGGGCGCCGAGGATGGAGCCCCCGGCGGACAGCCCCACCACTCACGCGGCGCGCAGCCCGACGGTCTCGCCCATCGCCCTCAGCGAGCGCCGCCGAGGGGGGCGCCGGTGTACGCGTGGGCGCGCGGTGGCAGGGCTGTCTTCCGGATTTACGCCTCCAGGCGCACCGGGCTGACACCTTGACGCAGCCTCATATCTGCGCTGAACCGGGCTAGTTGGGCGACGACACGAGACGAGACGAGACGAAACGAGACGAGGCGGGCGGCTTGCTGCCCTTCGCGGCATGCGTGGAAGTGCTGCTGGGCTGGGCGCACTGGTGGGAACACCGAGCATCGGCACGTCGGTGTCGTGTCGAGGCTGCCCCCGGTGGCGGCATGGGAGGCGGACCCGACTCCGAGGGAGGACGTGGACGAGGAGCGGCCGGCGCTCTTCGCGCTGGAGGAGGGCGGAGTGCGGACGGTCCCGACGAGCGGTGTCAGGTAGTGGCGCCGGTTCTGCATCGCGCCGTGGTTGGTCGGGCGTTCCGGTACCCGCGTGTGGCTTGGCTCGGTGACGCAACCCGGCTCCGACGAACCCCCTTCGGGCCGCAGCCATTAGCGCCGTATGGTCCCTGCCGAACGCCAAGCACGTCTGCCGCGGGAGCGTGAGGACCACTTCGTGCGCGCGCCCGGCGCCCAAGTTCTCGCCACGCGGGCGCCCGGTGCAGTCCGCCTTGCCTTCGGCGCTGTCACCGGCTCGTCCGTTGCCGTGGAGTCGTGCGGGGGAGCTCGTCGTCGCGTTGCCCGCACTAACGCACTAACGCACCAACGCACCAACGCTCCACCGCCGGGAGGGGGAGCCGATGGCGGGGTTGTGGGAATCGACGGGTGTTCAGCGGTCAGACGGAGACCATCCGGAGACGCCCTGGCGGATCTCGTCCAATGAGTCCTGGACCAGGGCTTTGGCGCGGGTGAACCAGTCCGCCAGTACGGCGATTTCGTCCGGGCTGTAATCGGCGAAGAGCAAGCCAAGGCGCTCGTAGAAGGGGCCGTAGGCCTCAAGGATGCGCTCCAGTGCGGACTCCTCCATGACCACCCGGACCCTTCGGCGGTCCTGCGGGTCCGCCTGGCGGCGGATGTACTGGGCCTTCTCGAGGCGGTTGAGGACGCCGGTCACCGCACCGGTGGTCAGTCGCGCCCGGTCGGCGAGGTCGCCGGCCACCAGAGATTCGCCCGCCGTGGCAGCTTCGACGAGGAAGCCGAGGCAGGTCAGATCCGTGACATTGAGGCCAAGCAGCCGCGCGATGTCCTGTTGCCCGAACTGTGCGGTCGCGATCATCCGGTCCATCGCATACAGCGCTTGCTCGGCTGTCGCCGCCGGTCGCACCTTGCCCTGCACCACATATCCCCTTAGCATCTAAGTAAATTATCTTGCGAGATAAGATGTTTCTGGCGGGTGAGCCACGGCTCGCCGCTCCAGCATCCCATTTCCTGAGGAGACGGCCGTGAGTGTGCACGGAGACAACGACATGGGCCACACGGTTGCCGGCTGGACAGGCACCGGGATAGCCACTGCTGGCTGCACGGCGATGGGCGTGGCATTCGCAGCCCGCTCGACCATGGGGTTGGCGCTGGGTGGAGCTGTGGTTGCCCTTGCCGCGCTCACCACCTGGTTCCTTCACCTGGCAGGGTGGGGCAAGGCCACCGGACCGCGTCCGGTCGATCAACAGCACTGGCGCGTCCGTGACACAGCGGCACGGCGAGGCCACCCCGACTGCCTTGGTTGCCGTCTGGCAGGACGCAATCCCGCCGCCGTCCCTGCCATCGCGATCGAGCTCACACCCGCGGAACAACCGTCATAGCCGGGTTTCACCTCGATGCAGGTGAACCTCCACCGTCAGTGTCCCAGCAGGGCATCGACATGCACGAAGGCCTTCACGCTCCGACAATCGATCCCTGGTGCTGTTCTGCGGGATCTCAGTGGGATTCGAGAAAGACTGCGTGCCAAGGCTGCGTACCGGGCGGGCGGACATGACGCAAACGGTGAGCTTCATCGGAAGGTGACCGCTGACGGCCGAGATCGACAGGACGCGGTCGAGCTCCGGCCGAGGAGCTGGATGACTTCAACGCCCACATTGTCGGTGAGATCCGGGTGGTCCACGCGTTTCGCTGAGGCCTGCTGACGGACGTGCTGGCCACGGCTGCAACGCTCTTGTTGTCGCTGGTGTGATCACGGCGTCGGAGCCGTCAGCCTCCCGAGCGGTTCGCCACAGGAACCGTGCTCATCGTGGACGGCACCCTGGTGCTGTCACTCGGCGCATCAGCGTTGGACTCCGGCGATGTCGAGTAGCCGGTGCATGAGTTCGGTGGGCAGCGCGGGGTTGCCAGCCGCTGTATACGGCATGTGGTTGCTGCCGAGGAGTTCGACCAGCCGCGCGTGCGGAAGGCGTGGGTCGGCGGCCGCCCGGCCGCGGACGGTGTCGTCCGGGTCGTGGGAGAGTCGTTCGACGAGTTCAGGTGTGGCCTGGGGGTCGGAGAGTGCCGCAAGTCGTAGTCGGTAGTTCGGGTCGTCCGCGTACCGGGACAGGCCGGGCCGGGCGAAGTTCCGGCGGTGGGCCAGCATCCCCCAGCTCAGCCCCTTCCAGTCGGCGAACATCTCCACGAGCAGCTCGTGCGGGGCGTGGTCGTTCTCGCAGAGCATCAGCCTGACGAAGTAGTCCTCGTCCGCTGCCAACTGCTCGATCACATCCGCGGGAAGCTCGGGCGCGCACGTGACGCCCCGGCGCAGCAGGACGTGACTGGAGGCCGCGAGCTCCCGCAGCGCATCCGGGTCACCGAAGCGTTCCTCCACCCAGCCCGGTACTCCAAAGCGGCCTTCGGGCACGGTGTAGTCGATCGCTGTCCGCTGCTCCTCGGTGATGTCGCCGCGCATGGACAGGGCAAGACGGACGGCGGGCTCGGGGTCGGCGGCCAGCGTGAGGGCGAGCGCCGTGGACACGTGCGGGTTGCTGACGGCTCCGCGGCGCAGCGAACTGTCGTCGTGGGTGGCGAGATGGACAGCCAGGGCGGCGTCGACGGGTGCCTTGTACGCGGCGTCGCTGCGGCGGCGTTCGTCCGCTTCTGTGAGGAAGTCTGCGAGCGTCGTCGGCAGGGGCATGTCGATGTGGGCGGCGCGCTCGGCCGCCTTGCGTACCCGGGGATCGGGGTCAGCCTCGGCCGAGGCTCGGACCTCGGGGCGCAGCCTGGGCCAGCTCCAGGAGTCGACGGCGCCCGCCCTGACGTGAGGGTCGGGGTCCTCGGCCAGTGAGAGCCGCGTCTCGTCCGGCAGGCCGGGCAGTCCGATGGAGGCGAACCGCAGCCTGGCCTCCGGTCCGGTGGCGAGTCGTACGGTCAGCTCCGTCGGGAGGGTGACGTTGCGCTCGCCCGCCATCATGACGGCGATCCACCGCACTTTCGGGTCAGGGTCCTCGGCGAGTGCGGCGAGCGCGTCCGCCGGCAGGGAGTCATTTCCCGCGAGGTCCCTGCGGAGCCGAGGGTCGGGGTGAGTGACCGCGGCCCGCACGAGTACGGGGGGAAGGTGGCGAAGGTGGCCGTAACGGAGCCACCGGAGGATGCCGTCGGGCAGGGGGTCGAGGGTGAGCACGCGGCGAAGGATCTCCTCCGGCGCCGACCGGTTCGTGGCCAACCCCGATATCCACGCCGCGTGCAGCGTGGTGTCGGCTTCAAGTAGCCGCAGGGCTTGGTTGCGATCCGCGTCCGTCGCTTCTGACACGCCAAAGGCGACCTGAGTCAGCTGATCATGCTTGTCTGCCATGGAATGATCCTCTCAAGTCCCACGCGGGGTCGGGTCGTTCGCGGATCGTGATCCAGCCCGCGGCGGCACGTTATGGCGGGCTCCTGCCAGGCCGAGTCCAACGTCTTGCGCACGGTCCACCACGTCACGCCGTGCGTACACTCCCGCTCCCGTTCCCGCCTCGACATGCCGCCGCCGTCAGGGTCCATCGGACGTGTGCGGTGCCTGGTGGCAAGGATCCTGCGACGACAGGGTGGTAAGCGGCGGGCTGAACGACGGAGGGAGCCGACCGCCGGCACCGGGTGGGGCGGTCGTCGTACTTCAAGGCAACCTGTCGATCGGTGCGGGGCACTCAGGCGATCCCAAGCCCCGCACAGCCCCGCACTCTCCGCCCATCGGGTGGATCCGTTCACCGTCTCTACGAGATCAGGCATGGGCCACATCGAGGCGAGCGGCCTGTCGCGGCCAAGGAGTCACACCGGAGCCGGCAGGTCCATGAGCGCGAGTTCTGCCGGATCGATCACCGCGGTGATCTCGGTGATCCGGCCGTCGGCGACGATGAAGGCGAGGAGGGAGAGCAGGGTGCCGTCTTGGCTCCAGGCGATGACACCGGGGCAGCCGTTGACGGTCGCCGCATGCGCTCGAGCTATGCCGCCGGCCACTCGCGCGCGGGTGGCGACTTCGGTGGCTCCGAGCGTGACGAACCGGCCATTCGGGGCGTGGACGGTGAACTTCACTTCGGGGTGCAGGAGTTGCAGCAGCTGCTCGAACTGACCGTCGCGGGCCGCGGCCAGGAACGCCTGGACCACCTCGCGTTGCCGGCGTCCGGCGCTCGCCGGCTGCGGGGCGGCCTGCACTTTCCTGCGGGCGCGGCTGGTGAGCATTTTGGTCGCGTCGGCGGACTTGCCGAGGATCGTGCCTATCTCCCCGTGGGGTACGGCGAACACGTCGTGCAGCACGAACGCCAGCCGTTCGTCCGGGCGCAGCGAGTCGAGGACCGTGAGGAGCGCGAGGCCGACGGTCCCCGAGCGCCACGAGGTCTTCCGGAGCAGAAGCGTCGTCCAGCGTCACGGTGAATTCGGGCAGCTGGTCGTCGAGAGCGACGTGCGGGCGGGTCCGGCCCGACCGCAGGACATCGAGGCTGATGCGGCCGACCACGGTGGTCAGCCAGCCGCCGAGGTTGTCGATGGTGCCGGTGTCCTGTCGGGACAGACGCAGCCACGCCTCCTGGACCACGTCTTCCGCATCGGCGTGCGAGCCGAGCACGCGGTAGGCGACGGCTCGGAGCCGATCGCGATGGGCCTCGAAGGCCTCGGAGACCGTATCCGCGGGGTGGGCATCGGGCATGTTGTTACCTTCCTCGAACCTGCTCCGTCATAGGGGTGACGGGCACGAGCCCCGGAACGTAACCCCGATCAAGGAGAGCACCTCTCACATGGAGAACCGGCTCAAGAACAAGAACACGACCAACCCCGACGTCTGGACCGCGGTCGGGCACCTGCAGAAGGCGATCGCCGCCGGCGGCGTCGACCCGAAGCTGCTCGCGCTGGTCCACCTGCGCGTCAGCCAGATCAACAGCTGCTCGGCGTGCGTGTACGCCAGTGTCGCAGGGGGGAAGAAGGCCGGTGACACCGACGAGCGGCTGCACAACGTGGCGACGTGGCGCGAGGCGCCGTTCTACACCGATGCGGAGCGCGCGGCACTGGCCCTGGCCGAGGCTGCCACCCGGCTGCAGGATGGCGCGGAGGGGGTCACCGACGTGATCTGGGAAGAGGCCAACGCCCACTTCACCGAGGAGGAGATCGGCGCGATCAACCTGGAGATCGCGCTGACCAATTTCTTCAACCGGATCAACCGCACCATCAAGGAACCGGCCGGCCAGACCTGGGGCTGAGCCCGGCGGGGCTCCACACCCGCGCCGCGGGCATCGACCCTGACGACGATGCCCTCATCGCCGGTCTCACCCGGCCCTTGAGGCGGCCGCCACCACATCCTCTCGGCCGGCAGGAGCCCGAAGCACCGATCGTCATCCTCGGGCCTTCGTCACCCGTTCCGTGAGCATCACGACCACGTTGTGGCGAGGGGGTGCCGTCAGCGCCGGCTGCAGCAGTCGTGCACTACGGCAGAACCGGGACCGTCCCGCCGGAGGACAACTCCGCGCGGGTCCCCCAGACTCATATGTAAGGGGAAGCTGCCCCACCTGCCGTCCCGCGGGGGCCCGCCGTGCACGATGTGCCCTACTGGCTGTGGATCGCCTTCGCCGCCACCGTCCTGCTGTCGCTGGCGGTCGATCTCCTTGCCCACCGAGAGGCACACGTCATCGGTTTCCGCGAGGCTGCCGCGTGGAGCGGAGTGTGGATCAGCCTGGCTCTCGTCTTCGGTGGTGTCGTCTTTGCCGTCGTCGGCACGCAGGCCGGGGTCGAGTACACCACGGCGTGGTTGCTGGAGAAGAGCCTGTCGGTCGACAACCTCTTCGTCTTCGCCCTGATCTTCGGCTACTTCAAGGTCCCGCGGGCATACCAGCACCGGGTCCTCTTTCTCGGAGTGCTCGGCGCCCTGGTGTTCCGCGGCCTGTTCCTTGCTGCCGGCGTCGCCGTCGTCAGCCGGTTCACGGCCGTCCTGTACGTCTTCGCCGCCATCCTCTTCTACAGCACGTACAAGATCCTGAAGGAGGAGGACGACAGTTTCGACCCGGGCCGGAGCATCGCAGTCCGGCTGCTGCGGAAGATCATGCCTGTCCGGGACGAGTACGCCGGGACCAAGTTCTTCGTCAAGGAGGCGGGGAAGTGGGTCGCGACACCGCTGCTCGCCGTGGTGGCCGCGATCGAGGCGGCCGACCTGGTCTTCGCTGTGGACAGTGTGCCCGCCGTGCTCGCGGTCAGCAGTGACGCCTTCATTGTCTACAGCAGCAACGCGTTCGCCATCCTCGGGCTACGGGCGCTGTACTTCATGCTGGCCGGCATGTTGGACCGCTTCCACTACCTCGGTCAGGGGCTGGCCCTGATCCTTGCCTTCATCGGCGTGAAGCTGGCCCTGCAGGCCTCCCACAAGCTCATCAGCCCCGCGGTCCCGGAGATCCCCTCGCCGGTGAGCCTTGCTGTGATCGTTGTCGTCCTTGCCGCGTCCGTAGCCTTGAGCCTGCTGCGGCCACCACCGACAGACAGTGACGATATTGCTCACAGTAAGTGACGATTGCCTAATGTCTCTTCAAATTCGGGCAAAAGGGACGTAAAGTCAGTGCATGTACGAAGAAGAGCACCCTGCGGCAACCCGCCCCGGGCATCTCTGCCCGTCCTGCAAGGAGCCACTGCCGGCGACGGTCCATCGGCACAAGACGATGGGCATCTACGTCCCGCAGTACGCTGACACCGGCTGCGCGAACCCCTCCTGCCCCGAAGTCGCACAAGCGGAGAAGCGCTCGCCGGAGGCCGACCGGAGTCCGTGGCCCGAAGGGCAAGCTCCTCCCTGAGGTGCTGCCTGCCGCATGCACCCGATCACTGGCCACCCTCCAGTGGGGTGTCCGTCGCGCTGCTGATCGAGATCGATGCCCCTCGGCGCGTAGAGGGCCACGTTCAGAACGTGAAGAGCAGCATCGGGTGCGGAGTCTTTGACGCTGCCTTCTGTGTGCCGGGTTGTCCCGCCCGAACGGGCGCCAGTGGTGGGGGATCAGCGCGATGCCGTGAGGGGCGTAGAGCACGGTCCAGGCCATGGATCGGCCGGGCAGGCCGAAAATCGACGCTCGGACGCCGAAGACCCATCCGAGCGGAATGAGCATCAGGTGGTCGCTGGGACGCGACTCGCACCGGAGTGCGTGGCGATCACGCCCTCACGTAGTGGGCGGCGAGGGGGTCACATTCGAACGAATACGCCTGGCCTCTACAACCTTCTGTGGGAGTGGTGAGTCTTTGCAGCGCAAAGACCATTCCCTCTGGGGGTATTTTCTGTGAAGTTGTCCCGGATCGCCGCGGCTGTGACCACTGCTGCTCTGGCTCCGGCCGTCCTCCTCGCGTCGCCGGCGTTCGCCGACGGAACCGAGACCGCCGCATCCACCAACCCACCGGCTCCGACCGCACCCGACCACGAGGCCGCGGACGCGTCCGGCGAGGCTCAGGCGGAGCAGGACCGCAAGACCATCCTCGCGATCATCGCCGACCCGATGGCAAGCGGGTACATGAAGGAAGCCGGCCACAAGGCCATCGCCGACGGCCCCGCGGCCATGCGCACGTTCATCGAGACCGACCAGCACCGCATCCGTCTCGACGACTACCGGATCGCCATCACCAGGCTCCTGAACCAGGCAGGCCCCGGCCTGGAGGAAGGAATCAAGGACCTCCTCCGGGCCGACGGGCTGACCCTGGCAGACCTCCGGAAGTTCTACGAGGTCACCCAGCACGAGCTCCGTGACGACGACAACAAAGTCGAGATCGCCCGCCTGACCAACACCGCCGGTCCCGCAGTGAAGGAAGCCGCGAAGAAGGCCCTCCTGGGTACTCCGGCGGACCGCTCCGCGTTCCTGGAGAAGGGCCGCCACGTTGCGCAGGCCGAGGACGACCTGGTCGAGCTCGCCCGGATCGACGAGAGCTGGGACGGCCCCATCCTCAGCGAGGAGATCCGCAAGCTCCTGAACGGCTCCCCGACCCCTGCCGAGCTGCGCCACTTCCTGGAGGTGACGCAGCACGACCTGCGGGACCAGGACAACCGCGTCGCGATCGCCCAGATCATCAGCGGGGGTGGCCCGGAGCTGGTCAAGGCCGGCCGCGCCGCTCTGGCGGGCACCCCCGCCGACCGCGCCGCGTTCCTGCTCACCGGCCAGCACGAAGCCCGGGAGAAGGACAAGAAGGCCCAGCAGGAGAACGACAGGAACGACGGTACGAACGACGGCAAGAGCGACGACGGGCAGGGCGGGGACGGCTCCGGAACCGGCGCCGGGAACGACACCGGCACGGGCAACGGAACCACCCCCGGCACCGGCAACACCGCTGTGACCCCGCAGGGCGGCAGCGGCTCTGCGCTGGCCTCCACCGGCGCAGGCGACACGGCCCTGATCGCGGGAGGCGCGGGCACCGCACTCGTGGCCGGCGCGGGCTTCCTGCTTGCCGCGAGGATGCGCCGTCAGGGCTCCGGCTCCTGACCGGTCCCGGACCTGCCGTAGTAGGGGCCGGCCGCGTCACGTACGTGGTCGGCCCCGCTACGCCTCCTCGCGGCGTCAGACCATGAGCAGCAGCCGCGCCTGCGGCACCAGCTTCCGATTCAGGCCAGTGCTCTGCACGAAGGTCGTGCGGTCGTCGTTGTGGTCCGGCTTGAGGCTTGACCCGGACCTGCTTGTTCGGCAGGCCGAGCAGGGTGCGGGCCTCCGGCCCCGTGCGTACCCGGTCCGACTGGGCTGGGCCAAGGAGGGCCGGGTGGTGCCGCCCTGACCTGGTGTCTGGTCGACCCGCGCCCACAGCTGCTGCTTGCGGTGTCCCACCGACATACCCAGCGCCGGGCGGAGCGTCGTACGCCGGCTCAGGGCTCGGCGGTTCCCTTGCGGAACGCCATGTTGTCGGTGTACGGGATCGTAGCCACGTTCGGCTCTTGGCATGATGCCGGGATGGATTCGATACCTCCTGTGGTCCCAGCCGGCAGCATGGGTCGCGCCGAACAGCCCGTCTTCTGCCTCGCCGGCGGCTTCCACCTGCGTCCTTGGCAGCAGGAGGACGCCGAGGTGCTGGTCCGCTCCTGCCACGACGTGGACATCCAGAAGTGGAACAGGCCTGGATACCTTGCGCTGGACGAGGCTCGAGAGAAGATCGCACGGTGGGGCCAACGCTGGCGGAATGAAGCAGCTGCGATCTGGGCGATAGCGCCTTCCGTCAGCGCCGAGCCTGTGGGTCTGATCGGACTCGCGGATATCGACCTCGGTGGAGGCAGCGCTGAAATCCTGTACTGGCTCCTCCCCGAGGGTCGTGACCACGGTGCCGTGGTCGACGCGACCGTCCACATCAGCCGGTGGGCCCTGGACGATCTGGGGCTGCACCGAGTCCGGATCACTCACTCGGTGGCGAACCAGGCGTCCTGCAGAGTGGCTGTGAAGGCCGGATTTCCCCTCGAGGGGACCATGCGGAGTGCCCTTCTTCATGCCGATGGGTGGCACGACGAACACCTGCATGCCCGCATCCAAGGCGATCACTGAGCGTTTTCAGCTTCGCCGCTCCAGGGTGACGCCGCGGCCCTCGCTTGAGTCCTGGAAGCTCCGAGGCTGGGGCAGCCGGGCGCGGTGGGTTGTCTGTGAAATGTCGCGGGCGGTCACTTCGCTGAGGGGCCGGCCCTGCGCTTCGGGGCGGAAGATGATCGTGGGGCGGGATGGAACGCATGCTCGAAGTACCATCCCTGCAAGCTTCTCCGGCCGGTACTTCCCAACCTCCGCAGTGGCGTAGTCGGACGGAGACATCCCTGTAGAGAGGACAGAGGGCAGAGGGCGATGAGTGTGGCTGAGAGTTGGTCGCGTGTGATGAGTCTTCTTCGGGAGCACGCGCCGGCCGATCACGCGGATCTGCCGGGGCCCGCTACGGAGCAGATGCTCGCGGCAGCCGAGGAACGGATGGGGATCTCCCTTCATGGGGACCTGCGGACGTGGCTGTTGCAGAACAATCTGGATCTGCCGGAGGAAGATTTCGACGACGGCGTGATGTGCTGCGGCTTCGACGGGTTTCCAGACGAGGGAAGCTTCTTTCTGGGCATCCGGGCGATGGAGAGGCTCTATGCAAACCGCTCCACGTCCTGTGGATTCGACCCTCCGGACCAGCCGGACTACCCGTTCTGGCGTAACGAGTGGATCCCGTTCCTGTCGGACCAGGACGGCTGGATGGGAAAGTTCATCGATGTGCGGGACGGGCGCGTCGGCAGCTGGTTCGTGGGTGACCCCACGGTCATGGGCGAGTACGAATCGATGGCCCAGTATTTCGACTCCGTAGCGGAGACGCTGACGAGGATCGCCGATGGAAGCTCCCCGGTCTGTCGGTTCACCGAAGGTCGACTTGTCTGGTCGTGAGACGGTTCCCAACTGGATGACGGTCATTGCCAATCCGTCCTCACCCTGGTACGGCACTGAGATTCATCAGCGTTGACGTTCCAGGGTGAGGATGGCTGCGGCGATGACGGTCATGCGGTTGGGGCTACAGCGGGCCCGGCGGAGGATCTGCCAGGACTTGAGTCGCGCGATGCTTCGTTCGACCGGTGCTCGTGCCGCTGACAGGGCTCGGTTGATCGTCCGCTGGGTTGTGGTGAGGTCCCGGTTCGGAAGCCGTCTGATCGGTGTGGTCACCCAGGGGCCGGCGCCGATGTAGGCGCGGTCGGCTAGGACGGGAACGCCCTGGCGTTCGCAGATCCGGATGATGCGGTGTGTGCGGGCCGCGGTCAGGTCATGGGTGCGGCCGGGCAGCGCGGGTGAGATCCACAGCAGCTTGCCGGTGGGATCGGCCACGACCTGCACGTTCACGCCGTGACGGCGGTGCTTCTGGGAGAAGTCGGCCCGGCTGTCGCCGACCCGGTCGCACTCGGCGAGCGTCCCGTCGAGCAGGACGTGATCAGGATCGGCTTCCCGCAGGACACGCAGCAGGCCGGGTGCGCGACCGGACAGGTGCTCGACGACGGCCTTGACGTAGGCGTGGGCGGTGCCGACGGATGTGCCGAAGCCAGCGGCGATCTGTGCGAGCGTGTCGTGCCGACGAAGGTAGACCAGGCCGACGAGGGCGCGCTGGTGGGGCGGCAGCTTGCAGCGTCGGTCACCCTCACGGGTGACGATGAGCATGGATCCCACTCGACCAGAGCGTGAGGCAGGTCGAGTGCGGCAGGATGGGCAACCAACAGGGCTCCTGTGCCGATGGGTTGAGACTTCGAACACCTCCCTCAACGGCGCGGGAGCCCTGTGCGTTGTGGTCCTCATCCTGACTCGGCCAGGGTCACTCGATCAGTGGCCACTCTGAAAGAGCTCACTGACCGGGAAATGGCGGACCGCAGGCAGGTTGCGGATTCTTGAGCTGTCCGCCACTTCAAGGATGACCCGGGAGTCAGGGACTTGTGGTGGCCGTGTCGTTGAGGGCCGTGATGTGGTCTCGAGGCGGTAGCTGGGGTTGTTGATGGCGGTAGCCAGAACCTCTTCACTGGTCGTCCGGGCGAGAGCGCGGTTGCTGCGTGGTCCGGAGCCCGCGGGAAAGTTCTCTCCGGGAAGCTGTCACATCTTTGTGGTGCGGTCCGTCAGTGGTGTGAAGACGGCAATCAGGTCGCTATGAAGGAGAGACAGTCGTGACGGACAAGAAGTCGATCTCGCGGATGCCCAACCCCGGTGAGTTCGTTCCCGAGTTGAGTGAAGTCAGTGCCGCTCTGTTCCGGGCGACGGGTAACCAGTCGGTGCCGCGTACCACGGTGAACCTGGTGCACCTGCGTGCCGGGCAGATCGTCCACAACACGTATCTGACCATTCTGAACACCGGTTTCCTGCGGAAGGCGGGGGAGTCGGAGGAGCGCATCACGGCTGTTTCGTCCTGGCAGGATGCCCCGTACTTCACCGACGCGGAGCGTGCCGCGCTCGCTCTGGTGGAGGCCACTCTCCAGCCTGCTCAGCATGGCCGGGAGCGGGTTTCGGACGAGTTGTATGCCGAGGTGGCAAGGCATTACGACGAGAAGGCGCTGGCCACCTTGACGATCGCGATCGGCCAGATCAACTTCTTCATCGCCCTGGCCGTCATCGGCAAGCCGCAGCCGGTCACCTCCCTTGCGGCCCAGCAGTGGGACTGACCTGACCTGACCTGACCTGACCTGACCCACCCGCCGACGCCGCGCCCGCCGGCGATGGGTCAGGTCACGCGAGCTGCAGTTCCGGGGGCGTTCCCGTTCCCGTACCCGGTCGTGGACACGCTCATGGCTTGGGCGCCCTCTGGGAGCGCAGATGATCTTGCAGAGATTCCGGCCAGTGAGGATTTCTCAACGAAATTGATCTCGTGAGGTGACTCGGCCCGGGATCCCGCGAGCCGCGATGAGTCCTGCGGCGTCCGACGGTCATACTGTCGAACCCGTCCCCGAGGAGGACTTCAGATGCGCAGCGTGACCTATTCGATGAGCGTCTCACTCGACGGTTACATCGTGGGGCCGGACGGCGAATTCGACTGGGGAACCCCCGACGAGGAGGTCTTTCGCTTCTGGATCGACGACATTCGACAGGTCGGCGTCCATCTGTTGGGGCGACGGCTGTACGAGACGATGCTGTACTGGGAGACCGCCGATCAGGATCCAACGCTCGACGACTCAATGCGCGAGTGGACCGAGCTCTGGAAGCCGCTACCAAAGGTGGTGTTCTCCACCACGCTGTCGGCAGTGCAGGGCAATGCCCGCCTGACCTCCGGCGGCCTGGCGGAGGAGATCGAACGGTTGCGAGCCGAGCCGGGGGAGGGCGAGATCGCGATCGGCGGCGCGACTCTCGCCGCCGAGGCGGCCGCGTCGGGCCTGATCGACGAGTACCGGGCCATGGTCTATCCGGTGCTGGTCGGCGGCGGCACCCCGTTCTTCCCCCAGCACGAGCGCCGGGTGGATCTCGAACTCCTCGAGACCCGCACCTTCAACTCGAGAGTCGTCTACCTCCGCTACCGCGTGGCGCGTTGACCGGCGCAGGGGCCAGCACCGCAGAACGGGCCCCAGTCGGCGAGGCGGACGACCATGCTCTCGGACGCTCTCGCGGGAGGCTGACCACCCAGCTCCACCTCGCCGCGGACAGTCTCTGCCGCCCCACTGGCCTTCGTCATCACGCCCGGCAGGCAGGTAACGCACCAGCGTTCCCCGAGGTCATGGCCCGCTTACGGGTGCCCCGGCCCAGGACCACACTGGACATGATCCTGGCCGACAAGGCCTACTCGTCCCGCGCGATCCGCTCGTATCTGCGCCAGCGCGGAATCCGGGCCGTGATCCCACAGCCCGCCGACCAGGCCGCCAACCGCAACGCCTCGGCAGCCGCGACGGCAGCTACCGCCTTCGACCGCGATGCCTACAAGCAACGCAACCGCAACACGGTCGAGCGCTGCATCAACAAGCTCAAGCAGTGGCGCGGCCTGGCCACCCGGTACGACAAGAGCGCCACCAGCTACCCCGCCGGACTCCACCTCGCCGCCATCTTCATCTGGTCAGCGAGATGATCCGAAAGAGGCGCCCAGCGATGCACGGTCGCAGCGACTTGCTGAGTCGTCGAACCGCACGACGAGGCGCACGCTGTCGTCACCGTGCTGTGCTGCGCGTGCCTAAGGGCTGTCCCGTAAATGATCTCCGGGCTAGCTGAGGTGTGGCTGGCCGCGGGCCGGGATGGTTGCCTATCCGGCGAGGGCGAGGTTGTGGAGGCGGGCGATGCCGAGCATGGCGTGGTGGACTCCGTCGCCTTTGAGGCGGCAGTCGCGGAGGATCTTCCAGGTCTTCATGCGGGCGAAGACGTGCTCGACGCGGGCGCGGATCTGCTTGTGGGACTTGTTGTCCGCCTCTTTCCAGTCGGGCAGGTCTTCGCCCTTGCGGCGTCGGTGGGGCATGACGAGTCCGGTGCCCGGGTAGCCGCCGTCGGCGATCGTCATGGTCCGGCCGACGGCGGCTTTGGCGCCGGATTCCTCCCAGGCCTTGCAGTCGTTGCGGTTCCCGGCGAGTGGCCGGCCGACCACGACGACCAGGCGGGTATCGGCGTCGATGACGACCTGGTGGTTGGTGGAGTACCTGTAGTTCTTCGACTGTGCGGCGATGCTGTGGTCCCGGGTCGGGACCAGGGTGCCGTCCACGATGAGCACGGTGTCCTTGGCGAACCGCTTGCGGGGCTGGAGCGCGAGCATCGGCCCGAGGTGGTCGATGATCCGGTCCGCCGCCGACTTGGACACCCCGAACAGCGGGGCGAGCTGCCGCATGGTCAGGTTCGTGCGCCAGTAGGCCGCGACCAACAGGGCCCGGTCCTCCAGCGAAAGACTCCACGGCCGGCCCCTGCGGACCGAGTCCGCCCCCTCGCGCCGCAGCACCGTCACCAGCTTCCCGAACTGCCGCGGGCTCAGCCCGGTAAACGGGGATATCCAAGACGGCTCCGACGCCGTGATCACACCAGCCACAGCACGGAAATCAGGCGACCGGGCCTGGCGCAGCGTCCAGGATGACCCCATGAACCAAGACCTTGTGACGTTCCTCCACGCACGGCTGAACGAGGAGGCCGACCTGGCCCGACGCTGCGACGGTGACGACTGCGGGGAGTGGACCGCTCACGGGCACACCGTCGGCTTCTGCCAGGCAGAACTCTCCGGCTTCCACCCCACGATCGCCCTGCACGTCGCGCTGCACGACCCGGCTCGCGTCCTGCGGGAGGTTGAAGCCAAGCGACGCGTGCTCGCCCGCCATGCACTCAGTCCTGCCACCGGAGACCCCGAACTGCCGTGGGACAACCGCGATGACTGCCAGTACGACGGCGAGACCTGGCCATGCGACGACCTGCTCGACCTGGCGTCACCTTACGGCGATCACCCTGACTACCCCGTCACCCCTGAGACGTAGATCATTTTATGGGACAACCCTTAGGGCGTGTTGCGAAAGTGGCTGAAGATGCAGGGTTTGTTCAAAGACTGCGGATGGCCTCGACCAGGTCGGATCCATAGGAGGCCCAGCAGATCACCGAGCCGTCATCGTCAAGCTGCCCCATGAACCACTCACCGTCGTCCCTCACGAGGCACAACTCGTGGAACGCAAGAATCACATCGGGCCGGAGCGGCTCGTAGTCGCCCTGACCGGCCGCTTCGACGACTACGAGCCGATCGAGGGAGAGCGGGACGGCGCTTGGGTCTCCGGAAAGAGCGCGCACGCGCTCAATCGTCCATCCGGCCGGGAGTCCTGAGTTCACCGACGCATGGTCCCAGCAGGACGCCTCTCACAGCCACTCGTTAAGGGCCGCGACCAGCACGGTCGCCTCGTACCGGACGGCGAGCTTGTCGTAGCGCGTGGCGACAGCGCGATGTCTCTTGAGGCGGTTGATGCCGCACTCGACCGCATGGCGCTGGCGGTAGTCGACCGGGTCGAAATGTGGCGGCCGGCCGCCACGGGAGCCAAGCTTCTTCCGGTTGCGCGCCGGGTCGGCCTTGTCTGGGATGGTGCAGCGGATCCCGCGTCGGCGCAGGTAGGCGCGATTCTTGAGGGAGGCGTACGCCTTGTCGGCCCGCACGCGGTCGGGGCGGATGCGTGGTCGACCCGGCCCGATGCGGGGCACTCGGACCTTCTCCAGCACGGGTTCGAACTGCGGCGAGTCGCCGCGCTGCCCTGCCGTGACCACGATGGACATGGGCTTCTGCCCCTGCCCGACGGCCAAATGAAGCTTGGTCGTGAACCCGCCCCGCGACCTCCCCAATCCGTGATCACGGGGCTCGGTAAAGATGCCGCCCGGTGGTTCCTTCTGCAGGTGGCCCTGCTTGCGGGCCCCGGCCGCGTGCTGATGGGCGCGGCACACCGTGGAGTCGACGCTCAGGTCCCATGTGATCGCACCCTTCGCGTCGGCCAGGGACTGGAGCCGGGTGAGGACCTGGTGCCAGGTGCCGTTCCGCTGCCACTGGCGGAACAGGTCGTAGACCCGGCCCCACGGCCCGCACTCCGACGGCACGTCCCGCCACGGAACACCGGTCCGGACCCGGAACCGTATGCCGTCGATCAGTCGCCGCCGGGACCAGACGGACGGCCTGCCCGCCTTCATCCCCTTCGGCAGCAACGGCTCCAGCACTGCCCACTGTTCATCGATGAGATCACCCCGGCCCATGAACCTTGATCATTCACGGCTCAAGATCCACTTTCGACACACGGCCTAGCGGCCCATCCCGTAGACCTTCTGTGTCGGGGCGGGACGGGTCCGGGAGAGCTTTGCTGCCGTGCCGCGGGCCGTTTCGAAGGCCATGACCGGGTTTCCGTCCTTGCGCCAGGGTTCGGCGCCGCACCACGGTCCGATCAGGCGGAACTGCTCCAGGGCGGGCGAGTACATCATCGACCGGAGCATGTAGTGGGCCAGTAGGTGGCGCAGGGCCGGCAGGCGCTCGTCGTCGGGCGCGACTCGGTCGAACGAGGCGGCGATCTGCTTCAGCAGGTTCCACGTCATGGGCGTGACGGGCAGCGCGGCGGCGGCGGGCCGGTCGGTGAGCTCGTTCAGCGCGTGCAGGTAGATACCGGCGAGCGGGCTGCCGGGCGGGGCCTTGCGGACCGCCTGGCGGGCGAACCGCATCATCCGCCGGTCGCTGCCGAACCACTTGGCGCACCAGTACTGGAGGGCCTGCCAGTGTCCCTCGTAGTGGTGGGGCGCGCGGGCGATGAGTCCTTCCCAGAGCGGCTTGAACTGCGCACGGCCGTACTGAGCTCCGCGCGCTGCCGTGACCATCACGACCCACGGGCCCGGGTTCGCGGGGTCGAGCAGCGCGGCCCGCCGCGCCTCCTCGATCGCGGCCGGGAGCATGGCACGGAAGCGGTTCATGTCAGAGGTCATGACCTCGTCGGCGAACCCGCTGCCCCGGATCTCCCAGGCGCGGTGGACCATCATGGTCGCGTGGAGGGTGGCCGCGTCGCAGTTGCCGGGTTCGGCGACGCGCCAGGCATCGAGCCAGGCGTCGTCCTCCTGGGCGACCTGCTGCAGGAGCTCCAGCCGGGACCAGCGCTCGTCCCAGTCCTCGCCCGCCGCCTGCACGTACCGCTCGGCGGACTTCCAGTTCCCTTCCCACGCAGCGTTGGCCACGGCCTGCCGCTCCTCCGTCCGATGCGCCGGTGGGGGCGGTCCGGGGCGCCGCGAGTCGAGCCCCTCACGGGGCGGAAGCCCGTACGCGGATGCCACGAAGTGCTCTCCGACCCAGCGGACGACACGACGGGGGGTGATGAGAAGGCGGTAGAGCACGACGAGGAACACGCCGAGTGCGGCGGTGAA
The DNA here is from genome assembly GCF_055596705.1 of Streptomyces sp. NPDC039609. NCBI lineage: Bacteria > Bacillati > Actinomycetota > Actinomycetes > Kitasatosporales > Streptomycetaceae > Streptomyces > Streptomyces sp. NPDC039609. The sequence continues at coordinate 33,360 of NZ_JBVIUJ010000016.1, forward strand.
GAAGATTGTCACGGCGGGAAATCATTCCCGAACCAATCACTCTCCGCAATAGTCCAGGCCAACGATAAGGCGAGGTCAGGGCCGGGGTCAGGGTGACACCCCTTGGTCGGCTCGGGGACTCGTAACCGTCAGCAAGCGAAGCCGGGCACGGATGCGAACCCGGGCACGGGCGCGGGACCGGGCTCGGACGCGAACCCGGGCTCGGACGCGAACCCGGGCTCGGACGCGAACCCGGGCACGGACGCGGGACCGGGCGCTGGACTGTGGAACTTCCGCGATCCCGACCACGGTTGACGACGGACCCGGCCTTCCTCGAGGGGTGGTTCACCTTGACCGAACCCCCGGCTTGGAAGGTCTGGTCGTCAAAGGCCTGGGACAGACGTACCTGCCGGGCGTCCGTGGCTGGTGTGTGACTGCGCCGACAACGACTATTCGACTCGGCGGCTCCAACGCAGCCTTGCCCTGGGCCTCGTCCTCTGCCAGTAGCCCTTCTCCAGCGGCCACGACGTCCCTTGCGGGGGGCGATCCGATCGTGTTTGGGGCCGGCCGGCGTTCGGTGGTCCCGGGGCTCCGGACACGCTTCATCATCGCGGACGCGTTGATCAACTGGAGCTGCTCGACTTCCAACGCCTCGCACTGCCGCTGCCGCTTGGATACTTGGAGGGTCCGGCGTCTCTGCGCCGGCGAAACGCCGCCTCGGAGCGGTGAGTGGCGAACGGGCCTACGGTGGCGGCATGAATCCTGCGATGGTGTTCGGTGAAGACCTCTTCCCCGCTGATCAGCCCTGGGACGTGGTGTTTGACTCCTTGTGGGTGTCACACAGCGAGTTCTGGCTTGTCGCCGACAGCGGGCATGGTGCTGACATCGTGAGCGCCATTCCTGAAGGCGATTCGGTTGAGGGCGGCGGGGACGCGGTCGGCGTTCCCACGCTCAGTTCTGCAGCGCATGTCGGCGTCGTGCTGTCGGTCTGGGAAGGCCCGGCGCCCGACGGCGCAGGCACGCTGCTGGGAACTTCGCGGATCGAAGCGCCTGACAGAGAAGTCACTCTCGTCAATGTGGAGGGAAGGGAGCCCGGGCCCGTGTTGGTGCTGCCAGACGGCGGCGAGCACGAGGTGAGGGTCTGGCGGCGCTCCGAGGGCCCGGAGCGGTACGACATTCGAATATGGCCGTGCCCCACCCGCGTGGGGTGAGGCACGGGGCGAAGGTTCAGCCTCACGAGCCAGAGGTTCCCGGCCAACCGGGGGAGTCGGTGGAGCGGTGCGAGCAGTTGGCGGAGATCGATCCTTCCTGGGCCCCGGCCTGGCCGGTGGTACGAGCCGTATCTGCCCTGAGGCGCCGGGGGCCCCACGACTCCACGCGCAGACTTTCGGCCTGGCACTGCTCGAGGTCCGGGGGCAGGCGACGGCGCGGGCGTTCTCCATCCAGATACTGACCTCGTGGCCCTTTTTTGCGGCCCTTGTGGTTGGGGTCGAGCCGGGGCCGCGCGGCGCCGTGCAACGGGGCTGGCCGGCGTCCAAGAGCGGCCGCCTGCGTACAGCACCGCTGGGGTCCGGGTTAGGGCGACGACGGCGGCCTGGACGGCTGAGGACCCGGCCGGATGACGATCCCGAACGTCGATGTCGGAGGGGTCTGTCACCCTGACGCCATGATCGTGGAGTACGAGGAAATGCTGGCCGGCCTGGACGAGGTGGACTGGGCGGGGCTGAATCACGCCTACGGGTCGGCCGAGGACGTCCCGGGCCGGATACGCGCCGTGTGCGGGGACGACGAGACGGCCCGGGAGGACGCCTTCCTCGGGCTGTTCAACCACCTGGCTCATCAGGGCACGCGCTGCCAGGCCTCTCCGTTCGCGGTGCCGTTCCTCGCCCGGATCGCCCTCGCCGGCCGGGCGCCGGCCCGTGAGCGTGTACTGGACCTTCTGACCAGGCTGGCGGTGAGCTGGGACGATGAGCTCGAGATCCTCGACGGGGCCGATGTCGCTGTCTGGCGCTCGGAGGCAGCCGAGCGCACCCCGGAGAAGCTGCTGCCCTGGTACGACGAGCAGCTGGCCGTCGAGCACGACGAAGAGCGACGCCGCAATCTGGCCGGAATGCGGGAGTGGCTGACGGCCGGCAACCCGGTCGACGCCCGGGACGCGACGATGCGTTCGTACGACGCCGTCCTCGCCGAACTCCCTGGCCTGCTCGGCCTCCTCGGCGACGCCGACCCTCGGATACGGACCCGGGCGGCCTATCTCCTTGCCTGGTTTCCCGAGGCCGCCGAGACGACGCTTCCGCTGCTGCTCGCCCTCGCCTCACGCGAGCCCGATCCCGTCGCCACGGCCACCGCCCTCGTCGCTGTGGGCATCGTCGGAACGCCTGCGCTGTCAGAGGAGTTCGCCTCCTACCTGGAGGCCGAGGACAGCCTCGTACGCTGGGCGGCTGCCGTCGCGATCGCCCACCTGGCCGGCAGGACCGGTGCGACTCCCGGCACCGCGCTGCTCGACCGCGCCGTCGCCGAACTCGCCGCGGCCGCCTCGACACCCACGCCCGTGCCTGCCACCGACTTCGGCCAGGGCGACTTCCACCGCCACACCGCCGAGACCCTGCTCGCCCTGCCCGCTCCTGTCCCGAGCGCCGTCGTGGTCACGTGTCTCCCACGCATCGCGCCCCACAACAGGACTTACGTCGCAAGGACGGTCCTACCCGAGGTGTTCCCCGTCCCGCTACCCGAGCCTCTGCCCCCGTACGCCGATCTCAGCCGCCCCCAGCAACAACTCCTCCATACGGTCGCCGACCTGGAAGAAGGCCACTGGAACACCGCCGACATCGGTATACGACTCGCTCCCCAAGGGCTCCCCGACACCCACGACGCCCTGCGCGCCTACGTCGGGCTTCCCCCGCTCCCGGCGCGTTGCGGCTGCGATCACGCGCGGACCTGACTCGGCCTCCGCGACGCACCCCAGTTCGTGAAGACCGCGCCGATTGCGAGTTCGAGCGCACCGAGGAGGCCTGCTCTCGCCCCTACGGGACTCCGCCAGGCGCCACCGACATGCCCCGACGAGTTGGCCGGCGGCTGGTGAACCGCCAAGAGCCAGGGACGAGCCGCAGTTTGAGGTCATGGGTCAACGGCAGGTCGAGAGTCTCTTCTCGATCCCTGGCGAGCCGCTGGACGGCTCGGATTCGAGCAGATCCTTCGAAGTGTTGCGAGGACCATGCGGGCACGAGCTCGGCATCGCTTTCACGGTTGCGCGTCGGACTGGAAAGAGGCCGAGTGCTGACCGAGATCATTCTCGCGAACAGGACTGTGCACTGAGGCTGGTATCGCATCTGTCCGGTGGGCTACGTTGTGTGGCGATGACTACCGGGACGGCATTGCGCCACACACTGATTGGTGACCCGGCGCTCCTCTGAGCGCCGTACGGGCCGGTGTTGGCCTGTTGTTGGAACGAGGATCTGGCGCTGCTGCGCGGGCTCCGCCTCCTGTCGTGTTGATCCAGCTCGACACGTCAACCACGACAGGAGAAGACATGCCCACCAAGATGTTGCACATTCCCACCGCGGACGGCCAGGCCGACGCCTTAGCCGCATTCCCCGATCGCGGCGAGCGGCACCCAGGGGTGCTGATGTACGCGGACGGCTTCGGCATCCGGCCCGTGCTGCGGGAGATGGCCCGCGAGTTGGCCGGGCACGGCTACTACGTACTCGTCCCCAACCTCTTCTACCGGCACGGCCCCGCACCGGTGATCGAACTTCCCGAGTACATCGGAGAAGAAGTCCGGCCCGCGGTCTTCGCCCAGCTGATGCCCTTGATCGAGGCGCACACCCCCGAACGTGCCCTGAGCGACGCCGACGCCTACCTCAGGTTCCTCACCGCCCAGCCCGAGGTCGGCGCCGGACCAGTGGCGGTGACCGGCTACTGCATAGGCGGCCTCCTGGCGATGCGCACCGCCGCGGCCCACCCCGGCCACGTGGCCGCCGTCGCCGCATTCCACGCTCCCGTGGGCGTCGACGGGCCCGACAGCCTCTCCAAGATCACGGCCCAGATCCATCTCGGCCATGCCGAGGGAGACTTGACGCCCGAAGCCCTCGGTGAGCTCAACCAAGCCCTGGACGCCGCGGGTGTCGGCTACACCTCCGAGATCTACCCCGGCACCGCCCACGGCTTCACCATGTCCGACACCGACGCCTTCAACCCCGCTGCGCTGCAGCGCCATTGGGGCCATCTGCTGCCCCTCCTCGACCGTACCTTGGCCAACAACTGAGGCTCCGGCCCGGAAACCAAACCTGGAGTTTGGCTCCGGAGTGATAGCGATGTTTCGAAGCCGGTGTGAGGCGGGTGCAGCCCGCCTCACACCGGCCGGCAGGGACGAACACGGACTTCGCCGCTCACCCCCGCCCCGTCGACACAGCCACCACCGTCGGCGCGCCCCGAGGCCCGGGACGAGGAGTACCTTGCCTCGTCGGGGTGGCCGGCCGTGGTGACGGCGACAGCTCGGTTGGCGCAGGTGCTGGGGAAGCCGGACCCAGAGGCGGGGTACCCGGGTCGGCTCCGGCCAGGCTCCGGCCAGCCGAAGGCACGGGAGATGTGTGCAGATCGGGTTCGCCGCCTCCCGTTCGCGCGGTGTTCAGGGTTCCTGTGTGCCCTTGTACATGGCTGAGATGAGTTCCGCGTAGCCGTGCTCGACCACGGGTCTCTTGATCTTCAAGCTGGCAGACGCACCCCGAGATGACGCTCGGCATCCTCGACAGCTACGTCGGTCAGCGGCTCCTGAACCCCATACAGGCCCTCGCCCCAGAACGTCGCCTTGACCTCATCGAACCGAGTCACGCGCGCATCCTATGGCCCCTCCAGCACCACAGGCCGGAGCTCATCGAACTACTGGCCGACATCGCATTTCATCGACTCATGGCCGACACAGGCCGCGAGTGACGTCCAAACTCATGGACAAACGACTCCCGCAACCGGTTCTGGCACAGATCTCGGGGAGCCGTCACGGAGTGTGACGAGATGCCGCGCCCTCCTGACGCCACGACCGGTTAGGGTCAACAGCATGGCTTCTTTTGCCCCTGACGCCGGGCCAGACCTCGATTTCCGCCTCGTGCAGAACACTTTTGTCACGCTCTTCTGGCGCCGGAGTCTGCTGGAGGAGTGCACAGCATGGCTGGACGAGCACGGCTACCAAGTCACAAGTCTGGACGCGGCCGCCTGGTCATCGGAGGGAGACCTCCTCAGAGGGGTCGGCGCCGCACTAGACTTCCCCGACTACTACGGACGCAGCTTTGACGCGTTCAACGACTGCTTCGGTGATGTCGCCTCGTACGCCGCTTACGGGATCGCCCCGGAGGCCACCGGCCTGGTCCTGGTCTTCACCGACTTCGATGTCTTCGCCGCAGCACATCCGGAGAGCGCGCAGGTCATCCTGGACATCGTCGCCGACAACGCCCGCCGGGCCGCGTTGTTCGGCCGCCGCGTGATGTGTCTGGTCCAAAGCTCCGATCCACAGATCAAGTTCGCACCGGTCGGGGCCATGCCCATCATGTGGAACGACGCTGAACAATCCAACGCCAGCCGGCGGGTGGGCTGACCCACGTTGCTTCACTCCGGCGCAGGGGCTTGAGGGAGCACCCCTCGACTCTGGTCGCGCTGGGTGATCACGAGATGTTGACCAGGGCCACCCGGACTGGCTGCTGTAACAGACCAGCACCGTTGCGAGGGGTTATTGGAGCAGGATCATCTTGCGGAGCAGTTCGAATCCGGCTCTGCCGTAGAGCTGCCGCTTGGTCTTCTTGATGCGGTCGATGGCTGTGGCCAGAAGAGCGCGTCGCAGGCGGCCTTCGATGTGCGGCAGTGGTTGTCCGGCCCAGGGGTCGGCCGAGGTGGGTTCGAGGAACCAGGAGTCGACGGTCGCCGGGTCGAGCAGCGCCTCGAGGATCAGGTGCTTGGCCTTGTCCTTGCATCCTGGGGACAGCGCTGCGCAGGCACGGATGGCGGGGTCAGGGTCGGTGAGCCAACTGGCGGTGTCCTCCCCCCAGGCGCCGATGTTCAAGACCGCGGCAGCGCGTTCACGCCGGTCGGCGCTGTCGGAGAGCAGCCGACGCATTATCTGGGTGGTCTCCGGGATTCGATCGGCAAGGTCGGGAGACTGAAGTAGTGCGGTGGTGGCGCCGAGGGCGGCCTCCCGGACCGTGGAGTCGGTGGTCAGGAGGTGTGGGAGGACGGCGTCGCTGATCAGGCTGCGGACAGCGCGGACCGCATCGGTGTCCCGCGGATCGTTGCCGTCGTCCTTGCCGGTCGTCAGCACTCTTGCCCTGCTTCGCGATCACGGCCCCCACCGACACGCGTGGACCCGCTTCGGCTACACCCGCCCCACCCCGATCACCGGCGCCTTCAGTTATCGCAACCCCCTGGCCGACTACCACGCTCGTACGGTCGACCGCCGGGCCGCGGCTGACCAGCAACAGCACGCTCACAGGCCTCGTGTGCGCATTCGAGTCGGCATCATCCGACAGATGGCGTGCTCAGTACGGGCTGTTGCTCAGGGGGTACTGAAGTCCTTCGTGTCCGGGTACGTCACGTGAGTGCAGCCGCGCCGCTTCGTGATGTCGTCGACGTACGCGCGGAACAGGACCGACAGCGTCTGGGGGCCGAGCACGTTGTCATAGGTGTAGCTGGAGCTGAGGGTGTGCAGGGCGGGCTTGCCGCCGCATACGGAGGAGGCCCACCACGCGCCGCTTTCGTGTCCGGCCGTTCCCGCTGTGATGACCTTGTCCTCGCCGCGAAGGCCTTCGTATCCCACCGTGTGCGCCTCCGCGTCGAAGTAGGAGGCGGTGCGCAGCCACCACGGCGAGTGAGTGAGCGCGCTGCGTGCGGAACCGTGTTGGTCTTCGGGCAAGCCGTCGTCGATACGGCCCACCTGGTCGGGGCTGACCGCCAGAAGGCAGCTTTCGGTGGGGGACGCCAGGGCAGGTGTCGCGAGGGCACGGTCGGGCAGCCGGCCTTGCCCCTGCTCCTGGACGTGTCGAGCAAACCAGCGGCATGAACCGTCCGTCGCCTGCGCAGGGCGGAGGTCAGAAGGTACGGACGGCAACTGGTGGTCAGGCAGGGCCGGCAGCCGGCTCTGGCAACCGATCCGGTCGGTGAGCGCCTCGGTGGCCGAGCGGGCGATGTGGGCGAGGCGCTCACGGTCCGCTGCGGAGACGTCGTCGTAGTCGGCGCGGGCCGTGACGTTCAGCAGCTTCGGGGACGTCGCGCGGCTGCCGGGGCCGCACTCGGCGCGAATGGTGGTGTACCAGTCTCCGTACCGGCCCAGGGCGCCATCGCCGATGGGTCGTGGTTCGGGGCGCCGATCGGCGACAGCGGTGACATCGGATTTCTGACTGCCGAGACTGTCGCGAAACGGCTCGAGATCGTTGTCGTCACCGATCCAGTACAACGGCTTGGAAGGGTTGCTGACTCGCACCGTCAAGGTGAACAGGCCGGTGGTCTTGCCGGGACCAGGCACCTTGGAGATGGTGCAGGAACCGGGCAGCTCGTCCACATCGAGCCTGAACTTGTCGTAGTCGCTGGCTTTTGCCCGGACCATCCCGCCCTGCAGGTCCATCACCGCTGCCCCGGACACAAGCCGATCGCACGCCGCGCTGATGTCGCGCTCACTGGAAGCGCGGTCCCGGATGTCATCGAACGTCAACCAGCCCGCGTACAGACTCAGCCCGATCCCGCCATACGCCGTCCACTGCCACAGCCTGATCCACCCAGCGCGCATCGCGCACTCCCCTCGGAACCCGTCCGGCGCGATCACTGCCGCCTGGGAACCGAGCGTAGTTGCCCGGGCTCAAGCAAACGGAGTCAAGGTGCCGACCCGCAATGCCGCGACATGCCGGGACGTGTAACACGTCATGTCCGGGGCCGGGGGTGACTGAGCGCGCCCACACGCCACGGATACCCCGTCATCTGCCGGAACGCCCGCGCCGCAACTGAACTGCTCACTGGCGCCAACTCACGTGCACAAGTGCCAACCGAGCCGCACGGCCGCATCTGGTGTGACGGAGTGCTTCAGGAACCGTCCGGCCGATCAAGCTCGGGAGAGCGACCACACCCGTGATCGGCCCACTCGACGAGCAGGTCGGCAAGGCTGGCCAGAGGCGTGGTCATGGGCCAGGGGAGGTGCTCTTCGCGTCCCTTCCAGGTCAGATGCACGACGGCCCAGGGGAAGGGCCCGTCGGTCACGGCGAAAAGGACACCGTCACAACCTTCACATCGCGCAGCCGCCACGAGCTGTGCACCATGCAGCAGATGCCCTGGAGGAAGCTCGCGACGCAGCTCCTCCTCCACGCCCGACATGCTGGTGTCAGGTACCCACCAGGGTGCGGGGAGCTGTGATGGGTCACTGGGTGTGAGAGGCATGGAGACATCCTGGCAGAGCGAATCGGCGGGGCGGCAGGGCCCTGGATCGCCCGGACACTCCCTGGAGCGCTCACTCACACCGCCATCGCTCGTGTGACTGAGCCCTGTAGATGACCAGCTCGGCCAACGATGTGTTCACCGCCCGCCGCTGAGGGATCCGGCTCGGCTTCCGAGTGGTGCCTCATAGGCCAGAGCCGGGTGCGGTGAGGCTCGCCACGGTGCGGAACAGTTCCCGCCCCGCCTCCACGCTTGCCTCCCACAGCACCCCGACATCGCCGGATACCGACAGAAGCTGCAGCCGTTCTTCCTCGCTTCTGAAAGCAGCGCCTCCCACGTTCTGATCCAACATCCCCATCGCGGTGAGAGCCGCGTGACCACAACACACCGCGTCGTCCGCGCTCCCGGAGCCGTTGGCCAGCAAGGCGTGGCGCAGGACGAGAGCGGCGAAGAAGGCGTACGTGCCGGCGACATCGGAGATCCCCTCGTCGCTCGGCCGAAGCTCGGGGAACTGCTCGAGCACACGAACGCGATCGGAGGCGTCGGCGAGCGGGCGGTCGGCGGACCAGAGGTCGCGTCCGGTCCCCACGTACAGATCCAGGTCGGCTTCGCGGCCTACCGCGCCGGCCCGCAACCCCACGAACAGCGGCGCCATCCGCTCGACGCAGGCTGCCACATACAGACGGATCGTCTCGCCTCCCGCGCAGCGCAGAGTCTCTGCGACGGCGTCCTCCACCAGACTTCTCACCGTTTCCCCTCCCTCTCAACCACCCCTCGAAAGACATCTTCGCAGGCCACAAGTGTTGGGCGACGCTGACGATGAGTACGAACGCGACAGTCTGGTTGTCGACGGGGCAAGGTGGAACGACCCCGGCGTTCGTCAGGACCGCGGGGGTCGTCGTATACGCCGTGTCGTCTGCGCCGTCACTCTGTCGCGCGTGTCTCGGTGATGGAGATGCGAGTGGAGGAGTCGTGGACGCTGCCCGGCTCGTCGGTGAAGACAGTGATGAGGAACTGCCTGGCGATGTTGTTGACCGAGCGGGGCAGGCCGGGGCTGGTGCGATGGATCAGGCGTCCCGGCCGGGCCCCAGGCACCAGGCCGCGAGGTAGGACCAGGACGTCGGCTGGTTCAGTCCTCGTCCGGCACCGCGACCGCTCCGTCCCGGCCGTGCATATGGCCGAAGATCGGGTTGGCGGCGGAGATGTCCCGCTCCATGATGTCGGCCTCCCCAGTGAGGCCTTCCGCTCGGAGGGTGCGGATCACGTCGTGGGCGACCGCGGCCTCGTTCCATTCGTACGAACCGGACCTGTAGACCTCGAGCGCGGCGTCGAAGTCGGCATGGGCCTCCGGGAACCGGCCCAGTTCGCGGTAGGCCACGCCGCGCAGGTGACGTGCCATGGCGCCCGCGTAGGCATCGCCGGCTGCGGCGCAGGCATCCACGGCGTGTGTGAGCGGTGCCTCGGCCTCCTGGGGACGCCCGGCACGCAGGTGCAGCCAGCCGACGTCCCGCTGGGTGTGCGCCACCCACATCTCGTTGCCGAGCTGCTCGAACAGCGCGATCGCCTCGCGGGCGGTGGCGGCGGCGTCATCAAGCTGGCCCATGCCGGCGAGGACGCGGATACGGGCGTTGTTCACGCGGCCGACCCACAGCCGCTCGCCCATCGGTCCGAAGATGCCCTCCGCCCGGCTGTAGCAGTCGAGTGCCTTCTGGCGCTCTCCGAGAAGCCGGTAGATCCTGCCGAGGGCGTACTCGGTGGCGCCTTCCCAGCGGCGGTCGCCGAGAAGCCTGAAGCCGTCCCTGGCCGACTCGAGCAGCGGGGCCGCCTCCGACGGACGTCGGAGATAGCCCAGTGTCTCAGCCAGGGTTCGCCGCAGCCGTGCCTGAGCCCTCAGGTCGCCCGCCTGTTCGGCGATGCGTAGAGCCTCCCGTTGGCTCTGCTCGCCCAGCTCCGGTTTGCCACTCCAGCGCTGCAGCTCGCCCAGTAGTTCGAGGGAACCGAGGGTGTGCCAGGAGTCGTCGGCCGCGCGGAGCCGATCCACCGCGATCGTCATGCGGTCGAGGGCGGTGCGGTAGTCGCCTTTCACGGTGTGCGCCCGGGCGACGACCATCGCGTCCCGGGCCCATGCGGCCCGGTCCCCGGAGTTCGCCACTGCATCGTCGTTGTTTGAGGCCAGGAGCGACAGCACTCTCTCCGGGTCGCCTTCGGCCAGGGCAGCCCTCGCGCGTGCCCTGCAAAGACTGGCCAGCACCCGCGACCGCGTTTCCCCCGGAGCGTTGAAGAGCCAGTCGGCGGAGTTCGGGGCCAGTGTGATGTCGTCGAGGAAGTAGGACAGCGCCTCTCCGATCTCTGCCGCCACCGTGTTCAGCCCAAGGTTTCGTGCACGGTCGATCGCCCAGCGGAGACGGTCCTGCTCTCCGGCGACCCACTCGGCGGCCGTCGTCGGCGAGTCACGGAGGTCCGGCACGCGCCCGGGGTCGACCTCGGCGCGCAGTTCCGGGGCGCGCTGAGCCGCCCAGTGGACAACGGCGTCCCGGTAGGCCCGGACCAGGCGTTCCTCCAGAGCGTTCCGTTCCTCCGGCGGCAGCTCTTCGTACTGGCGGGCGGCGAAGACACGGATCAGATCGTGAATCCGGTAACTGCCTTCGGAGTTGCCGCCCCCTTCCCCGTCCAGCGTCTCCATCATCGCGACCTCGACCAGTTCGTCGCCGGCCGCGGGACCGGCCCCGGGGGTGGCCGCGAGCCGGGCGAAGTGCCAGTCCGTCAACCGGCCTGCGGGCAAGGAGGCGAGCATGGCGAACGAGGAGCGAGTGGTCGGCGTGAGGCCCTGGAAGCTGAAGATGAGGCAGGCGTTCAGGCTGCGGTTCTCGAACTTCAGGTGGTCCAGGCGGCTTCTCTCGTCCTCCAGAAGCGCGCGCATGCGGCCAAGACTGGAACCGGAGCGCTGCTTCAGCTTGCAGCCGACCAGGCGCAGGGCAAGCGGGAGGTTGCCGCAGAAGCGGACGATGTCCATCGCCGCCTCCATCTCGGCGGCAATGCGTTCCTGCCCCGCGTAGTGGGAGAGCACGGCAAGTGCGTTCTGGTCGTCCGGCAGATGTACCGGGACGGGCTCCCGCTGCGTGATGCTGTTGAGGGAGAGCGCCCGCCGGGAGGTGATCAGTACCGAGCACCCGGCGCCGGTGGGCAGCAGAGGCTCGATCTGGTCAGTACTGTGCGCGTTGTCCAGGAGGACGAACAGTCGCCGGCCGGCGCTGAGTGTCCGGAACATCGCCGCCCGCTCGTCGACGGAGTCCGGCATGTCCTCCCGCGCCACATGCAGGCTGCGGAGCATGTGGCCGAGGGCGTCCGCGCTGCTTTTCGGAGTCGCCTTGTCACCGTGGAGGTCGAGGTAGATCTGGCCGTCCGGGTAGGCGTCCTTCACCTCGTGCGCGGCGTTGGACGCCAGGGCCGTCTTTCCCACGCCGGGCTGACCATGTACGACGACGAGCTTCGACTGGCTCTCGGCGCTGCTCGAAGGGAGCGTGCGGTTGCCGGGCGCGGGCACGTCTCGGAAATAGACGCGTAAACCGTCCAGGGCCGTGGTGTCGCCCACCAGCACTTCCCTCGGGGGAAGTTCGCGGGGCGGCAGCGCCTGTGGCACCGCCTCCTGGGCAGGCGCCGAGTCCTCAGCACGGTTGCCTCTGAGTGTCCCGTACGCGCCCAGGCCGGCCGCGACCAGGGCCGCCCCTCCGCAGACAGCCCAGGCGGTGCGGCCATTGAAGACGTCGAAGATGATGTCGCCGGTGAGTCCCAGCCCGGCGACCACACCGGTCGCAGCGGCCACCAGCAAGGTGTTACGCCGTGCGGCGACTTGTCCCGACACGCAGCCTCCCCCGAGTTTCGCCGGTGCCCGATCGTATCGGTTCCGGGTGGATCTTGGCAGGTGCGGGAACCGATCCGCCGGGACGCAAGAGACCCCACTGTCCGACCCCTTCTCATCCCCTTCGGCTTGCTCGACTCGCCCTTGTCGTTCAGCCGGGTGGGGTTCGTGTGCCTGCCTGGATGGATTCGGCGCGTTCGATGGTCCTGCAACATCGCGGCACCCGACTCGATGCTTGTTCCCCGTGACAGAGGCCGTCCGAAGACAGGGTTCACTCGCGGGTCCGGGGACAGCTCCGCACCCCACCTGATCGACGCCGACTACGGCGCCGTGCGCGTCGCCGCCGCAGGGCAGGGCAGCCGGCAACATTGCCGCCGTGTACGCCAACTCCGGCGATGCCGGCGACTCCGACTGCGGCGGCTGCCAGACAGCGTTGGCGCGCGCCGGCGCGGGCGGGTCGATCCCCTGTAGCAAGTCGCGTTGCTGATACGCCGGCTGCGGCTGCGGCTGCGGCTGCGGCTGCGACTTCGACAAGTACCGCCGTCTCTCGTGGAAATGCGGCGTCAAACCCGTGATCGACTGCCACGGTGTCGCGCACGGCTTCGCCCTCGGCCAGGTGCGCTGCGTGTCGAGCGTACCTTCGAGGCGCGGGCGTTGAGGCTAGTGTGTTGCGCTGTCGGTGGGCGTTGATCCTTGGGGGGACCAATGGGCGCAGCAGTATGCCTGTAGAGAACCAGGGAGACATCAACCTCTGTCTCTTCATCGAGCCGTACTGCGAGGACTACTGGATGAAGCCGGGGGAGGCGCTCACGGTCCGTTCCGAGGCGGAGGGGATCGACGTCTGGTTCGACACCTACATCTCGAAGGGCTGCGTCACCGTGTGGCTCTACGAGGACGGTGACCCATACAAGATCGTGGGCGACTACGCGGTCGTCGATGCTAACGGCAGTCGCCTGGCTTCCGGACATCAAAGACCCCGTGGCCAGCATTGGTCGGCAGCCGGGCCCATCATCGACTGACGCTGAAGCAGTTACGGGACAGCCCTCACAGCATGTTGCAGGACTGATCCGACGTCGATTCACGCCGTGATCGGGACTGGCTGGTGCCTTTACCTGCTTCTCTGCCAGCTGTCGACACCCGTCGATCGGGCCTGAGCCCGAACTGAGGCAGGGGTTCGGCTGTCCCGCACTCACACCGGCCACGGCGGAGGTGACTCCGAACCTGATGGGCATCATCTCCGGTCGCCAGGCGGCAAGGTGTACGCGCACTCATACGACCCATCCCCTCACAATCGAGGGCGTGGTGACACTCTGCGGCCGCTCCCCAAGATCTGTGCCAGAACCGAGATTCGTGAACGCGGGATGCCGGCTTCTGGACCGCTGGTACGGGAAACACCTAGGCACTGTCAGAGGCAGCGGTCATGATGACGATCATGACAGACGGAACGACCTGGCTTGCCGCTCCTCAATCCGTGGCCTTCGGGGGCTACCACGTGGTGCTCGCTAGTGGACTCAGCGCGCATGAGCTCGCTGAACGCCTTGCGGCGACCCTGGTGTACGACACGGAGCACATGATCGTGTCGGTCGGGGAGCAGACGGGAACCTCGCTCCTGGATCTCATGGACGACAACTACGGCGATTCCCTGGACGGCATCGGCCTGCGCCTCGGCCGCGCGGGGGACTGGACGTACGCAGTCGCGTACGGCGGCTGGCAGGGCGAGTTCGGCCCGCTGGCTCCGGTCTCGCGCGGCGGCGCGCACGTCTGCCTCCTGGAATATGAAGAGCAGAACGGCAAGCCGGTCCCGCCCCAGTTCGAGTACTTCCACGACGGCGAACTGCTGAGCGGCTGCAACCTGCATCTGGACAGCTCGTGGGGCTACCAGGGGGTCGAAGGCGCCCCCGTGACAGCCGCTCGAATGCAGGAGCGGCTGACGGCCGCTGGGCTCCCGGACCCGGAGCGGGACCAAAGAGAGGTGCACCGCGCCGCGCTGGGTGTCGTCGAGGAGTTCTTCGGGCTCTCCCTGCCGAAAGACGCGATCGTGACTGGGACGCTGCCGGCCGTCCTGCTGGAACCGGCGTGATCCGCAGCCCGCCAGCGGCCTGCCGGCACGGGCTTCCAAGATCCTTTGTCAGACAGGTCTAGGGTGCTTCTTTCGGATCTTCGTCCCGAGGTCCCGGGCGGGCGATACAGTGCGCGCCGTGGACATACCCGACTGGTTCGTCTGGATCGCTCTCGGTCTGGCCGTCTTGCAGGCCCTCGCTCTCGTCCCCGTCATCCGCCGACTGCGCGGACCTGACTCTGCGGTGCGCTCCAAGGCGCGGCTCGACCTGCTGGAGACCGTCGGCACCCTGCTATGTCTCGGTGGCCTGCTACTGAGCCTCGTGGTAACGGAATCCTGGCTCTGGCTCACGCCCACTGGCTTCGCGCTCATGACCGCCGTCTACGCCGTGAAGGGCGTCCGCCTGCTCCGCGCCCGCCGCCGCCCCACGGCCTGATCCGGAAGTGGAGGGCGCCCTCGTAGGCGATGGCGAGATTGTCCGTCCGCATGGCCAGGCCGCGCCGCTGCTCGAGACGGTTGATGCAACGCTCGACGGTGTTGCGCTGCTTGTATGCACCGCGTCAAAACTGGGTGGACGACCGCTGGCCCGGCCTCGCCGGAGGCGGTGTCCGACCTGGTCAGAAGGCTGCGGACTAACGGCCCGGATGCCTCGGCGACGAAGACGCCGGCGGACGGCCCGGGATAAGTTGGCCCGGTCCGCAAGGACCGTATCGGGTCGGCTTCGTGGCCTGCCCAGGGGGGCCCCGGCACCGGATGCTGATGCGAGCCATGACCGCCTCGAAAACAAGCGCGTCGCCAGCCTGACCGCGGTGACATGAACGGCGAGGGGCCGTGCCGCCTGTCACCGGCGAGGTCAACTTTCGTGCTCAGGCCGCCTTGGGAGCGTCCCGAGTGCGTGATCGGCAGGTTCAGTTCTGCCCGCCCCCTTTCCTTGCCCCGGGCCGAGTGCTGGCGAGCCCGGCAGACAGTGGATTCCACGGACACCGCCCGCTTCACTTCTTCAGCCGCGTCCGCCTGGCGAGCACGGCGCGAAGATCCGTCGCCAGGTGCCATCGGCAGCCCACCTGATCAGGCGCTTGTGTGCGGTCTGGAACGCACCAAGTTCGTGGGGCAGGTTCCGCCAGGGCGAGCAGGTGCGGTACTTTCACGCGATGGGCACGGATGGAGGTGGAATCAACCGAGACGTCCCAGTCGATCTCACCCGCGACATCGGCCTGGGCCTGCATCTGCTGGAGCAACCGTTCCCAGGTTCCGTCGGCCGACCAGCGCCGATGGTGCTCGGAGATGGTCTTCCACGGCCCGTTGTGTTCAGGTAGGTCACGCCACTGCACTCCGGTCCGCACCCTGTACAGGATGCCGTTGACCACCTTGCGGTGATCGCGCCACCGCCCCGCAGCGGTTATTGCCCCGTCGGCAGAAGCGGCGCCAGACGTCGCCACTCCGCCTCTGTCAGATCCCCCCGATCAGTCACACAAGAGCCAACGCCCAGTGGGTGGCGTGGGTGCGGTCAGCACCTGCGATGCCACCACGCCAACTCTGGATCTGCCAGCGGCTCGTGATGCGTTCGCCCGAGGAGCATCGCGTCCAGGCGCTCGACCTGCACCCGGAGTTCGCGGGCGGCCCCGGGTGGAAGCATGAACAGAGCCTCTTGCAGCTTGTCTCGGGCCCACCCCTCGCCGCAGCACGGGCAGGTGAACTCAGCCTCCCACTGCCTCCACCGGCGCTTTGTGCCGTGAACACGCACAGACCATACGCTCAGCGCCACCGCCACAATGCCCGGAGACAATCGTTCCCGTTCGAGCATGCGGACGGCAGCATTCCCCGCTCCCGACAGACCTGGGATATCGCGATACCGCACCCAGGGACTTCCCCAACCGCGTGCCCGCGATCGAAGCGAGACCGGTGTTCTACGAGGCACGGCCCCTTCGGATGCAAGTCATAGACGACATCCTCCCACAGCCCATGATCGGCCGGACAGGTCCGAGTTCTCTCCGGAGCTGCGGTGCACGGTGACGCGCCATTCGGGCGACGGCGCGCTGGTCGTCATCGGCGCTCCTTGACGCTCCAGCCCGTGCGTGCCCACTCGGGCGGCCCGCTGAATCGACGTACCGGTCGGGCCGCGACCGGCGGGACCGCTGGCTGGTCGTCAGCATCCCCGGCTTTGAGCAGTCTTCCGTGGATCGTCGGCAAGGATGCGGTTCGCGTGCTGCCGTACCTGGTCTTCCGCGGATCGGTCGCGGATGACGAACAACGCGTACTCGTAGAGGACGGGAGGCTCGCCCGGTCCTTGGAGCTGGTGGAATTCCACATCAACACCCTCGGGGCTCGTGAGCTCCTCGGGGGCGTCACGCTCCTCCCGGCGTGGCCAGACGTCTGTGAGGACACAGTTCCAGCGTTCGAACCAGCCGCTGTCCGTAAGGGTCTGCTGGAGGAGCCGGGCGACGGTGTCCACCGGCTCTTCCCAGCTACGGTCCGCCGCGGCTCGTGCGAGTTCAGCCTCGTACTGGACGGCGTCGAAGCGGAACTCCGTCGGTACGGCAGTCATGTTGCTGGTGTTCTCCCAGGCATCCCAGATGACCTGATTGCCCTCGCGGCGGATGGTGACGTACAGGGCGCCGCAGCAGCCGACTGTGCAGGTCGGCTCGGCGATCATGATCCTACTAGGCTGCTCCGTGACCGTCAGCGGCCAGCTCTCGGCCGGTCCCGTCCAGTGCCGGCAACTGAGAGCCACCCCTTCGGGATGGACCTCCTTCAGGACGTCTACGCCGTTGATCAGAGGCCGCACCTCGGCCCAGGGATCCTTGTCCCAGGTGTCCGGAATCCTGTGCTGCAAAGTCAAGGTACTGATCGTCAGCTGATCGGCCATCTGTACATGATCAGTCGATGTCACGAAGTCGCGTACTCATTTTCTGACGAGGAGTCCCTAGGCTGGTCGCATCGAGCGCAGTCGCCGCTTGTGACGGACTGGAACTGCCTGCGAGTGTTGGCAGCGTGAACACGTCGGGATGAACGTGGTGGTGGTCCTTCCCGGGACCTCTACCAGGACGAGCCGTCGCTGGACCACACCGTTCACGTTCACGCCCGGGATCGGAACGGCGACCAGATCGCCCGCGTCCACTGGCTCGCGGATCAAGTGGGTGGCCGGTTCACAGGCAGGGTGGAGCTGGCGCCGCTGTAACCCTTCAGCTCCGGCCGGCCAGTCGCGTATGTCGCCGTCGAGAAGGGGCCTCCACTCCCGTGCAGCGCGGCCCACAAGTAGGTGCGGCGTTGGCGGACCGAGGGCGAGGCGGGGCTGTACGACCGGTCCAGCAGGCCCCGGACGACACCGCATCAAACGCCCGTCACGCACGAGGCCTGAATGTGCAACCTGAGGCAGGACCGACAGCTGGGACCGGCCCGGACTAGGGCCTGTACGACGGGTCGTCCACGCAGTCTGAGAGGATCGGATGGACGGATCGAGTAGGGGGTGCCGGTTGCCGAGCGCGCTGTGGCTGCCATATGACGCGAGCTCTCTCGCCCGCCTGGGTGTGGGCGGCGAGGCGGTGTCTGAGCTGGTCGAGCGAGGGTTGCCGGCCGACTGCAATCGCATATTCGTGCCGGACTCGGGTCGGGAGCTGGATGTCCGCGACCTTCCATCGGGTCGGGCTGCGTTCCTCGGTGCGTTCGAGGACGGCGTCAACACGTACTGGCTGCTGATCGACAGCGGTGAAGTGTGGATGGTCCGCGGCTATGAAGGCGATGGGGATCAGCAGTACGGGCTGGTCAGCTCTTCGGTTGCTGGTCTGCAGAACGTTCTGGAGGTGTGGGAGGCGTTCGCCTTCTCGGGAAAGAGCGATGCGGACGACGACTACGAGGACTTTGTCGAAGACGTGCTTGAACGGGCCCGGCAGAGCGATCCGCGGGTGTTCGAGGATGACGACGCCTGGTGGTCACGCGTTTTCGAGGAAGTCGAGCTCGGCGTCTTGGTCCCGGAAGAGGTGTAGCCGCGGAAGCGGTGGTCACGGGCGGAGCCACAGTCGGATCGCCGCGACCGTGACTGTCCCGTGGAAGACGTAGGCCCGCTTGTCGTAGCGGGTGGCGACCGCACGGAACGTCTTGAGGCGGTTCATGGTGCGCTCAACCTCATTGCGGCGCCGGTAGACCGTTGTGTCGAAGCCGGTGGGCCGGCCGCCCTTGCTGCCCCGCCGTTGGCGGTTGGCTCGCTGGTCCCTGGCTTCATGGATCGTGTGCTTGATCTGTCGGCACCGCAGGTACCGGCGGTTTCGGCGAGAGGAATACGCTTTGTCTCCTCCGACGTGGTCTGATCGTGTGCGTGGGCGTCCGCCGCCCAGCCTTGGGACTTTGACCTGTTCGAGCACAGGTATGAACTGCGGGGCGTCACCCCACTGTCCGGGCGTGATGAAGAAGGCCAACGGGCGACGACCGCCCTCGCTGGCCAGGTGGATTTTGCAGTTCAGCCCTCCCCGGGAGCGGCCCAGGCCCTCGTCGGAACGGTGTCTGGCCGGGCGACTGCGGCGGCCCGGAATTCGTGGCGCGCGGGTGAGGGCGCCGGCTGCGTGCTGGTGTGCTCGGCAGGACGTCGAGTCGACGCTCACCATGCTCCAGTCGATTCGCCCCTCCGCATCAGCATCGGCTTGGACGGCCCGCAGGATCTTCTCCCAAGTGCCGCCCGCCGACCATCTGCGATGACGATCGTGAACCGGCTTCCACTTGCCAAATTGCGGCGGAAGATCCCGCCATGGCAGGCCGGTCCGCTGCCGGAACAGAATGCCGTTGATCACCCGGCGGTGGCACTGCCAACGCCCGCCCCGACCGCGGTTACGCGGCAGATGCCGCTCCAGCCGCATCCACTCGTCTTCTGAAAGATCGCCTCGCCCCACACCGACCGAAACGATCCAGCGTAAGGCGAGTCACAGGACCCATCGGACACGGCCTAGGTCCGTCGTTGGTCCTGCGCGCGTCGAACGTGCACCGGATCCTGACCCCGCACCGGGTGAACCCGGCTCGCGTGGATCGACCGCCCGACCGGGCCAGGTCATCCGCCGTTCCGAACGACACCGGCCCGGCGAGCTGATCCACGTGGGTGTGAAGAATCTCGCCGGATCCCTGACGGCGGCCACAGGACACTGGGCCGCCAGGCCGGCCGAGCCACCCGCGGCCAGATGGGCTTCGACTACATCTGCTCCGCCGTCGATGACCACTCCCGCCTTCGAGATCCGCCCCGACGAGAAGGTCGCGACGTGCGCAGGTTTCCTCACCCGCACTGCCGCGTTCTCCCACGCTCACGGCATCACCCGCGTCGAACGGGTCCTGACCGGCAACGCGTGTGCCTCTCGCAAGAGCTCGGCCTCGAAGGCCTCGCGGCTGGGTATGACTGGGAAACTCACCCGTGCCTACCGGCCGCAGACCAACGGCAAGGCCGAACGCTTCAACGCACCCTGCTCGATGAAAGGGCCTACTGGCCCTGTTTGCGAGAACGGCATCCGACTCGACTTCCGAGCCAAGTGGCGCTCCGTTAGGGCTGGATATCGAAGAGAGCAAGGGAAGGGGGTGGCGGGGCGAGCACTGCGCGAAGGCGAGTGAGTACGGCCCGCCACTGCTTCCAGTCTTCCGGGTCGACCCAGTTCGAGGCCGGCCCAGCCTCGTCGCTGACGATGCGGGCGAGGGCCTCGTCGGCGAGTCCCCTAAGGTCGGTAGGGAACACGGGCATTGGTGATTCCGGACCGTAGGGCCAGTCGACGGGTTTGCCTCCTGGGCATTGCGCCGCGATCAGTGCGGCAGCGGCTACCGCCTCCTCCGCTTCCGTGAGATAGCCAGTTGAGGCGATCGTCCGGATGAGGACGCCTCGGATCAGGGCTTCGCGAGCCTCGGGCCCGGCGTCGTCGAGAGCGTTGGCGAAGTCCGCAGCTGTGTCGTTGTCGAAGGGGCCGGTATCCCAAGTGCCCATGCTGATCTCCTTGCGAATGGTTGCCCGGATCCTCGCAGCACGTACTGACACCGTGACTTCGGTGCGAGACCTGCGACCAGATGGTCGAAGAAGCCCAGTTCAAATAGCTGATCCCCGCCACATCCATCAGTTCAGCCGCACCACACCGCCTGGCGCGTCGATGTCAGCCGTGCAGTCCGCGCAGTCCGTGATGGGCGGCGGCTGCGGAAAGTCCTCATTCCTGCCTTCAAGCCAGCCGACCAGCCGCTGGGCCAAGGTGAAACCCTCTGGGAACAAGGCGTGACCAAGGCATCTCTGATTCGGGTCCCACCCCCACATGCGCCCCTCGGGAGTGCTGAAGTCGACGAAGGACCAGATGGCACACCCCCATGTCAGCAGGGGGACAACCGGCGCCGGATGACTCGGACGGGAACGCCACACCGTCAGGTACTCCTCCAGGAGGGGGCCGCTGTCACTGAACGAATATGAATCATCGGTCAAGGACAGTGCTTCGCCCCAGCGCCCGAACCCGCCGTCTGCCACCTCGATATAGATTCGCTTGAGCAGTACGGGCATGGGGTGACCCACGGCGGCTTCGAGCGCCGCGACAGCATCAGGCGGCGCACTCGGCGGCAGCTGACCGGGCGGGAACTGCGCGCGCACCCTTTCAAGAACCTCATCGTCGTCATTCATCCACGCAGTAGTACCAGGCCTCCCGGCCCGACGACGCGTCGAGCGCTTGTGGATCGTGGTCGGCACCCTCACCCCGGTACGCGACCACACGGTCGGAGCCTCCTCGCGCAACCACCGCTTCTCGGCAGACGTGCAAGTCATCATTGATGCCGATCGCCCCACCCGTCGGGCGGACGACGCTACCTCTAGAACCGGCCCGAGCAGGACTTCGGCGGGGCCAGGGCGCTCGCTCTCGCGCGTACGAAGCTGAGGCTACGCTCGTCAGCACGCTGAACCGTGTTCCGTTCAATGAGGCCCTGCTCGCCACCGTTGGCACCCCCAAGCAGCCCAAACTCCTGGACAGCAGTCCGCGGTCACAGGTGTGGCGGGTGCGGCTGGCCTGACCGGCGGTTGGTGATCGTCAAGCAGATCACCGGCGGCGGGGACACGGGCGCCGACGCGAACACGCGCTTTGCGCGGGAGGTCGCCGGGCTGCGCCTGGCGGGGCGGGCCTCCGGACCGCCGTGGCGCCCGCGGTGCTCGCCACGGACCGGCCCTCGCGGGTGATGGTGCGAAGCCGCCGGCGCCCGGATTGCTTCTCACGCTCCCGGCCGATGCTGACCGGGTGACCAGCGAGGACAATCTCGACGAGGTCCGCAACGTGAGCTTCGTGATCGTCGAGGGCGGCCCCAGCGTTTCGACCACGTCAAGCGCAGCAAGGGCATGGGGCCGGTGCACCAGGCGGTCGCGAGGTTCCCCTCCGGCCGGATGGTCACCTTCCTGGCATTCGACCACCCCGGGCACGGTTGGGAGCTCGACCCGGAGGCAGAGATCTGCAGGAGCGACCGGTCGGTCTGCTTCCCCTCCGAGCCCGTGCCGTACTGACAGGGCGGCGGTGTGCGGCCGGTAGCCGCACACCGCCACACGGGCCCTGGTCTGGTTCAGTCCCACCAGAGTGACCACATCGTCGAGCGGGCCATCGTGTCGCCGGTCTCCACCGGGTCGTGCACGGTGTCATGGCAGTAGGCATGCAGTTACGCGGTCGCCTGCGCGGCGCCCCGCGGGTCCAGGGGCGGCTGGTCGACGACCAGCTCCAGGTAAGGGCCCTGGGCGAAGGAGAGCTCGGCCCCCTCTACGGGTAGCCACCACCCAGGCCGCGAAAGGGCCATCGCTGCGAAGGCGATGGCTAGGGTGAAGCCGTTCCTCATGAGGGTCTTTCAAGGGGCCGGAATCCAGAGCGCTTTGGAATCATGTCGTTCCGATCCGATCTCGCCGAAGCCCGCGCCGCCGCCGACCCGCCAGGCTCCACGCCGACAAGGGTTACGACGGCGACGCGACGACCTGCCTCGATGGCTACGCGGGTGAGGCATCCGACACGGCATCGCCCGCAGAGGTATCGAATCCTCCACCCGACTGGGCGGCACCGTTGGACCGTCGAGCGCGGGATGTCGTATCTCGCCGGCTGTCGCCGCATACACCGCTGCTACGAACGCAAGGCCGAATACGTTCTCGCCTTCACTGCTATCCCCTGCAGCCTCATCTGCTACCGCCGCCTGAAGACGTGAAGGCCAGCTTGGCGCAGCGTCTGCGGCAACATGGTGCAGGTGAGCGAATCATCTGAACAGAGGCCGCACGCAGTTCGTCTCTGGAATGAACACCGATATGCGCCCTTTCCCGCCAGCCTACGGGGTATCAAGGGCGGAGACACAGACATGTGGTTGCTTGACTTGTACACCGCTGGCTGCGTTGTTGCGTGGCTGGACAACGGCGGCACTCTCGACCTGGAGAACGGCCGCATCCTGCAGAGCTGCCTCGAGGACCTGGATCAAGTCATCCTCGAGATCGACGACCCTGCAGGAACCCGGTACTACCAGCGGTTGCACGAGCTCGCCCGACTCGTATCCAGGGACCTGACGAGCGCCAAATGAGAAGACCTCTAAGTGGCTGTTGTTGTTCCGAACTTGAGGAGTGCTGGTCGAACGGGAGTCACCTGAACTCCCGACCCGACCGGTCCTCCCCCCCCGCCGTCGTGACCTCCGCGTCCACCACATCGAGCGGCAGCGTGACCGCGACGCGCACCGGGTGGACGTCACGTCGCCGAGGTGCCCGGCCGCGCGGCGAGGCCAGAGCACCCACAGGCACGACGCCTGGCGTACCGCCACCACCAGCGTCCTCGCAGCAGTGGGCAGCTTGTCACCCGAGCGGTGGGAGGCGAGGACGTCCGCAATGGCCAACCGGCGGCGACTGTGAAAATCGCTGTCCGATCACCGGAGCACGGTGATAGACACCCGGCGTGGAAAAGAATCTTGAGTTCCCTGACCTGTTGCGACTGATCGCTGAACGGTCGACCGCCTTCCGCGCCGTGGTCGCCGCCGCGCCCGGTCTCGACGCGCAGGTGCCGACCTGCCCTGGGTGGACGCTGTTCGATCTGGTGAAGCACCTGGGTGGGGGAGACCGTTTCTGGGCCGCCATTGTCGGCGCGGGGCCCGCCGACGCTCCCCCGGCCGAGGCCGTCGCCGCGCGCGCCGCGCTGGAAGTGCCGCAGGAGCGTGAGGCCCTGCTGGCCTGGCTGGACGCGTCGACGCAGCTTCTGCTGGGCGCCCTGCGCGCGGCGGGACCGGAGAGCGGTTGCTGGACGTGGTGGCCCGCGTCGCAGTCACCGCAGACCGCCGGCGGTGTCGCCCGGCACCGGGTCCAGGAGACCGCGGTGCACACCTACGACGCCCAGCTCGCCTGGGGCGCCCCGCAGCCGCTGCCGGTCGAGCTGGCACTCGACGGTGCGGAGGAGTTCCTGTTCACCGTCTGCGCAACGCCGAGTGCCTGGCCGCACAAGCCCACGGCCTTCGACTTCCACGCCGCCGAGGGCCGCTCCTGGCGCCTCACCGTCGACGGCGACGGCGCACGCTCCACCCGCATCCCCGCGCCCACTGCCGCGACCGGCGAGGACTCGGACGCAGCCGGCGCCTCCGTCCATGGCACGGCCAGTGAGTTGGTCCTCTACTTGTACGACCGGATCCAGGCCGACTCCTTGCACGTTGACGGAGACGCAGGGCTGCTCGACCTGCTCCGCGCCTGGGAGCCGGAGGAGAAGTAGGACGTAGCGGGGGCGGTTGGCCGCTCCTCGAGCCGGTAAGACACGACTCTTCGCCAGGTTCGTCAGTCGCGGCACCGGGCTCAAACCCGCGAGGCGGCCTAGGTTCTGTCGTCAAATGTCACGCCCACATCAGAAGTGATGCGAGGGTGACGGCGGCTTCGTAGGACTGGGCGTTCTTGTCGTACCGGGTGGCGATGCCGCGCCATTGCTTGAGGCGGTTGAAGCAGCGTTCCACGACGTTGCGGTGCTTGTAGATCTCGCGGTCGAAGGCCGGCGGGCGGCCGCCAAGGCTGCCTCGCCGGGCTCGGTTGCGGGCCTGGTCGGCCCGTTCGGGGATCGTGTGCGGGATGCCCCGGCGCCGCAGCCAGGTGCGGATCGCTTTCGAGCTGTAGCCCTTGTCTCCCAGGACGTGGTCGGGCCGGACGCGGGGCCGTCCCGGTCCGATCCGGGGCACCCGGATCGTCTCCATCACGGCGGTGAACCGAGTGCAGTCGTTGGTGTTGCGCCCGTGACGACGAAGGCGAGCGGACGGCCCCGGCCGTCGCAGGCCAGGTGGATTTTGCTGGTCAGCCCGCCTCTGGAGCGGCCGAGGGCCGGTTCGCGGAGCCCCCTTTTCGGGCCCCGGCCGTATGCTGGTGAGCCCGGACAACCGTGGAATCGACCGACACCAGCCACTCGATGTCACCCGCCGCGTCCGCCTTCGCCTGAGCGGCCCGCAGCATCCCGTCGAACGTCCCGTCCGCCGCCCACCTGCGAAAACGCGTATACAGCGTGGCCCACGGACCATAGCGCTCGGGCACATCCCGCCAGGCGACACCGGTCCGGAACTTCCACACGATCCCGTTCAGGACCCGGCGATCGTCCAGCCGCTTCCGTCCCCGCAACGACTCGGGCAGCAACGGTCGGACGAACTCCCACTCGGCATCGGACAGTTCATGGCGACGTATCACGACACCATGATCCACCAGCCGTGATCATTTGAAGACACTGCCTAGGGGCGTCACCAAGCCGACCGTCTACCTGGAGGGCAGTGCGAATTTGTCCGTCCCAGCGATCACGAGAAGTGACGCGACTGCCGTCGTCCCGATCTCGTCGAGAAGTCAGTCGATCGGGTGACTGCGGCGGCTGCCGTGCATGAGAGCAGGGCCTCTTGGTAGCTCGAAGGGTGTCGAAGCCAACGTGCGGTCCAGGAGGCCCTGTTGTCGCATTTCTACGGCAACGCGGGAGTGGGATCCACTTCGGCCACTCTCGCGTGTGACTGTCTGGCTCACAGATTCGGGAACGCCAGAGACCACGGGGCGCGCGAGCGTCGGTGTCCCACCGACGTGTCGGACGCCGAGTGGGCGGTGGTCCGGCCACTGCTGCCGGTGCCGGGCTGGCTGCGGGGCCGGGGTGGGCAACCGGAGGCTTATTGCCACCGCGCGATGCTGGACGCGATCCGCTACCTGGTCGACAACGGCACGAAGTGGCGGGCCATGCCTGCCGACTTCCCACCGTGGGACCGGGTCTACGCGTTCTTCCGGCGCTGGCGCAACCACGATCTGGTCCGCGAGTTCCACGACCGGCTCCGCCGCCTGGTCCGCGAGCGGGCCGGGCGGGACTCGGAGCCGGGCGCGGGCGTGATCGACTCGCAGTCAGTCAAAGCGGACGCGGTCGTCGGCTCTGACAGCCGCGGCTTCGACGGCGGCAAGCTGATCAACGGGCGCAAGCGGCACGTCGTCGACACCCTTGGCCTGCTGCTCGCGGTGATGGTCACCGCAGCGGATGTGGGCGACCGCGCCGCGGCCCAGGTCCTGCTCACCCAGGTCACTGCCGCGCACCACCTGCTGGCCCTGGTCTGGGCCGACGGCGGATACACCGGCAGCCTCGTCGAGTACTGCCTCGCGGCCCTCGCCCTGGTCCTCGCCATCGTCAAAACGCAGCGACGACATGCGCGGCTTCGTCGTGCTGCCCATGCGGTGGATCGTCGAGCGGTTCTTCGCCCATCTGATGCGAAGTCGCCGTCTCGTGCGCGACTTCGAGCGTTCCATCGCCAGCGCGGAGGCGATGGTCTACTGGTCGATGACGATGCTCATGACCCGCCGCGTTGCCCGGCCACGTCCTTCGCGAGCGTGAATCGGCCAGGTGCCAGCTCGATCAGCCAGCCGCGCGCCGTCAGCCGCTTGGCCTTCGATCGCAGTGCCTCCACCTTTCCCGGTACGGGGTCCAGGCCGAAGCAGGCGGCCATCTCCTGGCACGTCAACGTTCCTTGACCGAGTCGGTTACGGACACTGAGGGTCTGCAGGATGCGCTGGTAGTCCACCGACAGCGCCTACCAGGCCAGCCCCGCGCGCCACACCGGCACCACTGTTTTCGGCTTCGCCGCCTTCGCCGGTTCGGGCCGCTCCGGTTGCACACCGGGAGCCGGCAGACCCTCGGAGGCGGCGGGGCCGACGACGGCGTCGTTGCCCGGGGCCAGTACCTCGCCAACGCGTGAGCGGGCGATGACCCGCTCGTTCCACTCCTGCTCAGCCACGGCCAGCTCCGCCTGGGGGCGACGACCCGGCCGAGGACGGTGGGCACACGAGGGTCAAGCGAGGCGTCACCCTCGGCCGGTACGTCTACGTGAAGCTGAGCAAATCGCAGGCCACGGCAATCAACTACGGCTCGGCCGCACTGCGGCCGGAATCCTCGGCGCGATCACCGGCGGCATCGGCGGCGCCGTTGCCGCCGGTGTCCACACCTACGTCGCCACCCGTGGCGCCGAGGATCTGGCCAAGTGCCAGTTCCGGTTCCTCCTGCCGTCCGCGTACAGTGCCCGGAGGCACCGCCATGAGCCCAGGGAATCGGCCCTCGCTCCCTGGCAGGGTGCCAGCTCCATGTACCGGCCAGGCATCAGCTTCTTGTGGTTGTCCCGCCAGCCCTCGACGCCGGGAGACGTGGTCTTCCACGGCGACCGGGCCTCGTAGAGGGTCGGGGACCATACCGGCGGTGCCAACCGCCTGCGCAGCTTGAAGCGCCCCCGCCGTTGACCCGAGGAACCTCACCATCATGCAGCCCATCGCCGAGTACAGCGTCTCCGCCCGCCCCGGCCACCGCATCGTGGAGGTCTACGACGCAGATGCCTACCTCGGCGACGAGCAGGCCATCGAGGCATCCCGGCACCGGGTGGTGGCCGGGAACGGATACCACCTCTACTTGCACACCCTGCAACCGGACATCAACGTTCACGTCGCCATCCGTCTGTGGGACTCCACCCCGCCCGCGCCAGCTGCCGATGCGGAAGGTCACACACCCGTCGCTCTCGACTCGGGAACCGGCATCCTCGTGGTCAACCAGCTCACCCTCGGCCCCGCGGGAGAGATGACCTTGCCCCATCCAGGCGTCTACCAAGGCACCGCCTGGTGGATGGGACGCCGAGCCGCCAGCGACTACCACGCGCAGATCCTCCAGCGGATCGACGACGACTGGACTCTCGAAAGCATCGCCCAAGCTTGGGCGGCATGTCCCACCCCCGAGCGGTACGTCCTCGATCTCGCCCACACCGGGCCGTCGGCTTTGGAAGACAACTGACATCTGAACTGAACTGGACGGACGGACGGACGGTGGGCCTGCGAAGGTGGTGGCTGCCGGCACAGCAGGAACGGTGCGGCTCCCGCAGCTCGCTACGGCGCTCGTCAGACGTTACGCGGGTCACGCTCGGTGTGTGGGACGGCGGTTGGTGTCGACGGGACAACACGGCGCGGTAGTGTGTGGGAAGCGTCGCGTGCCGGTGGCAGACCGTGTCAGGCATGGAGGCGCCGGATCGAAGGAGGCCGACGATGCATTCGTCGCACCCTTCGCTCTCGCGTGACTGAGCGCGAGACGACCAGGCTCATCGCCTGGAGCCAAGAACTCCGTCGGGTTCACAGCCAACTCAGGGAAGCGCTGTCCGTGACCCGCGCCTCCCTTGCCGACGGCACCCCCGGTGAGGCGGCCACTCGTGAACTGCTGCTGTACTGCCATGGCTTCTGCACGGCTCTCGACGGCCATCATCAGGGCGAAGACCGCACCCTGTTTCCGGCCATTGCAGCTGCGCATCCGGAGCTCAGACCGGTGCTGCGCTTGCTCGAGCAGGATCACTCGATGATTGCCCACCTGCTCGGCAGCCTCCGTGGCGCGGTCGACCGGGCCGCGCCGCCTGAGGAGCTTGCCCACCACCTCGAAGGCATCGCCGCGATCATGGAGAGTCACTTCCGCTACGAGGAGCGGCAACTGCTCACTGTGCTCGAAACACTTGAGCTTGCAGCCGTGCCCCGAGAGGTGCTGGGCCCTCTATGATCCCGGACCGAAGAACACCCGGCCCCGCGGTCGTGACGAGGCCCATAACGCCCTGCTTTCATCGCTGCGATGCGGAGGGCTTTGATGGCCTCCATTGTCAGTCCTTCCTGCTGTCCCAGGGGTTCCCGATCCAGCTGTCGAACGAGGGGATCAGGGCTGCGAAGGCAGCACCGAGCCGCCAGTCCAGGTCGGCTGCGTTCAAATGCACCGTGTCGCCGGACGACCTGAACTCCAGCGGTACCTGCCCGGCGGCGCGCCACATGATGCGGCGGCGCCCGCGTGGAAAATCGCCGCCGATGCCGCCGCCCGGCAGCGGGGCGATGGGGACGAGAGGCAGGAGTGGCGAGCAGAGCCACCACACGCACCACCAGAAGAGCCGGCCCTTGTACCCCACGGCGTCGGCGGCGCCGGGGCGGCTCACCGTCCAGCGTGTGCGCATGCCCCGGTTGAACGCCCCGTCGCGCCTGGTCGTGCCGAGTGGCTCTCCCCGCGGGCCGAGTACCTGGAACAGTGCCTGTCGACCTCCGGCGAGGGTGACGAGGGTGGCAACTCGCGCCTGTCGGTGCTCATCTGTCCACAGGGCGAAGGAGCAGGCGCCGCTCTTACGTGCCGCGAGATAACACGCCGCCCGGCGGCAAGTCGCGTTCCACGTAGGCGACCAGCCGCGAGGTGTCCGGTCCGTCGGAGAAGTCGATCCGGCCGTCGAGCTGCCCGCCGGGAGTCGCCCTCAGCCGCCGCAGCGCTCGCAGCGCCAGAGTACCGGTCACCCGATGAGCTCCTTCTTGTGTGTCTGTGTCCATTGGTCGGTAGCAAGGCACGGCTCAAGGCGAGCGAAGCGGCAATGCCCACAGCCAGTCATACGTGCTGCCCGGGCCGACCGACCGGGCCGGCGCGCAGCGAGCGCCGGCGAGCCGGTGGCGTGTGGACCGAGATCGTCGGAAGACGGAACGTCAGGTTCGTACGGCCTGCGATCAGGCACCGCAGTCGCTCCTGACCTTGACGGCGGCGCCCAGGTTCGGCGCTGCCGTCCTGGCGAGTTCACCCGTCACGGACCTGGTCCACGCCCTTCGCCACGACGATGCTCACACGGTCACGATGAAGGCCGCGTTCACGACCGGGTCCTGAGCGACCACCGCCTCGTACCCTGCGATCACTACGGTCGGGAGGCTGCCGTCGACGCCGGTCCAGATGGAAAGCCCCGGCTGTACCTCTCGCCCGTGCTGACCTTCCATGATGACCCGCCCGAGAGAGGCCCGTGCCGGCCGCCGTCGGAGACCATGTCGTTGAACACCGCCATCGCGCCGGTGGCATCGACTGCGGTGACTTCGGTTCGCCAGCCGTCGGTCTTCTTCCGGGACACCCCGGGATGTGCCCGAGTTCAGTGTCGGCCGACTTGAAGCCGATGCCGAGCCGGCCGAAGGCTTCGAGGATCGCCAGGACAGGTGCAGGAGCGCGGCGCTCTCTGCTGCGGTCCCGGCGACACTGATCGCATTCGGCTGAAGCGGCTCCTTCGCCGTCATGGACCGGCCCCAGGCCGGGGTGCTCGTCGACTGCGCCACACTGCCCGGCGAAGGCGGACGCCTATCGATTGCTGACGGCTTTCGCTGCCGCGTTCGGTGTTCGGCACGGTTGCGTCGGAATAAGCCTCGGAAGCGATCCTTATCGATGTCGATCATGGCGTCCATGGGTGTCGGCACCCATTTTCTGAACCGTCGAGTGAGTTTAGGCTGAAGTTTTCGGAAGCAACGATGCGGCCTTGTGCGGCTGTTGAATTTCCGTACTGCCCGACCGGCTTCCTCCCTGCGGAGTTTGATCGCCCAGGTATGCGGTATCGGTTCGGCTCTGACCGAGGTGAACCGGACCTGGGAAACGCAGGTGAAGACCCTGCTCCAGGCCTGCGCGCACATTTCCAACCACCTGGACCACACCAAGGCGTCCCGCAAGAACGACGACGACTGGATCCAGGCTCAGTTGCGCCACTTCGCCCCGATACCGGGGAAAGGACGGCGCCGTTTCCGCCTCGCAGATCAACAAGTACTTCCGGTAAGGAGCCGCATCAACCATGCCTACCTTCGAGCAGCTCCTCAACGCCAAGTTCGGCCCCCTCGACACGGCGGTCACCCAGTGGACCGAGATGATCACCAAGCTGACGGAACTCCAGACCGACGCCAAGGCCATGAAGACCAAGGCGGACAAGTCCACCTGGAAGGGTGAGAACGCCAGCGTCACCAAGGAGTTCGTCACCAAGACGGCCAAGGAGTTCAGCGACGCCGTCACCGAGGCCGAGTCCGTACGCGACCCCCTCAAGGATGCGAACACTCTCCTCAAAACCGCCCAGCGACCTCAAGGCCGCGTACGAGAACCCGCCCCCGGGCATCACCATCTACCCCAACGGGGTCCTCAGCCACAGCGTCCACCCCGACCGCCGGTCCAAAGGCAGCACCGAGAGCGTCGCCACCGAGGCGCAGTTCAACGCCCTGCGCGAAAAGCTGGAGGGCATCCTCCAGCGTGCAGCCGAAGCGGACGAGCTGTGCGCCTGGGGCCTGCGTGCCCTGATCAAGAACCACCCCAACGACTTCGGCTCCACCGACCTCGGCGGCGTCGCCGACGCCAAGAAGATGCGCGCGGAGGAGGAACAGCAGGCCGAGAACGGCCGCGAGGCGGCCAAGCTCTACGCCCGCTGGGAGCACCTCGACGACAAGGAGCGGGACCGGCTGCTTCAGCTGGCCGAGGGCGGCAAGAACTCTCCGGCCTTCGCCGAGCAGCTGATGACGAACCTCAGTTGTCGGGGCCGCGATCAGCAGGAGGCCGTGCTGCTGCTCGCCGGCAGCCTGGAGACGGGCGGCCGCGACGGCCAGCTCTCCAGTACCGACGCCCGCCTCTACAAAGCCCTGTCCGGCTCACTCGCCACCGCCACCGGCGCGGACTCGACGATCGGTTCCCCGGGCGGTGTCACCTCGGCCTGGACCGACAAGCTCATCACGACGGCCCGTGACGGCAACGGTCTCTCCAACCGCCACCCCGGATACATCGGGGGCGGCGCCGCGAGCCTGAAGGATCTGACCGACCTGATGGCCGCCGACGCCGGCGACGACACCAGGTACGACCCGAACAAGGAGGGCTCTTCGCCCTGGAAGAAGGACGAGGGCGACCCGGTCTACAGCGAGGCCTTCTTGACGGAGGTCGGCAACACGATCCGTGAGTGGGAGACGAACAACGACGACGCCTACGACGGACACATGAAGCACTGGCAGGGCACTCAGGAGGACCCGATGAAGGGCCTGCTGAACGCCATGAGCCGCAACCCCTCCGCCGCCACCCACTACTTCGACCCGAACACCACCGACAACCTCAAGTACTTCCTGGACGACCGGAAGTGGCCCGGCGGCGAGGTCGAGAGCAAGATGCCGGTCGAGACCCAGTACACCTCGGCCCGCGCCGAGCTCGGCCTCGCGCTCGAGTCCGCTGCCACCGGCCGCATGCCCGGTTCACCGATGCACCCGGTGCCCGCTCACCACGACGGCGCCGAGACCGCGATCTTCGAACGGGTGATGGGTGAGTACTCGGAGGCGCTCAAGAAGGACCAGAGTGCCGTTCCCGTCTCCATGCGGCTGCCGATGGCCGACATGATCGCCGACTACGGCTCCGACGTGCACCAGATCCTCGGCAAGAAGATGGACGGGCCGACCGACTTCAACCAGCTCGAGATGGACCGGGGCGACCTCACCCGACTGATCCGCGGCACGGCGGAGGACCCCAACGCCTTCAAGATCATCCACGGCTCGCAGACCGTGGTCACCGGTGAGGGGCTCGAGCGCTTCCAGGCGGAGTCCTTCCGCAAGGAGGACCCGGAGCTGCGGGCCTGGGTCAAGCAGTCCGCGTCGGTGCTCGGTCACCTCGACGGCGTGCGCGGCGACGTCATCTACGACCTGGGCCAGGCGGAGAAGGACGCCAACAACTGGAAGAAGATGGTCAACTACCATGTCGTCGGCGGGCTGCTGACCCCCATCCCGATCGTCGGCGACGGCGTCCAGCGCTCGGTGGACTGGGGCCTGAGCGCGTCCCTGAACGACGACAACGCCAAGGTCGACGCCGAGACCCGCAACAACATGATCAAGCACTACGACGAGGGCCAGCAGCAGATGTACGGCATGTTGCGCGGGATGGCGACCCATCGCGGGCTCTCGGACGAGGAGCTGGACGCGAGCCCCGGCGAGTACGAGGACCACCTCCAGGCGATCGCTGAGCAGTGGTACCAGAACGGCATGGGCGACGCCGACAAGTCGATGGGACAGTAACCGATGGACAAGAAGTGGCTGCCGCTGACCGTCGTGCTCGGCGTCGCCGGCGTGGCCGTCGTGACGGCGAGCTTCTGGCCCGACGGCGAGGAGAAGCCGCCGCTGCCGCAGACCCTGTGTCATGGCGCGCTCAGCCGGCAGACGGCGGAGCTGATCGACGACGGCAAGGGGGGCGAGGTCAGCGCGGAGGAGTGGGAGAGCAAGGGTAAGAGCACCGATTACGCGGTGTTCAAGGCGTGCAGCATCCTGCGCGCCAACCCGGACAACGACTACCCCCGAGGGATGTTCAGGCTGATCATCGAGGACACCCGGAGTGCCACCGGCCGTAAGAAGGACTCCGTCCCGCTCGGCCCCGGATTCATCGGTTGGGCGCTCCCCGACCAGGCCAAGGCCATGCTGCCCGCCGGCTGCGCCGCCCGCATGGGCTCGACCGCCCCGTACGTGACGGTGACGCTCATCGCGTCCTCGAAGAAGGGGGAAGAGGAAGAGAAGGACCTCGTCGACCGGGACACCGCGACCCGCAACAATGCGGCCGTGGTGCGGGAAGCCGCCACCAACCTTGCACGTGCAGCAGGATGCTGATGAACGTCGGTCGTGGACAGCAGGTTGGGGCTGTAATGAGACGCATCAACGCGTCGATCAGCGTCTCTGTCTCGCGGCTCGTCAGTTTCACCGAGCGCGCGCACTCGTCGGGATCATCCATGCGGTAAGCGTTGAGCGTCCGGACGCCGTCGCGATGGGCGATCACCGACAGCTGACGGTGCTCGCGAGTGGTGAGGTCGTAGCGGGCCCCGATGCCCGGTAACGGAGTGCGACTCAGGCGAGGAGCGGGCATGGCGGACCCCAGGTCGACCAAGGGCGGAAGTTCCACCGCGCTCCCTTGGCCACTATCGCCGTACGAATCACGCGTCGCTTGGATGAATACGGGCAAATCGATTGCTCGTCCTTGCCCAGGCCCGGGATGCTCGATGTCGCGCGGTTCAGGTGATCGCGCGGTGATGGTGCACCATGGCGAGGGCCCCAACGGCGGGGACCAGGAGCGGAGGAGGCTCGCGTGCTGGAATGGAAACCGATCAGCGGCGGACCCCGCCCTGTTCCCGGCCCAGCTGCCACGCCTTCAGTCTGGGCCGTGACCTCGGCCGGAGCCCTGACCCTGGTCACCGCCTTCAACTTCCTCGACCACCACGGCGACCCCACCCTCGACCTCATCGCACTGTCGGTGATCGCCGCGCTCGTGAGCACAGGAGCCCGCCTCACCGCCGCACCCGGCACCGCCCTGCTCTGCTGGGTCATCCTCAACGGCTTCGCCATCCCGCCCATGGGCCGGCTCACCTGGACGGCCCCGCACGATGCCGGACGCCTCGCCTGCCTGTTCGCCGCGGCCGTCATCGGGACGGCCATCGCCCGCCTCGTCCACGCCCGCGCCGCCTACCGGAGGCTCACACAGTGACGGCAGCGGTGCCCCCTTCGCCCTGAAGAGCTCGACGCCGAGCGCGCCCGTGCTGCCATGGCAGATTGTCTTCTCCGTCGGGCAACAGGTCCCGGCCGGCACGCCGTCGCGAGGGAGACGCCGAACAGTGGCGCGAACTTCCTCATGGTGATGGTTGGAGCGGGAGTGGGCGGCCATCAGCAGCACCCGCTCGGCCAGTGCCAGGCACCACGGCCGACCTCCGCCCGGCCCATCGCCGCCCGCTCTCGGACCACGTTCACCAGCTTCACGAAATGGTCCATCCGCAAGCCCGTGAACGTCTCCACTCACAACGGCTCAGCACCCAACACCCCACGCATACAGGGGAGATGCCCAGATCGCAGCCGTCCTGCAACCCGCTTGGGGCCCGTTGCGAAAAATGCTGGGAGCGGTTGCTGTGACTGAGTAGTTCGATTGGTATCCGCGCGGGTCGGTATGCGAGTCCTCATGCGACGCAGCGATGAGGGCTACGGAACCCTTCGTCCACGGTAGGGGGTCGGCCGAGCCTGTGGTTGGCCGGCTCGACGAGGACTCCGCCCCGTGGCTCCTTCTGGAGGTTCCCCTACCTTCGCTCCGGCGGCGTGCTGGTGGGCCTGCCATACGGTGGAGTCGACGTTCACATCCCAGGTAATCAGCCCGTTTGAATTGGCCTGGGTGTGGAGTTGGGTGACGATCCTGCCCAGGTGCCATCCCACTGCAGCGCCGGAGCAGGTCGTAGACACGGTCCCGCGGCCCGTAGCGCTCCGGTACGTCACGCCGCCGCGGGGCCGGTACGAGTCCGCCACCGTACGCCGTCTATCAGGTGGCGCCATATCCACACCCGCGGACGACCCGGTTCGAGGCCGTGCGGCAGTAACGGCGCGAGCCGAGCCCACTGGCCGTTCTTCGGATCCCCACGTCCCACAGGACGTGATCACGAACGACCGAGATCCACTTTCATGGACCCACTTCTCCGAGGGAGGTACGCATCCGAGCGTACCTCGGTCACCTGCAGCTCGGAGAAGAGCAGGTGCAACCGGTAGATGTTGGTCCTGAGGAAGACGTCGTGGAATTCGATCCCCAGAGCCTCCGACCACCGGCGAGCCGCGTTCGACGGCGGAGGCACCTCCGCGCAGGGAAAGCGAAGCCACGCCACGCCCCAGGCGGATTCCTCAGGAGCCGCATCGGCATCCCGGCCCCCGTGGCTAATCCAGGAGTCATGCAATGATCGCTTCCACGTCTCGGGCGAGACCGTGGGAAAGCACAAGGCTCCGATGCAGTATCGGAAGAGGTACCGCCGGTGGAGTGGCTCTTTCTCTGCGCTCAGATCCGCCGGGTCGCGGACGACGATCTCGTAGTCGCGCATGTTGTTCGTGTATCCGTGGCACACGACGGCGTGACTGGATATCGCGTTCAGCGTCTGCTCGAGTTCTGCGGCGCCCATGCCCACGTTCCACCTCACACGCCGAACCTCCCACGACGGAGAACCGGGCGAGCAGGGAGTGGAGGTCTGCTTCAGGTGCCTTCGGCGGCTCACTTCGCGTTCAGCTATTCCGGTCCGGAAGTGGTACGCGGCCACTGCGAAGGGCTGCGACCAGCACTCTCGATACGGGCCCTGGCGCGAATTGATGGCTCCTGCTCGTCAACCGTGCGGCCGTTGTGACTCGTGCGCTGCGGCGGGCAGCCGTGGAGAACGAAAGCACTGTGCCCGCCCCATCCCGACCAAGGCAGCAGGTTTGGCCTGAGTAGACCGGTTCGCAACATCCAGCGCGGCTGCCGCGTGATCCGACACGGCCGGCCTTCCGCCCCCCGCCCTTCGCCCTGCCTGTCGGCCTGGGAAGTGCGGGGAGGCCGCTTCTCTGCACCCCCAGCGTCATGCACCCCCGGTTGTGCAGACGGGGCTGCCCCGGCCCCCTCTCCCTGCGCGCGTGCACCGGCACGTACAGGCTCGACTGAATCCGCTGACTGACCTTGGCGGATCCGGGTGACTCGGCTCCAACGCGACAGCCTTCAGGCCGCGGTTGTCGCGTCCGTCTCGTAGGCCAGGGCGTTTCTTACCGATCACGGGCTCGTTGGTCCGGCCGTGACGGTGACTGACGCGCGGTGGGCGCGGATAGAGCCGTTGTTGCCTGACCGGACCCCGAGGCGGGGTGGGCGGTGGCGTGATCACCGGGCCTTCACCGCGGCCGCCCACGCAGGACGCGAGGAGGAGGCGCAGCAGCTCCTGTATGCCTTCCCGATTCCGGCCCGCTCACTACAGTCCATCAGCCCGGCCATCACGTGGCGCCAGAACGCAGCCACAGCCAAGGACGCTGTCGACGCCCTGGCAGGCGGCTCGGCGCGCGGCATCCACGGCCGAGGCCGACAGTGACTTCTTCGCCGTCCCAGAACTCCTGCACGCCGAAACCTCCTACCTGGACACGCGCGGCCCAGTTGGACCCCTCCACGACGCGCTCGGCCGTCTGACTTTCCCCGGCCCGGCCCCTCACGACCTGCCCGAGGAACTCGCCCCGGTCGCCGCCGCACAGCCCCCAGAGCCATGTCATTGAGGCCTTCGGCACCCTCGACCGCGCAGCTCCGGTGCTGGACGGGCAGATCCACTACCAGCTCCAGCAGCCGCCGCTCACCGACATGCCATCGCCGGCGCCGAGACCGACCTGCTGACCGGAGCCCGCGACGCACCGGAGCGCACCTCGCCGGCCAGCGTGCCCCTCGGCGAGGAGCACATCCGCGGCCGTCTGCGGGAGGCCATGGCCCGCCCCACCGCGCCGGCAAGCCCCGAACCTGCGGCGCCCACCGCGCACGACGAGGCCCACACCCAGGCCCTTGGCTGCTGGATTCACCACCCCCGGAGTGAACCGGCGGCATGGTGACGGGAGTCGGTGTTCGACCGGAAGCCCCTCGGCCGGGGCCTCCGGTCCGCACCCGTTGCTCAGTTCCACCTGACCAGCGTGAGGGTGGCCTCCTCCGCGGCGTCGACGGGCTCGGGCACGTCGACGATCTTCACCGGCTGGCCCGTGGCGCCGAACTGCCCCCGGAAGAGCCCCCACACGCCGCTCTCTCCCTTGGACAGGAAGGCGAAGCCCTTGCCGTCGGGGGAGGGCACCGGGGCCGTGCTGCTCCGGTCGCTCTTCGGGATCAGCTCCTCGGTCTTCACGACCTTGGCGTAGTCGGCGCTGAAGGTGATCTGCGTGAACTCGCAGACGAGGGTGGTGTCGTCGCGCCAGAACGTCGGCTCGCAGTCGGGCCTGTCCTCGCCCGTCAGGCCCGCCGTCTCGATGCCCGTGAGGAAGGATTCCGCGCCGACGCGGCCCTCACCCTCGACGCGGCTCAGGAACACACCTTCCATGCCGCCTCTGGCCACGACCGCCGTGGAGGGAGCGGCGGGGCCGTTGACGTCGTTCGTCGCGAGGACGGTCGCCGCCGTGGCGCCGTCCTTCTTGAGGAGGTCCGGGATCTTTTCGAAGGGGGTACGCTCCTCGGTCGCGTAGCCGGCCTTCGGGTCGCGCGAGACGACGGGGTCGCTCGACTCGAAGGAGTTGGGCTGCTCCGCGTACCAGAGCCGGCCCGTTTCCGGGTGGATGGCGGCACCCGTGTTCTTCACGCGCTCGGTGAACGCGTCCGGGTCGGGCGGCGCGATCTCCTGGCCCGTGTTCAGGTCGAAGGCGGCGGCCCGGCCGAAACTGGCGAGTGTGGCGACCATGGTGAGCTTCTTGTCGAAGGCCTGCGCGGTCTCCAGGTCATGGTTGTCCGGGCACCCGGCCGCCGGTTCCACACCGTTCGGCAGGACGTGGATGCGCTCGGCGACCACGGAGCCGTCCTTGGTGGAGAACGAGCGGAGGGTGAGCCCGAAGTCCCAGCCGCCGCCGTCGTGGTTGATCTTCTGGCAGAAGGAGACGGTCACGGAGTCGGGCTGGGCCAGCGGCGCCTTGGTGATGTCGCCGCCGGCCTCGCCCTGCCCGCCGTCGATTCCGCCGTTGCGTCCGGTCCCGTCGGCTCCGCCGGACCCGGGGATCGGATCGCCGCTGCCGCAGGCGGTCAGCAGCAGTGCGGTGGCGGCGGCCAGGAGTGCGGCCTTGGTGATGCGAGCTGTCACGATGTCCCCGTGCGTTGCGCGGCGGGTCGTGACACTGCAATCAACGCCAGGCCGGACCGCCGCTGTTGGCGATGTTCATTTCAAACGGAGATCATTAAACCAGGCCGGCACCGGTCGGAGTTCGTCGTACTCATCCGGAGCGAAGGCCAGTTCAGGGCGTTCCTCCGCGTACCGGTCACGGAAGACCCGGGACATGGCCCAGTGCCACGCCTCGTCGTGGAAGACGAGCCCCCGGTAAGGAGCGTCGGGCGTACGGGTAGCACTGCACCGCCTCCGCCCCGGCCTGGGGCGGCGTGAGCTTCCCGTACCGCTCCAGCACCCAGGCGTACCCACGCCACTCGGCCCGCCAGGTGCCGGACGTACTCCCTCTCGGCGGCGCCCCAGGGCGAGGTCACTCCGTTCGTCCAGTGTCATGCCTCGGATGACGGATATGAGAGACGACGCCGCAAGGGTCAGGCAGCGCAATCAGCGGAGATCCAGAGGAAACGGCTTAGTACTGCGCCGCACTTGCTGTGACTGCGGTCCGGCTGAGCTGATCATGGGTGGGGACGTCACGGTTGCGGCCACCATCCCCGGCCTTCTCGCCGCTCCAGCTGGTATCGGCTTCTGACCGCCGCAAGCAGCTGGCGGTGGGCGCCCCAATCGGGCTGGCTCGCGATGGGCACGGTGACGACGACCTGCGAGCCAGTGACGTCGCAAACGCTCACCTCCGTGCACCCGCTCTCGGTCTCCTCTGTGGGGTCGATCATGATCCGCGGGGAGCGTCCGCTCTCCAGCCAGGTTGCCTTCCTTCCGGCCGCGACAGACTCCACAACCTCGGCCCAGCTGTCGAAGTCATACGCGTTGAGATACAGCTCGACGCGACCACTGACGAATCCGGTGCTGACCACGATCTCAGCGTGGAGGGCGTCGTGCTGGTCGGTACCGGAGAAGCTCATTCCTCCGATGATGCACAGGGGGACGCTCTGCTCCTCGTCCGAAAGGCGGATCAGCTCGAGGGGGCTGGGATCGGGCACGTCGGTACTACCTCTTTCTGTGCGATGTGTACTCCGAGACTGCACGGCGACTATGGCGGTCGCTGACCGGGGCGGCGGTAGTGGCTGAGGCGGGCTCGGTACTGGTGGCATCGTCGATGCGCCCGCCAGGCAGCCACGAAACAAGGGCGCGCGAGTGGCGACAAGCCCCAGGGCGATGGAAGTGGCTCTGCCCACGGCTCCGGCGTCTTGGGCATGCCATCGGGGGGCAAGGCTTCGCTCGATCCCGACCCAGTACCCGGCGGCACCCTGATGGTCGACGCTCAACGCAAACGGGTTCGATCCTCAGGGAACAAGCTTGGCAAAGGGCGCCAGGCGGAGGCAGTCGCGTTGCGGAGGCGTCGGTCTGCATCCGTCTGAGGTTCGAGCTGCCGCATGTCTTCCGCGTTCGAGAACCCTGGGAGCCGCTCTTCGCGGGGACCCTGAGGTTCGAGCTGCCGCACGTCTTCCGCGTCCGAGAACCCTGGGAGCCGCTCTTCTCGGGGACCGTGGCTGGGCCCGATCGAGGTTGAGTGGCGGGAGGCGACACAGAACTCTATCGCCACCGGGCTACCCGACGGTAATCTGCGAGCCCGTCCGCACTAGTGGGGGAGTGGCATGGGCGCCGACCGGAGTTTCGATCCCGTGGCCGAGCACAACAAGACCCGCGCCGCCCTGAGGGCCGCGATCCCACGACTGGTTCGGCTGCTGCGCGACCTCGCCGACCGAGACGCGCCCTCCGGTGTCCCCGTGTGGACGGTGGGCGACGTCGGTGCGCACCTGGCAGCGGTGTACCTCGGGTTCTGCTCCACAGTCACCCCCGACGAGCCCCTGGACTGGGACAGCATCCTGCCGCCGGGCGACGGGCCGTTCATCGAACGGATCACGACCATGAACGCGACGTCCATCAGCTTCTTCGGCAGCGACGACCGCGCCCGCCTGGGCGAGTTCGTCGCCGAACGAGGCGACACGTTCCTGCGGATCACCGAGGGCCTCGCACCGGACACCGCCGTCGCCGTGCCCTGGTACGGGAAGGAGATCACTCTGGCGACGGTGACCGGTCTGATGCTCAGCGAGACCCTGGTGCACGGCCTCGACATCGCGCGGGGCGCCCGACTTCCGTGGGGGATCGGCCCGGACGAGGCGAGCCTGGTGGTCGGACAGTCGATGCCGACGATGATGACGCTGGCTCTGGACAAGGAGAAGGCGCAGGGCGTCCGCATCGCATTCGACCTCGTGGTCAAGGGCGGTCCGCGGTTGGCGATCGTCGTCGACGACGGGGCGGTGACGGTGACCCGTGACGCACCGCCGCGTGCCTACGACTGCAGGATCACGGCGAAGCCGACCGCATTCCTGCTGGTCTCCTTCCGGCGCACGCCGATCTGGAAGGCCATTGCGCGCGGCCAGATGTGGGCCAGCGGCCGCAAGCCGTGGCTCGCCATGCAGCTCGGTGAACTCATTGGCACGCCCTGACCCGAGGAAATCATCCGCCCTGCCGAATGCCGGCAACGCCAAGAGACCGCCGCGGCGACGCTGCCAAGATGATGGTCTGCGGCCTCGTCGCCCCCGGATGACATCGAGATGGAGGCGTGCGCCTCGCCCGCGCCGGAACCTCACGGAGTGCGCCCCCGTCTGATCGCCGCACCGGCTGAGTGCGATCACCTACGCCGGTCTGAGTACGCGAGCGGGTGCCCGCCGCGCCCGGCGCCGGAAGGGTGGACCCATGCGCCGAATGCTGCTGCTCGCCCCGCTGTTGCTGCTCACCGTCGGCTGCGGGGTGATGCAGAACTCCGAGGAAGGGGCGACAGAGGCCGCACGGGAGGTGGCCAGGAAAGCAGGCGAACGGCTCTACAGCCAGCGTCCGCGCACGGCGGAGGAGGTCGGGCGCTCCGCCTCCGGCATCGACGGGGTGGACGTATTGCAGGTGACGGGTACCTCGACACACGACGGCGACGGCATTGACGTGGTCGTCCGCACCTCCGGCTCGGCCTACAACAAATGGTTCGATCCTCAGGAGGTCGCCGTACGGCGCTGTTTCGCGGTGCGGGTGTCGCCCAAGTCGGAGTGGGGCGAGGATCCCCGTGACGTCGACTGCCCCGATGGCCCTCGGCTGACCTTCGCCCCGCCACCCCAACCGCCACAGTTGCCCTCCGCGGAGCTCCGCGCGAAGCTCCCCCGGGTGCCGGAGGGTGGCCGGGTGGACGAGGCCGAGGTGCGCCGTACGGTCGCCGCCCTGGACCTGGATCCGGCGATCCGTACCGAGGTGAAGGCGGAGGGCGGCCAGGTCGGTGTTCTCCTGTCGGTAAAGGGCAACGGCTTCGACGCGCAGGACTGCCTTCTTGCCCGCGTGGGCCCCGGTGCCACGGAGGTGTGGGTGCCGCCCCGGATCCAGCGGATGCCCGGGGAGGGTGGCTGCTCGGTCGGCAACGCCCTGCACCCGCAACCGGCACCGCACTGAACGGTGTGCCTGCCTCCGGCGAAATCGCGCGCTCTTTCCCGCCGCCTCCGCGATGTCGCCCATCGCCTCTACCGTCCCACAGAAGCGGACTGCCACGGAAGCGGACTGCTCCACAGTTGGCGGGATCCGGGCCAGCGAGATATGCCCATCCGACTCCGAACTTGGGATCCTCGATTGACGAACCGTGCCGGGCCTGTCCCTACTCCGTTGTGATCCTTTGGGTCAGCTTCGCGGCGAGCTCCCCGGCGGCGCGCCCGCGGGGCGTAAGGTCGAGCGACTCCAGCAGGCGCACGTAGCTGACGCTTCCCGAACTACAGCCGCGGTCAGCGGGGGCAGGGCGGGGCTCATCCACATTCGGGTCATCGCCGATCACCGGCTCGTCAGTCTCCGCACGTGACAACCCTCGCCGGTCGCGCCAGGACACGCTTCCCCGGCCACCACTGCGCTCTCGAGACGGGGCAGGCTTGCCGGAGTGCTTCGGGATGCAGGGGGAGCTGGGCGAGCCGCCTCGTTCCAGACGTCGCCTGCAGTCACATCCCCCACCCGCGGGCGACGCCCTTGTCTCGTGTCAGGCAGACTCCGGTCGCGCCGTCTTCCTCCCCGGCGCCTCCTTCCAGCCGC
This sequence comes from Streptomyces sp. NPDC039609, assembly GCF_055596705.1. Taxonomy (NCBI): domain Bacteria; kingdom Bacillati; phylum Actinomycetota; class Actinomycetes; order Kitasatosporales; family Streptomycetaceae; genus Streptomyces; species Streptomyces sp. NPDC039609. The sequence continues at coordinate 75,584 of NZ_JBVIUJ010000016.1, forward strand.
CGGGGCGGTACAAGACACAGGCCCGGGCGATGTCGACGGGCTCGTGTTCGGGCACATGAAGAAAGTGGTTCAACTGCCAGGCCTGCGTGGTGCGGGCTTGGCGGCTGGTGGTCGTTACCCACGGCGGGTAGATGCGGAATGCCCGCTTCCCGCCGGATCCGTTCCTTGACACGATGTCCCGTTCACAGAGCACCTCCCGCGGAAATACGAACTGCCCGAACAGTGGGCCCTCGCGCGTGCTGATGACGAAAAGATCAACGGGATCTTCGGCGTCGAAGGGCTGGATAGGCCCGCTTGCGGACCTCTTCCACACAGTGACGAACTGACCGGCTTTCGTCGGGGTCGTCTTGGCGACGCGAAACCTGACCGAGAAGCCGTCCAGCGTGAACGCGCATGCCCCGTACTCGGCGCTCTCGGCCTCAGGCGCCGGCCACGAGCATGTGAACCCGCTGGGGTCATACACCAGTTCCTTGGCCACCAGCAGATCACCGGGGATCCCCGCTGCACTCGGCCAGGACCCAGGATCAGGGGCACCCAGCCCCGAAGAAGCATCACGTTCCATCGACATTCCTGCATCCTGCCACCACGTTCGTCGAACGTACGGTCGACGCGACGCGACGCGACTCGACTCGACTCGACTTGCCGGGCCGTCCTTGCCGCATAGACCCAGGCGACGACCCGACCGTGTCTAGGCCATCGTGGGCAATCCAGGCCGGGATATTCCGAAGATGCAGTGGTGCATGCCGGATCTACAGTGCCGGCTAGCACGCTGAGGTCAACACTGTGGAACTGCTCTCTGGTATCGCCACCATCGGGCAAGGCAAGCGCGGATGCCACCGCTGCCGCGTCATCGTCCGGCTCCGTTCTGGAGCGGCGAGGCTAGCCCACCCATCGCCGCAACAGCTCTTCCCGCTGCGCTCCGCGGGGAGAGCCTCCCTCCCACGCGCGACCCCACTCCGACATCGCAGCCAGCGTCGTGGCCATCGTCGCGGCGCCCTCCGTGAGGCGAGACAGGAGAGCTTGGGAGAGCTCGACCTCAGTGGGGGAGTAGCCGACGGCAGCGGCCACGTAGGCCGACAGTTCGTTGTCGCCGTCGCGAGATTCCACGCGCACCGTCATCATCGCCGGGCCGCCGCCCACCGGGCCCGGGCCTCCGGGCACAGCCAGGTTCACCACCGTGTCCAGAGCCATTTCCGTGATTGCGCCGATCTGGCGCTTCAGGGATTTCACGGGGACGCACGTCATCGTCAGGGCGTGCACGTCCTCCCACAAATAGAGGTTGGACTGGCTGTCCCCGAGGGCCACCACGGCCTCGGGCGTCAGGCGTACTCCGGGAGCCGGACCGGACGGCTTCGCGCCCACGTACACGTCGCCTTCGGCTATCCAGAACAGGCCCACCATGGCCATGGGTTGCTCACTTCCCCCGACGACGGCGCCGCCGTCGTGTCGCATGCCAACGATCGCATCGTCCTCCGCAACGCGTGAAAGAGCCGGGGAGTTCCCCTCCCGACTTCATCCCAACGGCCTGCGACGAGGGATGCCTGCACGACGGGCGGGACCGAGGGGGCAGGAGGAGCCTCGGGTGGTACGGGAAGCATCGAGGATGCAGAGCCTTCCGACGCACGATCGCTCCCGTTTCCAGGACAGGCACCGACACGTGTGCCGTGGTGCCCCCAACTACTTCTTTCTGCGGCACCGATGACACGTATACGAGGGCTGGCTCCCTGCCCTGCTGCGTTCAGTGACGCGGACAGCGCCCGGTAGCCGCACCGTCAGAGGATCGCGCACACTACTTCCGGGGTGCTGGCGCCGGATACGTCCTGCGCGTCGCGTCAGCTCGGGGCTGGACGACCCTCCATCCGGTGCTGCGGTCGCACCCACGGCGTCGGCTCCGGCTGCGCCACAACGGTCGGCCACGGGTGGATTTCAGGAACTGACGGCCCCGGGCGGCTCTCGTCAGCGACTGCCCCCGCCCACGGGCTCCACCAAGCCGATCGCGATCTCGCACAGGTCAGACGGCTGCGGCTTGTTTGCGAGAGATCGCCGGGACTGGCGAAGCGACAGCCGCCAGGCCCGACAGCAGAGACCATGCCCGGCGAATCCATCGCGCGACCCGTCGGCTCGTCAGCCCCGACGTGGCCCCTCTCCGCCAGTGCGCACGCAGGCCCCAGGGAACGATTGCGGCCCGCAGCCGTGCGCTGTCGAGGGTCGCTGTGTAGGGGGCTTCGACGAGTCTTCCAGCAGGGCGTCATTCGGAGCGTGTACGAGCAGTGCCGACGCAGCGCGCAGTGAGCGCCGCCGCCAGGGCCGCTCTCACCACGACCTGCAGCGGACAGAGAGCGGCCGCACCCAGCGCGACGCCGCCGGATGAGCAGGACGTCGCTCAGCACCGCTGAGGCGACGCGCTCTCCCAATGAGCCCTCCCTGGGCAGATATTGCTGCTACTCGAAAGACTGCTGTGTTCCGCTGACGTCATATCAACAGAGTATCCGAGTGGGTTAATGTTCGAGTTAAACTTGAGGGTAAATTCTGCTACTCTCCAGGCTGGAGGTAGTGGCATGGCATCAGAAGAAGAGCTGTTCGCGTCGGTCGACGCGCTGCTGGATGAGGAACCGCAGCTCCCGGCGCCTGCGGACCGCGCCCGACTGCGTGAGGCTGCCGGCATCACCCAGGCCCGCCTCGCGGTCGCGTTGAAGACGTCGACGCAGAGCATCAAGAACTGGGAGAACGGCCGCTCCGAGCCGAAGTCACCTCGCCTGGAGGCCTACCAGCGGATCCTGAACGGCTGGGCGGCGAAGTACCCCACGCACGGCGCCCCCAACGCCGCGCCCACCCCGGCCACAGCGCCCCAGCCGACCCCGGCCCCGGAAACCTTCACGAGCCCGGCCGCCACACCCGAGGTGCCCGAGGCGGAGCCTGCCGCGCCGGTGGAGGCATCTGCCCCACCGGCCACGCCGGAGCGCCCAGCCGCGCGTCCGGCGTCGTCACGCCGCCCGGCCGCGAAGAAAGCGGTGAAGCCCGCCCTGGACCCGCGCTTCTCGCACGGGCCGCTCGCCGTGCTCGATGGCGACGGCTCCGCGTACGGCATCGACGGCCTCGTGCTGAACTGTCCGGCGACCACCGTCCCGGAGCTGGTGGAGTGGACGCTGCGCGAATCCGGTCTCGGTGCGCCGAAGCTGCACCGCTACGGCAAGGACAGCGACCCGCTGATCGTGCTCACCGCCGCGGCCGCAGTGAAGCTCGGGCTGCCCGAGCGCCTGGAGGGGCACGAGCAGCGCCGCTCGCTGCGACTCCCGGAGGATCACCCGGTGGTCAAACAGGTGACGAAAGCGAAGTGGCAGCTCACCCAGCGAGGATTCGGTCCGTGGGCGCGGATCTACCGCAAGGCCCAGGGGCGCGAGCGCCAGTGCGTACAACTCGCGATCCTGTCCTGGGACGCCCTCGATGAGCGCTCCTGGCCCGGCGTCTCCGAGATGGAGCCGCCTGACATCGCCCGCGTCCTCGGCGTCTACGCGACCCGAGTCATCACCCCGCGCGGCTCCACGGCCGTCTCGGGCCTGGAGCTGATGACGGCGCTGCGCCCGCCCACCAAGGCCGTGCAGGACACGGAGACCGGGAATTGGGTGCCCGGCTACAACCCCGGCTCGCTGGGCACGGAGCCGATGGACCCGGCGCCGCCGGAGGCCCCCCAGGAACACCCCGTTGTCGTGAACTCCGGCTGGAGCGGCGGCTTCCTCGACGAGGAGGCGTACCAGTGGGTGCGGTCGGTGGACCTGCTCAGTGATCAGGAGTGCCTGCTGCCCTTCGCGGTCGGTCTGGACCTCAACACCGCGTTCCTCGCCGCCGCGGCCCGCCTGGTCGTCGGCCTGTCCGGACCGGACCACTTCAACGCCCCCAGGTTCAACCCGAAGATCCCCGGCTCCTGGCTGGTCGACCTGTCCCACATCGAACTGGACCCGCGCCTGCCGTCTCCGTTCACCCCGGACGGCACCCGTCCGACGGGTCCGGCCTGGTACCAGACACACACCGTGGCCTACGCCCAGGAGCTCGGCTTCGACGTCCACCCGATCGAGGCTTACTTGCGGCGGGAGACCGGGGCGTACCTGGACCCGTGGCACGACCGCCTCAAGGCGGCGTACGTCGATACCCTCGCCGACCTCGGCGTCACCCGGGACCTGGACGACCGGCAGTTCCTCGCGGCGATGGAGCGGTACAAGCAGGCCGACCCGGCCCTGACGGCCGTCCTGGCGGCCATCAAGGCCACGGTCAAGGGCGGCGTGGGCAAGCTCCGCGAGCGCCCGCAGGGCCGCCACTACAAGGAGGGCGACCGGTGGCCGGCGCTGGAACGGCCGACCTGGCGCCCCGACATCCGCGCCGCAATCATCTCCAAGGCCCGCGTCAACATGCACCGCAAGCTGCGCAACATGGCGACGATGACCGGCCTGTACCCGCTCGCCGTGCTGTCCGACTGCGTCGTCTACCCCTCGCCGGGCGAAAGCCCGCTCGACTTCCTCCCCTACGCGGCGTCGGGCAAGCCTCAGCCGGGCGGCTTCCGCCTCGGGCCCACTGCCGGGCTGGCGAAGCTGGAGGGTGTCCAGTCGATGCTGTGGGCGGTCGACCTGATGGAGCAGGGCCTCAACCCCGCCCGCCACATCAAGGGCGGCGACGCCGTCCTCGACGAAGGGGAGTGACGCGTGGGAGAGATCGAGGACGCGCTGGAGCGTGCCGACCAGGAGGCGTTCACCCGGGAGCCACCCAAGACCACCCAGGGCCGCGTCAACTTCCTGCTCAAGTACCTCAGCGCGAAGGAGATCGGCGAAGAGGTCGGCGTCACCGCCGACTCGGTCAACCGCTACCGGCGCGGCACGCGGAAGAACCCGCCCAAGGACGTCGCTGCGAAGATCGACGCCGCCGTACGGTCCCGCTGGCAGCCCCAGGTCCGCAAGCGCCGCCGGAAGCAAGCTGCCGTCAGCACCGGCATCACCGTGGAGACGCGGGCCCAGTTCGGCTACACCGCTCCGGTCGGCACCACCGACGACGGCCGTTTCCGCCGCCTGACAGTCCACCTCCCCCCGGCATACGCGCAGCGCCTCTTCGAAGCCCGCGACCAGGGCGCCGGCGACCAGCAGATGCGCGGAATCATCGCCGAAGGATTGAAGGAAGTGTATTTCCAGGACGACGGAAATCGCGCCATGGGACTCTCGGACGTGGCCATCAACAACATTGACTACCTCGACCTGGATTTCTAGAAGCCACGAACCTCCCAGGCCGAAATCCGGTTCATGAGCCGAAACCGCCTAGCTGTCACGCAGGCACGGTTGTTGTCGACGGGGGAGGCCGGAAGCCATTGTCGATCGCCGAAGCCAACTGCTCGGCGTGACATCCCCGGGCTTCGCCTACAGCGACCACCACCTCGTCGTCTTCCTGGAACAGGCCGGCGTCACCGACGCGCATGCAGAACCTCTCGCCGAGTTCACCGGCCCCCGGCCTGCGGCGATCAATGAGGGGTGGTGCGTACATGCGCACGCACCCCTTGCTGGCCGAACAAGACGAGGAGCTCAACCACGCCGCCGTCGGCACTGCCCAGCCAGTGAGGCAAGGACGTGTCGAACTCGGCTGCCTCACCGGGCGACAGCGTCACGTCGCGCTCGCCGATCACGAGCCGCAGGTGTCCGTTGAGCACGTAGAGCCATTCGAAACCTTCGTGGGTCTGCGGGGTCGGCTCGAGTGGTTCCGGCGCGGCAGGGATGATCATCTTGAACGCGTGCACCCCACCCGGTCGTCGGGACAGGGGCACGAACGTCATCCCGAACCGCCTGATCGGCTTGAGGTGTATCCGGGGGTCGCCACTGCGCGGTGCGCCGACGAGATCGTCCAACGGAACGTCATAGGTACGGGCCAGCGGCAGCAGCAATTCCAGGCTCGGCCGGCGCTGTCCGTTCTCCAGCCGGGACAGAGTGCTCTCCGACACGCCGGTCGTCGCCGCGAGGTCGGCGAGAGTGATGCCGCGGGCACGACGCAGCGCACGAAGTCGGGGACCCACCGCGTCAAGTACGTCGTCGTCCGTCCTGCGATCCATCGGGCCATCTTGCCGTAACCGCAAGATTTCGTGCCAGGTCGTGGCGTGCCTGGCAAGACTGAGTGCCTACCGACACAAGGAGCCTTGATGAGCAGCACCGATGCGGTCGCTTTCTGGGACGACGTCTACGCGGCCCGACCGGCAGCCGGCGGACGGCAGCCGAATGCACGCCTCACCGAGACGGTGACGGGCCTGCCGCCCGGTGACGCGTTGGACCTCGGATGCGGCGACGGCGGCGACGCGTTGTGGCTCGCCCGCCTGGGGTGGAACGTCACCGCCGTCGACATCTCGGCAGTGGTGGTCGAACAGCTCGCCGCACTCGCCCGCTCACATGGCCTCGGTGACCGCGTCACGATCCGGCGGGCCGACTTGCACGAGTCCTTCCCGCCCGGCGGATTCGACCTGATCTGCGCCCACTACCTGCACACCCCCTTCAACCTGGACCGGGCAACCGTCCTGCGTTCGGCCGCGCTCGCACTGCGCCCGGGCGGGCGACTGCTGGTCGTCGACCACGGCTCGGCCGCGCCGTGGTCGTGGAACCAGGATCCCGACCTTCACTACCCGAGCCCACGGGAAGTCGCTGCGGGAATCGGCCTGGCCCCGCAGACCTGGACGGTCGAGCGAGCCGACGCACCCCGCCGGATCGCGACCGGACCAGACGGGCGCACCGCCGAGGTCACCGACCACGTCCTCCTCATCCGCCGCACTGTCTGACACGGCGGCAGGCTTCCGCCCCCCCCGACAGAGGAACGGAGACCAAGGATGCCCAGCACCACGCGCTGCGACACCCCGCCGCCACGGACCGGAAGCAACGAGTCCGAGGTCCTGCGCGGATTCCTCGACTACCTACGGACCTCGATCGCCGCGAAGGTCGACGGCGCCCCCGAACCACAGGTGCGAACAGCCGCAGTGCCGTCAGGCACGAACCTGCTCGGCCTGCTGAACCACCTGACCTTCGTCGAGCGCTCGATGTTCCTCGGGGACGACGTCACCGACTGGCAGGCGACGTTCCAAGCCGCACCGGCGGACAGCGTGGCCGACGTTGTCGCCCGCTACCGAGATGTGGTCAGGCGCGCGGACGACGTTCTCGACAGGTGTACCGATCTGGCCGCGCCGGTCCCCCGGCCGCGGCCGGACCGCCCCGCTCCCAGCGTCCGCTGGGCACTCACTCACCTGATCGAAGAGACCGGCCGGCACGCGGGCCACGCGGACATCCTCCGCGAACTCATCGACGGAGCCACCGGCCGCTGATCTCCCTTCTCCGGGACGGGAACTCATGATCACAGCGCCATGGCCGTCACCGCACCGCTTCTTCCCATCCGTGCACACGGTGGCAACCGTCGTGTTCGTCGCTGCTGAGCGAATCGATTCCTCGACGGTTGACCACGCCACCGAGGCGGCCCGGGAGGCAGCTCGGCACGAGCCCCTCCGTCGATCGTCACCATCCAGTTCGCCGACTGGGGCTCGCCCCACCAAATCAACGCTTGCTTGACCAACCGCCACCGCGTCGACCGCGTCTTGTTGGGCGAGGACGCCGCCCGCATCGACTCACAGGAGCCCTCTACGATGCACACATACGACGTCACAGTGACGACCAGCGCCTCGCCGGAAATCGTCTGGAAGCTGCTGGTCGACGCCGCAAGCTGGCCGCTGTGGTCCAAGGTGGACAGTCTGGACACAACACGGTCGGTCGGCCTCGACCCCGGCGGCGACGACGGCGTCGGTGCCGTCCGGGCCTTCCGCACGGGACGCGTGGTGACCGGAGAGCGGCTCACTGAGAAGGTCGAGCGACGCCTCTTGGCCTACGAAGACGCGTTCAATTCGTCGATGCACAACTATCACGCGCGCATCGAGCTGAAGCCGACAGCGCGCTCGGGCACGGTCATCCACTGGTACGGAGAGTACGAGACGAGCCGGCTGTTGGGCTGGGTCATGCCACGCTACCTCCAGAAGTTCATGCAGAGCATGGCGGAAGGGCTGGCGCGCTACGCCGAGGAATGCACTCCGGCTCAGTGATGCCTGAGAGAGCTTGCCCGAGGAGACAGGGCGTGGCTGCGGGTCGGGGTGTAACTCGGCTCGGTTGATAACGGCATGGTCCGTCCAGCGCCAGCGGTCCGGCCGGTGTCTCGGCGGCCCTCAACCCGGCGACCTCATGGACCTGGTTCCCGTTATGCTCCGGCGCCGGCGAGGTCGTTTCGGCGGCCGCGTTTCCTCGTCGTTCGGCTGTCGGTAGCGTGACCGCTTGTGATGGTGGGATCCGAGGAGTCCCGGCTGGTTGTGCTGCGCGGGAACAGCGCGTCGGGGAAGTCGTCTGTCGCGGTCGGCCTTCGTGAGAGGTTCGGCCGCGGCCTGGCCCTGGTCGGCCAGGACAACCTCCGCCGTATCGTGCTCCGCGAACGGGACCGCCCGGGCGCTTCGAACATCGGCCTGATCGACCTGACCGCCCGCTACGCCCTTGATGCCGGGTACCACGTCGTGGTCGAAGGCATCCTCTACGCCGACCACTACGGCGACATGCTGGCCCGGCTGCGCGCCGACCACCGCGGCCCGACCCACGGCTACTACCTGGACGTCTCCTTCGACGAGACTCTCGCCCGGCATGCCACCAAGCCGATCGCCGACGACGTCGACGAGACGCAACTGCGCGACTGGTACCGGCCGCGCGATCTGCTTCCCGACGGGCTCGAGACCGTCATCGGTGCGGACAGCACCCTGTCCGAGACTGTCGACCGCATCATGCTCGACACCGGACTGGCCCACCTGCCCGCACTCGACCGCTGACCGGGCGCCGTTGCGACGACTGAGAGAACCCAGCCGGACGCAATACGGCCGCGGCCGCCCGTTTCACTTCCCTTCTTGCTGGGGCAGGGTCTGAGGTCCTGCCAGGCTTCCGGTGGACGCGGTTGGAGGAGCGCCGTGTCTGGTTTTCACTTCCGCGAAGCTGTAGCCACGAGCTCGGCGGAGTAGGCCAGGGGCGGCCGTCAGGTGCCGGGTCGGGGGGCCGGCGAAGACGTAGAGGGTGTCTCGCGTGGCACGTTTCGCGAGCTTCTTGTAGCAGGTCAGGGCGGCGGCCAGGCCGAGGAAGGTGCGGAAGTGCGAGCCTTCGTTCGTATCGGAGGGTGAGGCGGGGTAGCTGAAGAGCCAGGCGATCGACCGTTCGATCTTCCCGCGGTGCCGACCGAGGCGTTCGCTGGACGATGCCGGGCCGCGCGATGCGCGCGACGAGCCCGCGCTCGCGTAGCCAGGCCAGGTGTTCGGCGGAGAAGTACGTCTTGTCCGCGCGGAGTTTGACGGGTCGGCGCCGCCGTGGTCGCCGGCGGGATCGGACGGCGGGTATGCCGCGGATGAGCGGCTTGAGGGCGAGGCTGTCGTGCGTGTTCGCGCCGGACGCGGCGACGGCGAGCGGCATGCCCTGGGTATCGGACAGCAGGTGCAGCGTGCTGCCCTTCTTGCCGCGATCGACCCGGGTTCGGCCCGGTCAGATCCCCCCTCTTTGGCGCGAACGGAGGCCGCGTCGACGATCGCCGAGGTCCAGTCCACCTCGCCGCGGGCCCCGAATTCGCCCAACAGGGCCCGGTGCAGCCGACGCCACAGGCCGGCCTCGGCCCGTACCGTGAAGCGGCGATGCGCGGTGGCGGGCGACGTGCCGAACGTCGGCGGCAGATGCCGCCAGGCACAGCCGCTGGTCAGCGCGTACACAACTGCTGTGAACACGGCCCGCTCGTCACACGGAGCGGTCCCACCACCTTGCGGACGAGCAGCGAACGGCAGCAACGGGGCGGCCGGCTCCCAGAGTTCATCAGGAACCAGACGCTTCGACGGATCAGCACCCACGACCGGCAGCATGCCGCACGAACATCAAGTCACGTGAGGCAACCTCTACGCCTTGATCGGTGCGGCCGACCTGGCGGCCTGCTCGATCTTCGCGCAGTGGGCTGCACGGGCTTCCTCGTCGATCTGCTTCTCGTGTTCGGCGCGCAACCCGGTCCGGCCATCGAGGCCCTCGCGCAGGATATCGGCGTGCCCGGCATGCCGGATGGACTCGCCGAGGACGTGGACCAAGATCGCGAACAAGTTGGTGTTGGGAGAAGGCTCCGGCCACCACGGCACGTGGCCGGGGGCGTCGAGGGGAAGCTCGTTGATCGTCGCGTCCGAGTGTTCCCACGTGCGCCGGTAGAACCCGATGATCTGCTCGCGGGTCTCGTCCTCGGTCGCCCACAGATCGCTGCCGTTGGAGTCCTGCCACCGGGGCAGCGGTTCCGGCGAAGGGCGGTCGAAGACCTCGCCGAAGTACCTGGCCTCGACGGTGGCCACGTGTTTGACCAGGCCGAGGAGGTTGGTCCCGGTTGCTGTCAAAGGCCGGCGGGCGTCGTATTCGGACAAGCCGTCGAGTTTCCAGAGCAGCGCCTTGCGGTCCCGCCGCAGTCTCCCGTGCAGGTTGTCTTTCGCGAACTCATCGATCATGCGGCATGAGCCTGCCATGGGCCGCTCGTGGTCTCAAGATCCCGTACGTGGTCCGCAACGACTGGCAGAGCCGAGGCCTGGCTATGGCCGCCGCCCTGACCTGCTACAAGAAGCTCGCGAAAGTTGCCACGTGAGACAACCACAAAGTCGCGGTACTCGAGGCATGCTGCTCCGTGAACAGCGACGGCACGAGACGAAAGGGAGCCTCGCGGGGCTACTGGTCAAGGCCGGTTGCAGTGGTTGCACCAATCCGCTGCTGTACGTCGGCGTCATGTTCTGCGAGCTCCAGGGCTGCGATGGCCTTCCGTCGCCATCGAACGACCGCGAGCGTGGCGAACAACCCCACCAGCAAAGCGGCAACAGGTGCGCCATAGACCAATGCGCCGATGCCGTATCCAAGCGATTCCATCGCGTCTCCCTCCCGCCCGGAGCCTACTCAATCGGTGACGGGCGTCCTGGGCGTCATGCGGCGATGCGTGCGAGCTCATCCGAGGATGAGGTGAACGACCTGCTCGGCGACGACGACAGCGACGCGGATGGGAGGGACGACGACTCGTAACGACTGGAGTCCGTGAGAGCCCTGCTCCCGCTTGCGGTGACGAGGTCGGCTGCCGGCGAGGGCTGGTGCCGCCCGAAATTCTGGCTGGATGTCAGTGGCGGTGGCGACACCTGGCCCTTGACGCCGGACCGTGCCGCTTCGGCACCGCCGCTGCTGGTTCCCCTCGGGAGCCGCGCTTGTGCCGGTTACGGACCCGTTCGGCACGCACCGGAATCGTTCCTTCGATCCCAAACCTACTCAGGTCGGCACGGTCGCTGCGGGAGTAGTACGCCTTGCCGGCCCTCACTCGGGCCGGGCGTCTGCGTGAGCCGGTCCGGCGTCAGGGCCCAGCCCCTCCCGGACGGGCTCAGCGTCGCGGTGGGCTTCGTCCTCTTGGTGCGTGTTCACGAGCCTCCTTGTCTCACGTGTGCCGTCTCCGCCTCGAACCCTGCCCTGTGTGGGCCTTGGGGCACCTGGCCGATGTAGGGGGCGGCGACGTTTGGGTGCTCCGGGTCAGCTTGCCGGGGCGATGTCTGCCCATAGGGCGGTGGCGTCGGGCGAGAGTGGCGTGACGGCCTGGCCCGCGGCGTAGCCGTCCTCTGTCCACCACAGGCCCTGGCCGGATGCCAGGACACGCTCGTCCCTGCCTGCCTGCCATCGGCCGCGCAGCACATAGACCACTCCGGCATGCCCGACGGGCGGTACGAGCGGGCCGGAGACCTGGTCCACCTGGGCGGTCCAGTGGTCGCGCCGCACCATGATGTTGAGCACCCGGCAGGCGCCGCCCGGCAGTTCGGCGGCCAGCGCGCGGTCGCCGGAGAAGGCGAACGGCTCGCCCGCGCGTGTCAGCAGCCGGTCGAACGCCCCGGGGCAGGCCAGCCGCACGCCGTCGCCGGCAAGAAGAGTGAGCGTCCGGTCGATGCCTGGGAACGCTGAGAACGGACCGTCCCGGTCGATGTCGGCGACGCTCGCGCGCCATCCGAACTCCTCGGTGCCCGCCGGCCACGAGGCGATCTCCCTGGTCGCGCCTCCGCCGTTGCGCCACCGGCCCGCCGTCAGCGTCTCGGTATCGAAGCGGTGCATGGGCGGGCTCCTGACGTGCGTGCGGTACGGGTGCAGATCACACCTACGCGACGACTTCGGCCGCAGAGCTGTCGCCATTCGTGACGACCGCATAGAGGGCCGAGACATTGACCCTGGTGTGCTCGGTCGAGGGAGTGTACGCGCTCTGCGTCCCCGTCAGTGGGTGGTGGCGCGCCTCTGGCTGCGTCCCGCCAGTCCTGGGCGAAGCGCGCTGACCATCGTGGCGCGCCCCGCTGCAACGACCTGGACGTCCCCTTCGACGAGACTCGTGCCCGGCATGCCCCCAAGCCGATCGCCCATGACGTGAACGAGACGGGACTGGTGAGTCGTACCGCCCGCGCGATCTGCTGCTTGACAGATTCGAGAAGCGTCATCGGTGCGGACAGCGCCCTGTCTGCGACTGTCGACCGCATCATGCTCGACACCGGCTGGCCCACCTGCCGGCACTGGATCGCTGACCGGGCCGTGGTGGTGAAGACCGGCAGAACCCGGCCGGGACGTGGCACGGCCGGGTTCTGCCCTGCCGCACGCGCAGGCACGACAAGGCGTTCATGGGAGCGCATACCACCACGTACAGATGAGAATGCCCCGCCGTGGATGGGTGGAGGGGCTCGAGACCAGGGGAGTCGACGATCACGAATTTCCCCATCAGTAGCGTCAGCTTCGTCGCCCAGACGTTCGAGCTTCAGTGCGCTGCTCTGCTCGCCTCATGGCCGAACAGCAGGCGAATCGCTGCCCGGCTGGTCAGTCCCAGTCGCATGGCGGTTGGTCGATTCGACCGCCCTTGTGGGGCGTGGGGATGTACTCGTCCGCGCCGCCGGGCAGACCGGCGACGCACGCCGACGAGCAGGCGTTCACGAGCAGGGGCAGTACGTCAGTGGCCACGCGTAGGGAGACCCACATCTGGTGGAGTCCGGCTTGTCCGATCGGTCGGTCGCAGACGCTGCAGGTGTGGACGGCGGTGGTGCCCCAGCGCTGCGCATCCAGCTTCTCCGGGCCGAGAGCCGTGACGGAGTCCGGGGCAGGCTGCAGCTGCGGGAACGGCGGTCGCAACTTGTAGTTGCCGTACAGCGCGCGCGTGCTGACCGTGCTGCGGGTCAGGTTCCGGCATCGGGTGATCTCGTAGGGGAACCAGTGCAGCCGGTAGGAGGTATAGGGCGTGAACTCCTCCAGGCTGGTCATGGCCCCGATCTCGGGCGGGATCCGGACGAGGTTGCTGCCGTAGAGCACGAGGTGCTTGACCGCCGTGAGCTCGGCGATGCTCGCCGGCAGGGTGACGATCTGTCGCCGTTCTTCCGGGGTGAGTTCGACCAGGGGGCGGAATTCTTCGCGCCCGTCGGCGGCGGCTTGGTCGATCAGCTCCAGCAGTCGCCGCCAGCCTGGCGCGGCAGTGTCCTGTTGCTCGGTGTGAAAACCGACCCGGGCTCGCCCATGAGGTCTGGACTGGTGAATGCAGGCGCAAGCATCCTGACGGGACCCACGCCGTTCCGGGACCGTATCGGTTGTGTCGCCCCAGCGGTTCACATGGAGCCGCGGCTCTCTCTCGCTCGTCATGGCGCCAAGATACGAGGGCTGCCGCAGACCGCCTCACTGATTATTCGGGGGCTGTCTGCTCCCGGCCTCAGCCCTGGTGCGAGACGCCGCCCGCCGGAAGCGGACCCGGCGGCACAGGTTGGCGGTGCCGGGCAGTCGGCCCAGGCGATGCGCTCGCTGCACCGCTGCGAGGCAGACCTGGGGTGGTCCTCAGGCTCGTTGGGTCGAACAACGGCGAGCTGGCTCAGGCCGGCCGAGGGCGATGACGAGCGGGCAGGCACGGTCTTCCGTTGTGGTGTTCGGCGACTCGGCGGAGCCGCGGGAGGTGCATCGCGGATCCGATCGATGGACTGCTGTCTGATCTACGGTTCTGGCTCAACTTCAGTGGAGGGGGCTTGGTCACGAGTGGGCCCCAGGGTGCTGGACCGGCCGATCACGTTATCGGGCCACGGGTTAGAAGAGACCGACCCATCTGTATTGGGCGACGTCCTCGAGAATCTTGCGTAGCCATGGGCTGCGGACGGCGGGCAGGCGAACGAGGGCGTGCTGGAACGCTCTTGAGTCCGCCCGGAACAGGTGATGGGGGCGCGGCGCGGGCGGGTCGTCACGGAGGACGCCGTCGGGCATGCCGCCCGACGCGGGGACAGACAGGTCCGGGTCGGGGAAGGCCAGCCACAGCCACACCCCGAACGGCAACGGCACCGGGTACGCCGAGGAGGCCGGGCCGGCCGGGGCCCAGAGGTGCCCCGTCTGCGGATGAACCGGCACGAGGAGAACGTCGGCGTCCGCGTCGGGGCCGGGCAGTCCCGGACCGGCCAGGACGGCGCGCCGCGCCGGCGGTCCCGCGGGCAGGAGGGTGTCCAGGGCGCGTTGGAACACCTCCGAGGTCAGGCCGTTCGGGACGGTCACCGGCTGACCTTCGGAGGCCGCCAGCAGGTGGGCGAGTGCCCGGCCGGCTGCCGCCTCCCACTGCGGGCTCCATGACCACGAGCGGCCCACCCATGGCCGAGACCCCCACGTGGCGATCGGCTCGATCGGGGGCGTGCCCTTGCCTTCCGCCAGCGCCTCCGCCCAGGAGAGAGGTGCGGCATCGGCGTCGTCGACGGGGAGGCGGCGTACGGCATCGGGGGCGAGCCACACCGCCTGCCAGAGCGAGCAGTCGTCGATCCGGCTCGCCACAGGCAGGTCGCACGCCTCGCAGGCCATGTTGGGGCCATCACCCCAGTCGACGCCGCAGCAGTAGCCGCCGCCCTTCTCTGGGATCAGCAGGGTGCCGCGGGCATCTCCGGGTGCGATGACGATCGCGCCGGGCGCGCCGTCGGACAGGGCTTGGACCGGCGCGTAGACCCCACGGGCGGCCGCCTCGTCCGGCTGGATCTCATCCCATGTCCGCCACGGCGCCCCCCAGGGCTCCGGGTCAACGGCGAACGTACCCGGGTCCATGAGCACCGGAAGCTGAACTCCGTTTCCGTAGGTCTGATGGGCGTGGACCGGCAGGGTGACTTGAGACAGTGGGGTGGTCAGCTCAGCGCCACACCCCGCACACACGAAAACGAACAAGCGCCCTCCGTCTGGGAAAAGAGGAATCATCCCAGCAAGGCAGCGGCCAACCAATCAGTTTTAGGTGGGGAAGAGCCGTCATCCATCACCCGGCATGCGCGTGATGACGGAAGTTGAGCCAGCGCCTCCTTCTCGTGGAAATGGCCAGGCAATGGCTGGTTATCGGCGGTACGGCGGAGTGCGGTCTCCGTTGGACACCGCATGACTGAGAACGACACTCATCCGCGGGGCCTGGTCAAGATCGCGATCACTGCCGACGACCGGGAAGCAGCGAAGACGGCGGCGGAGCGGATCGTGGGGCTGTGGCTCGCGAGCTCCATCTTGACCAGCCCCGTTCCCGATCAGGAGTTCCGGGCGGTCATCCATGCCGACATCGACCGCAGCCCTGCCGAAGGCGGCCGCCCTGACGCGTACCAGCTTCGCGGGCAGGAGTGACAGCCCCCGAGGCAGGGGATTGCTGTTTCTCCCGGCTGACCGGCTGACCGGCTGACCGGCCGGCCCTGCAGGGCCGGAAGAGCCGCTCAGGACCATTCCATCCTGTGCACGGGTGGAGCCTGTGTCCCGGATCCCGCTGTGAGATCGTCGAGCTCATGACCGAGTTCTGGGTGATCGAGGAGGGCAGCACTGTGCTGTCGTCCGAGACGGTGCGGGAGACACTCCGGGCGAGGATCGGCGGAGGCGAGCTCGACACGTGGCTGCCCAGTTCGTCCGGCCGCAGGCTGGCCTTCGTGACCAACACCGAGCGGGCGATGGTGGTGCTGATGGAGGGTGAAGGAGATCCCGGCGAGCATGCCGTCGACCCCGGGTCCGAGGGATCGAGCGGCGGCTTCCTGCTCTCCAACGGGCAGCATGACGAATACCTGGACGAGGACACCGTTCCGCTTGAGGAAGCGTTCAGGATTGTCGACCACATCGTGAACAGGGGCTCCTGGCCTCCCGACGCCCGATGGTCGGTCGATCGCTGAGCCTGCGAGCTGTCGCCGTGTCCAGATAGGGATGGCGGCGAGGCGCAGCGCGGCCTGGCAGGCGATGGCGAGCTTGTCGGTTCGCCGGCCAGGCCGCGCCACTGCTTGATCCGGTCTCGCATCGCATGGTGATCGCGAACCGGACAGACACCCGGTCAACTGACCAGCTATCAAAGAGGCCACCCAGCCCTGCCATGGTGCAGCCGGACGGGGCATCGGGGGGCCTGCGGGGGAGGTCAGATGCCGCTGGGCCGGTTGACGATCCAGGTCTTCCGCTCGGTGCTGAAGCCTGAGTCCGTGGTCGGCTTGCGGTGCAGGTCGACCTGCACCTTGGGGTCGGTGCCGTCGACGGTGACCGTCAGGGTCCTGGTCGTCCATTCCGCATTGCACTCCGACGCCGTCTTCTGCTGGGTGTTGCCGTGCAGGTTCCACCAGTTGGCGAGGCTTACCCGGCCGCAGTAGCCGTCAGTCGACATGTCTTTGATGTCCGCCTTGAGTGTGACCCACTGCGCCCCCGTGGTCAGGTCCTTGTACCACGTGACGGTCCCGTTGCGGAGGCTCGCCCTGACGGCGCCTTGGGCCGAGAAGCTACCAGGGCCGAACGAAACGACCTTGTAGACCGTGTCCGGGGCAGCCGAGACGGTGGACGGCACTGCCACCATCGTGGCCAGGACAGCTCCGGCAGCCGCAGCACCAGACCAGACTCTTCTCATGTGTACTCCCTCCCCACGCTCGCCGTGCGCGTCCTGCGGGCCGATTGCCCACCGTGCAGCGAGAGTTGACGCATCCTCACGACCACGGGCATCGGTTGTCAATGCCAGCGCACGGGCGTGCCGCCGACGTCTGGTACGAAGACGGAAGTGTTTACGCCCGGGCGGCCGGCCGTCTCGATCGCCAAGAGTCGGGCGCACTGGGTGGCTCGGTGGGGTCGAGTGGTGGATCAGGTCCGGGGCTGTGGCGAGGAGCCTCTTGATCGCTTCGACCCCAAGCGGCCTACCAAGAGCCAACGCTCATGGATCTGGCCTCTGCCCGACCAGTCAAGGTCGGACAGAGGCCAGATCTTCAGTAGCGGGGGCGGGATTCGAACCACGCGACCTCTGGGTTATGAGCCCAGCGAGCTACCGAGCTGCTCCACCCCGCGTCGACATGTCCACCCTACGGCAGCCCTGCCACCTGGCGCGCTGGAATATCTCCTCGGCGACCCTGTTCGGTGGCCGTGTCCCCCCGGCGACCCTGTTCGGTGGCCGTGTCCCCCGGGTGACGGACTGTGCTGCGAGCCTGCTTCGTCACCGCGGCCAGCCTTTCAACAGGAGTTCATCGAAATGGCAGCGCGTTGCACCAGAGTCTGCCAAGCCTGTGGTCGGCCCTGCGCAACCAGGCCGCAGTGCCTCCCTGCCCGGCCCGTGCGAGCGCAGGGAGGACCGGACGGCAACCCGACTTGGGCGGCGAGGCCTGGGGTGGGCACCCGCCGACGCCGGGGTGCCCCCAGGGCGCCTCGCCACGGGCTCCGCCGCGCCGGCCCGTCATGGAAACCCCAGCGTGGCTCGCCCGGCGGTCGAACCTGTCATTGAGAAAGGTCAGTCACTGTGTCTCAGACCAGCGGAACATCCGGTCTCTCGCCGATCCGCCGTGGCGGACGATGGGAGCGCCGCCGCCTCACCCACCCGTTCTCCGCCCAGGATTTGGCGCTCATGTGGGGATCGATCGCGGGCGTCGTGGCCGTGCCGTTCTGCTCGGCCGGGCACTCGACATGAAGGGCGGTGCGTCCTGGTCGCGGCGTCCCCCTTCATCGTCTACTGGCACGAGTAGCGAGGTACGGCCTGCCAGTTCGACGCGGCCGGTGCCCGCTGTGCCGAGGTGCCGCTGCCGTGGTCCCACGTCACCCAGTTCCTTGCGTCGACCTCGCCCGGCGAGGAGTACGCGCTCATCGGAGCCCAGCTACGCCCCAACTCGTCACTGCCCCACGGCGCACCCGTTCTCCCGCGGAACGAGGCGATGCCCGTGCCGACTCACGTTGCCGTGCCGCGTTCCACATGAGGCCCCCGCGTGGGTGGACACAGCGCCCATGCGGACCAGACCGCACCAACCATTGCTCAGAACCCTCCCCGGAGCCAAGTGCTACGGGCAGGCCGCTCGCATTGCTATAGGGGGAAACCGGATGCCGCAGTCGCACGAGCCCTGGTACAAGCACCGCCCGCCGCCTTGGCCCGCGCCGGACAATCCGTACGCGCCCGAGGGGTACGGCCCGCCACCGCCCCGCCCACGCCGCCGCTGGCCGACGGCCGCCGCCGGCCTCGCTCTGCTGCTGCTCGTCGGTGCCGGCGCGTACGTCCTCGGCGGGCGCTCCGGAGCGGAGAACGGCGTCCCGTCGGCCACGGCGCCACCGACGGGGAACGCCCGCCCCACCCCGTCGGCCACGGCGCCGCCGAAGGCGAGTGCCCGCCCCACCCCGTCGCCCACCCGCATCCCCACCACCGCGGAGATCGCTCAGCGCCGTATGGCCGGCGAGGCCAGCGCCTGGATCGTCGACGACCGCACCGACCTGCCCCGCCGGAACATTCCGACCGAGGACCTCTGGATCGTCGGAGACACCGTCGTCCAGGCCGTCTACAAGAGGGTCGTCGCCCACCGGCTCAGCGACGGCGCTCAGCTGTGGAGCATCGACCTCCCGACCCCCGTCTGCGAGACCCCGGTCAACGCGACCCCCGACGGCAAGGTCGTCATCGTCCTGCAGAACGTCGAGGCCTGGACCGGGACCCGGTGCAACCAGCTCCAGATGATCGACCTGCGCACCGGAAAGTCGGGCTGGCACAAGAAGCTGACCGAGACCGGCGCGGGGGACAACACGATCATCGTGGACAGCGCGATCAGCGGTGGCACCGTCGCGATCGTCCAGAACATGAAGGCCGCGGGGTACAGCGTCGCCGACGGGAAGAAGCTGTACGACATACCCATGGAGAACCCCGGGAAGTGCTACCCCGGCAGGGTGGCCGGCGGCACCCGGCTCCTGGTGCTCGCCGACTGCGCGATCACCTCAATGGAGAAGGCGTACGACCAGGTCCGGGAGATCGACCCTGCCTCGGGCAAGGTCCGCTGGCGCTACCGGACGGAGCCGGGCCGCAGAGTCGGCCAGGTGCTCTCCGTCGCACCGGCCGTGATCACCACCGTGCATCGGGAGACTCACGCCGAGGACTGGCGGGTCGTCGCCCTCGGATCTGACGGCAAGGTCCGCAGGACCATCGACCCCCGGGCGAAGGGGTTCAAGCACTGCGGCGACTCCGTGGATACCAGGGCCAACGCGCAGTCGTGCCGGGAGGCCGTCGTCGGCGGGGGCCTGGTGCTCCTGGGCGGCACCGACCGGGTCGGCGCCTACGACCTCGGCACCGGGAAACTGGTCTGGGGCGTGAAGGACGAGGGGACCTCGTACGGCTACTACCCCCTTCGCGTCGGACCGGGCAGGACGGGGGTCGTCTACCAGTTGGGCACGAGCGCCAAGCCCGGGCGGGTCTTCCGGGTCGGCCCCGGCGGCGTGGACACGATCAAGGACGTGCTGCGGCTCCCCGCGTCCACCTCGAGGCTCGAGTTCGGGATGGGGGTCGTCGGCGAGAACGCCTACGTGGGTGACCGACTGGTGATCGCGCCCGCCGGCCTGACCGGCGACGACGCCCGCCACGAGCCCCGCATGCTCTCCTTCGCTCCCTGACATTGACGTGTTCGGCTTGGGTGGGCGTGCCGACGTCATCGATCGTTCGCCGGATGCGGTTGCGGCGGCCCGAGAGAACGCAGGGCTGACGGGCATCTGCGGGTTTCTCGAGGCGTGCGGGGGCCACGTACTCGGCGGAGCCGATGGGGAATCCGGTGGTGCGCGGCGTCGACCTCGCGGGCGGAGATGCCGAAGTCGGTGAGCGCCTTGGCGTCGCGGCGCAACATTTTGGTGGTGTGTGCGCTCAGATGTCGCAGACGAGGCGAAGGCCGACCTCGGGCCATGGACCGGGACCGGGCCGAAGACTGACGGCTGTCGGGAGCCGGCCTTCGAGGCGGATGTATCGGCCTTCGTCGTCCATCATGCCGGTGCCCATGGTGGGCACCCGACGAGGGAGCCCCAGGAGATCGCGTGGTACAGGGACGCTATCCCCTCCCCGTCCGCAGGGTCGAGACGCCCCTGCCATCGGACGAGGTCGCCGTCCACCGACACGCGAGTGACGGTCCCGGCACGGTCAACGGAAGAGAGGATGGGAAGAGCGTCGTCGGAGCACGAACGGGACATCCGGCCGACGACGAGGAGCCGTGGCGGAGGCGCGGTTCCCTGGCGTGGGTCGGGAGGGATCGGTCCACCCATGACGGTGAGGGCACCGACGACTTCGGCCACAGTGAGAGCCTCCCTCCGGAATCACTGGTTCGTTCACTGCTGCACGGACGGTGGAGCTGAACCTTGCCAGGGGCGTGCTGCTTGGCGGGGTGATCTGAGATCGCCCGACACCTGCCGTGGACACTGCCGCCCACTTGGCCGGGGATTCGCTGAGGACCTGGTCGGCGAAGCCCATCTGCCCGTCATCGGTGATGGCCGCGGAAATCTCGCCTCCGGGCCTCAGGACTGTCGTGCGGTTTCGTGCAGTCTCTTGGCCACGGTGTAGAAGACCGGGAAGTTCGGTATCGATGACACCGGGACGTCCATTGCGAGGAGTCGCCGGCCGTCCTCCTTGACGTGAAGGCGGCCGTTGACAGGCCGCATTTCGCGTATGCGGGCCCACGGGAGGGTCTGCCCTTTGAATGTCACCCCCTTCAGGCTCAGCCCGACCGTGTTGAAGATGAGTTCCTGCCCGCGCGCCACGTCTTCCAGGGCGCGGCGCAGTCGGGTCTCGCTGACCGCCTGCACGATGGCCGGTCCCCATTGTTCGGGATCGGTGAATTCCGCTCCCTGCACGTGGGTGACGATGCCCGCGTAGCGGGAGGTCGACGTCCTGCGGGTGTCGCCGATGGTGAGGGCCACGCCGTCCTCACCGATCAGCGTGTATACGTGGCTGGATTCGGTGATGCCGTTCTTCCGTGAGTGGAGCACGTCCTGGTGGACCTGGACGGAGGCCCAGTCGAAGGTGTGGGCCTTTCCGTCGTGGGTGGTCACTACCGCGCCGTGCTGGAAGAGGTCGAGCCGCGCGTTCTTGCCGCGCCGGGCCAGCTTGATCTTGTCGATCAGCATCCACCCGAACACCACGTACATGAGGGAGAAGGCCAGCAGCGGTATCGAAGCGCCGAGTGCCACGACCGTCGTGATCAGCAGCGGTGTGCCTCCGCCGACGAGGATGATGCCCCCAGTACGTACCAGGTCCACGGCGGGCGTCTGGCCACATACGTGGCCTGCTTCGCGCCGAGCCATGCAGCCGTTCCTGATCCGGTCATGCCGTCCCTACCCCCGGGAATCCCGTCGTCGCCACAGTGCTGTGGTCGTCCACAACTCCGCACTCGAGCGTCACTCTGGGGCACCCTCATGGTCCGGCGCTGAAATCGGGCTGCAGGGAGCATGAATCGCGAGGTCACACCCTCGCTGCGCCTGCCGGAAGGTCCCACGAGTCTGGCTGACGGCCGGTCACTGCTCGTGTCGTGCCACGTCGTCTCGTGGACACGTCAGGCGTGCCGTCAGGAGGTTGGCCTATGGGGTCGCCGAACGGTGCCTGTGGCTTCCAGTCCGTCACGTGCCATCTCGTATTCGCGGGCGTGGTCATCGGCTCCGGGCAGGGAAAGGGCAGCCCGGAACTCCTGCTGCGCGTCGGTGTGACGGCCCGTTGCCGCGTAGGTGCTGCCGAGCCGGATGCGGACCCCCATCTCCAGCCACGTGCTCGTGTGTGGGGTGAGCGTCGACAGTGCCTTGTGGTGGAGATCGACGGCCGAGCCCAGGTCGCCTCGGGTGTGCTCCGCGGCGGCAAGCCGTGACAGGGTCGCCGCGCGCAGCGGCAGGTCCTCGACCTCACCGGCCAGCCCGGCGGCCCGCTTCAGCAGGTTCGTGGCCACCTCGTACCGGCCGAGCGCCAGCTCGATCTCGGCCACGAAGCACAGGGTGCTGCTGATCGTCCTGGGTCGGCCGTTCTTTTCGGCGAGTGCCAGGGCGGTGTTGTAGTGCCAGAGTGCCTGTTCGTGCCGCCCTTGCCGGTGATGGATGGAGCCGATGTTGCAGTGGGACACCCCGGTCAGCCAGTCGTCGGTGAGGCCGGCCGCCAGTTCCATCGCTTTGTCCAGGCTCGAGAGCGCCTCCTCAGTGTTTCCCAGCTGCCCCAGCACGATCCCCGTTCCGGCGATTGCGCGGGCCTCTTCTCGCAGGTCGCCCCGCGCGCGGCCGTGTTGCAGGGCCTCGGCGAACCATGTTCCTGCCTGCCGGAACCGTCCCTGGTAGACATCGAGGAGGCCCATGCAGTTGCGCAGCGCTGCGGGCGTCCGTCGATCAGTGGCCGCGTCCGCGCACGCCAGGGCGAGTTCCAGGGCGGTACGGCATTCGTGGTGGTGACCGTGTCCGGCCAGGTGGTCGACGAGGGCTTCTGCCAGCTGACACGCGTGGTCGGCGTGGCCGCCGGCGGCAGCGAAGGCCACGACATCGACGAGCTCGCCACCTATCGAGCTCAGCCATGCCGAGGCCTCCCGCCATCCGGCGAAGGGCATATGGGCGGCGGTCGAACTGGGGCCGGCCGAACCGGTGGTGAGTGCGGGGAAGCCGCCTGGCCCCCAGTCACTGGCCATGCGGCCCGCCGCGGTGTAGAGGTGCAAAACGGCGTCGCGGTCTGCGGCGGCTTCTTCGGGGGCTTCGCCGGCCACGCGCCGTGCATGTGCCTTGACGAGATCGTGCAGCCGGTATCGGCCAGGATGCGGTTGTTGCAACAGGCTGGCGTCGACCAGATCCTCCAGGACTCCCTCGGCCTCCTCGCTGGAGCCGCCCAGCATGGTGGCGAGCGTGAGCCGGTCGAAGCGGGCGGTGGGGTTCGTCCCCAACGCGCGGAAGCCACGCCGCAGTTCCGGGCCGAGCTGGTCGTACGAGACGCGGAAGGCGGCCTCCACGCTGCGATCCTCGGCCCGCAGCTCCGCGAGGCCATGCGCGTCGTCGGACATCCGGCCGGCGAGAAAGGCCAGGGTCCAGGACGGGCGGCTCTGCAGCCGGGCGCTGGCGATCCGCAGGGCCAAGGGCAGGCCGCCACACCGCCTGGCAAGGTCACGCGCCGCCTCAGGCTCGTCGTCGGCCCGGGACTCCCCGACGAGCTCGCGGAGCAGTCCGACGGCAGTGCCCGTACCCAGCGGCTCCACCGTGAGCCGCAGGTCGGCGTCGAGGCCGGGCAGACGCTGGCGGCCCACGACGATGACCCGGCTGCCCGGTCCTGCCGGCAGCAGCGGACGCACCTGCTCGGCACCGCGCGCGTTGTCCACGACCAGCAGCAGCCGCAGGCCACTGGTGGCGGCGCGCCACGCTGTGACGAGGTCCTCCAGGCCGTCCGCCGTCTCACCGTCTGCGTTGAGGTTGTGAGGCTCGCGCGCGCCGGTCGGGAGCTTGTCGTCCTCGCCGGGGATCACCCGCAGCATCCGGCGCAGGGCCCGCTGGGGGGTGACGCCTTCGTGGGCGGCGCCGTGTGCATGCAGGTCGACGAAGAGGCAGCCGTCGGGGTGGGCGTCGACCAGTGTCCAGGCGGCACGCACCACCAAGGCGGTCTTGCCGACGCCTGCTGTACCGTCGACCGTCATCACGGACACGGCGTCCGGTGACACAGGTGCGGTGAGCAGGGCGAGCTCCTTCTCCCGCCCGGCCAAGCATGCGATGTCGCCGGGAAGTTCGTTGCGCCGGTGGAGAGAACGAGGCGGGCCGGGACGGCTGGGGCGATCGGGCACGCCGGGCAGGCCGTCGCCGGAGGCCGAAGCCCCGGGTGATGATTCCTGGGACCCGACATGCTCGGGGGCGACGGTTCCGGCTGGGCGCGCTCGGACGGTGCGGCCGAGCAACAGCAGATCGTCCCGGCGCAGGACGGCCTGGTGTACGTGCCGCAGCTCCTCGCCGGGTTCCACGCCAAGCTCGTCGATGAGCCGGCGACGGGTTTCGCCGTAGACGGTGAGCGCCTCGGCCTGCCGGTTGCTGCCGTACAGGGCACGCATCCGCAGGGCGGCGAGCGGCTCGTCGTACGGTTGTGAGAGGGGTACTGCCAGGAGGGTGTCCAGAGCATCCGGGTAGTTGCCGAGCAGGACCAGGCACTCCGCCCGGTCCTGGAGCAGCGCGCGCCATTGCCGGACCAGACGTTGCCGTTCGGCAACAGCGAGCGGACCCGGCAGACCGGGCAGCGGCTCCCCGCGGAGCAGATCGAGGGCCCTACTCCCGTGAGCGAGTGCGGCATTGAGCTCGCCGGCGGCCTTCGCCCGCTGGGCGCTTGCGGCCTCCTTGGCGACCTCGGCGACATCCGTCCGGACTGCGCCGGGCGGTATGCGGTAGCCGCCTCGCTGCCCGTGGATCACCGAGCTACCTGCGCCGGTGCCAGGCTCGTCGAGAGCCTTGCGCAGCGCGTGGATGTAGCTGGGCAGAACCTTGTGCCCCGTGCCCGGAGGTGCGGTTCCCCAGACATCGTCCAGGAGCTGCTGGTACGTCACGTAGTAGGGCGCGCGCAGAATCAGCGCGGCGAGTACCGCCTGCCGTCGCACCGGGCCCAGCGCCAGCGGCGCGCTGCCGCGGCAGGCCCTGACCGACCCGAGCAGATCGACCCGCAGATCACCCTCGGTATCGACCGTGCCCCTGCCCGATGAATTCATGCTCACGCCGAATCCCCATGCCCCGTCAGTCCAGTGTCTGCCCGCCGCAGGAGTCCTTGTGCTTCAACAGGACTTCATCAGAAGGCCAGCGGGCCACGACAGAGTCTGTCAGGCCTGTGGGCGCCGCGTCTCCTCCACCCCGACGCATGCAAGCAGCGCGCTTCACGAACACCGATCCAGCGGCACACCAAGCCCCCCGGAAGCTCACTTACAGGACACCCGTTGGACAGATTCGGTGGTCTCACCTTGCACCGGTGCCAAAGGTTGACAGGTCCCACAACTACTTCAGCCACCAGGGCACTTCCAGGCTGTCAGCCGGGATTCCCTTGACCCTCGCCAGAACCTTCCTGTCGAGAGCCCCCACGAGGGCGCGCAACTCACGCGCGCTCTTCCTGGGCAGCGTATGAAGCACGGTTTCGAGGTGCCCACGGAAGCCGGCGCCGTAGCACCCGCACTCAGGGACGCCGCAATCAGGACCCGCGAGCGGGTCTACGAGTTGCCTGAGAGGGCGGTTCGTGAGCCTTTGAGTGATTCTGTCGTCGCCTGATGGTGTGGGGTGAGGGCGGAAACCGCTGGTCCGCAGTCGGCGGTCTGTTGGGGTGGTGGGGTGAGGGAACGCAAGCCGTACCCGAGTGACTCATCGGATGAGCAGTGGGCTCTGATCGAGCCGGTGATCACTGCGTGGAAGGACCGGCACCGCTCGGTCAGCGGCCACCAGGGCGCCTACGCGATCCGGGAGATCGTCAACGCGATCCTCTACCAGGGCCGGACCGGCTGCCAGTGGGCCTATCTCCCGCACGACCTGCCGCAGAAGAGCGCGACGTACTACTACTTCGCCGCCTGGCGGGACGATGGGACCGACCAGGTCATCCACGAACTCCTGCGCTGCCAGGTCCGTGAGCGGGCCCGCCGATTCGAGGATCCGACCCTGGTGGTCCTGGACACGCAGAGTGTCCACGCGGCCGCCGGGGTCCCCGCCTCCACGACCGGCCGGGATGCCGCGAAACGGGTCCCGGGCCGCAAGCGCGGCCTGGCCGTGGACGTGCTCGGCCTGGTCATCGCCGTCACCGTTCTGGCCGCGAGCACGCACGACAACGCGGCGGGCATCGTCCTGCTGGACCAGGTCGCCGAGAACGCCGGTGGCACCGTCGAGAAGGCTCTGGTCGACCAGGGTTTCAAGAAGGCCGTGGTCGACCACGGCACCGCACTCGGCGTCGACGTGGAGATCGTCGAACACAACCCGCAGGACACCGGCTTCGTCCCACAGCCGAAGCGGTGGAGGGTCGAGCAGACCTACGGGATCCTGATATTGCACCGGCGTCTGGTCCGCGACTACGAGTACCACCCGGCCTCGTCCGCCTCCCGCGTCTACTGGGCCATGACCCAGGTCATGGTCCGCCGCCTCACCGGCGCGAACACCCCCACCTGGCGTGAGCCGCAGGCGGTGAGCGCGTGAACCCTCCAGCCCCTGCTCGACGCGCTCGGCGTCCAGGAGGAAGCCGCCCAGGCCATGGCCGACGACCTCTGTTCCGGGAGGCCGAGACCCACCTGGAGCACCTCGCGATCACCCGGAAGACCGTCACCGGCCTCGCCGACCGGCTCCCGGCCGTCCCGCCGGACCTGCCCGAGCACCCGGACTACCCCCGCATCCTCGGTGTCTTCAACGACGTGACCGGCCCACTGCGGGCCGGGGACGTCTGCGAAGCCCTCGGTCACGAACTGCTGCCGAAGAACATCGAGGGCACCCGCGCCAAGCTGAAACGCCTGGTCAAGCTCGGCATCATCACCGAGATCGATACGGGCAGCTTCGCCAGGAATTAGTAGCCGCCGAGCACTGCGACGAGCAGCCCCACACCAGCCTCATCAGTGAGCAGGTTTCTGCTGTGTCTGTTCCTGCGGACCGCACGACGCTAGCGTCGAGTCTCATGATCGTATGGCTCAACGGCACCCATGGCGCGGGCAAGACGACGACCAGTGCGCTCGTGCAGCAGCTGATCCCGGATTCACGGGTGTTCGATGCCGAGAAGGTCGGCGAGACACTGATGGACATCACACCGGGGTTGCCCGCTACGGACAATTTCCAGCACTGGCCGCCATGGCGGCCTCTCGTCGTCGAGACCGCCCGACGTGTTCTCGACTACACCGGCGGCACTCTGGTGATGCCCATGACTGTCCTGGTCGAGCAGTACTGGCGCGAGATCACCTTCGGCCTTGCTCAGCATGCCATTCCGGTCCGGCACTTCGTCCTCCATGCCGACCAGGACACCCTCCGCGGGCGCATCGCGGGCGACACTGTTCTTGGCCCCAACTCCCCGTTCCGTCTCCAATACCTCGAGCCGTACGCCGAGGCGGCCCGCACGTGGCTGCACGCCGAGGCCGAGGTCGTCGACACCACACACCTCACGCCCGCCCAGGCCGCCCTGCAGATCGCAGAGGCCGTCAAGAGCTGACGAAGAACGACCTGTCGACGTCAAGCCTCGCAGGTGCCGAGAAGCCTGACATGTGACAACCAGCGTGCTTCGGCTCAATCGGGAAACGGTCCACACCTCACGAACCGCCCTCTCAGAGTGTCCTGACCGCCCCGGCGCCGGACGCTGAGGTGGGCAAGCCTGGGCGGGCTTTCCGGCTGCGGCTGTTGGAGGAGGATGCGGTGCACGGTTTCGAGACGGGCGAGACGGTGGTACGGCGCGTTGTACACCGGTCGGGGCCGTGTGTGGAGCGAGCAGGCACTGCGGGTTGTCGCGGACACAGGCGAGGCGCTGGTGACCGCCTGCGTGCCCGGAGCGGAAGCCCGCTGGCCGGCCTTGTACGCGAAGGCCCGCGATGACAAGGACCGTGCGGTGCGTACGGAGGCATTCGAGGCGATGGCGAACGGCCGGTGGGAGCTCGCGGACGCGGTGTGGCAGGAGACCGACCTGCTGCTGTGGAAGCCACCTGCGGCCTGGTTCAGCGTCAACGCAATCTTCGTCCCCGATGGTGACGGGCGCCGGCTGCGGAACTGGTACGTCAACTTCGAGCACCCCACACGCCGCACCGAGGTCGGGTTCGACAACTTCGAGCACCCCACACGCCGCACCGAGGTCGGGTTCGACACCTTCGACCTCACCGTGGACCTGCTCATCGACCCCGACCTCACCCGCTGGCAGTGGAAGGACGAGGACAAGTACGCACACGTGCGGCGCCTCGGCATCGTCACCGACAACGAGCACAAGGCCGTCGACGACGCCCGCGACCAGATCCTGGCGATGCTCGCCGAACGCACGGGCCTGTTCGCACACGCGCAGCGGTGGGCGGCCTGGCGGTGGGAGTCGGCCTGGCCCACGCCGCGTCTGCCTCGGGCTGTTACGGCCACAGCGAAGGTTGCACCGGAGGGAGGCTGAACGCGGGTGCGGCCGGAAGGAGCGCCACCTCGACGGTGAGTCGCACCCGCTTCGATGAGAGGTCCTGGGCCCCGCGTTACATTCTCTGGCCCGGCCTGTCGGTGTGGTCCCGCATGCTTGAAGTTCACCTGGCACGCAGGACAACCATGACTCTGGACTTCAACGCAGACAAATCGGTAGTCGGGCTGGCAAGGCAGCGAGAGCTGATCCGAACCGAAGGGATGAAAGCGGTTTTGGGCCGGACCGTCGGCGGGCCCTATCGAGTGGGTAATGGGTACCAAGTGACCAGACCGCAGGAACGTGCGGTCATCTATGGGAAGCCTCGAAGCAGGCCATGGAAAAGAGTCCTGACGAACAACCCCATGGGCAGTGCCCCGCTTGCGACTGCGCAACCCGTACCTCGGCCCTCCGCAGGCCTGCCCCATGCCAGCTGCTTATCCCGGCACCACTTTCCAGCCGTGCCTCGGGACGATCCCCAGGCATCCAACGGAGGGTTTGAACCCATACTCGCTCCCATGATCGTTATGGGCGCGGGGGCCGTCGTGGTGGGCAGCATCGCTAAAGGTCCCGAGGGCGGCGCTGCAGCGGCTACGACTACCGGCATAGCCGCGTCGCAGCAGCTTTTCGGACTCGCGGCATGAGTAGTTACATGGAGCGCAATTCGTGAACCTGAAAGCATTCCTTCGCAATTACGCCGCGCCAGTAGCGAAGGATCACGGCTTGGTGCGCAGTGGTAGCGACTTCAAACTGTCCTCACACCCCGAAAGTACGGCGATCCTCTCCTTTGAAGAGATTCGCATCGACTCGCTCAAGGTCGTATTCGGAGTTTCATACTGCATCATCCCCG
The DNA here is from genome assembly GCF_055596705.1 of Streptomyces sp. NPDC039609. Lineage (NCBI taxonomy): Bacteria > Bacillati > Actinomycetota > Actinomycetes > Kitasatosporales > Streptomycetaceae > Streptomyces > Streptomyces sp. NPDC039609. The sequence goes on from NZ_JBVIUJ010000016.1 coordinate 104,799, forward strand.
CCGTCTATTGGGGCTGGGTCGCCAGGTGCGGTGGCGATCCTGTGTGGCCTGTCGACAGGAGCGGGGCCTTCGTGACTCGATTCATCCTTCCCCCGGAAGGGCTGGCCTATGATCCGGAGGATGATGGCGACTTTCGGGGGATGTGGTCGTATGGGGCCGGCATGGAACAGGAATGTGGATCCGCACTTCGCGAATGCTTGACCGATGAAGTGATTCCAGAAATGGCTCGCATGTTGGACCTCGATTCGCTCCTTGCCGAGCTGCGTAATCCGACGCGACCGGGAGTATCTGACCTGTCGCAAGACCTTTGCGAGATCTTTGTCGGCATTGAAACCATGCCATCAGAGGAACTCGATCAGGCGCTCGCAGAGGCGGAACGAAATGGCGCCGTCCGCAGCTTGATTTCATGGCTTCGGCAGCATTCTCAGGCCGGCTCTCAATAGCCCCTGTGGACGTCATCGGGGATTACTGCAGCCCCTGCTGAGGGCGCCCCGGACCGCTCCCGAGCGGATCCGGAGTGCCCGTTTTTGTCGGCCGGCGTCGCGCTCGCTCTGATAGCGCACGTGGAACCCGTCGGTTCACCCGGGCCGGGGTGAGCGAACCCGTTGTGCGCTGAGGTCCGCTCGCTACGCCGGCAAGTAGTTCAACGTCGCTGAACGACAGGTACTTCGTACTTCATGGAGCGCGGGTGTCCACACGGGGGCGGAGGCGAGTGCCTTCTCTACCCAGCCCCAGGCATGCGGAGAAGTTGGTTCATGATCTTGCGCGGCTGCCGTACCCATCGGATGAGCCAGCGGACTCAGATGCCGGCAGGCAACAGGCGGCGCGCGAGGTGCAGGCCAACGTCGCTGACATGTGTGGACTAACGAGCTCGTTAGTGCTTGCCGATCGCGCTGCTGGCGGGTCCGTGGCTTGCCCGGGCGATGAGGAGAGCCACGTCGTCGTGGTCACCTTCACTACGCAGGGTGCGCAGAAGCAGGTCGCACGTGGCGTCAAGCGATCGGTGAGGGTCGTCGAGGACGTCGAGGAGAGCGTTCAGGCGTGCGTCGATCGCCTGGTCGCGGGTTTCGACGAGGCCGTCCGTGTACAGGATGAGCTGGTCGCCCGGCCCGACGCCGACGGAGGTGGTGTCGAAGGGAATGCCGCAGCCGCCCAGAGGTGCGCCCGTGGGCAGGTCGAGCAGCTCGCGGGTACCGTCGGGGTGGAGTAGCACGGGCGGCAGATGCCCGGCCAGGGAGACGTCGCATCGCGCCGCGCCGGGGTCGAAGACGGCGTAGACGCAGGTCGCGATAGTGCCGAGGCCCTCCGTGATGTGGTCGAGGTGGTGCAGGACCTGGGCGGGAGGCAGGTCGAGGTCGGCCAGAGTCCTCGTGGCGGTGCGCAGCTGTCCCATGGTCGCTGCGGCTGTGACGCCGCTTCCCATGACGTCGCCGACGACGAGGGCTGTCTTGTCGCTGTTCAGGGGGATGACATCGAACCAGTCGCCTCCGATCTCGATGGTGGCCTGTGCGGGTCGATAGCGGAAGGCGATGTTGAGACCCGGTCGCTGGGGAGGGGGGTGGGGTAGCAGGCTGCGCTGGAGGGTGAGGGCGGTGTGGCGCTGTTCTTCCACGGCGCGGTGCCGGTCGGTGACGTCGACGCTGGAGGTTGCCACGCCCAGCACTTTCCCGTTGGGGGCTTCGAGTCGGTAGAACGAAATCGACCAGGCGTGGTCATTGTCCGGGTCGGCCGCGGTGCGACCGACGGTGTACTGGTCCAGGATCGGCGTCCCGGTGGCCAGGACCTCCCGCATGGCTCCTGCGAAGGACTCGTCGAGGAACGGCAACACCTCGTGGACGTGCCGGCCGACATGCTCGGCGGCCGGCACACCGTTCATCCGTTCCTCCGCGGGGTTTACAGAGATGTAGCGGAGGTCGGTGCCCAGCATGGCGAGACCGATCGGCGACTGGGACACTAGCTGGGCGGACAGGGCAAGGTTCCGTTCCACCCGCCGCAGCGTCGCCTGGTCCGTGGCCAGTCCCAGGGCCCAGTAGTCGCTCTGGTCGTCCTGCAGCCGCATGTTGCGGAACTCCACCAGTCGCGTGCTGCCGTCCTTGTGCCGGACGGGGAAGACGCCGGCCCAGCTCTCACCGTCCTGCATGACCTGGTCGAACAGCGCCAGCACCGTATTGCGGTGCTCCTCGTCGATCAGCAGATGACCTGCGTACTGGCCCAGGGCCTCCTCGGCGCTGTAGCCGAACAGGACTTCGGCCTGCGGGCTCCAAAGATCAATCCTGCCCTTGGCATCGAGGAGGACAGCGGCCACATTCAGTACGTCCAGCAAGCCACCTGGCGTGGACGGCACCACACCCGACGCGCCGGGATCGCCCTGAGAGGGTTCAGTGGCTCCCATTCCTCAGGCTCCTTTCGGTCGCCGATGCAGAGTGCTGTCTGCCGGGGCGGATGATGGCCGGTGCTGTGTCTGCCATCCCATCGTGCCGCTACTCCGCCCGTGCATGCACTCCAACGAATTCAGAGGTACCCCGCTGGGGTAAGGCCGCCCCGGGGGCCGCCCGAGGGTCCACCTGGACGATGCTGTGAGCCGCCCCGCTGCGGCCGTCGGCTCCCGAACGGCGCCGCCGCTACCTCGGGCGGCTGCGGGTTCCCGCCCGTGCGGCACTCGCCGGCGTCATGTACGTACTGCGGACTGGTGTCGCGTGGCGCGCTCGCTGGATGACCTGTTGGTCACGTGGAGGCGCCGGGCGATCGCGGCCACCGACCGCGGCACCGTCGACACCCTGCTCGCCACCGCGCAGGCCCGCCGCTGGGGCCCGGCCTGCTCCTGCTGCGTTCGACCTCGCCGCGGCGGCCGGGGAAGTCCTGGCCGCGGTCGCTGAGCGGCGTACGACGTTCCGCCGCCACGTCCTGGCCGAGGCGCGCCGCTACCTGATGCGGATGGATCCCGGCAGGCACCGCTGGCAGGTCACCCTCACCGTCCCCAGCCACCCGGTGCCCCGCTTCCGGTACTGGGTTCGCACGCCGTGATTGCCACCGGGCAGAACCCGTGGGAGACCCTTGTTCGAGCTGCGGACGGGGGAGTCACCTCTTGGTCGCATCGTTTTGACTTGTCCCCTGCGAGGCTTCCCTGGCCGGTTCTCTCGCCTCCCCACGGCTTGCTTGGCCGGGTATCGAGCGCATTCTGCAGGTCACGGCATCCGCCCAAGGCGCAGACGTCCGTCCGAGTCCCGCGGGAAGAAGGGCGGCCATCACCGAACGCTTTATCGGTTCCAGGACGGCCTTTGAGGAGCTCGCTGTCGGCCCGGGATGGGCCCTGCCGCGCATGTTCATGCCCTCGGCAGCCCCCGGGGGCTGCCCGGTAGGAAGCTGGTGGAAGCTCAAGTCGGCAACGGTCCTGTCCTGGGAGGCCATCGCCGCCCTCAACGACGGTGGATGGGAGCCGGCGGCACGGCGAGAGCAATGGACCAGTGGACGTCCCAGGGCGTACTGCGCCGCGGGCTGATCCTGGGTTGCGGCCACTGTCCCATCCTTGAGTTCCATCCTCTGTCGGAGATCAGCCAGAGCTAGGTCCTCGGTCCCGGTCAGGACCGCGAGGCTGGCTGCCGGGCGGCGTCAGCTCAGGTCGCGTGGTTGCCAGTCGGGTGGCAGTTTTGCCAGGCCGATGAGGGCGTCGATGCCGAGATGGTCCAGGAGCAGCGCTTTGAGGTGTCGGCCGTCGATGAGCTCGACGCGGTTGCGTGGGGCAAAGTCCCAACTGGTCTTGCCGAACCATGCGGTGGTGACGACGATGCCTTTTGAAGCGCCTGTGTCGTTGACGAGCCCGGCGACCGCGCGGACCGTGTCCGCGGGTACGACGTTCTTCGTGCGTTTGGCCTGGATGATGCACTGCGTGCTGAGGAGAGGCTGCTCGATGACGGCGACAGCGTCGATGCCGTCATCCCGGGAAGCCTGTGTGACCCAGGACTTGAGTCCGGCTTTCTCGAACAGGCGCCGGATCAGGTGCTCGAACTCGGTCGGGTCCATCGCGAGAAGGTCGGGCCGGCTGTCGAGACCCGCGACCACGTCCCGTCCGGGCGCGAGCTTGTACCTGCTCAAGTCGAACGTGACGACTGGCGGAACGGGCTCAAGGTCGTAAGGGTGCTGGGAGACGATGGCATTGAGATACCGCAGACTCTGCACGGGATCCAGCTCAGGCTCGTCCAGGACCAGTTCGCCAAACGCCTCCCTGCTGACCCGCAGGCCGATCAGGCACGGCTCGATCGCTTTGCCGGTCGCCCGGTCCTTGGCACGGACGATCCCGTTGAACGCGATGCCCTCCACCAGCGACGGCGGCGTCACGGCGAAGGCCTCGTTGATCACCCGTAATGCGAGGCGGGCGACCAAGTCCCGGTACAGAGCTCTGGACTCCGCGTCCTTCCGTGGTTGCGGAACACAGCCGGGGGAGCGGAGGCCTTGAACCGGTACTGTGCGGCAGACGGCACCACCGTCTGCGCCGGCAGCTCGATCTCCAGCATCAACTCCCTTGACTCGGCGGCGAATCCTGCCTGCCGCGCCAAGCACAGCCCTGCCGGATACTCGATCCCTGTGAGTGCAGCTTCCACACTCACAGCGAACGCCTCGAGATCGCCGTCACCGAAAGCCTGCTCCACATGCTGAAGGCGCCCGTGCAGACCTCCAGGACGCCTGCGCAGGATAGACGCCAGCTGCTCGACCCTCGCCTCGACCTCAGCCGTTCGAGCATGAGTCTCCTTGCGCAGGCTCTCAACGGTCTCCTGCTTCGTGCGCCGCTCAGCAGCCGCGTGCTCGCGCACCTCCGCTCGCCGCTTCTTCTCGGCCTCCCTTACGCGCGCTGCATCACGCTTCTCAAGATCCCGCACGATGTCCTCGGCACGACGTGACTCGGCACTACGCTGCGCCTGCTTCTCCTTCTGCGCACGGACCCAGGCCTGCGCTTGTTCACGTGCCCGACGGACCTCCTCCTTCGCCCGCTGGGCCGCCTCACGTTCTGCAGCTCGTGCCTGACGCGCAAGCTCAGCCTCGGCGCGCTTGGCAGCCGCTGCCTTCGACTTCTGGTTCTCCCGGTAGGCCTGCAACAGCTGTGCTGCCAAAGACTTCTTACGCGCCATCAGCCGCCCCCTCGCCACCGGTCAAAGCGCAACAACTTCCCCTGCGGAGCGCCGGGTAATCCACTGGAGTCTGCCGGTGGCCGGTCATGCGCGGAACATGGCCATTCTGGTAGGCACCATCGATCCCCGAAGGTGCCTAAGGGCTGTCCCGTAAATGATCTCCGGCGTGATGGATGGCCTGCGCCCTGCCTCCGTCACCCGGCGAGGGCGAGGTTGTGCAAGCGGGCGATGCCGAGCATGGCGTGGTGGACGCCGTCGCCCTTCAGGCGACAGTCGCGAAGGATCTTCCAGGTCTTCATGCGGGCGAAGGCGTGCTCGACGCGGGCGCGGACCTTGCGGTGGGAGGTGTTGTGTTCCTCTTTCCAGGCCGGGAGTTCGGTCTGGCGCGGTTCATGGCGGTGTGGGATGACCAGGCCGGTTCCCCGGTAGCTGCCGTCCGCGATCACGGTCGTCTTGCCACGGCACCCTTCGCCCCAGACAGCTCCCACGCCTTGCAGTCGTTGCGGTTGCCCGGCAGTGGCTGGCCGACCACGACGACGAGCCGCGTGTCTGCATCTATGACGACCTGGTGGTTGGTGGAGTACCGGTAGTTCTTCGACTGCTCGGCGACGCTGTGGTCGCGGGTGGGGACGAGGGTTCCATCCACGATCAGCACGGTGTCCTTGCGGAACCGCCGACGCTGCTGGAGCGCGAGCGACGGACCGAGGTGATCGATTATGCGGTCGGCGGCCGACTTCGATACCCCGAACAGCGGGGCGAGCTGCCGCAGCGTCAGGTTTGTTCGCCAATATGCAATGACAAGCAGGACCCGGTCCTCCAGCGGCAGGCTCCATGGCCGGCCCTTGCGAACCGCGTCTGCGCCCTCGCGTCGTAACGCGGTGATCAGTCTGCCGAACCGCCGTGGGCGCAGTCCGCTGAACGGGGGTATCCAGGAAGGCTCCGACGCCGTGATCACACCAGTCACTGCGTGATCATTCCACCGCTTCAGGCCCTCCCTGCTCGAACGCGATGCGGCAGCGTTCAACCTGGTCGGCCACCTGCTCCATGAACCACCGCATGATCTCGTAGGGGACGACGTGCTCGTCGGGGCTGAAGATGCGGACGGTCGGTTCCAGATGCGGGTCCTCGTCCGGGACGAGGACCCGCAAGACAGCAGCGCCGGGCAAGTGGGTCACTGCGGCTTCGGGGTTCTCGGTCCCCCTGGCCGACGTAGGCCGAGCCTCGCTCAGCTCCACAGACCAGGCATCGTCTGGCAAGGCGTAGTGGAACAGGACGGCGTAGTGACGGCCTGCATGTTCTCGCAGCTCCCATGACATGTTCGCAGGCTGCCACAGCTGCGAGGTCCAAGTCGCGGCGATATCGATTGAAACCTCAGCTCAGGGACCACGGATCCCTCCACCAGCAGGCTAAACCAGCGTTTACGGGACAGCCCTTAGGCAAGCACCTTCGGGGGCCCGGCACGGATAGGCCTGACAACCGCAGCGTTGCCAGCTAGAGGATCCCTATGCAGACGAGATGGATGGAGACCTCGCAGGTCATCCGTGTGTGACGTCGGTGCCGGGTGGCTACGTCGGGGTGACCACGACGGCTGCCGCCCGAGACTTTGACCTGTGCTTGTGGGCGGGCGCGTCAGCCGGTGGCTGGGTGGGCCGTCAGGTCGTCGCCAGACGGGGAGATCGCCATGCCTGTGTATCCGTTGACGAGGTCTGGGATGATGCAGCGTGGTGATGGGCTTGTTGTTGTCGGCCCGTACACCGGGCAGTGACGATTCCAACGGCATCCAGGTCAGCGACGACGAGATCGCCGCCCTGCCGATCACCCGGCACCGCTTCCACGGCGACTGGAACTACACCCTCCACCCCCAGCATCCGATGGACACAGCGACGACCGACAGCACGTCAGACCAGGCCCCGGCGAGCAGACCGCCTCGCCTCACACGGCGTTCGCTGCAGGACCCAGAACTGACCGGGATGACCCGCCAACAGCTCAGCGATCTCATCGACGCGCTGACTCCAGCGCTGGAGCTTCATCGCGAGCAAGTGCTCCGCACACGTCGCGGTCACGAGCGCCTGGTGGCCCCTGGCACAGGTGCCAAAGCCAAGCTCACCCCAGCCGACCGGGTCCTGGCCACCGTGCTCCACCTGCGCAAACTCGCGACCATGGACCTCCTCGGCCAACTCTTCGGCGTCACCGCCATGACCATCAGCCGCGCGAAACAGGAAGTCCGCCCACTCCTGGAAGCACACGGCCACCACATCAACCCTTCTACCGCCCGCCTTCGCACACCAGCCGACGTCGCAACGTTCCTCGCTCCCGACCCCACCCAGACCAAGGTCAAAAAGACGAGTTAAAGATCTGCATACCCTTAGAACCCGTAACGAAATGATCTTCAAGGTGGTTGGATCCCCCAAGGACCGGTGATCTGGGGGTGCGAGGTGGCACGGCCGAAGCCGTGGGAAGTCGATGACGAGTTGTGGGCGGTGGTCGAGCCGCTGCTGCCCAGGGTCGAGCGGCGGACTCGTCACCCCGGGCGCAAGCGGCATCCGGACCGTCTGGTCTTTCAGGGCATCCTGTTCATCTTGCATACCGGGATCGCCTGGGAACACCTGCCGCAGGAACTCGGCTTCGGCTCGGGCATGACGTGCTGGCGTCGCCTGGCCGAGTGGACCGAGGCCGGCGTCTGGCCCCGGCTGCACGAGGTCCTCCTGGCCGAGCTGCGTAGTGCGAACGCCCTGGGCTTCTCCCGGGCGGCGATCGACGGCTCCCACATCCGGGCTTTAATGGGGGGCCCAAGACGGGACGAAGTCCCGTCGATCGGGGCAGGACTGGCAGCAAGCACCTTTTGATTACCGACGCCACTGGCATCCCCCTCGCGGCCACGCTGACCGGTGGCTACCGCAACGACGTCACTCAGCTCATCCCACAGCTGCAAGCAGTTCCGCCCGTGCGCGGCAAGCGTGGCCGGCCCAGGCGCCGCCCGGACGCACTGCTCGCCGACCGCGGCTACGACCACGACAAGTACCGCCGCCTCGTCCCGGGCCTCGACGTGAAGCCGGTCATCGCCCGGCGCGGCACCGAGCACGGCTCCGGGCTCGGGACTCAACGCTGGGTGGTGAAACGCGCCTTTGCCCACCTGCACTGGTTCCGCCGCCTGCGGATCCGCTGGGAGATCCGCGACGACATCCAGGAAGCCTTCCTCACCTTGGCCTGCGCGCTCATCTGCTGGCGCCGGCTGACAGCAGCTCAGCGCCGCCACTCGTAGGCGCCAGGGGAGGTCTCCGCAACTTCCCGAGGCCAGGACCCCCTGACGCGCTGCAGCCGTTCGTCATGGTCATCGGCCCATCCATCAGCCAGACGCACCGGAACCCGGACCGACGTCCCCGTGCTGGCAACGTCTTCCACCACAATCACGGCGACCCCGTTTTGGCCGGACGGTTCGAAGCGGATCTCGGGGTTGCGTCCGTCGTCCATCCATGCGGCGTCCCGCCCGGCGGCGACCGCGCCCAAGACCTGTGACCAGTTGTCCAGGTCGTCCGGGGCCAGGCAGACATCCAGGCGCCCCTTGGCGAACCCGCTCGTGACAACGATCTCAGCGTCGAGGAAGTCGTGCCACGGCAAATTTCCTGGCATGTGGCGGCTCAACACCCGAACCAGAAGACTGCTCTCTCCGTCGGCCAGGCAAATGAGATCCACGGCGCTCTCCTCGGCCATTCCCGCTCCCCACGTTCACACGTTGGCTGCCGCCATGATGCACGCGCACCACCAGTCGGCCCGCACGAGGGCATTGCGTTAGGAGTTCTTGACCTCTTCACCGCCGGTGACGACCTGCTCGTCTTCGACCGGATGCTGAAAGAGGCAGATCCCGACGACACCCCCTACCCCCTACCCCCTGCACCCCGGGCCCGGAGGTCTCTACCGTGGGGGACCACCAGGAACAGCGAACGTCTGCATTGGTACCCGGCAGGCGACCGCGTCGTCGCCATCGGCCGCGCCGACAACTGGGAACACCCCGGCACCATGACGCAGTCCCTGGAAGACATCCTCACCCGCCGGCTGATCTGCCCGCTGTTCCCTGACACCTTCCCCCGCCCAGGATTCACCACCACATCCACCTGAACCTGTCTCGGGGACCTGAGGGTGTCGGGGGGGGGGGACACCCCCAGAGGTGGGCCCCCCCCCACACCCCAACACCCCCCCCCCCCCACCTACACTTTTCCCGCTCCTGCACCAAAAAACGCCGCACACCCACCCCCACCGCACTGCGACGACCAGGTCCTCGAGGGCGAGCAGGTTCGCGAGCGCCCGTCTTGTGGTCGATGCCGGCGCCGGTGGCGCGGCTGTCCTGCTCCTAGCCGGCGCGGCGTCGAGGACCAGGAGTTCTTTCGTGCCGTCATGCCTGTGGACGAAGCTGTGGGCGAGCGAGGCGAGCAGTCCGCTCGTGCTGGCGACGGTGTCATCCTGTGGTCGCCACCGGCTTCCGCCGTACCGACGAGCCAGGTCAACCCGGTGGCGGAGTACCGGACGAGACGTCACCCACGGTTCCGGCGGCCCCGCGCCGGGCGTACCGCCGGACGCAGACCGCGAGCCGAAGGCCGCCGAGGGCGCGGAAGCAGCGCCGGCCGGGCAGGTCGTGGACCTGATGGCCGCCCTCGAGGAGTCGGTGGCGAAGGCCAAAGAGGTCCCGCGGCGAGACCACGGGCGAGGCCACCGTGCACGAGATGGCACGGCGGCCCCGCTCTGTCGCAGATCCCACGCAGGCGAACGTCCAGGGCGACAGGTCCGAGCGCCCGGGACGATCATGACAGCATCCGACCTCACAGCCCACGCGCGCTCCATTGACGTCGTGGTCGTCGCGGTTTCCATCGCTGCGTTCGACTCCGGCGGTCGGCCGCCGCGAGAACCGAGCTTCCACGGATTGGGGAGGCGGTCAGCAAGCAACAGCCCATCACCTTGTCAAGACGCCAAGAGTTTTCTCCAGGTCTCTGTAGCCCCGGGGTGCGCCACCCCGGGGCCCGCGTGCTCAGGCGGTGACGCCCCAACCATTCAGCTGCTGGCTGTACGTGCCCTTGACGCGGTACGTCTTCAGAAGCGCCTGCTGCCCCTCGTAGAGGTCCCCACTGCTCCACGGCGAGCAGTAGGGCGAGTCGTGACCCCTCGTCGTGGCCGTTCGGACGTAGTCGCCCGGCCAGGTGCTGGACACATTCACGTACATGTCCGTCTCCAGGCCGTAGCCGTCCGCGGCCGTGTCGCACACCCGGAAGGAGTCACCCGGTATGCCGTCGTAAGGGTCGGCGTTCCACTGGATGTAGCCGCCGGTGACGTTAATCGTGTGCGGGGCCGCATAGGCAGGCGAAGCCGGTATGACGACGAGAAGGGACCCTGCGGTCGCGGCGAGAACGGCGAGACGGCTCAACTGGCGCTTCAACGTGCTTCTCCTGCAATGATCGTGCAACTGTCGGGGGCCTGGAGCCTACTGCCTCCGTGGTACGACCCAACAGCTGCCCCGTAGCAGCAGGTGGACGCGGAGCAGCGTCGAGGCTCATGACCCAAGCCCGCGTGCGGCCGCTGCTGACACTCGTCGTGGCTTTGTTAGTGAGTTACGGGTTCTGGCACTGATCTTGGGGAGTCGTCGCGGAGAGTCACCCTGGTGTTCGATGGCTAGGGGGTGGTTCGCGTGAGCCCGCGTACGCCTTGCCGCTTGACCGTAGAATTTTGACAGCACGACGCCGGACACCCCGCCGACCCGCGCCAGCGCGGTATGGATGCGTGCCGGGCCCACTGGGTGAGGGTCGTTCACACGCGAGAACGGGACGCTACGACCAGAAGGCGTCGAACGCCCTCTGGTCAGCCCACAACTCCCAGCCCTCGGTGATCCTTCCGTCGCTGATGTGGAACACGATGGCGTAGTCCATGTCGAGCTCCCTACCGTCACGGGACGCCGTGGCGTGCAGCAGGGCGACGGTGTGCGTGTCATTGGCGAGCACATCGTGGAGTTGCGGGCGGTAAGTGCCGCCGGACAGTCGGGAGTCGAGCTCGAATGTGGAGAAGGTGGCGTCACGGCCCTGGAAGTCGCCCGCGAGCGGGGATTGGCCGGGGATGTGCCACCGCACGTCGGGGTGGAACACCTCCGCCAGAGCGTCCATGTCGCCTGTCGAGAAGGCGTCCATGGCGCTTCTGAACACAGCGATGTTGGGATGTTCGGTCATCGAAGCCTCCTTGAGCCCAGAAGGATGCCCGGGAAACAGGCTGGAGGGCAGCGGCCACGCCCGGTCACCATTCCCTGCCACCTCGTTAGGTGCGGCCATTCGGAGCAGGTAGCGCCACGGATGGCCATGACTCGCAGCACGGTGACCGGTTGACCTGGGACCCTTCACGCGGAGCACCCCGATGCTGCCCCCGGCGAGTAGCCCAATCCGTCAAGGGTTCTGACGCAGATCCTGGGCAGTGGCCGAGGAGGCTACTGAAGCAGGATCATCTTGCGGAGTAGTTCGAATCCGGCTCGACCGTAGAGTTGCCTCTTGATCTTCTTGATGCGGTTCACGGCGCCCTCGATGCTGCCGGAACTCCAGTCCAGGGTGAGCCCGGTTGTCACGGCGTCGAGGTCTCGGAGCAGGTGGAGTGCGAAGCCGGTGAGGCCGGGCAGTTGGCTGGCATCGACGGCGTCGATCCAGGCAGGGAGTGTGGCGCCGAGGCGGCCGGTGAGGATCTCGCCGAAGTCGCGGATATGGCAGGCGGCTGTGTCCAGTTCGGGGCAGCGGGCCAGGACGTCCTTCAGTCCGGCGCGGTCTTCCTCGGTCAGGGCCGTGGGGTGGCGGGTGAGCCAGCCGGTCACCTGCCGCACCGTCGGTGGCCGGGGCGGTGCGCCGGACGGAGCCGCTCGGAGGGTGGCGATGTGGGTGGGACCATGGCGTACGTGACGGGAGCGTGCTCGGCAACGAGTTCGCCGTGCAGTCGGGTGACGCTGGTGCATCCCGCGGCGAAGCGTCGCTCCAGATAGGGCTTGTAGGGGTCCAGTCTGCTGGGCCGGGGCCGGTTCTCGCGGAAGGTGTCCTGCCACCGTGCGGCGTTCGCGTACCGGAGCACGGTGTTGAGACCCAGCCCAGGTGCCGGGCAATCGCCCGGCGTGAATGGCCTTGGGCGAGCAGCTCATGAACCAGTGCGTGTGCTGCCTTCTTTCGCTCGGCCCGCCGGCCGACGGGCGATGAGTCGTCCTGCGGCCGACCGGCAGCCAGTCTGGTGGCCTCCGCCAACATGCCGCTGGGCGACGGGTTGCGCAGGCACTCGCGATGGGCGGCGACGCAGGTCTCCACGGCGCGGCCGAGGCCCTGCCACAGATGGAACCGGTCAGCGACCTGCAGAGCGTCGGGGGCACCGCGGCGGGCACCCTCGGCGTAGGCGCCCGCCCGGTCACGGCAGATGATCTCCACGCCAGGGTGGCGGATCAGCCAGGCGGCCAGTGGCCCGGCTTCACGGGTCGGGAGCACATCGACCACGCGATGGTCTTCGACGCAGGTCAAGACGGTGGAGTAGGTCTGGCCGCGGCGGATCGCGAAGTCGTCCACGCCCAGCACACGCGGAGTACTGAACCGGGGGTCGGGCAGGGCCATGACCCTGCGCAATAGGGTCATCCTCCCCGCTCCGAACCCCAGCTGGGCGGCCAGCCGGGCGCCAGCCCGCCCGGCCAGGGCGAGCCCCACTCGCTCCAGGGCGTGGTTGAGCCGAGTGGTGAACCGTGCGTGCGGGGCTGCCAGCCGGGAGAACGGGGCGTCCTGGACACGTTCTTGGGTGATCCCATGTACCGAAATCGCCCCCGGCTCGATGTCCGCGAGCGGGTTCACCAGCTCGTTGACCAGCGTCTTACCAGTGCGGTCCACGGCCGCGATCTGCACCGCCCATGGCTCGTCCAGTCCCGTCGTCTCGACATCAACAGCGATCAAAGAAGCGTCGGAGAGGATCTGTCGGGCCCACCGGGCGACCTGCGCTCGCTCGCGCGGCCATGAGGAGGGCCAGCGCAAGGCCCGCACCGCATCATCCAGGCTTCGATGTCGTTCAAAGGTGGTGGACAGTCGCCACGAAGGGCCCTCATCATCCACGGACCCGTTGAGTGTCCCGAGCGGACTCCCACGGTCATGGGCGACCCAGACGAGGCGGCCCGAGTCCTCCATGGGCCGCACGAAGTCGACCCGTGCACCATCGACCACCCGGCTGAAGAGATCCTCGAACTCAGATGGATCGGGACTCCCGGGCGCCTTCGTGGTGTTGGTCAGCTCGGTCATCGAACGGCACCTCCGGGCAGAGACAGCTTCCCCGATCGAGTGAATCTGTTCCCGGGCCCCAAGAGGCGGAATTGCTGGTGAGACAGGGATCTGCCCGGATAACGGTGTCCAGGACGACCGCGACGCCCGGCTCCAGGAGCTGACGGGCCCGACGGGTGATCCGGCCCCAGGTCGGGCACAGCGTGATCTCGTCGGCGTAGGCCGACGACCAGGTCGGCGCCGAGCTCTGCGCGGACCGTCACCGTCGTCGGTCCCCCCTCGGTGCGGGCCCAGTCCAGCTCCCACCCGCCCGAGTCGGGGGAGTGCCACGCCCACACTGTCGTGCTGTGCCGGTCGGCGAGCTCCTGGCAGAAGCCCTTCACCGCGGCGGCGCGGGTGGGCGCGAGCTTGGCGTACTCGCGCAGCGGGGACGGCTTCCCCTTGGTGACGCTACGCGCAGCCTCCCAGTCCACACCGGGCATGCCCCGGAGGTCGCGGACGTCGCCGAGCCGGTACAGCACCACGGTGACGGTGCGATAGCGGCCGACCTCGCGCTCGTACGTCCCCGCTGGTGCAATCCATCTGGCTGCCTCGACGTACTTCCAGTCCGCGAGACGGATCTCCAGGACATCGGCGGCGGCCTGCGCGGTGATGTACTGCTCGCCGTCGGCTTCGGCGGCCAGCTTGTCCAGATCGGCGATCAGGTAGCGGTCCGCGCGCCCGATCGTGATGCGGCCCTCGCGGCCCATGCGGGCGATGTCGTTCCAGTGCCAGCCGATCCGCTCGGCAGCCTCGTCCCGGGGCAGGCTCGCCTCGAACCGCGCCACCCGCTCGGCAACGATCGTGCGCAGCAGCTCGATGTCGACCTCGCGCGCGGCCTCCGTGGAGTACATCGGCCAGCCCTTGTACTCGTCGACGGCGACCAGTGACTTCCGCTCGACGAGCTCTTCGACATCCAGCGCGCGGACCGGTTCGCCGGTGATCTCGGCGAGCATGGCGGCCAGCCGCTTGGCGCCCAGCGCTTCCGGCCACGTCTTTTCCTCGGGCGGCGCGGCCTGCTCGGGGACGGTCGCCTCTGCCGTCGTCGTGGTCTCCGTCATCGGTGTACCTCCGTGGTCTGCGAATCGGTGGGTGGGTGCTGCCCGTTGCAAGGCGGCTGTCTGCTCGATGTGGCGTGTCCGTGGCTGAGGCGGGTGGTCCCGGAGGCCTTCGCCGGTCAATGCAGTTGCTTTTGAGCTGCGGAGATCGTTGCCCCACGTGTGACGGGGTGGGGTGCGGGCCGGCGGGTGCGGATCGGGATTCTGACGAAGGTGTTCACGGCCGAGCTGGTCGACGCGGCGATAGCCAAGCACGACCGTGCCGAGCGGCGCCGCCGACTCCTGCCGGCGAGGCTGGTCGTGTACTTCGTCCTGGCCCTGTGTCTGTTCGCCCGGGAGTCGTACGAGGAGGTGCTGCGGGTGCTGACCAGCGGCATCCCGGGCAGCCGGGCCCTCGCGCGGGTGAACCGGTCATCGTTGTGCCGGGCGCGAGCCCGGCTCGGGGAGGACGTGCTGGAGACCGTGTTCCGGCAGGTGGCCGGCCCGCTCGCCACCGCGGCCACGTCTGGAGAGTGGTGGCGCGGGCTGCGACTGCTCGCCCTGGACGGCACCTAGTTCGACCTTCCGGATTCGACCAGCAACGGCGACACCTTCGACGGCCCCTCCATCACCGGCGGCGTCCCCTTCGGATTCCCCCAGGTCAGGGCAGTGGTGCTGGCCGAGATCGGAACGCACGGAGTTCTCGATGCCCGCCTGGGCGGGTACCGCGACGGTGAACGCAGCCTCGCCTACCCGCTGGCGGCTCCACCGGCCCCGGCGACCTGGTCATCGCCGACCGCGGCTTCTGGTCGGTCGAGTTCGCGCACGTCTTCACCGTGGCGGGCGCGGATCTGCTGGTCAGGCTCCAGTCCAACCATCTCGGCACCGCTCAGGAAGAACTACCGGACAGCTCGTATCTGTCGATGGCGCGACCAGGCAAGGAGGTCCGACTCCGAGCCGCGCGAGAGGGCCGGACGCTGCCCCGGCACGTGATCTACCGCGTCATCACCTTCGCCAAGGACGGCAAGGTCGCCTATCTGGGCACGACACTGCTGGACCCTGAGCAGTACCCGGCCGACGAGCTGGTCGCGCTCTACCGGGAACGCTGGGAGATCGAGCTCGCCTTCGACGAGATCAAGAACCACCTCGGCCCCGGCGGGCCGATCAGGTCGCGGACACCGGAGGGCGTACGGCAGGAACTGTGGGCCTACCTCGCCGTCCACCACGCGATCCGCCAGTTCGCCCACGCGGCCGCACTTGCCCGGCCGGCCGTGGACAGCGACCGTGTCTCCTACTTGAAGTGCGTCCGCATCATCCGCCGCAGCATCCCGTCCCAGCTCGGAGCGACCGTCACCAAGCTCACCCGCTCCTTCACCGAGGCCGGGCGGGAGGCACGTATACGTCTTCTGCCGGCCCGGCGCAACCGGGAGTGCCCCCGTGCGATCAAAAAGCCGAACCGCTGGCCCGTCCTGAGGACCCGGGCCAGACGAGACACGGTCCAGCCCGGCCGCTGGGCCCACAACCAGACCACGAAGCCGAGGAGCAACCGCCGAGCCGGAAGACCGGTACTCAGGGGAACCCGAGCCCCGTCACCGCCTACGGATTAGGTGACGAGGGACCGAGAATGACGATCGGTCCCTCGGCTCGGGCCCGGGCGAGGCAGTGGCGGCCTCTGGCAGCCCGATGCCCCCACGACGGCGCCAAGGGCCGCAGCGCGTCGGGGCTGCGGGCTCAGGTCAGCCAATCCAGTCTCGGAATCGGGCGTGTGATGGTCCGCACGCGCCGTCGGCCAAGGCATCCTCGTAAGCCTGCCTGGCTACGGCTTCCATTTCTTCCGCCGAGGTGCCAGCGGACACGATGGCCCCCGAGCCGACCGCTGAGTGGATCGTGCATCGCGGATAGACCGGCTGAACGGCGTACCACCCGAAGGCGACAACGGCAGCCAGCATGGCCAGGGTGATGAAGCGGCGTCTGGGTGTGTGGAAGAACGGGTTGATCACCAATGGATGGTACGGAGCGTGCCTGACCCGCTGGCCCGCGCCCCACTCCGTCACAGACGGGGCAACGATCCCCGCAGCTCTAAGGCAACTGCATTGGCCTTCGCCAGCCCCGGACCCCCGCTTCCCCGGTGCCGACCGGCGCGGTCAGGTCGTTCGTGGTGTCTGCCGTTCGCGCCGGTCGGCACCGGGGCCTGGAACTCGAATGCGAGTGGTCGGTGGAGACGGCTCGAAGCGGCAGGGAGGGGTCAGAAGGCCGCTCGTCGGAGTACATATGCGCGGGGCTCACCCTTACAAGATTCCTGTAAGGCGCCTTACGTGTTTGCCGATGGTGACCCCGGGCCTGGCAGGCCGTCATACCCCGCGAAGTTTCCCCCACTTCGCCCCGGACGGCATGAGGGGATAGGGGCACAGAGCCGGTCCCCGGGGACGACCGGTGGCGGCCTGCCTCTCCCGGAACACCCGGGCAGAAGATCACCCGGAAGGATTCCGCGCGCATGAACAACGACCCGTTCACCCCGCATCCCCAGAGAGGGGGACGCGCGCTCGTCCTGCTCCTGGTCCTCGCCGCCGGCGTCGCCGCGGCGCAGAGCCAGGAGTGGGCGAGCGCCCTGGGAACGGCGGCCGCCGTCTACACCGTCTTGTCCACCGGCGACCCGAACCGCAGGAGCTAACCATGCCCCGTATCAAGCCGTCCCGCCTCGAACTCGCCCTGATCGCCGAGGTCGACAAGCACGGGTACCACGTCACGGCCACGCAGCTGGAGCGGTGGCGGCAGAAGCTGTGGCTGCCGAGGACGAAGGACTGGCGCGGCGCTGACGGTGCCTTCCGCCCCGAGGTCGTGCACCTGACCATCGGTCTGGTCCGGGCGTCGGGGCAGGGCCGAAGCGTCAGCTGGGCGGGTTGGTTCTGCTGGGCAGTCATCGACACCCCGGAGACCGCCGAACGGCTGAGGAACGCTCTGCTCTCCTCGATCCGCAGGCCCCTGGAGAAGGCCGGGCTCGACGTTGAGCAGGTACCCAGTGGCGACTCCGACGCCGCGTTCGCAGCGCGGGAGGAGCTCGCGGCGCAGCTGCTCCGAAACCGTCGGTCCCCGCGCCGGGACCTGGACGGAACGCTGCGCGAGTACGCGGCTAAGGACGGTGTCGAGCTGCCTCCGAGCCGCTCGGTGCCGAACCTCTTCCACCGGGCGCTCACGGAACCGGGAGCCCGCATGATGGTCGGCGGGGCGACCGACGTAGGCTTCGAGGGCCTGATGGAGTCATGGGAGGCCACCTGGCCGGAGGGCAAGGAGACGATCGAGCGCATCCGGGCTGCCCATCGGGAGGCCGAACTCGCCGGCGTCGACCTGATGGCCCAGTCCCCGATGGCGGACGGCCTTCGTGGACTGATGCGGGTGGTCGAGCAGGCGGACGACCAGCTGCTGTGCGCGGCGGTCCGCGCCTGTACGAAGGCCTCCGGCATCCTGACGGCGCTGTGGGCGCGGGCCGTGGAGAACCCGGAGCTCGTGCATCACCTGATGGCCGACGTGATGTGGGACCAGTGGGTCCGGGTGGGTGGCCTCGCACCCGACGGGGCAGCCGGTGAGGCCGCGATCGCCATCAGCACCGTGCAGTACCTGGCCGTCCCCGGATGGGCCGACGACCTGCACCGCTTCCAGACCGTCATGGACAACCTGCTCAACCCCACCGGCGTACGGCCTCCCGCGTGAGTGCAGGACACAACATCGCGGCCGAGGGACGTTCCCCTCGGCCGCGATCTGGAGCGCTGGAAGCGGTCAGCCGAACTCGACGAAGCGGGCGAGAGCACGTTCCGTCGGGCTCAGCCCTCGGTGACAGTGGTGATGACCCGGTTGAAGTAGCGCCAGGCGGCCTGCTCCTGCTCGAAGGTGAGCTGGATCCGTCCGTCGGTCCCGGCCTCGGTGATGGCGGCCAGCAGCGTACGGGTGTCGTCGTCGTCCAGCTGGAGCACCGCGAGGGCGCGGGCGAGCCGGTTGACGACCTGCTCGGAGCTCTCCGGTACCCGGTCCGCGCTCTCCTCGCCGTACCACTCCCCGGCGTCGGAGAGCAGACTGCGCAGGTCGGTGTATCCCGGTTCCATCGTCATGGCCTTGCGGAAGTGTCAGAGCAGGTCGACCAAGACCTCGACGTCGGCCCGGTCGATGGGTGCGGCGTACAGCGGGCTGTGCTCGTACCCGCCGGCACCGAAGACCCTGTTGCCCCCGGTGACCTCCTTCCCGATGCGCAGCGCAAGACGCTCGTCGAGCAGGGCTTTGGGCAGGGCGTCGAAGATCCGGGCCCACGCGGCCCGGACGGCCACGCCGTTCAGGCCGGCGGGCAGCCGGTAGACGTCGTCCGCCCCGGCGCGGGCGTCGCTGGTGGTCTGGTCGAGCCACATGAGCAGCGGCTCCTCCAGGTCGAAGAAGTCACCGAGGAAGTGCTCCTCGACGGGCAGGAGCGTCATCGCGGTGTCGTTCATCGGTCCTCAGTGGTCTCGCTCTTGCTTGCCGCTCACTGGGCCGGGACCTCCTTCTCGGTGCCAGCAATCTCGTCCCAGGTGACCCCGCGGCCGGGCGTAGCGCGCAGGGCTGCGGCCCGGGCCCGGTCCTTCGCGATCCACTGGTGGATGTCCGCGGGGACGGGGCCGCCTTCGCCGATGAGCCGCTCGTACAGGGCAACCCGGCGGTCGCACAGGTCGGCCTGTGCCTGCGGGTCGGGCACCAGCTGGTCGTGGAGCAGGCGGGTGCTCACACGGTCGGCCAGCACCATCATGGAGATGGTGGGGTGCCGGGGCAGGCCACCTCAACGACCTCGACCGGCGCGGCACCGACACCGGCCTGGCCGACGCGCAGCGCCGCACAACGAAGGCCGCCTACCAGGCCTACGTCGAGGGCGCCGCCCCGGAACCCGACGGTGCGTCAGATGACCGGCTGGCTCACCCGCCACCCCACGACCCTTACCGAGGAAGACCGGGCCGGCCTGAAGGAGATCCTGGCGCGCTGCCCCGAACTGGACAAGGCCGCCGGACACGTCCGCGACTTCGGCGAGATCCTCACCGAACGCCGCTGCCCGCGGGCCGGTGGACAACGGTGCCGACCAGCCCCTTGCCTCCTCGACGGCCGCCTGCTCACAGCAGCTCCGGTCTCCTGCGTGTCCACGGCCCTTACCTCTTTCCCGGGCAGAACTTGCTGGCTGAAGCGTCTTGGATGGGGTTCCGGCGACGACGGGTTGATCAAGGGCTGGGGGAGCGGGCGTCTGGGGAGTTCAGACGGCCCTGTTCTCGAACCCGCTCTTCGCGGGGCTGGCCTTGGCGTCCTTGTGCTGTCCGCGGTCGCTGCGGCTGCGGGTGGTGTCCTTGTCCTTGCCGTTCGACGGCTTGCCGGCGTGCTGCGCCCGGTTGTCGTCCCGGTCCCGCTTGCCCTTGCCGGCGTGGTCCTTGGCGGTGTCCCTCGCCTGCTCGGCCCTCAGCTTGCGGGTGCGTTCCTTCACGCAGGTGTCGTAGCCTCCGCATTCGGTACGGGCCTGGCGGTAGTGGGGGTCGGCGTTGGACTTGCGTGCCTTCCGGGTGGATTCGGCGATGTCCTTGGTGTTTTTGTCCCGGAGGGTGCGGGTGCGTTCCTTCACGCAGGTGTCGTAGCCTCCGCATTCGGTACGGGCCTGGCGGTAGTGGGGGTCGGCGTTGGACCGGTCGGCCTTCTTCTTCACCGTCTCGAGGGTCTTCTCGACCTTGATCAGCTTGGGTCCGTTCTCCCTCAGCTCACCGGGGGTGAACTCCTTCCCGCTGAAGGGCCGCGCGAGCTGTTGGAACGGGCCCTGCGCCTTGTACTCCCGGTGCTCGGCGATCAGGCGAGCCCGCATCGCGGGATCGCTCAGCGCCTTGTCCAGCACCTTCTCGTTCTTACCGCTCAAGTGCTCGGCGGTCGCCTGTCCGACCAGATCGCCGACGGCCTCCGCTGCCACAGAGCCGCGGACACCGCGCACTCCCCCCGGAGTTCGCACGCTTGATACGACGGCCTGCTGCGGCTTCACCGCGGTGATCGTCGGCGTTTTCGTCCGAGTCTTCACGTTGGCGGTCGGCGGGGTCTTCGTCGTGTTGCTGATCAGCGTCTTCGGCGGGGTCTTCGAGTTGGTGCTTCCCGGCCCCTGCGACGGGGTCTTCGGCTTGGGCTCTACAGGGCGTGTCCCGCCCGTGTCGTCAGGGCCGTCCCCAAGCTCCGCGCGCTGAGCCTGGGCCTTCGCGAGCCGCTCGCGCGTGGCATCCATGCTCTCCTGGACTTTCCTGCGCTCGCGCGGCCCCTGGACCGTCCGCATCTTCCGCTCCGCCTTGCCGAGCTTCTTCTCCAGCTTCCGGATCCTGTCGTCCAGCTTCTTCATCTCGGCCTTGGTGTCGGGATGCGCTGTCGCCTTGGACTCACGGAGATTGGCGGCGGCCTCCTTGTTCCAATTCCGCGCCTTCTCCGTCGCCCTGTCCGCCTTCTCCTTCGCCTTAGGAGTACGGGCGTGTTCGGCCTGCTTCTTCGCCTCGTGGACCGCGTCCGCGGATTTCTTCACCTGTTCCCTGGCCCCTTTAGGCGTCTTCATCATGCGCTTCCTGACCTCGTTGTAGTCCTGGACGAGCCCAGTGACCAGGCTGCCGACACCGGGCTCTTTGCCCTTGTTCAAAATCTTGATGACGCGTTCGCCGGCGACCTGACCGACCGTCTTCCAGAAGAAGCGCTTGTCGTGAGTGTCGTGCGCGTCCTTGTTCAGAGCCTCGTGGATCTTCCAGTACGCCCAGTCCCAGGGGTTCGGCTTCTTGCCGTCAGAAGGGTCGCCCGCCGCAGGCGGTGGCGGGGCAGCGGCCACGGCGGCTGTGGTCGGACCGGCCAGCACGAAACTCAGCGCGGCCACGAGAGCCACGAAGACCAGGCGCCAGGCGGTGGGCCAACGGCGCTGCGCCCGGGGCAGCCACGGACGGGCAGACCGGTGCCGGTACTTGCGGGACGGAACGCTCATCGAGATCTCCTTGATCGACTTAGTGGTGACCGCCGGCCGGGGCAGGCAGAAGCCGCGACGCTGACATGGGAGTCAGGCGAAGGGTGTGGTGCGGGATGGAAGAAGCGTTGCGGGTCGCCGCGGTGTCGGGCAACGGATTCGGCGTCCGGGACGGTCCGATCCTGTCCGGCCTGGCCAGCGGCCGTGTCCGGACCGTTCATGACGGCAGGACGGCCTGGCGATGTCGTTGCCCACCAGCCTCGGACGCCCTTCAAGAACGGGCCGAAGCAGCCGGTGTGGGCGGGACACTCACCGTGCGTTGCCCCAGAGACCGGCTTGTGCCGGCGCTCAGCCAGGAGCCGTCTGCACCCTTCGGCGGCGTCCGGTGTCATGCGGAGCGGGTGAATCCGGTGCGCCGGGCGCCCGAAGATCGCCAGACTGAGCTCGTTCGCCTCATGAATGAGCAGGAGTAGTCATGGAACCAGCACCCCAGCCACAGTCGGTAACGACGTCCGCTGAGTTCATCGCGATGCTGCGACGACTGCGGCGCTGGGCCGGCCTGAGCTTGCGGGATCTGGAACGGCGTGCTGCTATCGGCGGCGAGACTCTGCCTCGTGCGACCGTCTCCGGGGTCCTCAACCGTACGGAGTTACCCCGCGAGGAGTTCGTCGCCACCTACGTCCGCGCCTGCGGCGGTGACGCGGACACCGTCGAGATCTGGCTCGCCGCACGCAGGCGCCTGGCCGTCGCCTCCGAACCCCTGCCCGCCCCGCCCACGACCACCGGACTGCCAACGGACGCGGAGACAGCACCGGAGACTTCCCACAGCAACGGCCCGCTGACCTCACCCGACGAAGAGCATGCAACCTCCCTCATCCCGAACAAGGCACAGCCTCCAATCACGGCACGCCCAGAGCGGCACAAGCGGCCCCTGCTGATCGCGGGCGCGGCCACAGCCATCGCCGCCCTCACGCTCGGCACGCTCGCGCTCTGGGTGAACGGGGATGACAACAGGGGAAGGCACTCACCGTCGGCAACCGGAGCCCGGACGACGATGTCGGCCTCGAAGTCCGGCTCCCCATCACCCTCCTCCCAGGCTCCGTCTCCCCGGCCCCCGCTTGAGCCGGGCACGTACCGCATGCACACGGCAGACGGCCGATGTGTCGTGGAGCGACGCAAAGAATCGGAGGAAGTGAAAGCGATCGGCCTTTTCCTGACGCCGTGTTCCACAAGCGACAGCGACAGGGTGACCCTCAAAAGACTGGACGATGGCACTTACAGGATCGTCTTCCCCGGCAGACAACACGAAGCTCGGCGCTGCCTGGGAGTTTACGGCGCATCGATACAAGACGGGATGGCCGTGGTAGTCGAGTACTGCGGCATGCAAGAGCTGGTTCAGGCGGAGCAGTTCCGTCTTGAGAAAGTCGACCTCCATGGAGGCGGGTTCCGCATCAGACCGGACCACCTCCGCTTCGTACCGAAAGACCAAAGGCAAGACCTCTGCCTCGGAGCACCGGAAGCCGACCACAAGGAATGGGCATTCGTCTCGCAACTGCAATGCGTCACTGACTCGCCCCGACAGGTCTTCCGCTTTCTCAAGTAGCTCGCCTCGCGGGCACCTCAGTCATGCGCCAGCCCCTTTGCCAGCCGCACGGCCGCCGCTGGTGTGCGGTCGCGGTGTAGTCGGCCGCGAGCGAGAACAGCCGCTGCCGGGTGCGCTGAGTGGCGGCCTTCGCTTGGAGCGCGATGACTTCCCGGGCGCGCACGCTCCAGGGTGTCGTGGCCGCCGCGCTGGCCGCAGTCGCGGCCGGGCTGGGACCGCCTTCGAACGCTTGCCAAGCAGCGCCGGATTCACGGCGTGGTGGTAACCCAAGCGCCCGTTCCGGCGACCTGAACCGCCGTGGCCCGCCCCACCCGTGAGCGGACGGGCCACGGCCCAAGGACCGCCATCGTGGGCGGTACACCCACCCAGTCCGAGAAGGAGCCCTGCCATGCCTCTGCTGAGCGAGATGGACCGCAACAGTGCCATCGCCCTTCTGAACCAGCTCGTCACCGTCGGCGTCGACTTCAAGCTCGATGACCAGGTGACCCGCAAGCGCCTCGCCCCCGCCGAGATCCGCGACCTCCTCGTCACCGACCTGCCCGAGGAGCCGACTGGCGTCCCCTCGGTCGTACAGGAGCTCGTGGAGACGGTCCTGCCGATGTGCAACAACGAGGCCTCCCCGAGGTTCCTCGGCTTCGGACACACCGGCGCCGACGTCGCCGCGCCGGCCGGCGGCCTGCTCGCCCTGTTCGCCCAGCAGAACCTCATCAACCAGTCCTTCGCCGCCCCCTCTGCGACGTTCACCGAGATCGCCGTCATCCGCTGGCTCCGCGACACCCCTGGTTGTCCACGGTTCCATCGACTTGCGGAGCGAGCCGTGGTGGTCGGCCAGCGCCCTGCGCCCGGCCGTACTCACCGACATGGCACGCCACAGCACCACCCCCGCTGTGGTCCCCGCACGGTGGCAGACCACGCAACGGGCACGCGACATGCTCCTGCTCATCCAGGACGCCGACGGCATCGACACCCGTACCCTCGCCCGGCGCACCCGGATGCCGATGAACTCCGTCGTCCGGCTGCTGGACTGGCTGCGCGACGAGCGATTCGTCGACACTGTCGCAGGTGCCCACCTCCCCGGACCGCTGATGGACCTGGCCACGCGGGCCGACCCGGACCACTCGCTCCTCAAGGACACACTCGCCTCCCTGCGCGACGAGCTCGGCGCGGCGGTCTACCTCAGCACCTACACCGACGGCGAGATCACAGTCCAGCAATCCGCCTTCAGCACGACCGCGCCTCCCGTCAAGGAGGTGGCACCGTTCAGCGACACCGGGCACGCAAGCGCCAACGGCAAGAGCCTCCTGGCCCAGCTCGACTTCGCCTCCCGCATGGACCACCTCACCCGCTACCCCTCGGTCCAGCTCACCGGCCGGACCATCACCAGCCGGCGCGCGCTCATCGAGGAACTCGACGGACCCGGCCCACACTCCGCTCAGTTCGACCTACTCGAATACTCGGACTCGGTGCTCTGCGTCGCCTTCTCCCTCGGCCTGCCCGGCCGGGCCTCCAGCGTCGCCCTCTCCCTGCCCGTCCACGAACACCCACGCCTCATCGACACCGCCACAATCCTCAGCCAGCGCGCCACCGGACTCCTCCTCGCCCACCTGCTCAGCGACGGCATGCAGCACCAGGGGAGCGCATGGTTGCAGACAGAACAGCCGCCCCGACGCGCCCTGCCTTAGGGGCGGTGTTCACCTGGTACCGGCCCAGACGCGCGCTGGGACCGGGCCACGTCAGCACAGGATGTGCCGCCGCGCATTCGCCAACTCCGGTGCCAGCGGACGGCGGCACATCTCGCATCGCAGCCCGCCCGCCGGCACCGGAGGCAGGGGCGCGGCCTTCGGCTGCCGCGCCGCCTGCTCTCGGGCCTCCCGGACCGCGCGGACGTGCCGGGCCTGGCTCTCCAGCCACAGACTCGCTTCCTCCCGCGCCTCCTGCTGCGACTCCCGCAACCGGCCTTGGAGATATTCCGGCAGCACCGCCCCGGCCGGGCCCAGCCCCAGCGCACCGAGCGGCATCGAGACCCGTTCAAGTTCATCGAGCGCGCACGGCGGGTGATGCAGCCCGAAAGCTGACAGGTCCGGCGCCTGCCACCACTGGTGACGACGCGCGTGCGCCCGGCCCAGCGACGTCGCCGCCTCCCGCTTCGAGACGGAGTAGAACCACACCGGCACGCCCTCGGCGAGCACGATGTGCGGGAAGTGCACCCGCGGCCGCCAGAACCACACGTCGACCACGCCCTGCCGGGCGTAGTCCCGGTGACGGGCCCGCCACCCGTCATCGGTCATCAGCATCCGCTGCGCCTCCAGCGCCACCTTCGTACCGTCCTCCAGCTGGCTTTGTCGGCGAGTTCCGAGAGCGCCTGT
Source organism: Streptomyces sp. NPDC039609 (assembly GCF_055596705.1). Taxonomy (NCBI): domain Bacteria; kingdom Bacillati; phylum Actinomycetota; class Actinomycetes; order Kitasatosporales; family Streptomycetaceae; genus Streptomyces; species Streptomyces sp. NPDC039609. The sequence continues at coordinate 130,192 of NZ_JBVIUJ010000016.1, forward strand.
AGCTCAGCGGCGAGAGCACCCTGTTCCACGGGAGAGTGATGTCGCTGAGTTTTGAGAGCACCTGAGTGCTTGCTTCGGGACCACGGCTGCGCTCTGCGCGACGAGAGGCCCGGATGCTGCCGAAGTCCAAGGTCGATCTGTACGTGGCGGTCCGCCGGGATTCGCGTCAGAGCCTGCCGAACGTCCATGTCCCGTGTCATCGAACGGCTGAGCGGCGTGCCACCGAACCCTGAGCGCAGCGCTCTTTGGCGCCGCGCTACACGTGCCGGACAACCTGATAGATCGTCTGGGAGACGGGCGCCGGGTGCGGGGCTTTGTTCCAGCCGATCTCCTCGGCGCGCTTCTCGATTGCCTTGTGTGCGGCGTGAGCTGCGACTTCGTCCTCGAAGAAGGCGACAGACAGTCCGTTGCCAGTGGCAGGATCGACGAGGTGATACGCGCCATGGACACCGGGCACGGCGGCGGCAGCATCCAGCACCCAGTCCCGGTCGTCAGCCGGCATCGGTTCCCACACGGCCACCCTCGCGATCATCGCTGCCTCCGTCTCGCTGGTCTAAGCCTCCAGGATGAAGCAGCTTCGGTGACAACGCTCAGTCGCTGTCACGGGACACGCTGCACGTGATCACCGTAGGCCCACACCCGCTCCGGGTGCCCCTGCTTCTCACCGACATTCATGCGCTCTCCGGGTGATGAGTGCTGCCGGAACCCACCGACAAGTGCTCTTGCTTGTGACCTACGCAGCCATCCAGCAGCACCTCGACGTCAGTCCGCCGGTCGCGCTCCACCGTCCACTGCTCCATCGCACCCGGGAGACGCCGGGACGGGACCGCGCCCAGGCGGCCAAGGAGTGCTTGGTCGTGAAGTGCCAGACCGCCTCGGGGTTATGGCCGCCAGCCGGAGCCTTTCCGGGCGGGTGCGCGAAATGCTGGCGGACCTTGCCGCCCAGACGGCCGCGCGTCACCAGCGGTACCCGCGTGCCCGGCGGAGCCTCGAAGCCCTGGAGTCAGTAGAAACAAAGGCAAAGGAAACCCGCCACCCGATGGCTCGGCGTCACGGCCCGTGGGCCGAACCCGCGGAAACACGACACCTCCTACCGCCTCGCCCACCCCAAGGCGCAAACCGACGGCGCTGGTCGACCTGCGGGGAGAGACGGACCGTGTAGGGCTGTCGTCACCGGCGCCTTCTCGGATCTGCTCCATGTACACGAAGTCGGAGTCTTCGTGGCCGGAGGTGGCGAACGCGTCCACGGTCGGGGTGGAGGGTGGCCGCCTTCACCGTGCCACCGGTCTACGGTGTCGCAATGACAGTTCTGATCGTCGGCGGCAGCGGCTTCCTAGGGACCGAGCTGGTCCGGCAGGCAAGAACAGCAGGGCACACGACGGTCGCGACGTACGCGACCAAGCCTGGCGTCGCCTCTCCAACAGCGTGGTACCCACTCGATCTGCGGGACGCAGGAAGCGTGGACGCCATCATGGCCGAGGTGCGCCCGCAGCTCGTCCTCAACGCATCGAGCGGCCTGGCCGACTGGGCGACTACGGCGGAGGGCCCTGTCCGCCTCGCGATGGTGGCGGCAAGGTACGGAACCCGCCTGGTTCACGTGTCGAGTGACGCAGTGTTCTCCGGCGCGGGAGTCCACTGTGACGAGTCCAGCCTCCCCGACCCTGTCACCCCGTACGGCGCGGCCAAGGCAGCGGCAGAGACCGGGATCCTCGCGGTGCATCCGAAGGCTGCTGTCGCCCGTACCTCGCTGATCATCGGCCACGGGCGTTCGGTGCACGAGAAGGTCGTGCACGAACTCGCCGCCGGCACGCGCAACGGCGCGCTGTTCACCGACGACGTTCGTTGCCCGGTGCACGTCGCCGACCTGGCCGCCGCCCTCTTGGAGCTGGCTGCGGCCGACGCGGACGGCGTTCACCATCTCGCAGGCCGTGACGCCGTGAGCCGGCATGAGCTCGGCCTTCTCATTGCCGAGCGGGACGGACTCGATGCCTCCCGGCTGCCTACGGGCCTGCGGGCCGAGAGCACGCTTCCCGGCGCTCTCGACGTACGCCTCGACAGCCGGGCAACGCAGCGGATCCTGCGGACCACGCTGCGCGGTGCCCGACAGTTCTGCATCGAACCTGTGTGACCTTTGCCGCGCGCGGTGACCAATCCGGCGAAGTCCTCATGCACGGTGTCGACGGCTTCTACCGCTGCGGAACCCCCGCTTCGGCGGCCTCATCGGCGACGGCACCCAGACAGTCACAACCTCGCCCTCGGCCCCGGCGTCGCCATCGGCCGGCATGGTCGTCTCGGCAGCGGCATCACCCTCGCCGCCCCGCACCATCCCCGCCTGGAGATTCCTCAGCGCGCCCCACGTCGCCGAGACACAGATCCGCCCTCGCCGACGACTGGAGACGGTCACGTGACCGAGCGAGCCAGTCACCCTTGTGCGGTGCCTGGCAGGTCATCTGGGCGTGGGGCTCGTACCGTCGCTGTGACACCTCCGACAGGACGGACTGGTGTGGTTGCCCAGGTGGATCCGCGTTCCTTCGCACGTGCGCGGGGCCACTGTCCTGTCTGCGCCCTCCATCTAGGATCGGCCGGGTACGAAAGCCTGGAGTATTAGGGTGGCGGGCCATGACCGACCGCCTGCTTGCCGCGACCGACGGCGCCACCCTGCCCACCAACCCCGGCCCGAGCGGGTGGGCGTTTGTCCTCGCCAGCCCCGATGGCCAAGTTGCTCACACCATCTCGGCCCCCATGGGCTGGGGCACGAACAATCAGGCCGAACTGACGGCGATCCGCGAGGTCCTCAAGGCCACCGAGGGGCCGATCACCATCCGCTCCGACTCCGAGTACGCGATCAACTGTCTCACCAAGTGGCTGGACGGGTGGAGGCGCCGGGGCTGGAAGAACTCGAAGAAGAAGCCGGTGATGAACCGGGAGCTGATCGACGAGACGACCAGGCTGATGGAGGGCCGGGACGTGGAGCTCACCTGGGTGCGGGCACACCAGGTGGGAGGGGATCCCCTCAATGCCGCCGCGGACGAAGCGGCGAGCGCCGCCGCCCGCGACTGTGCAGCCGAGTCCGTGGACGAGACGGTGCCCTGCCCGGATTGCGGATCCTCCGTGACCGGGGACGCCGGCCTGTATGCCTGTAGGTGCGGCCGCACCTACGAAGCAGCGCCCATGGACGAGCCACCCATTCGACCCGCCGCTGCAGCAGCGGGGCTGCCGCGGGCTCGGGTGGGCACGGCCCGAAGCAACTCCGGCACGAACCTGCCCGCGCCGCCACGGTGAAGGCAAAGTTCCCGGGCCGGTGCCGCTGCGGCCGGTCGTATGAGCCCGGCGAGACGATCTCCAAGAATCCGGACGGATGGGGCCACCTGGACTGCGTGGCCTCTACGACGGGTCGGTAGACGTCAGCTTCGTCACCGGCTCGTTGCTTCTTCAGGACTGGAATCCCACGGGGCAGGGGTCTCCGACATGACAAATTCGGCTCCGGGTTCGAGCCTGTGTGCCACATTGTGGCGATATGGTGATCAGCTCCGGCGTGGAACTGCCGTAACCAGCTGTGTAGTTCAGCGATCTTTGCGTAACGTATGACGCCAGACCAATCACTCCTGACGCGTGACGCAACACCCATGGCGGTGCTCCGTGCAGGTGAGACCAGGTGACTGCATATGTACGGGGAGGCGCAGTGAGGACTAGCGGGCAAATGGAGCGCACCTCGCTTCACATCCGAAATCTCCAGCGGGTTTCGTCCGCCATCTTTGCTGTGTCCGCCGTCCTGGCCGTAGCCGGATGCAGTGGTACCGATGACACAAATAAGAACCCCGGTGCTTCAGCCACAACACCTTCGCCTTCGCCTACCACACTGTCTACGCCATCCCCCGATCCAACGGAGCAGGCCAAGGCCGACGTTGCGTCTCTGTACGAGAAGTACTGGAGCGAGATGGAGAAGGCCTACGCCAAGGGATCTGTAGAAGGCACGGACCTCTCGCGATACGCCGCCGGGCTCGCCCTCGTGGTAGCTAAGAAGGACGTCGAAAGCCAGTTCAAAGCGGGGCAGATCGTTATCGGTGATGTGAAAGTCGGCAACGCCACCGTTACGAGCATCGACCTCAACCGGAAGGTCCCCAGCGCCTCCTTGTCGAGCTGCCTCGATGTCTCAAAGTGGGATGTGGTCGACCGGCAGACAAGGAAGAAGGTGGTCCTTCCCAAGGAGCGCCTCACCAAGTACGTCGTCGTGGCCACCGTTGAACGCTGGCCCGAAGGCTGGCGGGTCATCAAGGACGAGCCTCAGGACAAGGCGTGCTGACCATGCGGACGGTGGCGCTTGCTACGACCGCTGCTCTCGCCAGCCTCCTGCCTCTGGCGGGAGGCGCCATAGCCGACGGCAAACCCCGTCCAGGCGCAGGAAAGTGTGGCCGCTACTTCTGCGTCGGGACCGGCGTGCCAGGAAAGGACAGCAACAACGGGCACGGCGGCTCGGCCGGAGGTGCGGAGACGACTCCCAAAGGGACCCCCTCCAAGCCACCGCCCTGTACGTACGCGCTCGCCAACCCGCAGCCGGCAGCAGGCAGCGCATTCTGGGAGGGCCACGATCCTTCCGAGGGGGGAGCGGTCTACGAACGTACCTGCGGATCCCTCACAAGCTTCGTCTACGGCGGCCCCGGAGGGCCGCCCGCGGCCGTCGACCCCGCCGTCCTCGCCCAGCAGGCACTCGACAAGATGCTGCTGCGAGGCCCGGAGATCGGCATCACGCCGAAGCCGGGCGGTAAAGGCGTAGTCGGTATGCCGGTCTACCTGTGGACCGAGCGCGGACCGGAGACCTACGGCCCGAACACAGCCTCTGCCTCCGCTGGCGGGGTGACCGTGACGGCGACGGCGAGGGTCTCCAAGATCGTGTGGTCCATGGGCGACGGGAATTCGGTCACCTGCACCACTGCCGGAACCCCCTACAAGGCGGAGTACGGAAAGAAGCCGTCGCCGGACTGCGGCCACCGCTACACCACGCCCTCCTCGACCACCGAGTCCGGGAAGTTCCACGTGACCGCGACCTCCACCTGGGCAATCGACTGGCAGGCCACCAGCGGCCCGACCGGCCAAGTCACCGAGACTCGCACCAGCGCCGTGGACATCACCGTCGCTGAGGTCCAGGTCCTCAACTAATTCCTCTGCACAAGTCGAGAGGCATTCCCCGCATGGAATCCCCCGCCGCCTCGCCAGCGGTTCCGCGCCCCGCCGCCCCGGCCCGCCCCGAACTCCCGATCACCACGAGTGCGCCGGTCAAGCGGGAACGCCGGTGGTCGGTCGCCGCCCTGTGCATCGTCCTGGCCGTTCTGGCCGGGCTCGGTGCAGCCGCCGCCGTCACGTCCGCGAGCGACCGCATCAAGGTGCTGGCCATTGCCCGCGACGTCCCGGCCGGCCAGGCCCTCACGTCTGCCGACCTGATCGTGGCCGAGGTGAGCGCGGACGCCGCTCTCACCCCGGTCCCGGCCGCGCAGAAGGCCTCGATGGTCGGCAAGCGGCCTGTCGTCGACCTGCGCAAGGGCGGCCTGCTCACCACCTCCCAGCTCGCAGCCGGTACGGGCCTGGGGGACGACAAGCAGCAAGTCGGTGTGCAGGTGAAGCGCGGCCAGGCTCCGGCCGGCACGCTCGCCCCCGGGGACAAGGTCCTCGCCGTGACCACACCCGGCCAGGGAGAGCAGCCCACCGGCAAGGACGCCGAAGCGCCGCCGTCGACAATCAAGGCCGTCGTCGTGACGGTGTCCCGCCCGGACGCCTCCGGCAACGTGGTGGTCAACCTCGCCGTTGCTCCCACCGACGGACCGCTGCTGGCCACCCGTGCCTCCCAGGGCCGCATCGCTTTTGTGCGTGAACCGCGGAGCAACTGATGCCAGTTACCGCCCTTGTCTCGGCGAAGTCCTGCGGCGTTACCACCTCCGCGCTCGCCCTCACCCTCGCCTCGAAGCGCCCCTCCCTGCTCGCCGAATGCGATCCAGCAGGTGGCACCATCCGGGCCGCATTCCTCCAGGGCGAAGTGGGAGCTGGCTTCGGCCTCTACCACCTGGCGGCAGCCGAGAGGACCGGGCCTGACGCGCTCGCGCAGGCCTTCGCCTCCCACCTGTGGCCGATGGACCAGGCCGGGCACCGCAAGCTTCTGCCCGGCCTGACCGACCCCGCCCAAGCCGCTGCCCTCGGCCGGACGTGGCCAGCCCTGTCGGAGGTCATGCACGTCCTGGCCGAAGAGGCGGGCTACGACGTCTTCATCGACGCCGGCCGCCTCGCCCTCGAGTCCGGCCGCCTCCACACCACACTCACCCCGGCACCGCTCCTACACCAGGCCGACCTGGTGCTCCTGGTCGTGCGGGGGATCGAGCAATCCCTCACGCTCGCCCGTCACGTCATCGACCCGCTGCGCACCGAACTCGCCGAGCGCGGCAGCGGACCCGACGCGCTGGGTCTGCTGCTCATCGAGGACGGCCCCTACCGCGCCCATCAGGTCACCGAGGCCCTGATGGCGCCAGTCCTGGCCGCACTGCCGCACGACATCGCCACGGCCGGGTACTTCACGAGCGGCGGCCGTCCGCCCCGTGGCTACGGGCGCAGTCCGCTGCTGCGTCATGCGCGCACCGCGACCGAGCAGTTCGAAGCCGCCGCCTCCCGCCGGGCGATCCAGCAGCAGTACCCGCCCCGCACAGCGAACCCACAGCTGGCCGGTGTCCTGCAGCGGCTGAGCGAGAGAGGTGGGGCGCGTGGCTGACACCCACCAGCGCCCTGGCATCAACGGCCATCCTTCGCCGATGGGCCGAGAGGACATCGCGGGCCTGCTCGCCGGCCGGATCGGCCAGAACCGCCCACACACGCCCACCGCCCCCGCGCAACCACCAGCGGCTGCCGTTCCCGCCCCCGCAGTCCCGACGGGCGCCGCCGGGCCTGCGGCCATGCCCCGGCTGGCCGGCCTTCCCGGTGAGATCCCCGTCGGCTGGGAGGTGATCGAAGACCTGCAGGCCCAGGTTTCGAAGCAGCTCAGCGCCGAGGACCCCAACAAGCTCCTCGAGGAGGTCGACCGGCGCGCGCTGGCGAAAAGGTTGGTGCGTAACGCGGTCGCGGACTGGGCGGCCAAGTACGCCCAAGGGAACACCCCGCTCACCGCAGAGCAGGAAGCCGCGATCGGCACCGCGGTCTTCGACTCCATGTACCGCGGCGGGCGGCTGCAGTCGCTGCTGGACCAGGAGGGCGTCGAGGACGTCATGGTCGACGGCCTGCGCGCCCACGTCGAGTATCACGACCGTCCCCGCCAGACGATCGAGAAGGTCGCCGCAGCCATGAAGAGCTGATCACCTGGGTCAACAGGATGGCCCGCCTGTCCGGGCACGGCGAACGCTCCCTGACCCAGGCCACCCCCATGGTCGGCTTCCGCATGCCCGACGGCTCCCGCGTGACCGCGAGCCTGCTCACCACCCGGCCCTCCGTCGTGATCCGTCGGCACCGGATCCGGCAGCACGGCATCGCCGAACTGGTTCAGTGGGGCTCCATCAACCCGATCCTCGAGCGGTTCCTAACCGCAGCCGTGCACGCCAAGATGAACATCCTGGTCGTCGGCGATATGGGCGCCGGCAAGACGTCTCTGCTTCGCGCACTCGGGAGGGAAATCCCACCCTCGGAGCGGCTGGTCACCCTGGAGTCGGACCGCGAGCTGTACCTGGACGAGCCCGGCCCCAAGCCCGGCCCGGTGACGTACGCGTTCGAGGCGCGGCAGTCCAACGGCGAAGTCCGCGGCGGCAATAACGCCGGCGAGGTCACCATCTCCGATATGTTCGCCACCGCCCTGCGCTACAACGCCACCCGCGTCATCGTCGGCGAGGTCCGCTCCACCGAGATCGTCCCCATGCTCCAGGCCATGTCCGCCGGCGGCTCCGGCTCCATGTGCACCCTGCACGTCCGCCGACCGCACGCCATCATCAGCCGCCTCGTCCAGCTGTGCACCGAAGCCGGCATGCAGACCGAAGCAGCCCACCACCTCATAGCCTCCTCCATCGACCTCGTCGTCTACCTGACCTACCTGGACGAGACAGCGATCGGCGGCCGCAAACACCGCTTCGTCAGCAACATCTACGAGGTTCACGATGTCGTCGGCGAAGGCGGCCGCCCCGTCACCACCGAACTCTTCGCCCCCCAGAGCGGCGAGCTGCGCGCCATCTACAAGAACATGCCCGGCTTCATCGACGACCTCGAACGCACCGGCCTGTTCAACCGTCAATGGCTCACCGACAACCCCTACGGCGCCTGGTCGGCCCGCTGCAGACAGTAGGCCGCCGATGACCACCTCCCAGCTCGCCCTCGTCGCCGCCTGCTGCGCCGTCCTCACCCTCCTCGCCCTCGCCGCCGCCGTGAGGGAACTCCGCGGCCGCATCCCCGACCCGACCAAGCCGGCCTCCCGCATGACCGGCCGAATCCAACGCGCGAAGGCGGAGCTCCCGGAAACGTGGCAGCGCCGCTGGCGCCACCTGGTCACCATGGCAGGCAGCGTGACGCTGGTGGTCTGGGCGTGGACGGGCTGGCCCGTCCACGGCATCCTCGCCGGCGCCGCGGTCCTGGGCCTGCCCTACGTCCTCACCCCCGGCACCGCCGCCACCCAGCGTATTGAGCGTCTCGAGGCGCTGGGGCAGTGGCTCAACCACCTCGCGGGTGTTCACCAAGCCGGTATCTCCCTGCCGCAGACGATCCGGGCCTCCGCCAAGGCGGCGCCGGCTCCGATCGCGCCGAGCGTGCGGGCGCTCGCCGACCGGCTGCGCTGGGGCATGGAAGCCGAGTCCGCTTTCGCGTTGTTCGCCGACGAGCTCGCCGACGGCGTCAGCGACCACGTCGTCCTGCTCTTCCAGTCCCACGCCGTCTACAAGGGGCCCGGTCTCTCGGACGCGCTCGAGGCCCTGGCGGTCACGATCCATCAGCAGGCCGCTGACGCCCGCGACATCGAGGCCGACCGCGCGAAAGTCCGCAAGTCCTCGCGCATGGTCTCCATGGTCATCTGCGTGGTCGTCGTCGGCTGCATGCTCAATGACGCCTGGTCCGGCTGGTACCAGTCCCCGCTCGGCCAGATCGTCCTCGCCGTTCTCGGCGGACTGTTCGCGTACACCCTGCGCTGGCTCAGAAAGATTGCACGGACCCAGCCCGACCCGCGCCTCATCGACCCGCTGCCTGCGAACGCACAGCTCATGACGGGAGGCACGCGATGATCCCCATGGAAGCCGTCCTGCCCGCGGCCGCCGCCGGTGCCCTGATCGGTCTGGCCGTCCGCGCTCTGCTCCCCGCCCGCCGGGACCTCGCCTCCGTCCTGGAGCGCCTCGACGTCGCCAAGACCAGCGGACCCCTCCTCCCGTCGGCCGCACCCAGTTCGACCGGCACCCTGCAGGAGCGGGTCGGGGCCCGACTGCTCGGCGAGTTCGGCGGCAGGATCACGCTGCCCGCCCGCGACCTGAACCTGCTGCGCATCAGCCCGGCCGAGCACCTCGGCAAGCGGTTCTTGTTCGCCCTCTACGGTCTGCTGCTGCCCCAGCTCCTTCAGGCTTTGCTCGCCCTGGCTGGCAGCCCGCTGTCGTTCGCGCTACCCACACTCGTCTCCCTCGCCCTGGGCGGCCTGTTCTGGTTCTGGCCGGGCAAGGAGGTCGCACGGGACGCGGCCGCTGCCCGGCTGGTGGTGCGGCACGCCGCCGCGTCCTACCTGGAACGGGTCGCGCTCGCCCGCATCGCCAACTCGGGCGCGGCGCAGGCCCTGACCCAGACTGCCGAGGTCGGCGACGGCTTCATCTTCGTCCGCATGCGGCAGGTCTTCCACCAGGCCGACCTGGCTGGCGTCACCGTCTGGGACGCGCTCAAGCAGCTCGGCGACGAGCTCGGCATCCCCGAGCTGACCCGCCCGGCCGACACGCTGGCCCTCGCCGGCGACGGCGCGGCCGTCTACACCACCCTCCAGGCCCAGGCCCGGCAACTGCGCATCGCGCTGCTGTCCGATGCCAAGGCTCAGGCCAATGCGGCGAGCGCCGCGATAATCCTGCCGGTCACCGCGGGCGTCATCCTCATGCTCGTCTTCGTGATGATCCCCATCACGATCACCATCCTCGGAAGCTGACCAGAAACAAGGGGGAACCACCCATGGACATCCAGACCCTGACCGTGTGGATCCGCGGCCGCTTTGAGGCGCTCAAGGCGGGCAAGGACGCCGGACAGACCTCCACCGAGCTGGCCCTGATCGCCGGTGCGCTGCTCGTCGGCGCCGGCCTGCTGGTCCTCGCCATCCGCACCAAGCTCATGGAGAAGATCGGCATCATCAACGGCGGCTGAACCAAGACCCACCACCCGCGACATCGAACAAGGATCGCTTAGGTGACCCCTAGCCCACGAATCAGCCCGGCCGCCGTGGTCGCCGCCGCGACGGCTGCCGTCCTGACAGCCGTCCTGACCGGCTGCGGCAGCCAGAGCAACCCCGCATCCGCAGTGCGCTCGACCGACGCGAGCGGGGGCAAGGCGAGCGCGCCCGCATCTCGCGGCCTGAACACGAAACAACTGAAGGAGGCCCTGCCTAACCAGTTCAGTGTCCCGGCCGACTTCGACCAGTCTCGGACACGCAAGGCATGGGACAACACCGACACCACGATTTGCCAGTCCGAGCGCTGGCCGGACGCGTGGTGTGGCGAAGCCATCGCCTTTGGCCTGGCCGGATTCACGAATCTCGACGACCAGGAGCTGTCCATCCGTCTCATCTCCTTTGGAGACGCTGACACAGCAGCTCGTCTATTCCAAGGCAACGGAACGCCGGACGAAGTGGGCGCCAACCCGCCCGGAGACCAGATCGACGGCTACGAGATCCCCGAGACGCTCCAGACGGACCAAGTACCGCCTTGGCTCGGGAAGGGCATCAGCGTCCGGCAGGGCGCCGTCATCGCCAAGATCGAGTACACCTGGGCGTCCGGCACCACCGTCCCCTCGGACCGACTTCTCTCCCTGACCGACATGATCGTGCAGCGCATCCAGCAAACCCAGGCCGGAAAACCGCCCATCGCCTCAGCCCGATGAACCACCGCGACTCATGAAAGGGGGAGGGCAACAGCGGTGAACAACCTCACCAGAAGGCAGCTGTACCTACGTCTGCGCCTGCCCCGACGCAACGACCGCGGTTTCGGCAGCGTGGAGTTCGCCGTCCTGGCCGTCGTCGTCCTCGCCCTGATCTTCACCGCCATCCAGGTCGGCCTGTACTACGACGCCCGCAAAGTCGCTCAGTCCGCCGCCCGCCAGGGAGTCGAGACCGGGCGGCAGTTCGGCGCCAGCGAAGGCGACGGCGTCGCCCAGGCACAGACCTTCCTCAACCGGTTCGGCGGCAGCGTCCAAGGGGCGAGCGTGTCGTCGGCCGGCAGCACCGCAGAAGAGATCCGCATCACCGTGCGCGGCCACGTCGCCACCCTGGTCCCCGGCCTGACACTGGACGTCGTCCAGCACGCCGACGCTCCGATCGAGCGCTGGACGAACCCATGACGGCCCCCACCTACGGTCGTCGCCTCGCGCGGGGGCTGCGCCGCGACCGGGGCTCCTACTCGATAGAGACGGCGATCCTCGCGCCGGTGATGATCGGGCTGCTCCTGCTGATGATCGCGTTCGGGCGCGTGACGGACGCCGACGGCGCCGTCGACGCAGCAGCCCGTGCTGCAGCCCGGGCGGCCTCCCTCGAACGGGACGCCGGCAGCGCGCAGGCCGAGGCGCAGGCCGCTGCAGCGCGCAGTCTCCAGGGGGAGGGCATCACTTGCCAGACCTCCAGCGTGGTTGTCGACACGGCCAGCTACAGCCTGGACCTGGGCGTGGAGGCGAACGTGACCGCGACGATCGCCTGCACGGCGAACCTCTCCGACATCGGGCTGCCGGGACTGCCCGGAGCCAAGACGCTCACCGCGTCGTGGACCAGCCCGATCGACACCTACCGGGGCCGCACATGAACACCCTCGTTCACCGCATCGTGGTGCGGCGGCGGACGGCATCGACTGGACGCCGCCGCGACCGCGGAAGCATGTCGACGTTCTTCGCCGTGTCGTCGCTGGCGATCCTGATGGTGATGGGTCTACTCATCGACGGCGGCGGCGCGCTCAACGCGGCCAACCGGGCCACCTCCATCGCCCAAGAGGCGGCCCGCACCGCCGGTCAGCAGATCGACCCCGCCCAGGCGATCGAGGGCACCGCCATCACGATCGACCCTGACGCCGCCGTGGGAGATGCCCAGGACTACCTCGCCGCCGCAGGCGTCCAGGGCAGCGTGGAGATCACCGACGGAGGACAGAGCCTGACCGTCACTGTGAACGACACCTACGACACCTATTTCGCCCAGTTCGTCGGCGCCGGAACGATCAGCGTGACCGGCACAGCGAAAGCACATCTGCAGACCCAAGCTGGAGGCTGAGCCGCAACATGGCCCACCGCACCCTCGCCCCGCTGCGCGCCATCGGCGCATTCCTTCGGGCCCTGCTCGGCCTGGCCGTCCTGGTGGGACTGGTCGGCGGAGTCCCGTACCTGCTCCTGAAGGTGGGCCACCAGCCGACCGAACTCGCGGACGGCTTCAGTCTGCTGGAGCAGGACGACGGCTCCTTGTTCCTGGTCGTCCTGACCTGCATCGGCTGGACCGCATGGGCGGCCTTCACGTTGTCAGTCCTGGTGGAACTGCTCGCCGTGCTGCGGCGCCGTTCCGCACCGCGGATCAAGGGCCTGGGCGGACTGCAGTCCTTGGCTTCCTTCCTCATCGGCTCGATCGTGCTACTCGCCCCGACCGCCGCGTCGGCCGCCACGATGGGGCCCGCCGTCGCAGCCACCGCCGTCCACACCGTCGGGGAGAGCGGAACCAGCGCAACGCCGAGCGCCAAGGCGTCCACACCCGCTGTCGAAGCCGACTGGTCTCAGCACACGGTCACCTCCGTCAGCGAGCTGCCGTGGGACCTGGCGGAGGAGTACCTCGGGGACGGAAAGCGCTGGAAGGACATTGCCGCGCTGAACCCAGAAATTCCAGAGCTGGCCGCAGGCGACCAGTACCTGCCCAAGGGCGCCGTCATCAATCTGCCCGCCGACGCCCGGCCAGTGACCGCGGCCGCCAGCCCCGCACCCGCAACGAGCAGCACTCGGCAGGCCAAGGCCCCCAAGCAGCAGAACGGCGGGCAGCAGCACATCGACGACCGGGACAAGGACGAGAGCGGCAGCGCCCCCACCGCTGACGCGGAAGAAGCCGAGCGGCCGGACAGTGTCACGGTCCGCGAGGGCGACAGCCTGTGGTCGATCGCCGATGAACACGGCGACCCGGAGGACTGGCCGGCCATCTATGAGGCCAACAAGGGCGAAACCACACCGGGCGGCGGCCGCTTCACCAACCCGAACCTGATCGTCCCGGGCCAGGAACTGGACCTGCCCCAGGCTGACACCGGCCAAGCACCGCCGGCGGACCAGCACACCACCGACCCGAAGACGCCCGAGAAGCCCAAGGACAAGCAGGACAGGAAGCCAGCCCCCACACCAGAGAAGGACGCGGACGAGGACAAGCCGACCCAGCCGGCCGACACCCCCGCGCCCTCCCGTACAGCAGAGCCCGCCCCGAGCACCGTTGCCCCCGCGCCAACCCAGGACTCGCGCACCCAGGCTCCCGCCGCACCCTCAAGCAGCGCCAACGACACCGCACTGGCACCGGCAGCCGTGTGGGGCGGTGCCGGTGCCCTGGCGGCCGCTCTCGTGGGAACCCTGGCGACCCGCCGGATCCTGCAGCAACGCCGCCGCCAGCCCGGCCGCCGTATCCCCATCCCCGCCGGCCGAGCCGCCGCGACCGAGCAGGGCATGCGCGCCGCCCAGCACCCCACGGGCTTCGACCTGCTCGGCACCGCCCTGCGCTCCCTCGCCCTCAACCTCGCCGCCGCAGGCCGCGAACTGCCCGTCATCGAAGCGGTCGTTCTTCACGAAGCGAAGGTGGAGCTCCACCTGGCCGATGAGACCGCGCCCATGAAGCCCTTCACCCAGACAGCCAGCCGCCAGGACCTGTGGGTCTGCGCAGCCTCCAGCCCTGACCTGGCCGACGATGAGCAGCTGAAGGACGCCGACGCCCCGTACCCGGCGCTGGTCTCGATCGGCTGGGACGCCGCCGGCCACCTGGTCCTGGTCGACCTGGAGCACATCGGCATCCTGAACCTGGCCGGAGATGATGACTTCGCCCGGCACGTGCTGCAGGCCATCGCGGTCGAGTTGGCCACCACCCCACTGCCCGGCCACCTCGAAGTCACGACCCTGGACGAAACCGTGCCGGGCCTGGACGCCGCCGCCCCCGAGCGCGTCGCACGGATCGACGGCCTCGCCGCTGCCACCGCTGAACTGGCCAGCCACACCGCCGACCAGCGCCGCGCCCTAGCCGCCGTCGGCGCGGACAGCCTGCGCGCCGCCCGGCTCATGGACGACGCGGCCGACGCCTGGACTCCGCACATCCTCCTCGCCGGAGACCTGCCGGACGGCACCGACCGAACCGCGCTCTTTGACACCCTCACCGAAGAACCCCGCGCGGCCAGCACGATCATCACCGCCAGTGCCCCAGCCGAGCTTCCGGCCACCACGTGGACTCTCGAATGCCGGGGCCCAGACCACACCATCGCCCTGCCCTGCTCCAACCTGCCCGTCAAGCTTCAGGGCCTGAGCGACGAGCACTTCGCCGACGCCATCGAACTGCTCACCCTTGCCGCCAGCGGCAGCGACGTCCCGGCTCCCGACTGGACTCACGCCGCGGACGAGGACGACGAGTACGAGTACGAGCAGGATGGGCCCTGGGACGTCGACGGCATCAGCGGCAGTATGAATGCCGATGCAGCAGAGCCTGATACAGAGGCTGAGTGGGGCGCCAGCGAGGGCGCGGCTGATGAAGATGGCCTGCCGGCGGAGTACGCCGAACTCGAGCACGATGCCGCCGTCGAGAACGACGATTCCCTGCCCGACGCAGACAGGCCCGAGGAAGGTGCTGCTCCGGCCCTGTCGGCCGACCTGGCCGAGCGCCGGGCTGAGGACGGGCCGCAGAGCGTTCCCGTTGGCCCTTCACTCGCCGAGGTCCTAGCCACCGAGGACGAGGGCGATGCAGCCACTACCGCACCATGGGCCAGCAGGACGAAGGACGACGACTCCCGACCGGCCTCGGGACCGGCGGACGTGGCGCTCGCCCTGACCGGTTCGTGTGCCACGCCTGCGGCGCTGGCGGTCCACGTCACCATCCCCGCTCCAGCACCCGCTGGCGACACCGACACCGCCCCCGTCGCCGAACTGCCAGCCTCGATGGCAGCAGGCTCAGCAGTCTCCGAGTGGTCTGAGCCTGTGGCTGAAGCAGCCGCCGACGCAGCGCCGGCTGTCCTACTGCTGGGGCCCATCAGCATCGAAGGAGCAAGCGGCCGGATCGACTCAAGCCGCCGCAGCGCCGGGATCGAGCTGACGGCATTCCTCGCCCTCAACCCGGGCGTCGACCACCACGGCGTCGACGACGCGCTCTGGCCCGGGCGCCTGGTCAACAAGCAGATGCGCAACGCCGTCATCAGCAGGACCCGCTCCTGGCTGGGCAAGGACGCCGACGGCAACGCCCATCAGCCACGCGTCCAAGACACCGGCGACAGCCGATACCGCCTCGGCGCTGGCGTCACCTGCGACTGGACCCGCTTCCAGCGCCTCGCCCGCACCGGACTTGCCCGACACGACGAAGACGGCGACCTCGCCCTGCGCCGCGCGCTCGCCCTCGTCCGCGGCCGGCCCTTCACCGGCATCGACCCCCAGCGCTACTCCTGGGCCGAGCCGATCATCCAGGAAATGGTCTCCGCCATCGTGGACGCCGCGTACGAGCTTGCCACTCGCCGACGCGAAGCCGACGACATCCCCGGCGCGCTGTGGGCGGCCAAGCGCGGCCTGCTTGCTGCGGAGGAGAGCGAGATGCTGCACCGCCAGATCTTCCTAGCCCACCACGCCGCCGACGACATCGACGCCCTACGCGAAGCTGCCGCCCGCCTCGCCCGCATCAACGAACAGCTCCTCGGCGGCGTCGACATGGAAGCCGAAACTGCCGAACTCTTGCGGAACCTGCTGCCACGCCCTGTTACTCGCGCCCGCTGAGCGGCGCTCTTGCTCGACTTCTTTCCCGAACCCGATCTCGACCTGAACGAGTGCAAGGAGCGACCCATCATGAGGAACACCCCGATTGCTGCGTTACTTGCCGCGCTTCTCACCCTTGCGGGATGTAGCAGCAGTGGCGGCGTCGCCGACTCAGCGGCAGCGCCCGGCCAGAACGTCCAGCCCACGGATGACGGGGACCCTCTGACCCGATCCGTCGGCGAGACCGTGACTCTCGCGGACGACGAGGGCAACCCCATGCAGGTCACACTCACGGGGATTGCCTACCGGGATGCTCTCGCGAAGGACAAAACGCTTGCGGTGAACGGCGAGTACGCCCTGGCCGTGGCTTTGACTATGAAGTCGAAGACCGGTGCCAGGCTCGGAGACCTCACCGACAACATGATCAAGTGGGAAGGCGTGACAGCCACAGCCGAAGCATGGGATTACGGAGACGCCCCGTGGCAGGGCTGCATCGATGCATACACCCCGTACGCCGAGGTTGAGCCCAACAAGCCATACAAGGCGATCACAGATCTCAATCTGCCCGAGAAGGGCGGAGTACTGATCATCAAGGACAAATACGGCGATGAGGCCCGCTGGGAGCTCCCCCACAGCGATGCAGGCACGGGAACAGAACCCGCAACGAAGTTCACCACCGCGAGCTGCTGAGGACTGCGCGACGTGGGGGACGGCGAGGCAGGACATGTGGTGGCCGGCAACCGTCGGCCGCCCTACGCCGTTGTGATGCCGCAGCGTCGAATGTCTGCGTAGACCCGCGTCCTGACGCCCGGCTCTCCGGCCGTGCGCCGCACCGGGGTGATGCCGGAGGTGGTCCACTGCTGTTGGAGGTTCTCCATCACCGTGCGGAGGGCGTCCTCGTCGCCGGCGGTGATGTCCAGGACTACGAGGCCGGGTTCGGCGATGTGCCAGCGCACGCCGAAGGTGGAGATCAGCCGGGTCCAGGCCGACAGCCCCGGACGCGACAACCGCTCCAACCGGTCGCTGAACGCCGAATGGGTCGAGATCCGCAACACCACCCGCCACGCGATCAACCTCAAGGGCTGGACCCTCAAGGACGACGACGGCAACCGCTACCGCTTCGAGAACTTCCGCCTCGCCGGCCGCGCCACCGTCCGCATCCACACCGGCGAGGGCCGCGACACCCGCACCGACCTGTTCCAGGACCGCCGCAACTACGTCTGGGACAACAACCGCGACAAGGCCACCCTCCGCGACGACCACGGCCGCACCATCGACACCAAGTCCTGGGGCAACCACCACCACCGCCGCTAACCCCACCGTCGGCTCCCCTGCTCTCCGCTCGTCCATAGCGAGTTGCAGGTCGACCAGACAACATGAACCACATGCGCCGGGCAGGCCCACCCTGCCCGGCGCATGCATGCGTGGGTGCCCGGGCTGTTCCTCCCCGGCGCCACACAGAGGCATCCCCGGGGCAGCTCAGCCCCGGGCTTCGGCGCGGATCGTGGCGCAGACCGTCCGTGTCGCCAAGACCGCACAGGCCGTCGCGTCCTCGGGGCGGCTGGCCGGCAGCATCGTCGTGTGCGCGTCCCGCCCGCTGATCTGCGTGTACTCGCGCATGCGGCCCGCTCGGTCGCCGATCCGGGCGATGTCCCCCTGCGTGGTGTTGCTGATCTTGGCCCAGGCCGCCCGGCACTTCGCGCTGTAGCGGAGCTCGATGCCGATCACGGGGTCGGTGTCGACGAACGCGGTGACCGCGTCCGTACGGCACACGGTGTGATTGGGCTCCAGGCCGAAGCACTTCTCGCCCTCGCAGACGGCGAGCTCGGCCGTGGGCTGCTGGGGGGCGGCCGGAGGGGCCCCGGCGCCGGCGGCCGGGGCGGTGGTGTGCGGGCCCGTGGCCGTGTCCGGGGCCTGCTCCCGCTCCCAGGGGCTGATCAGCCGCAGTGTGCCGGCCACGACGAGGGCAAGGACGGCCGCCACGGCGCCGTACAGGAGACCGCGGGATGAACGGCCGGGCGGGGCCTTGGTTGTGGGGGCCTGCCCGGGTGCCGGGCCCTGCGCGGGCCCGGGCTCCTGCGGGGGCGTCGCCCGGAGCCGCTGCTGTGCCGTGCGCTCCCGCGTGCCCCGCTCCCACAGGTCGAGGGCCACCGCCAGCTCCTCCTTCGGGCGTCCGAAGATCGCGTGCAGCTCCCGGACCACGTCCTCACGGGCGATCTGTGGCTTCGACGGGTCCAGGTAGCGCGACAGGGTCGCCTGGGTGAGCTCGATGCCGCGCAGCCTGAGCTGGGCGACGAGCGCCTCCTGCTTCCGTACCGTCGCCTCGCTCTGCCACCACTGCCGCAACAGCGCGGATAACTCGGCGCCTTCGTTCACCTGATCGGGTTGCCCCATGGGCTGCTCCCTCTGTTGTCTTATGTATGCACGCGCGCGAAACAGCAGGTCAGGGCCGTGTATTGACCGTGCATCAGCGATGTATGGGACGACCCCCAGCGCAGGGTAGAGGCTCGCCGCCCCAGGGGTGCAAGCTTCGAGCAGCGGTCGCCGACAGAGCGACCGCACATCCCTCCCTCCGCCGCCCCCACGGGCTGCCTCGCCGTGCCACGGCGTGCCTTTCCGTGCCCCGGCGCGGGGGAGACGACACCCGAGGAGAATCCCGTGACCCTGCCCAACACCTTCTCCCGCACCCTCTCCCGCGCCGTCGTGACCGTTGCGCTCACCGGTGCGATGCTCGCCCCCGCGGCGGCCGTCACCTCCTTCGCGGACACTGCGCCCGCCTCCCGCGGGGCGACGGTCGGCGTCACCGCCGCCCGGACCGCCACCGTCGCCGCCACGTGGCCGGCGCTCCGGCAGGGGGCGCGGGGCGTGGACGTCGCCACCGCCCAGGACCTGCTGGCCGTGGCTGGCCACCCGGTGACCGCGGACGGCGTGTTCGGGCCGGCAACGACCCGTGCAGTGAAGGACTTCCAGAAGTCCCGCCGGCTGGCCGCGGACGGCGTCGTCGGCTCGCGCACCTGGACCGCCCTCGCCGTCACCCTGCGGCCCGGCAGCAAGGGCCGGGCGGTCCGGGCGCTCCAGCGGCAGCTTGGCCAGGACGGCCACCGGCTCGTCGTGGACGGCGTGTTCGGCGCGGGCACGGGCTCGGCGGTCCGGGCGGTCCAGCGGGCCCACGGCCTGTCCGCCGACGGCGTGGCAGGACCGCGCACCTGGGTGGCGCTCCTCGCCGGCCCCCGCACCCCGGTGCCCGGCCGTCCCTCCGGCGACGTCTCCGCGCTGCGGAAGCGGATCGTGACCACGGCCCGGGGCCAGATCGGCGTCTCCGAGCCGTCCGGCTGCCGCGCGTACCTCAAGGACTGCGCGCGTACGGCCTGGTGCGCCGCGTTCGTCTCGTGGACCTGGCGCAAGGCCGGGGTCCCGTCGGCGGCCGTGCCGAAGACCCTCGTGGCGCGGGAGGTCGGCCTGTGGGGCCAGCGCAACGGCCTCTTCCACCGCACCCACCCGAAGCCGGGCGACATTGTCGTGTGGGGCGAGCCCGCCGCGAGGACCGGCGGCCACGTGGGGATCGTCGTCGCCGTCCACGCCGACGGGCGCATCGACACGGTCGACGGCAACTACCGGAACAAGGTCACCTTCCGCAAGAACATCGACCCCCGCACGGCGAAGACCCGCTCGCACCGCATCTCCGGCTACGTCAGCCCGCGCGGCGCCTGATCCGGCCGCTGCTTTCGCCGAGCTCGCCGATTTCACCGAGAAGGAGTTCTCATGCGCACGTCCCGACTCACCGCGACCGGTCTCGCCCTCGCGGGCGTCCTGACCGCCGCCGTGCACGTCGTCCCGGCCGCCGCCCCGGCGGCGGCCGCCGAGCCGACCTCGTACCAGGTCACCGGCGTGGATACCAGCCACTACAACCACGCCACCCCTGACGCGGGGGAGACCGCCCGTATCGACTGGCGGAAGGTCGCCGCCTCGGAGTCGTTCGCCTTCCTCAAGGCCACCCAGCACACCACCGGCAACGACGCCTGGTTCGCCGCCGACTGGAAGGCCGTCTCGGCCACGTCCCTGGCGCGCGCCCCGTACCACTTCTTCGACCCACGCGGCCCGCGCGACGGACTGGCCCAGGCCGAGCACTTCGTCCGCACCGTCCGGGCGGCCGGCTACACCGGTACGCGGCCGGGGGAGCTGCCGCCGGTCCTGGACGTGGAGAAGGTGCGGCGCGGCGGCAAGGAGGTGTGCCCGCCAGCGCTGCGCGCCGACCAGATCGGCGCGTTCCTGCGGCGCGTCCGGGCCGAGTTCCGGGTGACGCCGATCGTGTACACCCGGGCCTCTTTCGTGAAGGAGTGCATGCGCGGCGACGGTCGCGTCTTCGCGGGCCATCCTCTCTGGCTGGCCCGTTACCGCAGCGGGGGCAAGGAGCCTCAGCCGGTGCCGGGGGCGGCGCCCAGGTGGACGTTCTGGCAGCACACGGAGACCGGGCGGGTGCCCGGCATCCCGACGGCCGTCGACCGCGACGTGTACGCCGGCACCCTGGCCCAGCTCAGGGCCATGGCCCACCTGCCGGACGGCGCCCCGGCCCCGGCTCCGTCCGCCGACTGGCCGACCGTTCGCGCCGGCCAGCACGGCCCGGACGTCCGCACCGCCCAGTTGCTGCTCGGGATCCGCGACGACGGCCGTTTCGGCCCCGAGACGGCCCGTGCGGTAGAGGACTTCCAGCGCAGGCACCGGCTGCAGGCCGACGGCGTCCTGGGCCCCCACACATGGGCAGCCCTCGTCCGGACGGTCCGCACCGGCGACAGCGGCGCGGCCGCACGCGCCATCCAGCACCAACTGGCCGCCTGCGGGCACCGGGTGACGGCGGACGGCCGCTTCGGCCCGGAGACCGCCCGTGCGGTACGGGACTTCCAGCGCGGGCACCGGCTGACCCCGGACGGGGTGACGGGCCCCTCGACCTGGCGGGCGCTGCTGGCGACGTCCCGCGGATGACCCGCCCCGCTACGCACCACCCCGATCCCGCCCTACCGACAACAATCCAAGGAGCACCCACCATGACCGGAACTCCCCCCTTCTCCGCCCGCTGGACCCGCCTCGCGGTCGGCGTCGCGACGGCCGCGACCGTCATGCTCGGCGCCGCCGCCGAGACCACGGCCGCGACCGCGACGACCAAGGCCGCGACGCCGGCCGCGACGACGGCCGCGACCGCGGCACCCGCAGCCGCCGCCTCCGTCTACTACACACCGGCCCAGGCCAAGACCAAGCTGCGCGAGGCCGGCATCACCTGGCGGTCCAGCGGCAAGTGCGAGGACAAGAACAGGAACGGCTGCACCAGCTTCCAGGGCATCCGCAGGACGACCATCGACGGAGTCATCGCCCTGAAGCGCGCCAGCCGCTGCACGATCGTCATCACCGGCGCCGCGGAGATCCCGCCGCACAAGACCACGGGCACGTACACCCACGGCAAGGGCTACAAGGTCGACGTCGCCCTCAACCCCTGCATCAACCGCTACATCCCGCAGCACGCCCGCAAGATCAGCTCCGCCACGTGGGCGGCCGGCAGCGTCGAGTACCTCCGGGAAAGCAACCACTGGGACATCAAGTACAAGGGCAGCGGCTCCGGCTCGACCACGCCGACCAACCGTGCCTGGCCCACGCTCCGCGCCGGCTCGCGAGGGCACGCCGTGACCACCGCCCAGCAGCTGCTGCGGATCGGCGCCGACGGACGGTACGGCCCGGCCACGGTCCAGGCGGTGAAGGCCTTCCAGCGCAAGCACCGCCTCGCCGCCGACGGAGTCCTCGGCCCCGCCACCTGGCAGCGCCTCGCCCCCACGCTCCGCCCCGGCGCGCACGGCGACTCCGTCAAGGCACTCCAGGCCCAGCTGCGCCGCCACGGAGCCCGCATCGCCACGGACGGCCGCTACGGCAACGCGACGACCACCGCCGTACGCACCTTCCAGCGCAGCCGGCACCTGACCCCCGACGGCATTACCGGCCCCGCCACCTGGCAGCGCCTCCTCACCACCAGCTGACCCCCACCACCCAGGGCCCCGCCCGCCCAGGCGGCCGGGGCCCCCGCTCCGGCCCCGGGCGCCGTCCCGGGGCCGCCGCACGTTCGAGTGAACCCACCCCGCCCGACCGTCGGGAACTACTCCTAACGGGTGACGCATTGTCAGACCGCACTCTTAGCGTCCGGTTCATGACGACCTCACCGCGCCCCGGCGGCGCTCCTGCGAGGCGGTGACACGGCATGAGCCTCACCTCTGGACTGCGCAGTCCCCGAACCCCGCTGCGCCGGTTCCTGGACCGCGAACTGTCCGCCGGCCCCAAGCCCCTGCGCGAGAGCTTCCGCGCCCAGCACCGGACCGACTACGTCCTGATGCCACCGCCCGGTGTCGGCACCGAAGCCGGGAACGTCGGGACCGCGATCGACCAGCGGCTGCGCCTGGCCTTCACCGCGGCCGCGCCCGTCGACCACGTCTCCCTCATGGGCATCGAACTCAGCGGCTGCTCGTCCGGCCGCGCCGGTCAGCGGATGCACGCGGTTGGCAACGAGCTCGCCGCGCGCCTGACTGAGACCGTCCGCGCTCTGGAGCTCGACAACCGCGGGCTGTCGATGGACCGCGCTCACGACGAGGAGGAGGACCTAGCCCGGATGCTGATCGCCGCCGCCTGGTACCAGGTCCTTGCCCGCAACCCCTTCGGCTTCACGTACACACCACTGTTCATCGACGCTCTGGACGATCCCAAGGCCTTCACCCTCGACCGGCTCCTGGACCTCCCACACGCGGACATGGTGACCGATGTCGTCGCCCAGCTCTACAAAGCCGCCGAGAGCCCGCTGGAGGATCTGCGTGCCCGCACGAAGACGGAGGACTGCGTCGGCGGGCCGACGTTCGCAGGCGTCGACATCAGCGCGGACGCCGACCTCGTAGCCGACGGTCTGCTGGTGGACTTCAAGAGCACCCGTTACCCGCGCACCTTCCGCAAGGACGTCGCGTGGCAGCTGCTGGGCTACGTGCTGCTCGACACTCCCGACCGGTACCGGATCGACACCCTCGGCTTCTACCTCACCCGATCCGGTGTCCTCGCGAGCTGGCCCGTGGAGGAATACCTCGACCTCCTCGGAACGTGCCGCCGTGACCTTCCCGCCCTTCGGGCCGTGCTGGCCGAGCTCCTGGTCGGCTGCCCCGCCGACGTCGACCCGATCGGGCAGGAGGAGGAAGACCGCGTCCGCCGGCTCCTGGAGCGTCTGACGCCCGTCGTCCCGCCCGGGCACTGCCTGGTCTGTGCACAGGCCAGGCCCGAGAGGGCCAGCCGATCGCGGGACTTCTGTTCGCGCTGGTGCAGCGTCCGCGCGCAGACCCTGCGGAAGAAGGGGCAGCTGTTCACACGCCCCATGGCGGCCGTCCCCACAGAACAGAGCCACCAACGCCTCCCCGAGCGTGCCGAGGCAACGACGGACCGGGCTTTGATGAAGCTCCTATGGAGCGTCAAGCCGGTCTGTGGAGTCCATAGGATGCATTTGTGGCTCGGTTTGATGAGGTGAAGGCGACGTTCTGGGGCGAGGGCCTGTATGGGGTTCAGCCACCGCTGACCGACGCGGTCGTTCAGGATGCCGAGCGCCGGCTCGGTGTCCGTCTGCCGGTCTCGTTGCTGGAGATCCTGCGGGTCCAGAACGGCGGCCTGGTGGCGGAGCTGTGGAACGCGTTCCCGACGGATGTGCCGACGTCGTGGAGCGAGAACCATGTTCCGCTCGACGACATGATGGGCATCGGCCGTCACGACGGCCGACTTTCATTGCTGGACTCGCCCTACTTGATCGAGGAGTGGGATCTTCCGTCTCCTCTGGTTCTGCTCTCCGGTGATGGTCACTGCTGGATCGCTCTGGACTACCGGGCATGCGGAGAGCGCGGGGAGCCGTCCGTGACGTGGTTCGACGTGGACACCGACACGGAGCTCCCGCTGGCGACGGACTTCCAGACGTTCGTCGAGCGGCTGACTGCGGCCGCGTCCTTCGACCCTGATGACGCGGACGGCAGCCGGTCGGCGTCATGATCTGGCTCCGCCCGAGCCCGCCGTGTTCAGGATGCCTGTGCTCCTGAGGTGCCTGTAGACCTCGCGGGCGACGAACCTCTTGAGGCACCGCATGATGTCCTCGGTGGACATGCCCTCGGTGGTGCGTCTGGCGACGTAGTCCCGGGTCCGTTGGTCGTGGCGCATGCGGACCAGGACGATGGTGTGGAGGGCACTGTTGGCGTTGCGGTCCCCGCCGCCTCCTGGCCCAGCTGCACCAGCACCTGGACCGTCTCGTCGACGACAGTCCGCTCGCGGCGCTGAAGGCCGTGAACGGGCTGGAGACGATCGTCGACTCGATCCGCCCGGTGGCGGCGGCGCGCGTGGTCAGACACGTTGAACCAGAGTGGCAGCTCATTGCCGAAGCCCTCGGTATGACCGAGGACGACGCTCACTCTCGTCTCATCCGCTACCGATACACACACTGACCGAGCCTGCCCTCCACGACCCGACGACGAGGACGCCAGCCCCAAGGTCCGTCCGGAGTCGGCCGTTGAGCCGTCTGGCTGCAGCGTTCGGACGGCAATCGTGCATCGACGCCCAAGCGCGGGTGCTGTGCATCAGTGAGCCTCGTTCGGTGGAAGGGGACGGGCGGGTGGCCTGGTGCGCAGCTCAGCGTCTGGTGACGCGCGGCCGGCGGCACGCTGCGTCTGACGCGAACGCATGGGTGTAGTCATGCGGAGACTCACTGCGCGGGGCGCTCGTTGTCTCTGTGTCTATAGTTCCGAGATTGGGCCTGCCTGGTGTCGGGCCCCCGAGCGGAGGAGAGGGCGTCGTGCCCGAGTTACTTCAGCAGGAACTGCTGGACGTGGAGGTGGCGTTCCGGGGCTTCGGATTTCAGGAGTCTGACGACACAGTGGTGCCTGTGCCGTTCGGGGACGGCTATGAGTGGGGTGTGTTCCTCAAGGAACACGAGCGCCGATTCGACCTGTTCAGTGCTGGACACACTCACACCGCCACCGTCGACGTCAGGGTGTGGGCCTGTGCGCCACCTGCCGCAGAGGGTGACTGGGACGAAGTCGGTGAGGTCGACTTCGAGACGACTACCGGGGATGTTGCGGTGTGGACGATGACTCTCGGCCGGTCGGACCACCTGGTCCGTCTGGGGAAGCCGGGGTGGTGGAGGGTCCGGGCGGGCTGCACCGGGCGCGACGAGGTCGCTCGGGTGACGCAGACGGAAGGGGTCGCCTATGGGGTGGAGAAGTACGTGATCGACTTCTGGCCGAAGGCCTGATGGCCGCGGCCGGCGCTCTGGAGCGCCGGCCGCGTACCCGTCTCAGTTGATCTTGACGATGAAGCCGTCCTCCAGTCCGTCGATGATCCGCCGGCGTTGTAGAAGCCGCTCAGCAGGTTGCCGGCGGCCCCGTTCTGGGCGCCGGGGACGGGCAGAACGGAGAAGTTGTTCTTCTCGACGTGCACGTCGAACTCGGAGGCCGCGGATCCCTCATAGGTGGTGGCGAAGGGGAACTCGTCGCACTCCTTGCCACCGGCGGTGTAGTTCGCACCCCACGCGCGGGTGCACTCGCGGACCGCGACCGCGCGGTTGCGGTCCCGGCGCCGCTGGTCGAGGAACAGACGGTGCAGGGGTTCCTTCACGTTGTCGCCGGGCACGTTCTTGAGCGCGTTCAGCGGCTTGGTGGCATTCGGATTGGTGAACGCCTGCTTGATGTGCTCGGCCACGCCCTGCTCGGGTGCGCCCGGCTCAGAGCTGTACTCGAGGGTCGCGATCTTGCTGAACGCCGCGCCGCCCTTGTTCGCCGGGTTGCCGCCGCCCGTGGAGTTGCGAAGGTAGGAGGCCGCGTCCCAACGCGGCGCGAACATGAACGGCTTACCCGTCACCGGGCTCGGCCCCACCCATCCCGGAGGCATGGTGTTGACGATCTCCGGCTGGTACACGGCGGCGATGACGTCCGCCGCGCCGGCGCCGCTGCCCTGGCCGGGGGCGTAGCGCAGCGAGTGGGTGTAGTGGGCTGCATCTGCGGCAGAGTTTTGGTGACGGGCAGTGTGTTGCCGAGGACCGGCTTCGCGGCCGCGGGCCAGTTCTGAGGGATGACGCCCTTCAGGCCGATACGCATCCCTGCGGCGCCTGTGCTGCCGATGGAGACGAAGTCGGTGAGGTCGTAGTCGAAGAACATCGTGCGGTCGGACTCCTTCGGCACCGTGCCGCGTATGTACACGGTGTAGGAGCTCGTGCCGAGGGTTCCTTCCCTCTTGGCCCAGATCGTCGTGACCTGCAGAGCGGTGCACACGGCGAACCGGGACTTGATGTAGAGCTTCGCGGTGCCGCCCATGTTCGCCTTGCACTCGGCCAGCGATATGGTCCGGGCCGGCTCCGGATATGACACTGCCGCAGACGCGGCCAGCGACCGGGGGGCCAGGGCCGGGATTGTGCGGGCAGTCGCCGCGGGAATCGAGGTCTTCGTCCCGTACGCAGCCGCGGGGCCGACCACTTCGAGCGGCGTCGTCGGTTCCACAGCGGCCTCAGCCGCCGCAAGCCTCTGTTCGGCACCCGCGCGGAGGTCCGCGAGGGACGGAAGCGGCGACCCGGGCCGGCACCACGTATGTACGAGCTTGCCCGGGACTCGAGTCGTCCGCTGCCACGGCAGTGGCAGCGGGAGTGAGCGGCAGCAAGGCGATTGCTGTCAGTGCGGCTAACAGGGGCGTCCGTATGCCGCGAAGTCGTATGACGCTGTTGATAATTCCCCCAAGGAACGTGTGGTCAAGCTGTGGTCACGCGGCCAACCTCGCAGTCAGCCGCGACACCAAGATCTACCGACTGGTTGATTGAAATCGTCAGGCGGGCCACCGTTGTTGTCCGGATCCATCACAAAACTGGCTGATCCATCCGATTGATAGCAGCCGTGCTGGTCGAACCCAACACGATCACCTGCGTAGGGCATCACCGTGACCACTGCTGTGCTGCACTGCCCGCGGAACGCGGGGGCCCGTGTGCGTGACGCGGCCGGGCCCGACCTGGGCCACATCGGCGGCGTGCACACGACGTTACCGCTGCCGCTCGACTTCGAGGCGTTCGTCCTCAGCCACCAGGAGTTCTTCCACCTCTACGCCGAACTCCACTGTGGCAACCGCGCGGCCGCCGAGGTCGTCGTCCACGAGGTCTTCCTGGAGATCCTGACCGGATGGGACGGGCTGCTCCAGGAGGACGAGCTCGAGCGCCGGACCCTTGCGGTGCTGCACCGGCACGTGACGAAGCGCCTCGCCCGGGAACGCCGCGACCCCGCGTACATCATCAACGGCCCGATCAGCCAGAACCTGCGAGCGCTGCGCGGCGAATTGGAGCTCGCGCCGAGCCCGATCGGCCTGTACCAGGCGATCTCGGAACTGCCGGCGCGCCCATACACAGTGATCGTGATGCGGTTTCTGATGGGGTATTCCACCAAGCAGGTCGCCCGATACATGCACATCGACGAACGCACCGTGAACTACCACTGCCGCCGGGCCAAGGAGCGCCTGGGCATGAAGCTGGGCCTGCCCACCCGCGCCGCAGCCCGGCAGAAGGAAGGCCAGCAGTGACCCGCACCATTGACGACCTCCTGGAGAACGCTGCGGTCCCCGTCATCGGGAACCCCCGCTTCGACGTCGGCGCCGCGCTGCGCCGGTGCCGCAGCACAACACCGCCCTCGACACATCTCGCCGGAGCCGCCCGGGCCGGCCGCCAGCTGTCCACCGTGTGCCGGTGGGCGATCAACGCCCCCAGCGCCCCCGCCGACATCGGCCGCCTCGCCGATGCCCCCACCCGCGGCACCGAGGGCGAGTTCGATGAGGACGGTACCGCCGTCTTCGCCTGCCTGCTCTTCCTCACCGGGCACGCCGAGAGCGCCCAGTTCTGGTGGCAGCTGTCGGCCGGCGCCGGGAACAGGATCGCCGCCTACTGCCTCCACCTGCACCACCTCGCTCTCGGCGAGCACCGCGAAGCCGCCCACTGGCGGCACGAGGTCACCGTCGCCGGCACCGACGGCAGCGGGATCGACGAGGTCCTCCTGGACTGCCTGGGCGCCGTGGCCTCCTACGTCCGGAAGAACGGCTCCGTCAGCAGCATGCCCCCCACCGGGCGCCTGGAGATGGAGGTCGACCGGCTCGCCGACGACAGTGGCATCGCCGGCCCGCCCGACCGGCGTCTCGCCGACCGCCTGCGCGAGTTCACCGACCGCTGACCCACCGAACCACCCGCACGTCAACCACATCGAAGGGAGCCTTCTGGGCACCACGGTGCCCAGAAGGCTCCCTTCGCCGTACCTGAGGAAGGAATCGACCCATGACCACCACCCGAACCCCGCGCACGCGCCCCAGCCCAGCGACCCGCAACAGGTTCGGTCTGTTCCGCTGGGGCCTGCGGCAGCGCCGCGCCGCCGCTGGCCACTTCGTACGCGGCCTCAGCTACGGCGCCGGAATCACCGCCGCCAGCGCCGTGGGCTACTGGATCAAGCAGCTCCTGTGACCACCCGCGCAAACCTTAGGCCGTCGTCTCTGGGGATGCGTTCCCTCCTACGGGCTCGAGCCCACCCGCACGGAATGCACCAGGGGGCTGGATGTACCGTACGGCGTCCCTGTCGTATGTCCTGCGCCTCGAGAGGTCACCGATCGTGAAGCAAGCCGTCCCCGTCGAGAGTCCGGACGTCCCG
>NZ_JBVIUJ010000017.1:0-146157 GCF_055596705.1 Streptomyces sp. NPDC039609
TGCAGGGGGGACCCTGTGGGAGAGTAGGACGCCGCCGAACAATCATTGTGGGAAAGCCCCGCACCTTATGGTGCGGGGCTTTTCTGCGTTCAGGGGCCCTTATCGTGGGCGTATGCGCTACGACCTGGTGATCTTCGACAACGACGGCGTGCTCGTGGACAGCGAGCCGATCTCCAACAGGCTGTTGGCCGGCTATCTGACGGAGGTCGGGCACCCCACCACGTACGAGGAGTCCGTGCGGGACTACATGGGGTCCGCGATGCACCGCATCCATGAGCTGGTCGAGGAACGGACCGGGCAGCATCTGCCGGCGGAGTTCGACGAGACGTTCCACGGGCGTGTCTTCGCCGCCTTTCAGCGGGAGTTGGAAGCGGTGCCCGGGGCCGGGGACGTGCTCAAGGGGCTCGTCGACGACGGGGTTCCGTACTGTGTGGCCTCCTCGGGCAGCCATGAGCGGATCCGGGTCGGACACCGGAAGACCGGGCTCGACGTCTGGTTCCGGGACGAGAACATCTTCAGCTCCGAGGACGTCGGGCGCGGCAAGCCGTCGCCCGACCTGTTCCTCTACGCCGCTGAGCAGATGGGGGTGACGCCCGAGCGGTGCGTCGTGGTCGAGGACAGTCGGCTCGGGGTCCAGGCGGCGCTTGCGGCCGGGATGGACGTGTACGGGTTCACCGCGATGACGCCCGAGGAGAAGCTGGCCGGTGCCACCGGGTTCTTCGGCAGGATGGACGAGCTGCCGGCGATATTGGGCGTGTGATCCATCTACCCATGGGTAGGGCCGCGTTCTACGCTGTGCCGCCATGACGGATGCGCGGTTGCGGCGTGGGCGGGGATCCCTGGCAGTCAGTTTCTTCGTGCAGGGAGTCACGTTCGCGCTCCTTGTGACCCGAATACCGGCGATCCAGGACCGGTACGGGATCTCGGACGGGCTGTTGCCCGTCTTCCTGGCCGCCGTGCCGATCCTGGCCGGTGTGGCCAGTGTGGGCACGGAGAAGGTCGTGGCCAGAGTGGGGCCGGGAGTGGTGCTGCGGTGGGCGCAGCCGCTCGTTCTCCTGGCGTTGCTCGGGGTCGGGGCGGGGAACGAGTTGTGGCAGGCGGCCGTCGCGCTCGGGGTCTTCGGGCTCGCGGTCGGTGCGCTGGACGCGTCGATGAACATGCTCGGGGTCAGCCTGCAGCGGGCGTACGGGCGGAGCATCATGCTCGGTTTCCACGCCGCGTACAGCCTGGGCGGGATCGCGGGTGCGTCTCTGGCGTGGGCTGGCGCGCACTGGCATCTGCCGCTGTTCGTCTCTTATCTGCCGGTGGTGGCCGTCCTGTTGCCGGCCGCGTTCATCGGCAGCCGGTGGTACACGCCGGGGGTGGCGCCCGACGGTGGTGCGGAGCTGCCCGGGAGCGAGGCGACGAAGGGCGGCGTGGGGGTTTCGTTCAAGCTGCTGCTGCCGCTGTGTCTCGTCATGACGTTCGCGTACATCGGGGACTCGACGGTCTCCAACTGGAGTGCCAAGTACCTTCAGGACGTGCTCGGCGGTTCGGAGGAGCTGGCGACCGTGCCGTACAACGCGTACATGGTCACCACGCTGCTCGGGCGGGCGGTGGGTGACTTCGGGGTGCGGCGGCTGGGGGCGGCCATGGTGGTGCGGGGCGGGGCCGTGCTTGCCGCGATCGGGTTCGCGGTCGTCGCGGTGGCGCCGGGGGCGTGGGCGGGGATGGCCGGGTTCACCGTGCTGGGGCTCGGGCTGAGTGTGATCGTGCCGCAGACCTTCGCCGCCGCGGGAAGGCTGTTCCCGGGGGCGAGCGATGCGGCGGTGGCCCGGCTGAATGTCTTCAACTACGTGGGCTTCCTGATCGGGTCCCCGTTGGTGGGGGCGCTCGGTGATGCCTGGAGCTACCGGGGGGCGATGCTGGTGCCGATGGTGTTGGTCCTGGTGACGGTGGCGTACGCCACGTCGTTCGGTTCTCAACCGGCCCGATACGGTGGCGGGCATGAGCGGCCGCGCACTGTTGATGTGGGATGAAGCTGTCACGGGGTACGACTTCGGGTCCGAGCATCCGATGGATCCGGTACGGCTCGCGCTGACCATGGGGTTGGTGCGGGCGTACGGGCTCGATCGGGCCGTGGACGTGGTGGCGGCGAAGCCGGCCGGGGACTCGACGCTCCGGTTGGTGCACCGTGAGGACTATGTGGCGGCGGTTCGGGCCGCTTCGGAGAACCCGAGGGCTGCGGATCAGTCGTACGGGCTCGGGACGGTCGACGATCCGGCGTTCGCCGGGATGCACGAGGCGTCAGCGCTGATCGCCGGCCAGTCGGTGGGTGCTGCGGAGGCGGTGTGGCGCGGCGAGGCCGCCCATGCGGTGAACTTCGCCGGCGGGCTGCATCACGCGATGCCGGGGAGCGCGTCCGGGTTCTGCATCTACAACGACGCGTCGCTGGCCATCGCCCGTCTGCTCGAGCTGGGCGCGGAGCGGGTCGCTTACGTGGATGTGGACGTGCATCACGGGGACGGGGTGCAGGCGGCGTTCTGGGAGGATCCGCGGGTTCTGACGATCTCGCTGCACGAGCATCCGCGGACGCTGTTCCCGCAGACGGGGTGGCCGGAGGAGACGGGTGCGGCGGGTGCGGGCCAGGGGTCCGCGGTGAATGTGGCGCTGCCGGCGGGGACAGGGGACGCGGGGTGGCTGCGGGCCTTCCACGCCGTCGTACCGGAGCTGCTGGCGGATTTCCGGCCGCAGGTGCTGGTGACGCAGCACGGCGCGGACACGCACTTCGAGGATCCGCTGGCGCATCTGGCGGTGTCGCTGGATGCGCAGCGGGCCGTGCAGGTGGCCTGTCATGAGCTCGCGCATGCGCATGTGGACGGTGGGAAGTGGGTCGCGCTGGGTGGCGGTGGGTACGCGGTGGTGGATGTGGTGCCGCGTTCATGGACGCATCTGGTGGGGATCGCCGGGCACGCGGAGATCGATCCCGAGTCGGTGATTCCGTCGTCCTGGCGGGATCTGGTGTACGCGCGGACGCGGCAGCCGGGGCCGGTGCGGATGACGGACGGGCTGTGGCCGGTGGGCTGGCGGGACTGGGAAGAGGGCTACGACCCGGCCGACCGGCTCGACCAGGCGGTGTTGGCGACGCGGCGGGCGGCCTTTCCGCTCAGGGGGCTGCTCCCGTAGGCCTGAGTGGCGTGGTTACGCCAACTGTGGGGTCTCCCTGGTGTTTTGACCCGCTGTCGGGTCCGCTCGGGCAGCATCGATGGGGTGCTGAGTACCGGGGCGTTGCGGGCGCATTTGTTGGCGGCGGGGTTGGCGGGGACGGTGGCGACCTCGCGGGAGGTGAGCCTGCGGAGCTACCGGCTGTTCGCCGCGCGGGATCCGCGGGTGATGCTGGGGCTCGACCCTCAGTGGGGTTGGGGCGAGGGCGAGTTGTTACGGCTGATGGCCGACAAGTGCGGGGTGTCGGGGGATCCGACGCACCGATCGGGGCCCGATGTCATCGATCCGGAGCGGACGTTGGGCGGGCTCGACGCGTTCGCCGCGCGGCTGGGTGAGGCGGCGGGGCGGCGGGCTCCGGTGTTGTTCGGGACGGGGCATCCGCACCGTTTGCTCGGATTCTACGCCGGGCTCGCAGACGCTTTGTCGGCGGCGGGATGTCTTGTTCTCACACCGGCGCAGGGGCGATGTGTCGACATAACGACCCGGTTCGGTCTACGCACGTACACCCTCGACTACGTACGCGGTGTCGCGTTGGTGCGAGAACCGGGTCTGCCGGGAACCGGGCGTGAGACGGGGGCGCACACCCACTCGCCGCTGCCGGTTAGGGCCGCTCTCGAGGGTGCCGTGCTGGGTGGCTGGCCGCTCCCCGAGCTTGTCGTCGGGGACCACGGTTGGGTCTGCGGTGCAGGTCAGCTGGGTTTCGAGGCCATCGGTCTGGCGGATACGGACGATCCCGCGCTGTTCGTCGGTGAGGCGGAGGGGCAGGTCTCCGTCGCCGTTCCGCTTGATGACGCGGTGCGGTCCGATTACTACCGGCCGCTTACTCGCTATGTACTCAATCGAGCGAGTCTGTCACGGTAAACGGCCGATGGCTGCTCCTCTTCCCCACTCGTACCACACGCCCCTAGTCTGGAGCGTGAGCGCACAGCGACGCAGGGTCACCGGAGGGGAAGCCGGTGGGCGTCGTGTGCGGAAGGTACAGGTGGGTCATGGCTGCTGGCGATCGACCTCTCAATGAGGTCAAGTTTCTGACCGTGGCGGAAGTCGCCTCGGTGATGCGAGTGTCGAAGATGACCGTGTACCGCTTGGTGCACAGCGGTCATCTGCCGGCGATCCGGGTGGGCAGGTCCTTCCGGGTCCCGGAACAGGCGGTTCACGAGTACCTCAGGGAGTCTTTCGTGGGGGTGGAGACCGCGTAGCGGGCGCGCGGCCGGGAGTCCGTTCGCCCCTCGGATTACAAGTGCGGCGCTCGGGCCGGTAGGCTAAGCCCTCGTAGGTCGTGTGGGCCCAGACGCCCCGCACCGAGTGAAGAGAAGTGAGCGAGGGTAGTCGTGGGCTCTGTTATCAAGAAGCGGCGCAAGCGGATGGCCAAGAAGAAGCACCGCAAGCTGCTCAAGCGCACCCGCGTTCAGCGTCGCAACAAGAAGTAAGCGACGGCTGTAACGACGGCTGTTTGTGCGTCGAGCGTGGCCCCCCACCGTTTCCGGTGGGGGGCCACGCCTTTTTCGACGCGGTTCGACCCGGTTGCCCACGGCAGTCATCGCAGCGCAACAACAAGGCGCTACGGTGGCGCACAGGCCCCCCGGGGGAGAACTCGGGGGAGAGACCGACGGAAGGCGCTGATCTTGGGGAAGGTCGTGCTCGTCACCGGTGCGGCTCGGCATCTCGGAGGCCGTTTCGTACGTCGGGTCCAGCGGGATCCCGAGGTGGACCGGGTGGTCGCCGTGGATGCGGTCGCGCCGACGCACGATCTCGGCGGGGCCGATTTCGTCCGGGCGGACATCCGCCAGCCCGCGATCGCCAAGGTGCTCGCGGAGCATGACGTGGACACGGTCGTCCATATGGACGTCACGGGTACGGCGCTCGGCGCCGGGGGCCGGTCGTCGATCAAGGAGACCAACGTCATCGGCACCATGCAGCTCCTCGGTGCCTGTCAGAAGTCGCCGCGGATCACGCGGCTGGTGATCAAGTCCAGTACGAGCGTCTACGGCTCCGCGCCCCGAGACCCGGCCGTCTTCACCGAGACGACGCCTCCCAAATCGCTGCCGAGCGGTGGGTTCGCCAAGGATGCCGTAGAGGTCGAGGGGTACGTTCGGGGCTTCGCGCGGCGCCGGCCGGACGTGGCCGTGTGCGTGCTGCGGTTCGCGAACATCCTCGGGCCGCGGGTGGACTCCCCGCTCGCCGAGTATCTGGCGCTGCCCCTCATGCCGACCGTCTTCGGTTACGACCCGAGGCTGCAGTTCGTGCATGAGGACGATGTCATCGACGTCCTGGAGCTCGCGTCGCGTGAGCCGCGCCGGGCGACGCTGAACAGCGGCACGTTCAATGTGGCCGGCGACGGGGTGCTGCTGCTGTCGCAGTGCGCGCGGAGGCTGGGGCGCCCGACGGTGCCGGTGCTGCTGCCGGCGGTCACCTGGGTCGGCTCCGCGCTGCGGACGGTCGGCGTGACCGACTTCGCGCCGGAGCAGATCCGGCTGCTCACCCACGGCCGGGTGGTCTCCACGGTCCAGATGCGCGAGACGCTGGGGTTCGCTCCTCGGTACACGACGGCCGAGACCTTCGCGGACTTCGCCCGTAGCCGTGGACCGGGGCTGCTTCCGCCGGAGACGCTCGCGGGGGTCGTGGACCGGGTCGCGGCCCGGCTGGATCAGAAGGAGCCCAGGTAACGATGGCGGACGCCAAGGTCATTCCGTTCGACGACGACCGGTCACGGGCGCGGCGGCGGCCCGCGAGGGCGGCCCGGGACGCCTCTGTGCGGGCGCTGCCGGGCCAGCACAGGCCGGAGGAGACCGAGTTCCCGTCCAGGCCTGCGGTGGAGCCCGTGACGGCCCCGGAGGGCGCCGAGGAGGCGCCGGAGCGCCGCGGCGGGTGGGAGCGGCGGCTCGCGGGCGGGCTGGCGTTTCTGCGGCGGCGGGTGACGGGGGAGTACGAGGTCGACGAGTTCGGCTACGACAAGGAGCTCACCGACCAGGTCCTCATGTCGCTGGTGCGGCCGCTGGCGGAGAAATACTTCCGCGTCGAGGTGAAGGGTGTCGAGAACATCCCTGCCGAGGGGGGCGCGCTGGTCGTCGCGAACCACTCCGGGACGCTGCCGCTGGACGGCCTGATGATGCAGGTCGCCGTGCACGACCACCACCCGGCCGGGCGACATCTGCGGCTGCTCGCGGCCGATCTGGTCTTCATGCTGCCGGTGGTCAACGAGCTGGCCCGCAAGGCCGGGCACACGCTGGCCTGTGCGGAGGACGCGGAGCGGCTGTTGAAGGCCGGCGAGATCGTGGGCGTGATGCCGGAGGGGTTCAAGGGCATCGGTAAGCCGTTCGGCGAGCGCTACAAGCTGCAGCGGTTCGGCCGGGGCGGCTTCGTGTCGACGGCGCTGCGGGCCGGGGTGCCGATCGTGCCGTGCTCGATCGTGGGCGCGGAGGAGATCTACCCGATGATCGGCAACGCGAAGACGCTGGCGCGGGTGCTGGGGATTCCGTACTTCCCGATCACGCCGACCTTCCCGTGGCTGGGGCCGCTGGGTGCGGTGCCGCTGCCGACGAAGTGGACGATCCAGTTCGGCGAGCCGATCGCGACGGACGGTTATCCGCCCGAGGCCGCCGAGGACCCGATGCTGATGTTCAACCTGACGGACCAGGTCAGGGAGCAGATCCAGCACACGCTCTACAAGCTGCTGGTGCAGCGGAGGTCGGTGTTCTTCTGAGCCGACGGTCGAGCCGACGGTGCCGTCGGTTCCTCCGGTGGTTCTGCCGGCGGTACGACGATGGGGCGCCCCTCCATGGAGGGGCGCCCCATCGTCGTCTCAGCGAGCGTCCTCGCTGTCGATGCCCAGGCCGGGGAGCAGGCCCGGTAGCAGGGGCGGGATCGTGACGTCCGGCATCTCGGGTGTCGACGGGTCGACGGAGGGTGCCGTGGGAATGCCCGCGGGCGGGTTGTCGAGCAGGCCGCCCGTGTTGCCGCCCAGCAGGCCGTCGCTCTCCGGTGAGCCCGAGCCGGAGCCCGAGGGCTGGGGCCGGGTGGAGCCTTCGCCGCCCGTGGAGGGGGCGGCCGGGGAGGACGGCGGGCGCTGGGTCTGCGTACGCGGGGTGTCCTGCGGCGAGCCCGGCGTGTTGGTCCCGACCGCGCCCTTCTCCGGGGTGCGGGGAAGCATCCCCTGGAGCGGCTCGACCTCTTCGTCTATGGCGACGAACACGCCCTCCACCTGGCTGCCGACGTCGGCCAGCTGCACGGGCAGCCGGTCGCGCAGACCGTTCCAGGTGCCGCGATGCGACTGGGCGAAGGAGTTGAGCCGGGCCATCGGGCCGATCTCGCCGTCCCGCTCGTACGCCTGGCGCAGCAGCCGGTGCCCCTCGGAGGCGTCGTGCTTCATGCCGCCGAGGACGCGCCGGATCTCGCTGAGCGACTCGTGGTCGAGGTCGCCGGCGCGGCCCCGCTCCATGAGTCTGCGGGCCTCGCTGAGCCGGGTCGACGCCTGGTCCAGGAAGATCCCGCCCCGCTCGGAGTCGTCGTCGGCCATCCCGCGCTTGATGTCTTCCATGCCGCGCTTCAGCCCATAGAGCGAGTCACCTGGGAGGGCGTCGGAGCTGGCAGCGGCCACACCGCTGAACGCGCCCGCGGCCACACCGACCGTGAGGCCGCCCGCGGCGAGCCCCTTCGACCAGCGGGAGCGGGGGCGCAATTTCCGGAGCGGGGAGGCCCGGTGGGCTCCCCGTCCGCTCGATGTCCGCTGCTCGGGCACCGTAGGGCCCGCGGCCGCGCTCCCCTCCGCGAGCATCGCTTCCATGGCGGCGACGAGCTGGGCTCGTTGCACCACCTTGACCTCGGGGTCCATCGTCGGCTTCGGCAGCTCGCCGAGGCCGTTCGCCAGAGCCAACAGCCGCCCTTGTTCGGCCGGTTCGGCCGACGCCTCGGGCGGTTCGGCCGTCGCGTCCTCGGGCGTCCGATCATCCAGGGCCTGGGCGAAGGCGTTCGCCCGCCGGTGCGCCGATACGTTCGC
Source organism: Streptomyces sp. NPDC039609 (assembly GCF_055596705.1). Lineage (NCBI taxonomy): Bacteria > Bacillati > Actinomycetota > Actinomycetes > Kitasatosporales > Streptomycetaceae > Streptomyces > Streptomyces sp. NPDC039609. Next base: position 8,201 of record NZ_JBVIUJ010000017.1, read on the forward strand.
GATCACTGGCGGCACCTCCTCTCGTCATGACGGTCGACTCCCCGGGGTGTCCGGAAGGTTGCACACCTTGAGCACATCCACACGAACGAGTGAGTGGTTGCGGACATGGCGTGACCACAGGGAGCCTGCATCCCGCACAACGAGCGGCGCGGCACTTGGGTTACGCGCGAAGGATGATCGGACCAGTGCGTCATCGAGGCGTCACCGACTGTGAGTTGGGCGGGGGTCGGGGGACATGGGGGGTGGTGCGGGGGGAGGGGTGCGTCGCGGTAGATGGGGGGCGCGTGTGGGGGGCGCGGAACGGTCAGCGGGCGTCGTCCGGGAGCAGGCGCGCCAGGGTACGCACGGCCCGGTACTGGAGGGTCTTGATCGCACCCTCGTTCTTGCCCATGACCCGGGCCGTCTCGGCGACCGAGAGGCCCTGCAGGAAGCGCAGGGTGACGCACTCCTGCTGCTGGGGATTGAGCCGGCGGACGGCGTCGAGGAGGGCCGCGTTGGAGAGGGACTCCAGGACGGAGTCCTCGGGGCTGCGCTCGACCTCGTTGGCGTCGAGCATCTCGCCCGTGGTCACTTCCAGTCGGAAACGGCTCGACTTGAAGTGGTCCGCGACCAGGTTGCGGGCGATGGTGACCAGCCAGGCACCGAAGTCACGGCCCTGCCAGGTGAAGGTGGAGATCCGGCGCAGGGCGCGCAGGAACGTCTCGCTGGTGAGATCCTCCGCCGTCGCCTTTCCGCCGACGCGGTAGTAGATGTAGCGATAGACCGTGTCGCTGTACTGGTCGTACAGGCGGCCGAAGGCCTCGGCCTCACCGGCCTGGGCGCGCTCGACGAGGTCCATCATGCGGGCGCTGTCGCTGTCGGCGGTGGGGCGGCGGGCGGCGGTCGAGGTTCCGGTGCCGCCGCGGCTGCCCCGTCTGCCGACAGCGGCACCGCTCTCGGCGAGGGCATAGCAGGGACCGGCGGGTGCCGGTGCGGCGAAGGCAAAGGCGGGGACAGGGCCGGCGTACGCGGTGGGGACGAAGCCGCGCAAGTGGTCGAGGACCGTTGCGCGCAGCGTAGCCAGGCCCGAGGCGTCAACCCCGACGTGTGGGTACACGGGACTCCCAGAGGCAGAGCTTCCATCACGTGCAGTGCGGGACCGTTCACTCGTCGTGGCGACGTGTGGGTTCCGTTGTGCGTTTGAGGAGAATAACGCTTCGTACAGGCAGCGCTACACCCAGTTGCGGAAATCACCGATTCCGTCACACCTGTTACCGCTTGTAGGCGAGATCATTCGCACTTCGTGACCGATTGTTGATCGGATTACTTCCGGGTGTGACTGCGTGCGCGCTCTGTTGTGCCCGAGTGTCGGGTGGGGGAGTGATCCGGCCCGCTGTTGGGTAGGGAGCTGGGAATGCCTCTGAGTCGACCTGTGCGGTCGTGTTCGACCACGTACGGGTGAGGCGCGCTGGTCCCGGGTTGTCTCAGGCGGTCGCAGCCGAAACGTATCGGCAGTGTGCGACGCCCCGGGTGTTCCAGGCGGGTCGGAGCCGCCCGCCCGCGGCTGAAGTCAGCGGCGGCGGCGGTGCAGGGCGACCGCGGCGGCCGTGCCGCCCGCCAGTGCGCCGACGCCCGCCGCGGCGGGGATGCCGACCTTGGCCGCCTTGCGGCCCGTGCGGTAGTCGCGCAGCCGCCATTCGCGCGCCCTGGCGTGCTTGCGCAGCTTGGTGTCCGGGTTGATGGCGTACGGATGGCCGACCAGCGACAGCATCGGGATGTCGTTGTGCGAGTCGCTGTAGGCCGCGCAGCGGTTCAGGTCCAGGCCCTCCGCGGCGGCCAGGGCGCGTACGGCCTCGGCCTTGGCGGGTCCGTGCAGCGGCTCGCCGACGAGCTTGCCCGTGTAGACGCCGTCGACCGACTCGGCGACCGTGCCGAGCGCGCCGGTCAGGCCGAGCCGCCGGGCGATGATCGTGGCCGTCTCGACCGGGGCGGCCGTGACGAGCCAGACCTTCTGGCCGGCGTCGAGATGGGCCTGCGCGAGCGCGCGGGTGCCGGGCCAGATGCGGTCGGCCATGTACTCGTCGTAGATCTCCTCGCCGATCGACATCAGTTCGGAGACGCGGTGGCCCTTGACGATGGACAGGGCGCTGTCGCGGGCGTCCTGCATGTGCTCGGGGTCCTCGACGCCGGCCAGCCGGAACCACGCCTGCTGCCAGGCGAAGCGGGCCAGTTCGCGGCGCTGGAAGAACTTCCGCTTGTACAGGCCCCGACCGAAGTGGAAGATCGCGGCGCCCTGCATGACGGTGTTGTCGAGATCGAAGAAGGCGGCCGCCTCGGCGTCGCCCACGACCGGGAACTCGGGCTCGGACGGCTCGGCGGGCTCGGCCCGCGCCGCTTGCTCCCGTTCCAGTTCGAGCTGTTGCGAGGTCTTGCGCGCCGCCTCGGCGGCGGCCTCGCCTGCCAGAACGCTGCGCGCGGTGGCGGAGCGCCTACGGGGGGTGAGCCATCCCAGTGCGGCCATGTCGTGAGCATAGCCATTCTGTTCGGTACTTCCCGACGTCTCGGGATGCGGTGGCGTGAACACTCCGCGACTCTCCTGTTAAACGGACAAGGGGGGAGCAAGCTGGAGAGAGGGAGCACGGCGCGAGGCAGCGCAGAATGGACGGCATGTTTGGACGGACGAAGAAGAAGGACACCCCCGACGCTCCCGTCGCCGCCTCGCGGACCGTGACGCTGATCGGGAAGCCGGGCTGTCATCTCTGCGACGACGCCCGGGTCGTGATCGAGGCGGTCTGCGCCGAGACCGGGGCGCGCTGGGAGGAGAAGGACATCACTCAGGACGAGGAGCTCCACCGGGCCTACTGGGAGCAGATTCCGGTGGTCCTGGTCGACGGCGAGCAGCACACCTTCTGGCGTGTGGACGCCGGGCGGCTCCGGCGTGAACTGGGTGGTTGAGCGGAAGACGGCTACCATCGTGGACGTTTTGTTGACGTTCGGGGGTGTGATCGTGAGGAGAGTGTGCGGTTTTGCCCCCTTCGGGTTCTCAACGGGCTGACGCGCTCCACGGTTCCGTCATGACGCGAACCGACCGCGTGACCCCGGTCACTTTGGCCGGACAAAACGGACACCATCTTTGTGCACGCGTTCACAAAGACATAGCCTGCATTCGACGGGGCGGTCCTGGGACACACGGCCGCCTGCAGCCCCGCTCATCCCGCAGGAGCACCGTGGCAACTGGCCGAACTCACCGACCGGCGACCCGCAGCCGAGGAATCCCCGAGGCCACCGTCGCCCGGCTTCCGCTGTATCTGCGTGCGCTCACCGCACTGTCGGAGCGCTCCGTACCCACGGTCTCCTCCGAGGAGCTCGCAGCCGCCGCGGGGGTCAACTCCGCGAAGCTGCGCAAGGACTTCAGCTACCTCGGCTCGTACGGCACGCGCGGTGTCGGCTACGACGTCGAGTACCTCGTCTACCAGATCTCCCGCGAACTCGGCCTCACCCAGGACTGGCCTGTCGTCATCGTCGGTATCGGTAACCTCGGCGCCGCGCTCGCCGGCTACGGCGGCTTCGCCTCCCGTGGCTTCCGGGTCGCCGCGCTCATCGACGCCGACCCCGCCATGACCGGCAAGCCGGTCGCCGGGATCCCCGTCCAGCACAGTGACGACCTCGAGAAGATCATCGAGGAGGACGGCGTCTCCATCGGAGTCATCGCGACCCCGGCCGGGGTCGCCCAGCAGGTCTGCGACCGGCTCGTGGCCGCCGGCGTCACCTCCATCCTGAACTTCGCCCCGACCGTCCTCTCCGTGCCCGACGGCGTGGACGTGCGCAAGGTCGACCTCTCCATCGAGCTGCAGATCCTCGCCTTCCACGAGCAGCGCAAGGCGGGCGAGGAGGCGGAGGCCGAGGCCACCGCCGCACCCACGCCGCCCACGGCCCTCGGCGCGACGGGCGACGCCCCGCGCAAGGGCACCGGACGCAAGGGACCCGACGGGGACGTCCCCGCCGTGATGCCGGCATGAGTCTCCTCGTCGTCGGCCTCAGCCACCGCAGCGCCCCGGTCAGCGTCCTCGAGCGAGCCTCGCTCGCCGCGGACACCCAGGCCAAGCTGCTCCAGGACACCCTCGCCGCCGAACCGGCCGCCGAGGGAGCCGTCCTGGCCACCTGCAACCGCATCGAGCTCTACGCCGACGTGGACAAGTTCCACGCCGGTGTCGCCGAGCTGTCCACGCTGCTCGCCCAGCACAGCGGCGTCGGCCTCGAAGAGCTGACCCCTTATCTCTACGTGCACTACGAGGACCGGGCCGTCCACCACCTCTTCTCGGTGGCCTGCGGGCTCGACTCCATGGTCGTCGGCGAGGGCCAGATCCTCGGCCAGATCAAGGACGCCCTCGCGCTCGGCCAGGACCTGCACACCGCGGGCCGGCTCCTCAACGACCTGTTCCAGCAGGCGCTGCGGGTCGGCAAGCGCGCCCACAGCGAGACCGGGATCGACCGGGCCGGCCAGTCGCTCGTCACCTTCGGCCTGGAGCAGCTGGCCGACGGCACCGACGTCGACACCTGGGCCGCCGGCAAGCGCGCCCTGGTCATCGGAGCCGGTTCGATGTCCTCGCTGGCCGCCGCCACGCTCGCGCGCGTCGGGGTCTCCGAGATCGTGATCGCCAACCGTACGACCGCCCGTGCCGAGCGACTCGTGCAGATCCTGACCGAGCCCGGGGGCGCGGGTGTGGCCGCACGCGCGGTCGAGATGGTTGCCGTCGGCGACGAACTGACACGTGCCGACATCGTCGTCTCCTGCACCGGAGCCACCGGACTCGTCCTGACCGGCGATGCCGTGGAAGCCGCGATGAAGGGCCGTACGGCCCCGCTCGCACTGCTCGACCTGGCCATGCCCCGCGACATCGACGCCGCCGCCCACCGCATGACGAACGTCCGGCTCATCGACATCGAGTCGCTGGCGGACGCCTCCGCCGACGCCCCGATGGCCGCCGACGTCGACCAGGTGCGCGCGATCGTCTCCGACGAGGTGGCCGCCTTCGGCGCCGCCCAGCGCGCCGCGCACATCACCCCGACCGTGGTCGCCCTGCGCACCATGGCCGCCGATGTGGTCGCGGGCGAGGTCGCCCGGCTCGAGGGCCGGCTGCCCGGCCTCGACGACAAGCAGCGCGCCGAGATCACCCAGACGGTGCGCCGGGTGGTCGACAAGCTCCTGCACGCGCCGACCGTGCGGGTCAAGCAGCTGGCCAGCGAGCCCGGCGGTGCCGGGTACGCCGACGCGCTGCGGACACTCTTCGACCTCGACCCGGAGACGGTCGCCTCCGTCTCCCGGGCCGACCTGAATGACGCCGACGTCAAGAACCGAGGGCGAGTATGACCGAGAGGGCACTGAGGCTCGGGACCAGGCGCAGCAAACTCGCCATGGCCCAGTCCGGGCATGTGGCCGACGCCGTGCGGCAGCTGACCGGCCGACCCGTCGAGCTCGTGGAGATCACGACGTACGGGGACGTCTCGCGTGAGCACCTCGCGCAGATCGGCGGTACGGGGGTGTTCGTCGCCGCACTGCGCGACGCGCTCCTGGCCGGTGAGGTGGACTTCGCCGTCCACTCCCTGAAGGACCTGCCGACCGCCCAGCACCCCGAGCTGGTCATCGCCGCGATTCCGCGCCGCGAGGACCCGCGCGACGTGCTGGTCGCCCGAGCCGGGCTGACGCTCGACACGCTGCCGCAGGGCGCCCGGATCGGCACCGGTTCGCCGCGCCGGACCGCTCAGCTCAACGCGTACGCGCGCAGCCACGGGCTGACCATCGAGACCGTGCCGATCCGCGGGAACATCGACACCCGCGTCGGATACGTACGCAGTGGAGAGCTGGACGCGGTGGTTCTCGCCGCGGCCGGCCTCAACCGCATCGGCGGAACGGAGGAGCTCACCGGCTCCCTGTCGCTCGACCACCTGTCGGTCGACGCCGTCCTGCCCGCCCCCGGCCAGGGGGCACTGGCGATCGAGTGTGTGGCGTCCGACGCCGACCTCGTCGCCGCGCTCGCCGAGCTCGACGACCCGGACACCCGGGCCGCCGTGACCGCCGAGCGATCCCTGCTCGCCGCTCTGGAGGCCGGCTGCTCCGCACCCGTGGGTGCGCTGGCCGACCTGCTGGCCGAGGATTCCGGCCGCGGGCAGATTGTCACTGAAATGCGCCTGCGCGGCGTCGTCGGTACCACCGACGGCTCGACGCTGGTGCAGCTGTCCACCACCGGTCCCGTACCCGCGTCGCACGACGAGGCGATGCAGCTCGGACGCGAACTCGCGGACGAGATGCTCGCCAAGGGTGCGGCCGGTCTTATGGGGGAGCGAGCACTTTGAGCCCCACCAGCCCGACCACCAGCCCCGCGTCCCAGGCCTTCTTCGGTCAAGGGAGCGTCACCTTCCTCGGCGCCGGACCAGGCGATCCAGGACTGCTGACCCTCCGGGCAGTCGAAGCCCTCGCCGGCGCGGACGTCCTGATCGCCGAGCCGGAGGTGCTCGAAGTCGTTCGCGTCCATGCGCGCGCGGGCGTGAGCACGCCTGAGCTGACGGTTGTTGACGAGGCGTCAACAACCGCCGGTGTCCCCGTGTTGAGGGATGCGGCCAATCTTGTCATGGAGGCCGCGAGGGGCGGCAAGCGGGTCGTCCGTGCGGTGACCGGCGACCCCGGCCTCGACGGAAACGCAGGTCAGGAGATGCTGGCCTGCGCGTCCGAGGGCATCCCCTTCGAGGTCGTGCCCGGTGTGGCCACGGCGGTCGGCGTACCCGCGTACGCCGGTGTCCCGCTGCGCGACGCGCAGGGCACCGATGTGCGCTTCGTGGACGCCCGTACCGCCGACGACCGCTGCTGGACCGAGGTCGGCGCCTCGGACGGCACGGTGGTCGTGTCCACCTCGCTCGACTCGGTCGCCGCCGCGGCCGGTGAACTGGTGGCGGCAGGCCGTAAGCCGGACACCCCGCTCACCGTGACCATCGGCGGCACGACGACCCGGCAGCGGACCTGGACCGCGACGCTCGGGACGATCGCGCAGGTCTTCAAGCAGGGGAAGATCCTCCCCTCGCCCGAGGGCCACCGGCCGGTCATAGCCGTGGTCGGCGAGCGCAGCGCCCCGGCGCAGCGGGACCAGCTGGCGTGGTTCGAGTCGAAGCCGCTGTTCGGCTGGCGGGTGCTCGTGCCGCGCACGAAGGAGCAGGCCGCGTCGCTCTCCGACCAACTGCGTTCGTACGGTGCGGTGCCGCACGAGGTGCCGACGATCGCCGTCGAGCCGCCGCGGACGCCGCAGCAGATGGAGCGTGCGGTCAAGGGTCTGGTGACCGGCCGCTACGAGTGGATCGCCTTCACGTCGGTCAACGCGGTGAAGGCGGTGCGGGAGAAGTTCGAGGAGTACGGGCTCGACGCGCGGGCCTTCGCCGGGATCAAGGTCGCGGCGGTCGGCGAGCAGACGGCCGCGGCGCTGGTCGACTTCGGTGTGAAGCCGGACCTGGTGCCGAGCGGCGAGCAGTCGGCCGCGGGTCTTCTCGAGGACTGGCCGCCGTACGACCCGGTCTTCGACCCGATCGACCGTGTCTTCCTGCCGCGGGCGGACATCGCGACGGAGACGTTGGTCGCCGGGCTGATCGAGCTCGGGTGGGAGGTCGACGACGTGACCGCCTACCGGACGGTCCGGGCGTCGCCGCCGCCGGCGGACACGCGTGAGGCGATCAAGGGCGGCGGCTTCGACGCCGTGCTCTTCACCTCGTCGTCGACGGTGCGGAACCTGGTGGGTATCGCCGGGAAGCCGCACAACGTGACGGTCATCGCCTGTATCGGCCCTGCGACCGCGAAGACGGCGGAGGAGCACGGGCTGCGGGTGGATGTGCTCTCGCCCGAGCCGTCGGTGCACAAGCTCGCGGAGGCGCTGGCGGACTTCGGTCTGCGGCGGCGGGCGGCGGCGCTGGAGGCGGGGGATCCCGTGACGCGGCCGTCGGAGCGGCGGCCGGGGGCGCGGAGGCGTCGGACGACGTAGTCGTGTGTGGTGCACGGGGTGCGGGGCCTTTTGGGGTCCCGCACCCCGTGCGTTGGGGGCTTGGGGCGGGGCCTTGCGAAGGGCGCCGCCCCCGGTGCGTGGGGGCGGTCGGGGCGGAGGCGCCCGCACGCGGGTGGGGTGGGTGCGGGGTGATTGGCCGCACGGGGTGGGGGTGATGCCCACAGGCGGTCGGTAAAGGCACTGGGTTCGCGGGCGTAGCCTCGGTTTATGAACTCGTACGGAACCTTTCCCGGGGCGCGGCCGCGGCGGCTGCGGACGACTCCTGCCATGCGGCGGATGGTGGCCGAGACGCGGCTGAGCCCGGCCGACCTGATCCTTCCCGCGTTCGTGCGGGAGGGGATCGACGAGCCCCGGCCGATCACCGCCATGCCCGGCGTGGTGCAGCACTCGCGGGACACCCTGCGCAAGGCCGCCGTGGAGGCGCTGGAGGCCGGTGTCTCCGGGATCATGCTGTTCGGCGTGCCCGAGGACGAGAAGAAGGACGCGGCCGGTACCGCGGGTACGGACCCGGACGGGATTCTTCAGGTCGCGATCCGGGACGTGAAGGCCGAGGTCGGCGACGATCTCGTCATCATGTCGGACCTCTGCCTCGACGAGTACACCGACCACGGGCACTGCGGGGTCCTGGACGCGAGCGGACGGGTCGACAACGACGCCACGCTGGAACGTTACGCCGAGATGGCGCAGGTCCAGGCCGACGCCGGTGTCCATGTCGTCGGGCCTTCCGGGATGATGGACGGCCAGGTCGGGGTGGTCCGGGACGCGCTGGACACCATCGGCAAGGAGGACGTGTCGATCCTCGCGTACACGGCGAAGTACTCCTCCGCCTTCTACGGGCCGTTCCGTGAGGCCGTCGGGTCCTCACTGCAGGGTGACCGCAAGACGTATCAGCAGGACCCCGCCAATGTGCGTGAGTCCCTGCGCGAGTTGGCGCTGGACCTGGAGGAGGGCGCCGACATGGTGATGGTGAAGCCGGCGGGTCCCTACCTGGACGTGCTGGCGAAGGTCGCCGAGGCCGTGGACGTGCCGGTCGCCGCGTACCAGATCAGTGGTGAGTACGCGATGGTCGAGGCCGCAGCCGAGAAGGGCTGGATCGACCGCGACAAGGCCATCTTCGAGACGCTCACCGGGATCAGGCGCGCGGGTGCGCAGATGATCCTGACGTACTGGGCGACCGAGGTCGCGCAGAAGCTCAGCCGCGGGGTCTGACGGTTTCCCGGATCTCTCGCACGATTCCTCGATAGGGACGGAACCGCAGGGCGGTTCCGTCCCCTTCGTCGTCGTGGGCCGTGAGGACGTGGAGCTGCCTGCTGTCCTCGCGGCGGTGGAAGTACTGGGCGACTCCGTCGTCGGAGCGGGTCGTGCTGAGGGTGCGTATGGGAGCCTCCCGGAGCCGTACCACGCGGTCGTGGGTGTAGCGGCCGGGCGGGCCCACCGCGGTCAGGGCCTGCACGGAGGCGGCGATGGCCCGCTGGTTGGCCGGGTCGGCGGTGAAGGCGTAGTGGGCGGCCGAGTCCGTCCACTGGGCGTAGTTGAGGATCGTGCGGCCGTCCGAGCCCATCAGACAGTGGCGGGAGAGGAACGCCTCCGGCAGCTCGGCCCGGGCCCAGGCGTCCATGACGGCGTCCATCACGAGCCGCTGCCGCTCGGCGTCCTGCGTGGACCACTCCGAGATCAGGACGAGGCCGGCATCCGGCCTGGCTAAGGCCGGGAGGTCGTCGGACTCCACGAGCTTCGTTCCCCATGAATCGTTAGTCATGACTAACAGTTTCGGGGGCGCTCGCCTCCCGCGCAAGCGGTTATCGCGTCAGCATCTCCACCAGCCGCGACATGCCGTCCGCCGCGTAGCCCTCTTCGATCGCGCGGTCCAGGAGGCCCTGGAGGGGCTCGAAGAGCTCGGTGCTGACGCCCTGCGCCTCGAACGTCGAGATGAAGTTGGGGAACGCCGCGTGGCTCACGGCAAGGCTGGAGACATCGGTGAGGTGCTTCCCGGAATCGATGTCCCGGGCGATCTCGGGGACGCCGCCGAGCATCGCCGTGATCCAGGGGACCAGGAGTTCGGCGTACTCCTCGGCGCCGACGTTCTCCGTACGGACCAGGGCCAGCGCCTGCATGACGCCGGTGAACATTCCGTACATGCCCGTGAGCAGGCCCAGGTCGTACAGGGCCGCGAGGCCGGGGTCGGTGCCTGTCCACTTGGTGCCGCCCAGCGCCGCGAGGGTCGTGCGGTGAGTCTCGTACGCCTGCTCGTCGCCGCTGTAGAAGACGTACGCGTCCGGGCCCGCGATCATCTGCGGGACGGCCATGATCCCGCCGTCGAGGTAGCGGGCACCGAGCCTCTCTGCCCGGGCGGAGAGCGTCCGTGCCTGCTCGGGCGTGCCGTTCGTGAGGTTGACCAGCGTCTTTCCGGCCACGGAGTCGCCGAGGGCCGTGAACAGTTCGTCGACGTTGTCGTTCGTCAGCAGGCACAGGACGACGAGCGGACTCGCCGCCACCGCGTTCACCGGTGTCTCGGCGGGCAGGGCGCCCTGCGCGACCAGCGGGCCCGTCTTGGCCGGGGAACGGTTCCAGACGGTGACCGGGTGGCCCGCGTTCAGGAGGGCCGTGGCGAGGGCCGTGCCCATCATGCCCAGGCCGAGGACGGAGACCGGGGCGGAGGCGGCTGCGGGAACGGTTGCGGACATGAGTGTGCTCCAGGGCTTGGAATCGGGGGTTCGAGCCGTCCTGCGGCTCGCTTTCGATCCTTCTCCGGGGCGGTTCATCCCACAAGTACCGACTTAATCGTCAGCTACGCACCGATTGGTAAGGATGCGCCGGGCGGCGCACCCTGGAAGTACCTCAGGAGGTGGTCCTCATGATGCACACGCTCGTGGGATGGCACGTCGAGATGGAGTTCCAGGAGGAGGGCGACCGGACGAGGGCGGCCGCCATGGTGCGGCTCGGTGACGGCACCGAGTTCCGCGCCCAGGGCAACGCCCACCGGCACCCGTCGGACCCGGAGCAGCTGCGGGTCGGCGAGGAGATCGCGGGCGCACGCGCGCTCATGGATCTCGCCTCGCAGCTGCTGCAGAAGGCGCACACGGAGATCGACGAGGTGTCGGGCAGGACATCCCGCCCCATCAGCTGACATTGCGTCAGCACGTCGGCGGCGAGGGCGACGTGAACGCGTCGGCCTCGCCGCCGATGCCGCGAGAGCGGTCAGCTTCGGGTGATCAGAGTGATCACGATCGCGGTGCATGTGATCAGGACTGCGACGGCTACGACGTCCGTCAGACGGCTGCTGGGCATGGCCTCACCCTGCGGGGCGGGGTGATCTCGCGGCAACGGTCACGGGACAATGGGGGAAGCTGGAACGCGCGGACCTGCCGTGACCTGGGGAAATGACCCACCCCTGGAATGCGTTCCTGGGACGGTCGAGACGAGGGGGACGGGGCGGGTGGCAACGGAGGCCGATGGTTTCGCGGAGCTGGTGCGCGGTCTGAAAGAACGATCCGGGCTCAGCTACGGGGCGTTGGCGAAGAAGCTGCATGTCAGTACGTCGACGCTGCACCGGTACTGCAACGGCGACGCCGTTCCGGCCGAGTTCGCACCGGTGGAGAGACTGGGGCGGCTGTGCGGAGCCTCCCGCGACGAGCTGATCGCACTGCACCGTAGCTGGATCCTGGCGGACGAGGCCCGCCGGCGGGGCAAGAACGGACCGGCGGCTCCTGAGCCGCAGGGTCCGGCGGAAACCGTGGCGGGAAGCTCGACGGCAGCCGCAGTGGAGACCACGGCGGAATCCACGGCGGAAACCATGGCGGTGACTGCTCCGGAAGCTGCGCCGGACGCCGTTTCGGATGCCCGCTCGGACGCCGCCTCGGGCTCCGGCTCGGACACCGCCGCGACGCCCACAGCCCCTGAGCCCGCAGCCGAACCCGGAGCCGACCGCGAGCCCGAGGTCGTCGTGACCGTGCAGGCGCATCCGCGACCCTCGGACGCCCCCGGTGCGTCCGCCCGCGCCCGCAAGCGGCTGCGGACAGCCGTCGCCGCGGCCGCCGTCGTCGCGCTCGCCGTGCCCGTGGCGTACGCCGTCGGCCGCCCCGACGAGAAGGGCGCCGACGACGCGAAGACCTCCGGACAGCACGCGAACGGATCCGTCGAGCCGCCCGCGGCGAGCATCTCCGCGCACGTGAAGGCCTCCGCCTCCACCTCGGGCTCCGCCTCCTCCGCCGCCACGACGCCGAGTGCGCCGGCGACCGCGTCCCGGGCGAACCCATCCGCCCGGACGACCCGACAGCCGACGGGCGACCCCGTGAGCGTGGGCATCAGCTCCTACAACTGGGCCGGGGCCTGCGGCCAGCACTACGTGCTCGGCCAGCCGCCCGGGCAGGTCCCGCCCCCGCCCGCCCCGCAGGACAGCCGAGGCTGGGCGCGGGCGCTCGGCGGGGTCGACGGCGGCCATATGCAGCTCCAGCTCACCGTCACCGGCCGCACCGAGGAGGCCACGGTCCTCAACGCCGTCCGCGTACGGGTGGTCGAGCGCGCCGCACCCCTGGACCGGGCGGCGTACTTCATGGGGGACGGCTGCGGCGGCGGCATCACCCCGCAGGCCTTCGACATCGACCTCGACGCCCCGCACCCCACCGCGAAGCCGGTCGCCGGCCTCGACGGCGAACACCGGGTGCCGGCCAAGGACTTCCCGTACAAGGTCTCCACCAGCGACCCGCAGGTCCTCAACCTCGACGTGCACACCGAGTCGTACGCCGTCTCCTGGTACCTGGAAGTGGAGTGGAGCAGCGGCGAGCGGCGCGGGAAGGCACGCGTCGACGACGGCGGGAAGCCGTTCCGTACGAGCGCGATCGAAGGGAAGAAGGAGTACATCTACCGGCCCGAGAAGGGCGAGTGGGCCGCCCCGCAGTGAGCGAAGGCGAAGGCCCCGGCGCCGTACGGAACGGAGCCGGGGCCTTCGTCGTGCTGTGGCGCGTCGTCAGAGGCGCTCGGGCGTCCGGATGCCCAGCAGGGCCAGGCCCTGGTGCAGCGTGCGGGCGGTCAGGTCGCAGAGGAACAGCCGGTTCTCCGCGATCTCCTGCGGCGGCGCCGGCTTGATGACGGGGCACTGGTCGTAGAACGTCGTGTACAGCGACGCCAGCTGGTACAGATACGCGGCCAGCTTGTGCGGGGCGTACTCCTCGGCGACCTCGGCCAGCGTCTCGCCGAACTGGTCCAGATGCAGACCGAGCGCGCGCTCCGCCGGGGCCAGCTCCAGCTCGGGGTGGGCCAGCGGCGTGAGCTCGCCCGCCTTGCCGAAGATCGACCTGATACGCGCGTACGCGTACTGGAGGTACACCGACGTGTCGCCGTTCAGCGACACCATCTGGTCCAGGTCGAACTTGTAGTCCCGCGCCGCGGACGTCGACAGGTCGGCGTACTTGACCGCGCCGATGCCGACGTACTGGCCGTTCTCGACGATCTCCTGCTCGGTGAGCAGGCCGCGGTCCTTGTCCTTGTCCCGGACCACGGCGGTCGCCCGGTCCACGGCCTCGTCCAGCAGGTCCACCAGCCTCACCGTCTCGCCCTCACGGGTCTTGAACGGCTTGCCGTCCTTGCCGAGCACCGTGCCGAACGCCAGCTGGACCGCCTTGACCTCGTCGTTCAGCCAGCCGGCCCTGCGGGCGGTCTCGAAGACCATCTTGAAGTGCAGGGACTGGCGCGCGTCGACCACGTACAGCAGGGTCGTCGCCTTCAGGTTCTGCACCCGGTCACGGATCGCGGACAGGTCCGTGGCCGCGTAGCCGAAACCGCCGTCGGACTTCTGGACGATCAGCGGCGTCGGGTTGCCGTCCGGGCCCTTGACGTCGTCGAAGAACACGCACAGCGCACCGTTGGAGCGGACCGCGACGCCCGACTCCTCGAGGATGCGGCAGGTCTCCACCAGCATGTCGTTGTAGCCCGACTCGCCGACCACGTCCGGGTCGTGGATGTCCATGTCGAGCTTGTCGAAGACCGAGTAGAAGTAGATCTTCGACTCGTCGACGAACCGCTGCCACATGGCACGCGTCTGCTCGTCACCGGCCTGGAGGTCCACGACCCGCGCCCGCGCCCGGGTCTTGAACTCCTCGTCGGAGTCGAACAGCGCGCGCGAGGCCTTGTAGAGCCTGTTCAGGTTCGACATGGCCTCCTCGCCGGAGACCTCGTCCTCGGACTTGTGGTCCAGCTCGTGCGGGTGCTCGACCAGGTACTGGATGAGCATGCCGAACTGGGTGCCCCAGTCGCCGATGTGGTGGCGACGGACCACCTTCTCGCCCGTGAACTCCAGGATCTCGACCATCGCGGCGCCGATCACGGCGGAGCGGAGGTGGCCGACGTGCATCTCCTTGGCCACGTTCGGCTGCGCGTAGTCGATCACCGTCGTGCCGGCGTTCTCCCCGAACGCCACGCCGAGACGGTCGTCGGCGGCACGGGCGGCGAGGGTCTTGATGATCGCCTGGTCGGTGACCGTGATGTTCAGGAAGCCGGGGCCCGAGACCTCGATCTCCCGCAGCACGTCGTTCGCCGGGATGCCGTCGACGACCTTCGTCGCCAGCTCACGCGGGTTGCCCTTGAGCTTCTTGGCGAGGGCCAGGATGCCGTTGGCCTGGAAGTCGGCCCGGTCGCTTCGTCGCAGCAGCGGGTCGGCGGAACCGGCCTCCGGCAGTGCTGCCGAGAGACCTTCCGCGAGACGCTGCTGCACGGTCGAAGCGAGGGAAGGGACCGAGGCCATGAGCTTCCGTTCCTGTCGATGGTTCAGTGGTGGGCTTTATCGCTTGTCAAGTGTCCCACGGGCGGGCAACGTGTTTTCTCCACCTGTGGACAACCACAGAGTGCGCCGTTCCGTCTGGGAGAATGGCTGACGTAAGGCTGCAAGGCTTTCGAGGGAATCAAGGAAGAAGGACGTACCGACCGTGGCTCAGAGCAGCACCGAGACCGACTGGGTCTCCCGTTTCGCGGACGAGGTCATCGCCGAGTCGGAGCGACGTGCGCCTGGCAAACCGGTCGTCGTCGCCTCCGGACTCTCCCCCTCCGGCCCGATCCACCTGGGCAACCTCCGCGAGGTCATGACCCCGCACCTGGTCGCCGACGAGGTCCGCCGCCGTGGGTACGAGGTCCGGCACCTGATCTCCTGGGACGACTACGACCGGTACCGCAAGGTGCCGAACGGCATCCCCGGTGTCGACAAGGACGGCTACGAGCAGCACATCGGCAAGCCGCTCACCTCGGTCCCGGCCCCGCCCGGGTCCGCCCACCCGAACTGGGCCGAGCACTTCAAGGCCGCCATGGTCGAGTCGCTCGCCGAGCTCGGGGTCGAGTACGACCCGATCAGCCAGACCGAGCAGTACACGGCGGGCACCTACCGCGAGCAGATCCTGCACGCCATGAAGCACCGCGGCGACATCGACGCGATCCTCGACCAGTACCGGACGAAGAAGGCGCCGAAGAAGCAGTCGCAGAAGCCCCTCGACGAGGCCGAACTGGAGGCCGAGGAGGGCTCCGGCGCGGCGAACGAGGACGACGGCTCCGGCGGCAGCGGCGGCTACTTCCCGTACAAGCCCTACTGCGGGCAGTGCGAGAAGGACCTGACGGCCGTCACGTCGTACGACGACGAGACCACCGAGCTCGCGTACACCTGCACGGCCTGCGGCTTCTCCGAGACCGTCAAGCTGAGCGAGTTCAACCGCGGCAAGCTGGTCTGGAAGGTCGACTGGCCGATGCGCTGGGCGTACGAAGGCGTGATCTTCGAGCCCTCGGGCGTCGACCACTCGTCGCCCGGCTCGTCCTTCGTCGTCGGCGGCCAGATCGTCCGCGAGATCTTCGACGGCGTCCAGCCGATCGGCCCGATGTACGCGTTCGTCGGCATCAGCGGCATGGCCAAGATGTCGTCGTCGAAGGGTGGCGTGCCGACGCCCGCCGACGCCCTGAAGATCATGGAGGCGCCGCTGCTGCGCTGGCTGTACGCGCGCCGCAAGCCCAACCAGTCCTTCAAGATCGCCTTCGACCAGGAGATCCAGCGGCTCTACGACGAGTGGGACAAGCTCGAGGCCAAGGTCGCCGACGGCTCCGTGCTGCCGGCGGACGCGGCCGCGTACACGCGCGCCGCCCGCACCGCCGCCGGCGAGCTGCCCCGCACGCCGCGGCCGCTGTCCTACCGGACCCTGGCCTCGGTCATGGACATCACGGCCGGCCACGACGAGCAGACCCTGCGGATCCTGACCGACCTGGACCCGGAGAAGCCGGTCACCAGCCTGGACGAGGTCCGCCCGCGTCTGGACCGCGCCGAGAACTGGATCACCACCCAGGTCCCGGCCGACCAGCGCACCATCGTCCGCGACGAGCCCGACGCCGAGCTCCTCGGCTCCCTCGACGACCAGGGCCGCGAATCCCTGCGCCTCCTCCTGGAGGGCCTGGACACGCACTGGTCCCTGGACGGCCTCACCACGCTCGTCTACGGCGTCCCCAAGGTCATGGCCGGTCTCGACCCCGAGGCCAAGCCGACCCCGGAGCTGAAGATCGCCCAGCGCGCGTTCTTCGCCCTGCTCTACAAGCTCCTCGTCAGCCGCGAGACCGGGCCCCGCCTGCCCACGCTCCTTCTCGCGGTCGGCGCGGACCGCGTGCGCAAGCTGCTGGGCGCGTAGCGGTACACGGATCGGTCATCGGCAAGGGCCGCCACCCGGTTGGGTGGCGGCCCTTCGCCGTCCTCGGCGCGGATCGCGGACGAGGCCGGCGGCAGCCCTTCTCCATCCTTGGGACTAGACCCGCTTCCGACGTGGGCACGACGAAAACGGGGAACCCGCGGGAGACCGTGAAGGCATGAAGAACGAAGTCATCGCAGTCATCGGATGGATCACCCTCGTCCAGGGTGGACTCGGCGCCGGCGGGCAGATCTTCGGGGACAAGGCCTGGGGAGTGCTCCAGCAGTGGTGGGACATCCCCACCCCCGGCTACGTCGTCCTGGCCCTCGCCGGAATCGCGCTCGCCCTGTGGGGCGAGACCGCGAAAAAGCGGGCCAAGGCCTGAGCCCCGACCCGCCGCCGGTCACGGGATGTGGTTCTCCGCCATCTCCCGCTCGATACGGTGCCGCAGCTGCGGAGTCAGCTCCCGCAGGATCGACGCACTGCGCGGGTGCTGCACCCCGTACATGTCACTGAGCCATATGTCGAGCTGCTCGGCATTGGGGAAGTCCTGCCGCTCCTCGACGTAGTCCCACATCGCCTTGTAGGCCGCCTCGGAGAACTCGTCCACGGGCGGCTCCGGCTCGACGAACTCCGGGTACTCCTCGAACTGCTCCGCGCCCTGCTCCTGGCGCGGGCCCGGGATCACCACATCCTCCGGACCCTGCGGCACCGCCACGGGCGTGGGCTCCAGCCCCTCCACATACCGAGGGTCGAAGGCCGTCTCGTACGCCTCCGGCGGCAGGGTCTGCGCGTGGAACCACGGGCTGTCGTGGTTCGCGGGCAGCTCCGGACCGACCGGCCCCTGGCCCGGCGCCTGGCCCTGACTCCGGCCCTCGCCCTGGCCCTGGGGGAGCTGCGGCTGCGGCTGCGCGGCCAACTGGACCGGCGCCTGGACCGCCTGCACCGGCTGCGGCTGCGCCACCGTCGGCTGCGCCGGTATCAGCGCCGGCTCCACACCCGCTGCTGCGAGCCCCGCCGCCGCCGTCTCTGCCAGCGGCACCCCGTACTTCGCCAACCGCAGCGGCATCAGCGCCTCCACCGGCGCCTTCCGCCGCCACGCCCGTCCGAAGCGCGCCTGGAGCCGAGCCTGGTAGATCAGCCGATCCTGCTCCAGCTTGATGACCTGCTCATACGAGCGCAGCTCCCACAGCTTCATCCGCCGCCACAGCCGAAACGTCGGTATCGGCGACAACAGCCAACGCGTGAGCCGTACGCCCTCCATGTGCTTGTCGGCCGTGATGTCGGCGATCCGGCCCACCGCATGCCGCGCCGCCTCCACCGCGACCACGAACAGCACCGGAATGACCGCGTGCATACCCACACCCAGCGGGTCCGGCCAGGCGGCCGCGCCATTGAACGCGATCGTCGCCGCCGTCAGCACCCACGCCGTCTGCCGAAGCAGCGGGAACGGGATCCGGATCCAGGTCAGCAGCAGGTCCAGTGCGAGCAGCACACAGATGCCGGCGTCGATGCCGATGGGGAAGAAGTACGAGAAGTCGCCGAAGCCCTTCTCGACGGCGAGCTCGCGCACAGCGGCGTACGAACCCGCGAAACCGATACCGGCGATGATCACCGCACCGGCGACCACCACACCGATCAGTATCTTGTGCGTGCGTGTCAGCTGCACCGCGGCCACCCGCGATCCCCTCCCGTCAATCCACATCTCGCGGGCACAGCGTGGCACATGCGCGAGAAGCCCGGCCCCCGGGGGAGGGACGGACTCCTCGAAAACATGCGCAAATGCGGGTGTTCGCGACGTACGGCCCGCGGGGCCGCCGCGAGTTTGTTACCCGGCCGTGGCGGCGACCGCCGCGACAGCCTCCTTCGCGGCCTTCACGGCGCCGTCCATCACGACCTTGTCCGTGGGAGCCGCCGCACCCGCGTAACCGGCGCCGTTGTACGTCAGCAGCACCAGCACATTCCCGGTCCGCGCCACGACCGAGGCGTACTTGAAGTCCTCACCCGTCTTCTTCAGGTCGTACGCGACGGCCTTCGACTGCTCACCGACGCCCGGCGCGTCCGTGGTACGCAGCTTCTGCGCACCCTCGGTCGCCTGGAGCTTGGCCAGCTCCTTGGTGAAGTTCTCCTCGGCCCGCTCCTGGCCACTGCCCAGCGCGGCGTCCGACTCGTAGCGGTAGAACGACACATCCAGCCAGCGGTAGTGCGAGCCCTTCACACCCTTGTCGTCGAGACCGTTCCACGAGCAGCCACCACGACTCAAGGTGTCGCTGGAGGGCGCGGTCGTACCGTTCTTCGCCTTCGCCTTGGGCACCAGGCTCGCGGTCGTCTTCGCGGAGATCGACTTGCACACGTCGGGCAGCTTCGAGAACTTCGCCGGCTCGACCGTCTTCGTCGACTGCTGAGCGCCGGGGGTGGCCGACGCCGAGCCCTTGCCCTTGTCCGGGGTGTCCGAACCACCGTCGGAGTCCGAGGAGCAGCCGGCGACGACGAGCATCACCGGGACGGCTGCGCAGGCGAGTATGCGGGTGAGTCGCGGGGCTGATCGGTGCATGGTTCCTTCAGTCGCTTGTCGTACGGTCCGGCAGTCGCTTGTCGTACAGTCCGGCCGGCGGCCACGGTACGCCGACACGTTACGTGCTCGCGATGGGCCCGCGAGGGCCCCACACGGCGGCTCCGCGCCGCTACTCCTCCAGCCGCTCGGCGAGCAGCCGGGCCAGATTCCGGGCCTTTTCCTGCAGTTCCTGGCTGTCCGGGGGCTCCGCGGAACCGCTCGTCTGCTCCACGTACTCGACCGTCACGATCACGTTGGATGTGCGGAACACCACGCTCACGGTGCGGTGCCGGCCGTTCGGACCGCCCGAGCTGAGCACGTCGTCGAGGAACGCGACCTGCCCCAGACCCTCCAGGACGCGGGGCTCCAGACCGGTGGTGGGGGCGACGGACGGGGTGGGCGTCGGGTCGGCCGAACCGGAAGAGGCGTCGGCGGGAACGGCGGGAGCCGTGGTGCCGGCCCCGCCTGCACTGCCTGCACTGCCTGCGCTGCCCGTGGGGCTTGCCGGGGTCTGCGGACTCTGCGGCGCCTGCGTGGGCTTCGGGGGCTCGGGGAGGTCTGCCGCGATCTGCTTGCCCGAGAACACCGCCTGCGCCCGGTCGTCGTCGCTGACGGCGGAGTCGTACGACACCACCCGCTCGATGTCGAGACGCAGCCGGTGCGAAGCGTCGGGGGTGTCGGCCTTCCAGCTGCAGCCGACCCGGCGATCGGTGTCGTAGGTGACGGCGGCCGAACCGCGGTACGCCTGCTCGCGCTCCTTGTCGGGAAGCTGGGCGGCGCCGGGGAGCAGGTCCCGGAGCGTGGCCTGCGGGACGGAGCCGCAGGGCTCGAAAAGGGTGCGGTAGCGGCCGGGCGGGGCGGGGGCGGCGGCGGGGCCGGCCTTGGAGTCGACGGCGTCCACGCCGGTTCCACCGCCCGAGGAGCATCCGGTGAGGCCCAAGGTGAGCGCCGCCGCGAGCGCTGTCAGACCGGGTACGTACGCCTGTCGCTGCACGCTCCCAGGCTCCCTTCTCCCGAAGACTTCCCCGAAAACTGTTTGCCGCCGGAGACCGGTGGGTGGACACAATGTCTATCGCACGCGCTGCCGTTGATGCCGGTCCGTTGTCACCTGTACGGGCCTTGGAGCCGGTTTTTGCGTTATCAGGCTTTTTGGGGGAATCGAGGAAGTATGTCGTATGTAGAGGTGCCGGGTGCGAAGGTGCCCATCCGGCTGTGGACCGATCCTTCCATGATCGACGACGGCGCGATGCGCCAGCTCCACAACGTGGCCACCCTTCCGTGGATCAAGGGCCTGGCCGTGATGCCGGACGTGCATTACGGCAAGGGCGCGACGGTCGGCTCGGTGATCGCGATGCGCGGGGCGGTGTGCCCGGCGGCGGTGGGTGTGGACATCGGCTGCGGGATGTCGGCGGTGAAGACGTCGCTGACGGCGAACGACCTGCCGGGGGATCTGTCCCGGCTGCGATCGAAGATCGAGCAGGCGATTCCGGTGGGGCGGGGGATGCACCGGGAGATGGTGGACCCGGGGCGGTTGTACCAGTTCCCTACGGCGGGGTGGGGCGACTTCTGGGCGGGCTTCGATACGGTCGCCGATCCGGTCAAGTTCCGGCGGGAGCGGGCGGAGAAGCAGATGGGAACACTTGGCAGCGGAAATCACTTTTGCGAACTTTGCATCGATGGCCAAGGGTCTGTCTGGTTGATGCTGCACTCCGGATCCCGGAACATCGGCAAGGAGCTCGCCGAGCACCACATCGGCGAGGCGCAGAAGCTGCCGCACAACCAGGGGCTCGTCGACCGGGACCTGGCGGTCTTCGTCGCGGACACCCCGCAGATGGCCGCGTACCGCAACGATCTCTTCTGGGCGCAGGAGTACGCGAAGTACAACCGCGCGATCATGATGGCGCTGTTCCAGGAGGTCGTCCGCCGGGAGTTCCGCAAGGCGAAGGTGACCTTCGATCCGGTCATCTCCTGCCACCACAACTACGTGGCGGAGGAGCGGTACGAGGGCATGGACCTGCTCGTCACCCGTAAGGGCGCGATCCGGGCCGGCTCCGGCGACTTCGGGATCATCCCGGGCTCGATGGGCACCGGTTCGTACATCGTGAAGGGTCTCGGCAACGAGGCGTCCTTCAACTCGGCCTCGCACGGCGCCGGCCGGAAGATGAGCCGGAGCGCGGCGAAGCGGCGCTTCTCGACGCGGGACCTGGAGGAGCAGACGCGGGGCGTGGAGTGCCGCAAGGACTCCGGTGTCGTCGACGAGATCCCGGGCGCGTACAAGCCGATCGAGAAGGTCATGGAGCAGCAGCGGGACCTGGTCGAGGTGGTCGCGAAGCTGAAGCAGGTCATCTGTGTGAAGGGCTGAGGGACGTACGAGGAGGGGCCGACGCGATGGCGTCGGCCCCTCCTCGCCTGTGTGTCTCTTCGCCGGCCTTGCCGGTCGGTGTCTGCCCGCGGCGCCTACAGCTCGCGGTGGACCTTGGTGTTGGAGGCCTGGGCGCGCGGGCGGACGACCAGGAGGTCGATGTTGACGTGCGGGGGGCGGGTGCAGGCCCAGGTGATGGTGTCGGCGACGTCGTCGGCGGTGAGGGGTTCGGCCACGCCCGCGTAGACCTTGGCGGCCTTGTCGGTGTCGCCGCGGAAGCGGGTGGTGGCGAACTCGTCCGTCTTCACCATGCCGGGGGCGATCTCGATGACGCGGACCGGGGTGCCGACGATCTCCAGGCGGAGGGTTTCGGCGAGGACGCGGGCGCCGTTCTTGGCGGCGACGTAGCCGGCGCCGCCCTCGTAGGTGGCGTGGCCGGCGGTGGAGGAGAGGACGACGACCGTGCCGTCGCCGCTGGCGGTGAGGGCGGGGAGCAGGGCCTGGGTGATGTTGAGGGTGCCGATGACGTTGACCTCGTACATCTGGCGCCAGTCGTCCGGGTCGCCGGTGGCTACGGGGTCCGCGCCGAGGGCG
Organism: Streptomyces sp. NPDC039609; assembly: GCF_055596705.1. Classification (NCBI taxonomy): domain Bacteria; kingdom Bacillati; phylum Actinomycetota; class Actinomycetes; order Kitasatosporales; family Streptomycetaceae; genus Streptomyces; species Streptomyces sp. NPDC039609. The sequence continues at coordinate 30,377 of NZ_JBVIUJ010000017.1, forward strand.
CCGCCCGCGTTGTTGACGAGGACGGCGATCGTGCGGAAGGCGGTTGCGAAGGTCTGGACGGCCTCGCGGTCGGTGACGTCGAGGGCGTAGGCGGTCGCCTGGTGACCGGCCTCGACGATCTCGGCGGCCAGTGCCTCGATGCGGTCCTTGCGGCGGGCGGTGAGGACCACCCGGTATCCGGCGGCGGCGAGCTGCCTGGCCGTCGCGGCGCCGATACCGCTGCTCGCTCCGGTGACGACGGCGATGGGGGTACCGGCGGCAGTCATGACGTGCTCCTCGCGCGTGTGGTCGATTGTGTCGATCGCGTGGTCAGGATAGGTGGCGGGTGGAGGTCAGCGGGCGCGCGGGGCGTACATGATCACGGCCATGCCGGCGAGGCAGATCAGGGCGCCGACGACGTCCCAGCGGTCGGGGCGGTAGCCGTCGGCGACCATGCCCCACGCGAGGGATCCGGCGACGAACACTCCGCCGTAGGCGGCCAGGATCCGGCCGAATTCGGCGTCGGGCTGGAGGGTGGCGACGAAGCCGTAGATGCCGAGGGCGAGGACTCCGGTGCCGATCCAGATCCAGCCGCGGTGCTCGCGGACTCCCTGCCAGACGAGCCAGGCTCCGCCGATCTCGAAGAGTGCGGCGACGGCGAAGAGGGCGGCGGAGCGGGCGATCACCATGGGGCCAGGGTGCCATGGGGCGTCGGGGGTTCAGGGGACACGCAGATTGACGGATAGTCAGAGGTCGCTTCCGGTCGTGTGGTCAGAAGGTGTAGCCGTCGGGGCGGACCAGGAGCGTCGAGCGGCGGGTGGGGTCGGTCCAGGTGGCCCGGACGAGCCGGGCGGGGGTGGTGGGGGAGGTCGGCAGGGCGGGTGTGGTGCCCTCGGGGGCGACGAGGACGAACTCGCCCTTGCGTAGCAGTTCGTAGAGCCTGCCCTCGCGCAGCTTCAGGTCGGGGACGCGTCGGGTGTCTCGGCCGTAGGAGATGCCGAGCCCGCTGATCATGCCCAGGGCCTTGGCGGAGGCGGCGGGGACGGTGTCGAGGATCCGTGCGGCGAGGGCGCGCGCGGTGCGCTGGAGCGGGCCGCGGGCCATGGCGAGCCGGACGATGGCGCCGCTGCTGCGGAGCACCATGGCACCGACGGGGTGGCGCTCGGACTGGTAGCTGTCGAGCAGGGCCTCGGGGTCGGGGGCGTCGCCGCGCAGGACGGCGGCGAGCTTCCAGGAGAGGTTGGCGGCGTCCTGGAGGCCGGTGTTCATGCCCTGGCCGCCGGCGGGGGAGTGGACGTGGGCGGCGTCTCCGGCGAGGAAGACGCGGCCGATGCGGTAGGACGGGGCCTGGCGTTCGTCGCTGTGGAAGCGGGAGATCCAGCGGGCGTCGTGCATTCCGTAGTCGCTGCCGAGTGCGCGGCGGGCGATGGTGCGGACCTCTTCGAGGTCGACGGGCTCGCTGTCGGGGACTTGGCGGGTGCGGTCCCAGCCCATGACGCGGTACCAGCCGTCGCCGAAGGGGGCGATGAAGGCGAAGGCGTCCCCGACGCCGTTGACCGTGAGCAGTCCTTCGGGCTTCTCGGTGAGGCGAACGTCGGCGAGGACGATGGAGCGGATCACCGAGGCGCCGGGGAAGGGCAGGCCGAGGGCTGTCCGTACGGCGCTCCGCACCCCGTCGGTGCCGACGAGGTAGCGCGCCCGGAGGGTGAGGGGTGTGCCGTCGGCGTCGGTGAGTTCGGCGGTGACGTGATCGCCGTCCTGGCTCAGTCCGCGCAGTTCCGTTCTGTACCGGAAATCCACACCTGTGGACAGCGCGCGCCGTTCGAGGAGTCGCTCGACCTCGTACTGCGGGGTGATGAGGAGGTACGGGAAGCGGGAGCGGAGCCGGGTCAGGCCGAGGGTGAGGCGGCGGAAGAGTCGCAGCTCGGTGATGGGGGTGCCGGTTGCGATCAGTTCGTCGGCGAGGCCGCGGGCGTCGAGCTGCTCCAGGGTGCGGGCGTGCACTCCGAAGGCGCGGGTCATGTTGCTGATGCCGTGCGGGCGGCGCTCGACGAGGGTGACGCGCAGACCGGCGGCGGCGAGATCGCCGGCGAGCAGCATTCCGGTGGGGCCCGCGCCCACGACGAGGACGTCCGCGTCCAGGTGGTTCATGGCTCACTCCTGACCGAAGGTGGTGCCCACGATCGTTGGCCAACACCTCTTGGTCAACGCTTGTTGGCAACGCTAGATCTGCCTCCGATGGACTGTCAACACCCGTTGGCCTACAGTCGTTGGCATGACGACCGCCCGCCGCTCCGACGCCACCCGCGCCGCGATCCTCGAAGCCGCCCGTGAACGCTTCGCCTCCGACGGCTACGAGCGTGCCACCATCCGCGCCATCGCCCGCGACGCCGGAATCGATCCGTCGATGGTGATGCGCTACTACGGCAGCAAGGAGGGGCTGTTCGCCGCGGCGTCCGACTTCGAGCTGGAGCTTCCCGAGCTCGCCGCGCTGCCGTCCCGGCACATCGGTGTGGTTCTGGTCACGCACTTCCTCGACCGCTGGGAGCGCGACGACGTCCTGACCGCGCTCCTGCGCGTCGGTGTCACCAACCCCGCCGGTATGGAGCGGATGCAGGCGATCTTCGCCGGGCAGCTCGGTCCGATCACCCGCGGCGTCTGTCCCGACCCCGCCGAGGCGCCGCGCCGTGCCGCGCTGGTCGCCTCGCAGATCCTCGGTATGGCGCTCACCCGCTATGTGCTGCGGCTGCCGCCCGCGGTCGAGATGTCCACGGACGAGATCGTCGCCTGGCTGGGGCCGACCGTTCAGCGGTATCTGACGGCCCCGGAGCCGTAGGGCCGCGGGATGCTGCTTCGTACAATCTCTGCATGACGCAGAAGAGCTCCGCCCGGCGGGACGGCCTGATGGCCGAGCTGTACGGCGAGGCCCGCCACTACATGGCCGCGTACGCGCTGTTCAACCAGGCCGTCGCCGACCGTCTGAAGCTCCACCCGACGGACGTGCAGTGCCTCAACCTGCTCTCCCTGGAATCCGGCCCCGTCACCACCGGCCGGATCGCCGAGCTGACCGGGCTGACCACCGGATCCGCAACCCGGCTCGTCGACCGGCTGGAGCGGGCCGGCTACGTCACGCGCGAGCGCGACGCCGAGGACAGGCGGCGCGTACTCGTCACCGCCGTGCCGGAGCGGATGGCCGAGCTGGGCGCCTTCTGGCGGCGGCTCAACGGGGCCTGGGGCACGATGTTCGACGCCTACAGCGACGACGAGGTCGCCCTGCTCATCGCCCATATGCGCCGGACCGTCGAGCTCAGTGCGGAGCAGGTCGAGCGGCTGCGCAAGGGGGAGATCGGCTGACCCCGCCGCGCCGGCCGGCTCAGCGCGTCGTCGCGCCGCCGAACTCCCGCAGCGCGTCGGTGACGATCGCCTCCAGGCGGGCGTGGTGGGCGCCCCGCCAGTACACCCGCTCGCACTCCGTGCACCGCGCGAAGACGTCGTACGTCTTCTCCGTGCCGTGCTCCAGCCGCTCGCGCACCGAGTCCTTGTCGGCGTCAGTGAGCTGCCCGTTGCAGGCGGTGCAGCGGGTCCAGGGCGCCAAGGGGGGCGCGAACCGCTCCAGCACGTCACGGAGTTGGTCGTCGGGCCGGTCGCTGTACACATAGGCACCGGCCCACAGCTCCCGGCGGCGCAGCAGCCCGCGATCCCGGGAGAGCATCACGCGCTGCTCCTTCGCGGAGAGCGCGGCCAGCGCGGGATCGCCGATGTCCTCGCTCTCGTACGCCGCGTCCACCCCGAGCAGTCGCAACCGCCGCGCCAGCGTGCCCAGGTGCACGTCGAGGAGGAACCGGAGCGGAGCCCCGGGGACCTGCTGAGGGCGCTCCACGCCCTCGACCTCGACCGTCTCGCCCGCCGCGGGGATGTGGGAGACCTCCACCGCGCGTCCGTCCACCGACAGCCGTCCGACCTCGGTCAGCGGAACGCCCAGCGACTCCACGACATGGCCGAGCGTCGAGGCGCCGTCCGTCGCGACGGCCGTGCGTCCCGGGCGGCGATCCGCCGAGACAAAGAGCCGCAGGTCGGGGGCGAAGCTGATCTGGATCTCCGGTCCGTTCACGGGGACAGGATGTCACCGAGAACGGCCGGGCGGCCAGGGAATTCGGCCGCGGCTCCCGTTCCTACGGGCGGAAGGCGTCCGCGTGGTCGGTGGCCCATTCGGCGAAGGTGCGGGCCGGGTGTCCGGTGAGCTCCTCGACCGTCCGGGTCGGAGTGACCGGCCGGCCGTCGTGCGAGGCCCAGTAGGAGAGCAGGGCGTCGGCGAAGGTCTCCGGTATGTAGTCGGCGACCGACTGCTTCCACTGCTCGGGAGGGATGGCGGCTGTGGCCGTCGGCCGGCCCGTCGCCTCGGCGAGTATCGCCAGTTGCTCGGTGAAGTCGAGCGACTCGGGGCCGGTCAGCAGATACGAGGAGCCGCGCAGCGTGGGCTCGGTCAGGACCGCGAACGCGGCCTCGGCGATGTCCTTCTCGTGGATCGGATCACTGTGCGACCCGGGATACGGAAGCTCCACCGCGCGTGCGGACCTGATCGCCCACGACCACTGCAGGGCGTTCGTCGCGAAGGCGCCCGGCTGGAGATGGGTCGCTTCGAAGGTGCCGTCGGCCGCCGCGGCCGCGAGGGCCCGCTCGACGGCCAGGTGGGAGGCGGCGATCGGGTTCTCGGCGGCGTCGGGGGCGAGGACTGAGCTGGAGGAGAGCAGAGCGATGTGCTGGACGCCGGCCACCCGGGCTCGCGAGACGAAGGCGTCGACATGCGAGGGCTCTGCGTACAGGAAGACGGAGTCGACGCCGTCGAGAGCGGCCTCGAAGTCCGCCGGATCGGAGAGATCGCAGCGGACGGTGTCGATGCCGTCGGGTGGGGAGAGGGCCGCGGGGTTCTTGGAGGCGGCTCTGGCCTTGATGCCGGCGCCGTGGAGCAGTTCGAGGAGGGCGGAGCCCACGCGGCCGCGGCTTCCGGTGACAAGGACGGTCATGGCAGGGGTCCCTTCGTCGAGGCGGTCCTCACGCAGTTGGCTGCGCAAAGAATAATCTGTGTCACGCAGATAACTATTCGTGAGCGTGCCCCGTTCGTCAACCCTGATAAAACCCCGACGGCCCCGTCAGGGGCGCCGACCCTGGGATACCGTCCCGCCATGAAGATCATCGACCTCGAGCCGGGTGACCCGCGCCTGGAATCCGACATGCTCCCCGTCCTGCGCGAGCTGCGCCCGCACCTCACGCCCGAGCTCTTCCATGAGATCCACCGCAACGGCCGGCCGCAGGGCCTGCGCTTCAGCGCGGCCTACGGCGATGACGGCACCTGCGTGGGCGCCGCCGGCTGGCGGATCATCGACAACACCAGCTCGGTCCGCAAGCTCTACGTCGACGACCTGGTCACCGCCGCCACCGCGCGCTCCACCGGTGTCGGTCACGCGCTCCTGGCCCACTTGGAGGAGCACGCGCGCGCCGCCGGCTGCCGCGAGCTCAACCTGGACTCCGGCACCCACCGCACCGGAGCCCACCGCTTCTACCTGCGCGAGCGCCTCGACATCGTGGCCTTCCACTTCACCAAGTCGCTGCCCACGGACGGCGCGGAGAGCTGAGGAAGGGCTGAGGGCGGGGCCGGCGGAGGACCGACAGCGGGCCGGTCGAGCGCTAGAGGGCCTCCAGGTCGAGGCGCCAGTCGTTGCAGCGCAGCGGATGGCCGGGCGGATACTCGAAGTCGCGCGCCCCGAGCAGCTCGAAGCCGGCCTTGCGGCACACCGCGTTCGACGGGCCGTTGTCCGTCGAGGGGAAGGCGTGCAGGAAGCGGTGCGAGCGCGCGGCGCGCGCCAGCCCCGCGACGGCGCGCGTGGCCGCGGTCGCGACGCCCCGCCCCTGGAACCCGGGAAGTACCGTCCAGCCCGTTTCGTAGACCGGCTCCTCGTCCGCGGTCTGCTCCCAGAAGCCGATGCTGCCGACCACGACCTCCTCGGGGAGCAGCACGATCCGGAACATCCGGCCCGCGCTCGTACCCGCGGCACTCAGATCCACATAGCGTCGATGCCGCTTGATCAGCGCCTCCTCGGTCTCGGGGCCGCCGAGGTGCTCCATCAACTCGGGTGCGTTCATCGCGCGCAACAGCCCGAAGTCGTCCTCGGACCAAGGCTCCAGCCGCACCGGCCGGGCGGGCGAGGCGGGCGAGGGGGGTGAAGATGACGAGGCGGGTGTGGTGTCGGCATCCATGCCCGCACTGTAGGTCAGGGGTCGGACACCTGGCGGGCGTACGCGGTCGGCGGCACTCCGACCGTCGCCGTGAAGTCCCGTACGAGGTGGGCCTGATCGCTGTAACCGAGCTCGGCGGCGAGCCCGGCCCAGTCCGGGGGCTCCTCGACGCCCGCGGCCTCGGCGCGCTCCAGAGCCTCGTGGATGCGGTAGCGCAGGATGACCCATTTCGGGCCGACGCCGACGCAGTTGGAGAAGAGCCGCTGCAGCGAGCGGCTCGACAGGCCCTCCGCGCGGGCCAGTTCGGATACCCGCCGGATCGTACGGTCCGTACGGACCAGGTCCACCAGCGCCATGGCCTGCGCCGCCTGCGGATCGGGCGCGGGGCCACGGGCCATCAGGAAGGCGTCGAGCGCCGCCACGCGCGCGTGGTCGGCCTCCGGGGCGAGCACGGTCTTCACGGAGGCCTCGTCGGCGTCCGCGAACACCTCGTCGAGCGGGGCGCGGCGGCCCGTCCACTCCGAGACCGGCCACGCGGGGGCGAACGGCCGGAAGCCGCCCGGCCGGAACTGCACTCCGCAGACCCGGCCGACGCCCGTGAGTTTCTTCGTGAACAGTTCGAGCCCGATCCCGGCGACCTCCCCGAAGACGACCTCCTGGCCGTCGCCCTCGTACCGCTGGAAGACGATGTTCACGGACGGGTGCGGGACGACATGACTGGCGTACGGCTCGGAGAGCGCCCAGTCGATGAACCAGTAGTGCTCCAGATACGGGCGCAGTTCCGGCGCCGGCTCGTGACGGCGGAAGCGGACGCGGGCGAGGAGTTCGTCGGGGTCGACGATTCCCCGGGTGTCGCGGCGCGGACCGGAGGGAGCCATGCCACCCAGCGTAGGCGCCGACCTGCCGTTGGCGTGTTTCTTCAAGACGTCCTGGGCAGGATCACCTAGCGTCGATTCATGACGAACCGTACGCAACCCATCAGTGAGCTGCTCGGTACCGCTGCCGCCCAGGCCGCCCCCGTGGTGCGCGGTATCGCCGACGACAGCTTCGCCGCGCCCACGCCGTGCTCCGAGTACGACGTGCGCGAGCTGCTCAACCACCTCTTCCACATCGTCGTGAACTTCCAGGCCCTGGCCGCCAAGCAGCCCGCCGACTTCGCCTCGAACCCCGACTACCTGGCCGACGCCGATTGGCGCACCCGCTTCGATGCCGAGACGGCGAAGCTCGTCGCGGCGTGGGCGGCACCGGGTGCGGAGGAGGGTGTCTCGGCGGGGATGGGGCTGCCGGCCCGCACCGTCGGATCGATGGTGCTGCTCGACCTGACCGTGCACATCTGGGACCTCGCCCAGGCCACCGGCCGGTCCTTCGAGCCGGACCCGGACGTCGTGGAGAACCTGGCGGAGTTGGTGGAGCAGATGGCTCCGACGGCCCGGAAGATGAATGTCTTCGGCGAGGAGGTGGAGCCGCCGGAGGGCGCCTCCGCGTTCGAGCGACTTCTCGCGGCGACCGGACGGAACCCGCGCGACTGGGCGGCCGCGGTGCAGTGACCCTGGCCATGCGGCCGCCTGGTCCGCCGGACCTGGGCCGGATTTGGGCCGGACCTAGGCCGGGCCTAGGCCGGACCTGGGCCGCATCTGGGCCGGATCGACCCGACGTGAGGGAGCCGGTGACGCCCGCCCCGCGGTGGCTCGCCCCGCCTCCGGGTATGCCGGATCTCTCCAGTCCTCAGGTGCGTCCCAGTCCTCAGGTGCGCCGGATCCGCCAGACGTGCGGCGCCCGGTGACGCCGCCCTCGGGCGCGCCGGATCCGCCCGACCCGCGGTTGGTCGGATCCGGTCGGCTATCGCATGCGGCGCCCGACCTGCGGCGCCCGGTGACGCCGCCCTCGGGCGCGCCGGATCCGCTCGACCCGCGGTCGGTCGGATCCGGTCGGCTACCGCAGGCGGCCCGCGGAACCCACCGAGAGGCGTGAGACGACCTGGCCGAAGGCGTGCTCCTCGGCCGGGGTGAGCGGCACGGTCTCCTGGGGGTGCCAGACCCGCTCCAGCGGCGCGTCCGCCTGCGCGCGGCGGGCACGGGAGCGCAGCCCCAGCGCCACCCACACGGCGGCGGAGACGGCGAGCAGCCCGAAGAGGGTGATCACACGGGGGTCCGAGAACTGGCCGGGCAAGGACGACATGGCTGACTCCAGGGCGCGAGGGCCGGTACGGGAGGCACGTCCTGCATGGGACGGCGCCTGCGCACGGCGCTGACGATTCCTACTGCTTCCTCCCGACCTGTTCAGTTAACACCACCGCGGGGGACTTTCGGCAGGGGGGTCCGGGACCGAAGTCCCGCCCGGCCCGGAGGGGCGCGAGGCCCTCTTGTGCGGGTCGGGGAAGCGCTTCAAGGTGGCCGGGACAGGGAGCCATTCCGGCCGGGGAGGGAGCAGCCGCATGTCGGACGCAGAGGTGTGGGGGTTCACCGACGACAGGGGGACGGAGCTGACCGCCGTACAGCCGCCCGAGCGGGTCGTGGCCTATGTGCGGGCCGGGGCGGCGCTGCGGGATCTGGGGGTGACGTCCGTGGGGGTGTACGGCTCCGGGCACGACGGCGGGGCGCTCGATCCGGTCAAGGCGGGGGAGCTGGCGGTGGCCGGTGTCCCCTATCTGGGGCCGGGGCGGACCCTGGACGAGGAAGCCGTGCGGGGGCTGCGCCCCGATCTGATCGTGGACGTCACGTACGACGGGAAGAGCGCGTACGCGCTGGACGAGGCCGTCGCCGAGCGGCTCGGCGTGCCGTTGTTGGTGCTCTCCGTGGGCAACGAGCTCACACTGTCGGCGATCATCGGGCGTTTCGGTGAGCTGGGGGCGGCGCTCGGGGGCTCGGCGGCTCCCGCCGCGCACCAGGATCCCGAGGCCGTGCTTCGCTCCGTCGCCGCGCGTTCGGACGTCACCGTCCTCGCTCTCTCCGGTGCCGGGCCCGATCAGGTCCATCTGGCCCGGCCCCATGCCTGGCCCGAGCTGGCCCGGCTCCAGGAGCTCGGCGTCCGCCTGCTCGATCCCGGTCCCGGCGCGGGCGCGAACTGGCTCACCGCCGACTGGGAGCACGCGGCCCGGCTGAACCCGGGCCTCGTGCTCTACGACAGCCGCGCCAACGCCGTCGGGCCCGACGCGTTCCCGCCCGTTGCGCACGCGCGGGTGGCGCCGTGGAATCCGGAGACTCCGCCGAGCCCGGCGGCGTACGCCCGCTTCTTCGCGGAGCTGGCCGCCTTGCTTCAGGAGTAGACGGGGATTTCGGCGCGGCCGACCAGGCGGGCCCGCAGGGAGCCGGCGAACTCCTCGGCGCGGGCCAGCTCGGCACGCAGTTCGGCGACCCGCTCGGTGGCGGCCCGCTCGTAGCGTCGTACGCGTGCGGCCAGGGCGGACCGCTCGTCGGGCGGGAGTTCCCCGTCCGTGCCGGGGTGGTCCGTGGCGAGGCGGTCCATCGCCGTGAGCAGCTCTCGGGTCTCTTCGAGGGTGAAGCCGAGTGGCTTCATCCGGCCGATCACCATCAGCCGGTCCACGTCGGCTTCGGTGTAGAGGGGGAATCCGCCCGGGGAGGATGCGGAGGGGACGACCAGACCGGTGTCCTCGTACTGGCGGATGGACCGCAGGGACAGCTCCGTCCGTGCGGCGACCTCGCCGATCTGCATGGGTTCGCCGGCCAGGCGCAGTCTTCTCACGTCGTCCGTCCTTCCTTGTGCTGGCACCAACGGGCGCGGCTCCCGCCCCGTTCATTCTGTTTGTCCTAACTTCAGCACTTATGAGAGCTGGAAGTGCGGCGAAACGCCTGCTGGTGGGGCGCCCTTTGGACAGCGGCAGGCTCGGCGAGACCCTTCTGCCCAAGCGGCTCGCCCTGCCGATCTTCTGCAGCGACCCGCTCTCGTCCGTCGCGTACGCCACCGAGGAGATCCTGCTGATCCTCGCCCTCGGCGGGCTCGCCGTGCTGCATCTGGCCTGGTACGCGGCGGTGGCGATCGTCATCCTGCTGGTGGTCGTCGTCGCCTCCTACCGGCAGACCTGCTACGCCTACCCGGGCGGCGGCGGGGCCTATGTCGTCTCCGCCGAGAACCTCGGGCAGACCGCCGCGCTCACCGCCGCGAGCGCGCTGCTCATCGACTACGTGATGACCGTCGCCGTCTCGGTCGTCTCCGGCGTCGCGGCGATCACCTCCGCCGTGCCCGCGCTCGACGGACACGCGGTGGCCATGTCGGTCACCTTCGTGGCGGTCCTGGCCTGGCTCAATCTGCGCGGTGTCCGCGAGTCGGGGCGGTACTTCGCCATCCCGACGTACGCCTTCATCGCCACGATCTACCTGATGTTCGCCGTGGCGGCGGTGCGGATGGCGACCGGGGCGACGATCCGCGCCGAATCGGCCGACCTGCCGATCCATGAGGTCTCCAGCTACACCGGTCTCGCGCTCGTGCTGCTCGCCATGCGCGCCTTCGCCTCGGGATGTACGGCGCTGACGGGTGTCGAAGCCATCAGCAACGGCGTGCCGGCCTTCGAGAAGCCGAAGAGCCGCAACGCCGCCACGACGCTCGCGATCATGGGCGCGGTGGCGGTGACCATGTTCTTCGGGATCACCACCCTCGCCATGGTCTACGAGGTGCATGTCGCCGAGGACCCCACCGAGCTCGGCCTCGCCCCCGGCACCGCGATGCCCACCGCGCTCGCCCAGATCGGCCGCGCCACCTTCGGCAGCTGGCACTTCCTCTTCTATCTGCTCCAGGCCGTCACCGCCGCGGTCCTGATCATGGCGGCCAACACGGCCTTCAACGGCTTCCCGATGCTCGCCTCCGTCCTCGGGCGCGACCGCTACGCGCCCCGCCAGCTCTTCCACCGCGGCGACCGGCTCGTCTACTCCAACGGCATCGTCCTGCTCGCGCTGGCCGCCATCGCCCTGATCGTCGCCTTCGACGCCAGCCTCACCCGCCTCATCCAGCTCTACATCATCGGCGTCTTCGTCTCCTTCACTCTGTCCCAGGCCGGCATGGTCAAGCACTGGCGGCGAGAACTCGCCACGCCGGCGGGCGCCGCCGACCGGCGCCGGATCATGCCCCGTCTGGCCATCAACGCCTTCGGCGCGTGCCTGACGGCGGTCGTCCTCGTCATCGTGCTGATCACCAAGTTCACGCACGGCGCCTGGATCGTCGTGATCGCGATGCCGGTGCTCTTCGCCGGGATGAAGGGCGTACGCCGGCACTACGAGACCGTGGCCGCCGAGGTCGCCGTCGAGCCCGGCGCCCACCCGCGCACCCTCGCGGAGAACCACGTCATGGTCTTGGTGGCCTCGGTGAACGCACCGAGCCTGCGGGCCCTGTCGTACGCGAAGACCCTGCGGCCCGCCTCGCTGACCGCGGTCACGGTCGCCGAGGACCCGGCGGAGGTGGAGGTGCTCAGGGCGACCTGGGTGGCCCATGGCATCGACGTACCGCTCCGGGTGCTCAGCTCCCCGTACCGCTCGATCGTGCAGCCGGTCCTGCGGCACATCCGGGAGGCACCCGAGCGGACGGGGGACTCGGTCGTGTCGGTCGTCATCCCCGAGTACGTGGTGGGTCACTGGTGGGAGCAGCCGCTGCACAACCAGAGCGCGCTACGGCTCAAGACCCGGCTGCTGTTCATGAAGAACGTCGTGGTCATCGACGTCCCGTACCGGCTCGCCTCGGCCCGCGAACTCGCGGCCGAGCGCGCGAAGGCCGCCGCGGACGCACGGGAGCAGTGAAGCCGAGCCCCGGGGCCCTACGGCCAGACCAGGCAGTACGGCTGGTGCCCCGCCTCGTGGAGGCGGACCGAGAAGTCCTGCCACTCGTGGAGCAGCTGGTAGACGTTGAACGCGTCGCGCGGGCCGCCGCGGTCCGGGACCGTGGACCAGATGAAGGCCGCCGCGCCGACCGATTCCTCGCCGATTCCGCGCAGCGGGTCGACCACGGTCATGGGCAGCTTCACCACGGCGTAGTCGGGGTGGAGGACCACCAGCTCCAGCGGGGGCACCTTGTGCAGGGGCATCCCTTGGATGCCCGTGAGGACCATCGCGGCTATGGTCTCGGGCTTGATCTTGGTGAACATGCCGCCCATGCCGAGCTCGTCGCCGCCCAGCTCCTCCGGGCGCATCGAGATCGGGACGCGGGCCGCCGTGGCGCCATCGGGTGCGCCGAAGTACTTGTACGTCACCCCCAACCGGCCACTCCCGCCCCCCGTCGTGGGTCCCGTGGTTTCCGAGGACTGTATGGGATCTTCCGTACGCCGTCGCCGGTGCCGCCCCCGCCGGGCAGGCTCGGGACCCAGATCGTCCGTCCCCTCACCCAGTCCGCCACCGCGATGCATATCTCCACCCGACTGCTTTTTAGGCAACACGACCCCCGCCGCGCAACCCGATCATCGTGACAGTGACCTCCCCCACGCTCTCGCGGTGAAACACCTGTCCGCAAGAACGTCCGGCCCTCTGACACCATGGATTCCGTGAGCCATCCCTATGACGCCCCAGTTTCGCAGACGCGGAGGACCCACGCCTTGGCGTAATTCACAGGGTGCCCACGCCTTCTCTCCGTACTCGCAGACTTACTCGCAGGTCAGGACCACAGTGCCGTATTCATACGAAGCCCCAGTCTCACAGACGCTTTTCGACCGCGCGTCCCTCGTGACGCCCGGCGGCGTGAACTCACCGGTGCGCGCCTTCCGGGCCGTGGGCGGAACGCCCCGGTTCATGGTGTCCGGTACCGGCCCGTACCTCACCGATGCGGATGGTCGTGAGTACGTCGACCTCGTCTGCTCGTGGGGGCCGATGATCCTCGGCCATTCTCACCCTGACGTGATCGCCGCGGTGCAGGCCGCCGTCGCCCGCGGCACCTCCTTCGGCACCCCCGGCGAGGGCGAGGTCGCCCTCGCGGAGGAGATCGTCTCCCGTATCGAGCCCGTCGAGCAGGTTCGGCTGGTTTCATCCGGTACGGAAGCCACGATGTCGGCGATCCGGCTCGCCCGAGGCTTCACGGGCCGGGCGAAGGTCGTGAAGTTCGCCGGCTGCTACCACGGGCACGTGGACGCCCTGCTGGCCGCGGCAGGCTCCGGTGTGGCCACCTTCGGCCTGCCCGACACGCCCGGAGTGACCGGCGCGCAGGCCGGCGACACGATCGTCCTGCCGTACAACGACCTGGAGGCGGTCCGGGCCGCGTTCGCCGCGCACCCGGGCGAGATCGCCTGTGTGATCACGGAGGCCTCGCCGGGCAACATGGGCGTCGTCCCGCCGGCGGACGGCTTCAACGCCGGCCTGAAGGAGCTCTGCTCCGCGAACGGCGCGCTGTACATCTCCGACGAGGTCATGACCGGCTTCCGTACCTCCCGCGCCGGCTGGTACGGCGTCGACGGGGTGAAGCCGGACCTGATGACCTTCGGCAAGGTCATGGGCGGCGGCTTCCCGGCCGCTGCCTTCGGCGGCCGTGCCGACGTCATGGGGCACCTCGCCCCGGCGGGCCCGGTCTACCAGGCCGGCACGCTCTCCGGTAACCCGATCGCGACCGCCGCAGGCCTCGCGCAGCTGCGCCTGCTCGACGACGCCGCCTACGACACGATCGACGCGGTCTCGAAGGAGATCCAGGGGCTGGTGACCGGCGCGCTCACGAAGGAGGGTGTCGCGCACCGGCTGCAGACCGCCTCCAACATGTTCTCGGTCTTCTTCACGGCCGACGAGGTCCGGAACTACGACGACGCGAAGAAGCAGGAGGCGTTCCGCTTCAACGCCTTCTTCCACTCGATGCTGGCCGACGGGGTCTACCTGCCGCCGTCCGCCTTCGAGTCCTGGTTCGTCTCCACGGCCCACGACGAGCGTGCGATCGAGCGGATCGCCGCCGCGCTGCCGGCCGCCGCCCGCGCCGCCGCGGAGGCCACCGCATGAGCGCCACCGGCATGAGCCGCCCCGACGGCGACGACATCACCGTCGTCCACCTGGTGCGCCACGGCGAGGTCGAGAACCCCGACGGTGTGCTCTACGGCCGCCGCTCGGGCTACCACCTGTCCGAGCTCGGCCGGCAGATGGCCGACCGGGTCGCCGAGCATCTGTCCGCCCGGGACATCACGTACGTCGTGTCGTCCCCGCTGGAGCGTGCCCAGGAGACGGCGCAGCCGGTCGCCAAGGGGCACGGCCTGGACCTGGCCACGGACGAGCGGTTGATCGAGGCCGCCAACGTCTTCGAGGGCAAGACCTTCGGTGTCGGCGACGGGGCCCTGCGGAAGCCGGGCAACTGGAAGCACCTCACCAACCCGTTCAAGCCGTCCTGGGGCGAGCCGTACGTCGAGCAGGTCGTACGGATGATGGGGGCGCTGGACGCGGCGAAGGACGCGGCCCGTGGCCATGAGGCGGTCTGCGTCAGCCACCAGCTGCCGATCTGGATCGTGCGCAGCTTCGTCGAGAAGCGGAAGCTGTGGCACGACCCGCGGCGGCGCCAGTGCACGCTGGCCTCGCTGACCTCGTTCACGTACCAGGGCGACAAGATCGTCTCGGTCGGCTACAGCGAGCCGGCCCGCGATCTCGTACCGGCGCATCTGCTCGCGGGCGCGAAGCCGGTCAAGGGTGGGGCGAAGGCCTTCGGCGCGTGAGCGCTCCACGGAGAGCGTGGTAGGACAGCCGCCGGCCGGTCGAAGCCGGTCGCGCGGTTCCCCGCGCCCCCCGCGCGGCCGAGCCGGCGCAGGCAGGTCCTGTCGCGGCCCTCGGCGCACCGAGATCCGGGTGCGCCCGCGACGGCGCGGGAGGCGCACGCGGTTCCCCGCGCCCCCCGCGCGGCCGAGCCGGCGCAGGCAGGTCCTGTCGCGGCCCTCGGCGCACCGAGATCCGGGTGCGCCCGCGACGGCGCGGGAGGCGCGTGAAGGTTCTGCGCCGATACGTTCGAGGCGTGGTTCGCCGGGTACACCGCCAGGGCGATCGGATGACGTGAAGTCATCTGGTCGCCCTGAAATTTTTGTGCTAATTCCCGGAACCTCCTTGTTCCTCCCTGCATCTCACTCATTGTCGGTTTGGATGACCATTCGGTCAGACGTGAGTGCGAATGGGGACGTCATGCGAGGGATCAGTCGAAGGGGACTACTGGGGGCGGGCGTTGGGGCGGCGGCGCTGGGGGTGGCCGGGTGCAGTACCAACAACAAGGGCAAATCGGGCGATTCAATACCCGGCAAGGGTGGTGACGCCTCGGGATCCCCGAGTGCGCCCGCACCCACCGAGAAGGAGGCCGAGCTCATCGGTGACGGTTCCACCTCCGACACCGGAAAGCAGCCGAACCAGCCCGACGCCCCCGTGCCGCTCGAACCCGGGCAGACCCCGCCGCAGTTCGTGATCTTCTCCTGGGACGGCGCCGGCGAGGTCGGCAACGGCCTCTTCCCGCGCTTCCTCGAACTCGCCAGGAGTCACGACGCCGCGATGACCTTCTTCCTCTCCGGGATCTACCTCCTTCCGGAGTCGAAGAAGGACCTCTACCGCCCGCCGAACAACCGCGTCGGCGCCTCCGACATCGGCTACCTCACCGACGACCACATCAAGGACACCCTCAAGAGCGTCCGCCAGGCCTGGCTCGACGGGCACGAGATAGGCACCCACTTCAACGGACACTTCTGCGCCGGCTCGGGCTCCGTCGGCAACTGGACCCCGGCCCAGTGGCAGAGCGAGATCGACCAGGCGACCAAGTTCGTCACCGAGTGGAAGACCAACAGCGGCTGGACCGACCTCGACCCGCTGCCCTTCGACTACCGCAAGGAGCTCGTCGGCGGCCGCGCCCCGTGTCTCCTCGGCCAGGACAACCTGCTTCCCACCGCGAAGCGGCTCGGCTGGCGCTACGACGCCAGCTCCCCCGGCGGCCGCCAGATGTGGCCGGACAAGCGCCAGGGGATCTGGGACCTCCCGCTGCAGGCCGTGCCCTTCCCCGGCCACTCCTTCGAGGTTCTCTCGATGGACTACAACATCCTCGCCAACCAGTCGAAGAACACGACCAAGGGGATGCCGTCGCGCTACCCGGGCTGGCGCAAGCAGGCCACCGAGGCGTACCTCGAGGGCTTCCGGCGCGCCTACGGGTCCAACCGCGCACCCTTCTTCATCGGCAACCACTTCGAGCAGTGGAACGGCGGCATCTACATGGACGCCGTCGAGGACGCGCTCAAGGGCATGGCCGGCAAGAAGGACGTCCGGCTCGTCTCGTTCCGGCAGTTCGTGGACTGGCTGGACGTGCAGGACCCCAAGATCCTCGCCAAGCTCCGTACCCTCGAGGTCGGACAGTCGCCCGCGGGCGGCTGGAACACCTTCCTGAAGACCGCTTAGGCCTCGTACGTCCCTTAAGCCCCCTTGACAAGGGGCTTTACGGGCACCCAGGGGGGTGCCCAAGATCCCCCAAACGCCCATGCGAAACTTTTCACATGAGCCTTAGCCGCGCCTCGCGTCGCACCCTGCTCGCCGTCGGAACGCTGTCGGCCGCCCTCGCGCTGTCCGCCTGCACATCGGACAACAACGGCAAGTCCGGCGGTGGCGGTGGAACCAACTTCGTGACCAACACGGGGGGTATCTCCACGGTCGCCAAGGGCGAGCGCAAGGCGACCAACACGATCGCGGGCGAGACGCTGCAGGGCGAGCGGCTCGACATCGCCGACCTCAAGGGCAAGGTCGTCGTGATGAACGTCTGGGGCTCCTGGTGCCCGCCCTGCCGCGCCGAGGCCCCGCACTTCACCAAGGTCGCGAACGACCTCAAGGGCAAGGGTGTGGAGTTCGTCGGGATCAACACCCGCGACTTCAACAAGCAGCCCGCGCTCGCCTTCGAAGAGGACTACGAAGTCCCGTACCCGAGCCTCTACGACTCGGCCGGCAAGCTGATCGTCAACGGCTTCCCCAAGGGCACGCTCAACCCGCAGGCCATCCCCTCCACCGTCGTCCTCGACAAGGACGGGAAGATCGCCGCCCGCTCGCTGATGGCCCTCGACGAGAAGAAGCTCCGCTCGATGATCGAGCCGCTTCTCGCGGAGAAGTGATCCGGTGAACGAGACGGTCTTCAGCGGGGCCCTCCTGCTCGCCCTGCCCATCGCCGTCCTCGGCGGCCTGGTCTCCTTCTTCTCTCCGTGCGTCCTGCCGCTCGTGCCCGGCTACCTGAGCTACGTGACCGGCGTCACCGGCACCGACCTCGCCGAGGCAAAGCGCGGCCGGATGGCGCTCGGCGCCTCCCTCTTCGTCCTCGGCTTCTCCGCCGTCTTCGTCTCCGGCGGCGCCCTCTTCGGCTACTTCGGCTCGACGCTCCAGGAGTACCGCGACACGCTCACCACCGTGCTCGGTGTGCTGATGATCGCGCTCGGTGTCTTCTTCCTCGGCCTCATGCCCTGGTTCACCCAGCGGGAGTTCCGCTTCCACAGGAAGCCCGTCACCGGACTCGTCGGCGCTCCGCTGCTCGGCGCGCTCTTCGGCATCGGCTGGACCCCGTGCATCGGCCCGACGCTCGCCTCCGTCAACGCGCTCGCCGCGCAGGAGGCCAGCGCAGGCCGCGGAGCGCTGCTGACCGTCGCGTACTGCATCGGCCTCGGCGTCCCCTTCATCCTCGCCGCGGTCGCCTTCCGCAAGGCGCTGGGAACCTTCGGCTGGGTCAAGAAGCACTATGTGTGGGTGATGAGAATCGGCGGCGGCATGATGATTCTGACCGGTCTCCTGCTGCTCACAGGAGCGTGGGACAGCATGGTCGCCACGATGCAGGGCTGGTCCAGCGGCTTCACGGTGGGGATCTGAGACTTCCGATGAGTACGACCGACACAACCCAGGAGCAGGACAATCTCGGCGAGGCCGGGGCGCAGCTCTCCACCGCACCCAAGGAGGAGACCGTCGTCGGCGGTCCCGCCCTCGGGGTCGTCGGCTGGATCCGCTGGTTCTGGCGGCAGCTGACCTCGATGCGGGTCGCGCTGATCCTGCTCTTCCTGCTCTCCCTCGGCGCGATCCCCGGCTCGCTCATCCCGCAGACCAGCGCGGACGAGCTGAAGGTGCAGACCTTCAAGGAAGCCCACGAGACGCTCACGCCGATCTACGAGAAGCTCCAGCTCTTCGACGTCTACAGCTCGGTGTGGTTCTCCGCGATCTACATCCTGCTGTTCGTCTCCCTCATCGGCTGCATCGTGCCGCGCAGCTGGCAGTTCGTCGGCCAGCTCCGCGGCCTGCCGCCCGGCGCCCCCGGCCGCCTCACCCGGCTGCCCGCGTACACGACGTGGCGCACCGAGGCCGAGCCCGAGCAGGTCCGGGAGGCCGCGCTCGCCCTGCTCAAGGGGCGCCGGTTCCGCGCGCACACCGTCAAGGACGCCGTCGCGGCCGAGAAGGGCTATCTGCGCGAGGCCGGAAACCTGCTCTTCCATATCGCCCTGATCGTGATGCTGGTCGCCTTCGCCTGGGGGCAGCTGTTCAAGTCCGAGGGCGGCAAGCTGATCGTCGAGGGCGACGGCTTCTCCAACACCCTCACGCAGTACGACGACTTCCGTTCCGGCTCGCTGTACAGCACGGAGGACCTCGAGCCGTTCGGCTTCCAGCTGGACAGCTTCACCGGTACGTACGAGAAGAGCGGCCCGCAGCGCGGCACCCCGCGCACCTTCGAGGCCGCCGTCACGTACTCCGAGGCGGGCGGCGCCGAGAAGAAGGCGGTCATCCGCGTCAACGAGCCGCTGAAGGTCGGCGGCTCCAAGGTCTACCTGATCTCCCACGGGTACGCCCCCGTGGTCACCGTCAAGGACGGCCGGGGCAAGGTCGTCTTCCACGGCGCCGTACCGCTGCTGCCGTTCGACAACAACATCACCTCCACCGGCGCGATCAAGGTGATGGACGGCTACCGCGACAAGAACGGCAAGAAGGAGCAGCTGGGCTTCCAGGCCTTCTTCGTGCCGACCTTCGCGGGCGCCGGCAAGGGCGACATGTTCTCGCAGTTCCCGGCGCTCGACTTCCCCGTCATGGCGCTCACCGGCTTCCACGGCGATCTGCGCGTGGACTCCGGACTGCCGCAGAACGTGTACCAGCTGGACAAGTCCAAGATGACCCAGTTCGAGGTCGAGGGCGGCACGGGCACGGCCAACCGGCTGCTGCCCGGCGAGACGATGAAGCTGCCCGACGGTGCCGGCTCGATCACCTTCGAGAAGGACATCAAGGAGTGGGCGAGCTTCCAGGTCTCCCAGCAGCCCGGCAACGGTCTCGCTCTCACGGGCGCGATCGCCGCGATCGCCGGCCTGACCGGCTCACTGTTCATCCAGCGGCGCCGGGTCTGGGTCCGGGCCGTTCGGGGGAAGGACGGCGTCACCGTCGTCGAGATGGCGGGTCTTGGCCGGAGCGAGTCCGCCAAGCTCCCGGAGGAGCTGGCCGAACTCGCGGTCACGCTCAACGCACAGGCGCCGACCGCGCCCGAACCTGCCACAGCAGAAGCCGAAGGGGCTGAGAAGTGAATCTCGCCGCCGTGAGTCTCGCAGCCGAGACCAACGAGAGCCTGGCGCGGATGAGCGACATGCTCATCTACTCGTCGATGGCCGTCTACACCTTGGCCTTCTTCGCGCACATCGCCGAGTGGGTGCTCGGAAGCCGGAGCAAGGTCGGCCGTACGGCCGCCGCGCTGACCCGGCCGGCCGGGGAGGCCTCCGCCCCCGCCGTCACCGTCCAGGTCAAGACGGCCGGCGGCACCGCCGTCCTCGACAAGCCCAAGGTCGTCACCCGGTCCGGCGCCGGTGTCCGCGATGTGCCCGACGGCCCCGGCGCGGCCGGCGGCACGGTCAAGGGCGATCTGTACGGCCGTATCGCCGTCTCGCTGACCGTGCTCGCCTTCCTCGTCGAGGCGGCGGGCGTCGTCACCCGCGCGCTCTCCGTGCAGCGGGCCCCCTGGGGCAACATGTACGAGTTCTCCACCACCTTCTCCACGGTGGCGGTCGGCGCGTACCTCGGCTTCCTCTTCGCCGGGAAGAACGTCCGCTGGCTCGGTCTGCCGCTGGTCACCACGGTCCTGCTCGACCTCGGTGTGGCCACCACCTGGCTGAAGACGCCGAGCGACCAGCTGGTGCCCGCGCTCGACTCGTACTGGCTGTGGATCCACGTCTCCACCGCGATCTTCTGCGGCGCGGTCTTCTACCTGGGCGCGGTCGCCACCCTGCTGTACCTCTTCCGCGACTCGTACGAGAACAAGCTCGCGACCGGCGGCAAGCCGGGTGCCTTCGCCCGCTCCGTGCTCGAGCGGCTGCCGTCCGCGGCCTCGCTGGACAAGTTCTCCTACCGGGTCAACGCGGCGATCTTCCCGCTGTGGACCTTCACGATCATCGCCGGCGCGATCTGGGCCGGCGACGCGTGGGGCCGCTACTGGGGCTGGGACGCCAAGGAGGTCTGGTCCTTCATCACGTGGGTCGGTTACGCGGCGTATCTGCACGCCCGCGCGACGGCCGGCTGGAAGGGCCGCAAGGCCGCGTACATCGCGCTCATCGCCTTCGGTTGCTTCCTCTTCAACTACTACGGCGTCAACATCTTCGTGAGCAGCAAGCACTCCTACGCGGGCGTGTGAGCGGGCGCGGGCGTGTGAGCTAGCGCTTCCCCGGTCCCGGCGCGACGCTGGAGGTATGAGCGAGATACCTCGGGGCAGGTACGAGACCCATGACGGCGACGCTCATCTGCTGCGGTTCGTGGTGGATCTCCCGCACCAGGCGGTGCGGGTCTGGGCGGCCGTCGCGACTCCCGAGGGTCTGCCGCAGTGGCTCTGCGCGGCGGATCCGCTGGAGCCGAGGCTCGGCGGAGCGGTGACGCTGCGCTGGCTGAACGGAGACACGGTGGTCTCGGGGCGGGTGACGGCCTGGGATCCGGAGCTCGTGGCCGAGTACACGGTCGATCCGCCGCACGGTCGGATCCGGTTCCATCTGGAACCGGACGACCGCGGCGGGTCGACCGTGCTGCGTTTCACCAACGAGATGCGTGGGACGCAGGAGCAGAAGCTGGACGTCCTGGCGGGGTGGCACGACCACTTCGAGCGGCTGGTGGCGGCGCTGGACGGTCGTCCGACGGACTGGCGGGAGTGGACCGCCGAGCGTTGGCAGCACCTCCGGGACCTGTACGAGCGGGACGAGGCGCCGTGGCCCAAGTGGGAGCCGTGAGCGCCCGCTCGGGTCACGGCAGGGCGTCGAGGCCGTCCTCGCGGACCCGTACCGCCAGGTCGATCTTGGTGTGGGCGGGGCGGCCCGCGCGCTGGTACTTCTCCTTGACCTGATCGAGGTAGTACTTGGCGGTGTTGGGGCTGATCCGGGCTCGGCGGGCCGTCGCCTTGAGCGTCAGCCCGGAGGCGTAGTCGAGCAGCACCTGCAGCTCCCGTGGGGCCAGTCGGGGCCGCTCGGGCCGTGTGTCGTGTGCCAGCGCGAAGGCCAGCTCGGCGGAGTGCACACGACCTTCCGAGGCGACCTCCCCGATGGCCGTCACCAGGGAGTCCAGGGCATGGTCCTTGGTCAGATAGCCGTCCGCCCCGGCGGAGAACGCGGCGACGATACGGGACCGGTCGGCGACCGTGCTGATGACGAGAACCCGCGGTCCCGCCGCCCGCAGCCTCCGGACGTTCTCCTCGGCCACGGAGCCGTCCTGGAGCACCAGGTCGAGCAGGACCACGTCCGCGTGGCGGCCGGGGCCGGCGAGCAGCTCGTCCACGGTGGCCGCGCAGCCGAGCATCCGCAGGTGCGCCACCGGCTCCAACCAGGAGCGCAGCCCGTCGAGGAGCATCCGGTCGTCGTCGACCGCCGCCACGCCGGTCACGGGCCGCCCCGCCACAACCGGCCCGCACGGCCCGCCCGTCGCGCCCGCGACCCCGCGAGAGCCGGCCGTGCTCGGGTCGTCCGACGTGGCCGACTCGGCCGTCGTGCTCGGGTCGTCCGATGCGCCGGCCGCGCTCGGGCCGGTCGCCGTGCTCGCGTCGTCCGACGCCCCCGCCGTGCTCGGGCCATCCGACGCTCCCGCCGTACTCGGGCCGGTCGTCGTGGCCGTCGTGTCGTCCCTCATGCCGGCCACCGCAGCTCGACCCGGGTGCCCTCGCTCGGGGCGCTGTCCACCTCGGCGGCGCCGCCGATCTCCCGCATCCGCGCGTGCATCGACCGCCGCAGCCCGGTCCCGGTGCCTGTTCCCGTCCCTCGACCGCCCACCAGGACCGCCTCGGTGTCGAAGCCCCGGCCGCGGTCCACGACGGTGACCGTGACGCCGCCGCCCCGCCCGGTCGCGGTGAGGTACGCGGACGATGTCCCGGCATGGCGCCGTACGTTGTTCAGCGCCTCCGTCACCGCGGCGGTCAGCGCGGCCGCCACAGGGCTCGGGAGCGGGGGCAGTTCGTGGTACTGGGCGGTGACCATGAGGCCGAGACACTCCGCGGCCGCCACCACGTCCTCCAGGGCTTCGCCCGCCGGCACCTCGGCACCCTCCCTCTCGTCTCCCGCCTCCGCCTGCTCCGACCGCTGGACCAGCCGGCGGAGATAGGCCGCCTCCCGGGCGCACCGCTCCCGCACCCCCGGCGCGTTCGCGTCCACCCGGCCGGAGGCGATCGTGGTCAGCGTGGCCAGGACCGTGTCGTGCAGGGCCCGGTGGTGGGCCATCCGTTCGGCCTGCCGGGCCCGCTCGGCCTCGGCCCGTACCGCCTGCTCGCGCGCCTCGTCGAGCAGGGTGCCCTGGCGGTGCAGGTACCACCAGAAGACGCGGGCCATCACGGCGGAGGAGACCACCGACACGAGGTGCCCGGTCAGCGGCCGTGCCGCGTCCGTCTGCAGCTGGGCGGCCACATGGGCGGCGAGGATCAGCACCACCGCGCAACCCGCCTGCCGCGCCGTCAGCCCGGCCGCCGCCGCCGCGGCGGCCGAACCGCCGAGCAGCAGCGCCCAGAACCCCGGGTCCGCCACATGCCCGCCGCTCGCCCACAGCACCGCGTGCGGCAGCAGGCAGCCCGTCAGCAGCACATCGGCCCACACGAGACGGGGGCCGAACCCTCCCCGCGCGTACCCCGCCCCGTACAGCAGGAGGCTGGTGCCCAGCGCCACGCCGAGAAGCGCCCGGACGGCAACCCCGGCGGTGGGGGCGTGTACGAGGGCGGTGATGCCGGCTGTCAGATGACTGGCCCGGTACAGACCGGTGGCAAGAAGCATGAATCGCTGCGCCCGTTGCAGCCCTGACCCCACCAAACCCCCCTGAAAAGACGGGTACCGGGGGCTCAGTGGATCTCGCTAGCTTCCTTGGCGTCAAGGCAATCCCCAGCCAGGAGGAAAACGTGGCTCGAAGAACGTTCCGTCGGCTCGGCAGGCATGGATTCGTGGCCTCGCTGGTCGCGCTCTTCACTCTGCTGATCCCGACCGCGGCACACGCCGACTACAACCCGAACGTGCGCTACACGAGCTCCCCGTACAACGCGGCGATCCACGAGATCCGGGCGTCCTACAGCTGGCAGTGCCTGGACATCCGCGGCGAGTCGACCAGCGTCGGCGCGGTCATCCAGAGGTACGACTGCAAGGGCCGGCACCACCAGCGCTTCGTCTTCTACCCGATGGGCGGGGAGAACTTCGCCGTCGGCACCTACGGCGGCGCCATGTGCCTGGGAACCCCGAACGCGAGCAAGGCCCCGGGGACCGGCGTCAT
Organism: Streptomyces sp. NPDC039609; assembly: GCF_055596705.1. Taxonomy (NCBI): domain Bacteria; kingdom Bacillati; phylum Actinomycetota; class Actinomycetes; order Kitasatosporales; family Streptomycetaceae; genus Streptomyces; species Streptomyces sp. NPDC039609. Next base: position 54,217 of record NZ_JBVIUJ010000017.1, read on the forward strand.
CCAGGCCACCGGCGGCAACTGTCTGACCCTGCGCTGGAAGGACCGCGGCTCCAACCACTGGGAGATGGTCGAGGTGGGCACCGGTCAGTGCCTGCTCGACACCGGACGGCGCAGCCAGGTGGTGCTCGGTGCCTGCGGCGGCGTCGGCGAGCCCTGGCCGTCCCTGTGGACCCCGAGGTTCGACGGCTACTTCAACTACCCCGGCGGCTTCTAGCCGGAGACGGCCGCCGGGTACCAGGTGGTACCCGGCGGCTGGCCGATATCCGGCCGGAGGCCTCAACCCCCTTGCGGCGGAAGGCAGTTCTTCGTGGGCGGTTTGCCCTCCGGCCAGGCCATCTGGACGAATCTCTGCGAGCCGTCCTGGGCCAGCTCCACGATCGGGACCGCCTTGTTGAAGGGGTTGCCGTAGTTGTCCAGGCAGATCCAGCCGCTCGCGCCGTCGACCCGGAGCGAGCCCTTGACCTGGGGCCACTGGGTGACCACGTCCGCCAGCTCCGGGTACTGCGCGCCCTGCGGGGTCGCCTGGCGGATGGCGTGCACCGCCGTCGCCATCGCGTCGTACGCGACGATCGCCTGCCCGTCGGCGAGCGCGACCGGCTCCTTCGAGGCGCGGGCGATGTCCGTCAGGAACGTGTCGTACGCGGCCGTCGAACCGCCCGTCCCCGGCACCGGCCGGCCCGGCGCCGGCTTCCAGGCGTCCGGGTGCGCCAGCGAGGCGTAGCGGACGGTCAGCTTCGCCTTCAGCGCGGCCCGGTTGAGCTTGCGGTCCGCTCCCAGGTACGAGCCCTCGTCACCGGTCAGGATCGTGAACGCCCGCTCCGCGCAGCCGCGCGAGCCGAGCGCGTTGATGAACTGCCGCAGCTGGGTGTGCCGGCCCGCGAAGAAGACCGTCTCCGCGTTCGTGTCGCAGATCAGATGCGTGATCTGACGGAAGGTGTTCGCCGTCGTGCCCTCCTCCGTCGGGTCGGCGGGCGAGGTGAACAGCTGCGGTTCGTACGGCGCGCCCTTCAGCGAGGCCGCGAACGCGGACTTCAGGGTGTCCGTGTAGTGGTCGCCGGTCCGGGTGTCCTGGACCAGCAGCGCCTTGGACGCCTCGACCTTCCCGAAGTGCGCGAGCGCCTTGGCCTCGTCGCCGTTGGTGGGGGAGACGCGGGCGAGGCCGGGGAAGCGGTTGTTGCCGGCGCCGGGGCCGTTGGCGATGTCGTCGGCGGTGATGGTGGTGCCGACGACGGCGATGCCCGCACCGGTGAGCGCCGCCACCGCCTGCCGTATCTCGGTGGATGAGGTGGCCACCCCGGAGACCGCCCGCAGCCGGTCCTCCCCGCCCGTCATCGTCTTCAGCCGGTCCACCGTCGTACGCCAATGGGCGTTGCCCTTACCGGTGTTGGCGAGGACGAGCCGGATCTTCGGGGTCTCGCTGTTGGACTCGTGGTTGGCGCGGTACTGCCGGGCGTAGGCGCCCTGCACCTCGTGCAGGACCTTGGCCTGCATCCCGGCGTCCGGCGAGGTCAGCGGCAGCAGCAGGGCGACCGTGGCGTACTCGCCGGACTTCAGGGCGCGGTTCTCCTCGCGGATCAGCCCGGCCACCTCGGTCAGGGACGAGACGCCGAAGTCGTATCCGTCGCCGTTGACGCCGACGCATTCCGTACTGCCCTCGGGCCGCTCCACGCCGGCGGCGCAGGAACGGTCCTCCGGGGTGGTGGCGCGGTTGACCACGTATCCGGTCAGCCCGCCGAGCACGGCCAGGACCACCACCGCCGTGGTGATCCTCTGGCGGGTGGTGTGCAGGAGGTGGAAGCGCAGCCAGGCGAACATGTCCTCAGACTCCGTCCTCGCGCGCCGGGGGCAGCGAGAGCTCCCGCCAGGCGCGGATGTCCGTCGGCCAGTGGGTGGCCGCGTCCCACAGCGGTCTGTTGCCCGTCAGATGGCGACCGGACAGCTGACGCAGCTCGAACGCCAGCTTCTCGATCACCTCGCCGTCGGGCAGGGCGAGCGGGTCGGTCAGCAGCCAGACCGCGTGCAGCAGCCGCCGCAGCCGCAGATGGAGTTCGGTGGTGTCGGCGTCGAGTCCGGCCGGCATCAGATCGGGTGGCCGCTGCCCGAGCGCGACGGCGCGGCGCGGATCCGGGCCCGTCCGGTCGCGGGTGCGCGGGTACGGGGCGGAGGCGATGAACCGCAGCCGCCCCAGCCACTGCTCGATGTCCGGGCGGGGGAACGTGACCCGCAGATGGGTCACGGCCTGCTGGGTGCGGCCGAGGGCCAGTTCGTGGTGCAGCCGGTACGCGAGCCCGGCCTCCAGGTCGTAGTGCCGGTGCAGGGTCTCGTGGACGGCCCGCCAGGTCGCGTACCCCTCCCCGTCCTCGAACCGCAGCCGGTGCAGCAGCAGGGCGCGCAGCAGCGGATCGGCGACGAAGTGCTCAGGGCTCTCGGGCCAGCCCTCGGCGCGCAGCCGGTCGCGGACCTCCAGCGCCATGTCCCCGTCCGGGGACTCTCCGGGCAGCCGGGTGTGGGCGAGGAGCCGCGCGGACGTCTCGTCGTGGGCCGCGGCGAGCACCGCGAGCCGGCCGTGGTGCTCCCCGGGCAGCAGCTCCCCGAGCAGCGTCGGCGCGACCGGCACCGGCGGGGCGTCCTCGCGCAGCTCCACCTTCAGATCGAGCAGCCCGCCCGGGGTGAGGGCCGGGCGGAGTTCCGCGGGCGTCTCGCCGGCGGTGCGGCCGAGCAGGGTCACTCCCAGCGGGCGTCCGCCGGTGAGCCGGTGGACGCCCCGGGCCAGGTCGGCGGGGGTCCGGCCGGACGGGTCGTGCCGGTCGAACGCGGACTGGGCGTGCGCGGGGGAGAGCGGGGTGAGTTCGACGGCGAGGATGCCGGAGGTGACGTCCGTGCCGCGCGGGCAGGGGGCCAGCCGGGCGGTCTCGGGCAGCCTCAGCCGGGTCGCGCGCCGCATTCCCTCGTGGTCACCGACCCGGGAGGAGGCGAGGACGACGACCCGGTCGCGACGTCCGGCGGCGCGGTCCCGCAGGATCGGTTCGATCAGACGACGGCCCAGCGGTTCATGGGCGTTGTCGAGGAGGAGGACGGGCCGGCCGCTGCGGGCACCGGCCCGCCACACACCGGTGAAGGCGCGGTACAGGTCCTCGACGAGCGCGCCGACGAGGAAGCTCTCGGCCTCCTGGCGCCGCCGGCCGCCCTGCTCGAAGTCGTTGGCGAGGTACTGGAGGCCGATCTTGCCGCGGCCGCCGGCGTTGCGGTAGTTGCCGTACCAGCTCTCCGACCTGCGCTGGCTGCGGCCGAAGACCTCCTCCAGGACGGTCTCCACGGTCGCCTCGGCGAGGAGACCGGCCATCGGTGCGGTGGCCTCGGCGAAGTTGGCTGCCAGCTTGCTGAGGACCTTGGTGACCCAGGTGGCTCCGGCGCCCTTCGCCGCGTCGACGGTCGCGAGGACCGGCCCGAGGCGCTGCAGATCGTGCCGGGCCCGCTCCTCGTCCTCCCTCGACCAGCTGGTGGAGGCGACGGCGACCAGGCCGAGCGACAGCCGCGGGAACTCCACCGGCGCGCTGGCGAACCCGCGCGGCGCGAGCTGCCCGGCCAGCTCGGCGAGCGCGCCGGTGAGCTCGTTCCAGCCGGGCCCGTGGTCGGCGGGCGGCTCGATGTGCGCGCAGTCGAGGAGGGCGAGCGGGGTGGCCCCCTTGTAGGCGTTGCGCACCTGCTTGAGCAGGGCCGTCTTGCCCATGCCGCGGCCGCCGGTGAAGACGGTGACCGGCGGGTCGTCGCCGTGCTCGTACGCGGTGCGGGCGAAGCGGTACGGAGTCAGCCCGACGAGCCGCGCGGCGAGTCCGGAATCCTGGAAGACCGCCTCGCGGCCGTACAGCTCTCTGTCCACCCTCTGCCACCCCCGTCACAGACAACTACAGGATATCGACAGAGAGTTGGGAAAGCGGCAGCCTTTTCGACTCTGTTGTGGAGCTGTTGTCACTCCGTGGCGATGGCGTCGAGCTGGGCCCGCAGATAGCTGTGTGACTCGATGCCGTGGATCGTGGTCCCCGGATCGCACTCGTAGAATTGACGTCCTCCCCCTCGTGAGTCAGGGGGATTCCTACCTCATGCTGCCTGGCGGGCCGGCGGCCCGTCGGGTCTTCCACAATCAGCGGCAGCCGGGATGAGACCAGCCCGGACGAGCATCACGCGTGCGGAGTTCTTGTCCCTGGGGGAGACGGCGCCGCATGCGGTGCAGGTGTAGGTGCGTTCCGACAGCGGGAGTGCGTGCTTGGTTCTTGCTCCGCAGCGTCCGCAGTCCATGGTGGTGTGCGCGGGGTGCACGAACCGCAGGTCGCGGCCGTGCTTTCGCGCCATGTTGATCAGTTCGTGCTTGGTAGCCGAGATCGCCGCGTCGGCGGCCTTGCGGGCCATGGTGGACTTGGCGAGGAACTTCGGTCGGAAGTCCTCCACAGCGATCCGGTCGAAGTCCGTCACGACGCGTTTGGCCCACTTGCGCGCAGTGTCCTGTCGCTGCCGGGCGATCTTCTTGTAAACCTTGGCGGTCTGCCGCCTCACGGCGCGGTAGCCCTTCGAGGCGGCCTTCTTCCGGGCAGGCTTCCTACGGGCCATCATCCGCTGATATCCCGCGAGTTTCGCGGCAGCTTTCCTGCCGTGCTCGGCATGGGGAAGGTCATGCGTATCGCTGGTGGTGGTTGCGGTCTCCTCAACGCCCCAGTCGATGCCGATGGACCGGCCTGTCGCCGGGAGCGGCTGGGCTTGGGTCTTGACGACGAAGGAGGCGTACCAGTGGCCGAGACTGTCGCGGTAGACACGGACGCTGGACGGGGCGGCCGGGAGGTTGCGGGACCACACCAAGGTCAACACAATCCCGCCCGCGAGGTGCAGGCGACCGTCCTTGAGACGGAATCTATGCCGGGTGTAATTAAGCGTCGGATGGGCGAGAGCCTTCTTCTTCGGCTTCGGCATCCCTGCTCGCCGCTGGACCGGTAGGCGCGCTTTTGCATCCTTGAGTGCTTTAGTGCGGGACGTGGCGAAGTCGCGGATCACCTGTTGCTGTAGAGCACTGGAGCCTTCGCGAAGCCACGCGAGCTGCCCACGGGCTTCGGTCAACATCTTCTGCAGCCCTGCCGGTCCGCACCTTTCGCCGTCCCTGTGGGCCTTCCGGGACCGGGCAACACACTCGTTCCAGATCCAGCGGCACCGGTCCCACTCGCCCAGCAGGGCGGTGAGCGCGGTGGACGATACCCGAAGTCGGTAGCTATACCGGGCGTGCCCGGCGCCGTCGTCGGCGGTTGTCGTCATGACGCGACCGTAGCGTCGCGTGTTCGCTCAACTGCTCGGATTCCCCGACTGTCCCACGAACGAGTGACCGACCGCCTTCCGTGTCCGTGGTCAGATCGATCGTCGGAAGGCGTGCTCATTCATCGCCGATGTCCTCGTTCCACAGTGCCGGATGCCTCTCGATGAACTCCCGCATCAGCGCGGTGCATTCGGGGTCGTCGAGCACCACGACCTCGACCCCGTGCTCGGCCAGCCAGTCGTGCCCGCCGTGGAAGGTCTCCGCCTCCCCGACGACGACCCGCGAGATCCCGAACTGCCGCACGAGCCCGGAGCAGTACCAGCAGGGGGAGAGGGTCGTCACCATGGTCGTCCCCCGGTACGAGCGCTGCCGCCCGGCCGCCCGGAACGCGGCGGTCTCCGCGTGCGTCGACGGGTCCCCGTCCTGCACGCGCCGGTTGTGCCCGCGCCCGAGCAGCGTCCCGTCCGCGCCGTAGAGCGCGGCCCCGATCGGGATGCCGCCCTCGTCCCGTCCGGCCCGCGCCTCGGCGACGGCGGTGCGGAGCCACTGGCGGGCCTGTTTTTGGTCCATGCGGGGACTCTTCCCCGGAGCCGTGCTCGGCTCACCCAGGGGGTGGTGGGCGGCCTCCCCGGTGACGGGGGTGACGTAGGAGCCCTTGCCGGGCACGGTGTAGATCAATCCGAGGTCACGGAGTGCCTGCATGGCCCGGCGGGCGGTCAGCACGGCGATGCCGTACTCCTCGGCGAGACGGGCAGGCGCGGGAACCATCCGGTCAGGGGTGAACTCCCCGGATGCGATCTTCGCTGCGATCACGTCGGCCAGCTGCATGTAGAGCGGGCGTCCTGACTTCGGGTCGAGGCTCATACATCAACATTAGATAGTCATACAAGGACACGTTTGGATGGATCTGGCTACGGAGTGACGCGACACTGTGTAGCGAGCTCTAGGTGGTAGGCAACGAAAAAACCCCGGCGAGGTGGCTAGACCTCCCGGAGCATGGCCACCAACTACCAACAGAGTTGATGACGTGCGGAACCCTATCGCGCACGCGCTGGCTGGGCGCTGATCCCCGCCCTCCTCTGGCTGCTGACGCTCACGTTGCCGCCCACCGGAACGCGCAGGCACCGTCCGGGCCCGGTCCGGCCGACCCGTTCGCCGCGCCACCGAGCCCCCGGCCGGCGATCCCCCTACGCCCGGGAGCAGACGGCGCTTCTCGACGGCGCGCGGTCGCCGCTGGAGCGCCCGTACCTGACACAGGACTCCGCGCGAGCGGTGCAGCGGCAGCGGCGGCGGGCGTTGTGGCTGGCGACGGTCGGCGTGGACGTCGACCACCGGAACATCCATGCCGGGGGCGTCCGTTGAGCCGCTGTGGGGCGCGGCGGCACGTCGTCGCCGTCGTCGAGGTGATGCGGCCGGTGTGCGGGGGCTCGGTCTGTGTGCTCGTCGCGGGCCACGACGGCCCGCACCGCGACCGGACCGGAGACGCGTGGTGGGTGACACCGGAGATCGCCGACGCGGTGAGCGTGTCGCTGCTGGTCCACGCCCTGACGGCGGGTCCCGAGCCGGAGTTCAGGTCGCCACGCTGCATCGTCGGCCGCCACGACCGCTGCCGGGACCACGTGCCCCGGGACAGCGGCGTGCAAGGGGTTCGTCATCTCGTGTGCGGGTGCCTCTGCCACGTTCCGACCGGCTAGCGACGGCCGCCAAGGAACTCGGCGGCCTCAGCGGCGTTCGCGACGACACCGACCGGGATCCATACCCCGGTGCCGCCGTGTTCGGGCAGGAGGCGCGGCGCTGGCGAACACCGCGAGAGTCCCCTGCGTTCTCCGGGCCGGGTACACCCTTCGTGCGGTCCATCGCTGAGCCAGATGGCTTCCCTGGGTTGCCCCGCAGGGCTATGTGGGCCCTTCTGGTGCGGTGAGGGCTGTGCCGTGGGCCGGCGGGAGACGAGCGTAGAAGGAGGAACGGTGGGCATGTTCATCGGGCGGATTGGCGGCCCGTCCTCGGTCGAGGACTTCGCCCGAGGATTTGACGAACGAATCGAGCCCTATCTGCGGGAGTACGCAATCCCTGTGGCAGCTTGGGTGGGTGACGATGGAGAATACTTCATCCACGGATTTCATGCCGACGAGGAAGCTCGGCCTGATGTTGCATTCGGCATCAGCAGTGTGACCGACTGGGTGGCGGACATCCGCTTTCTGACTCGCCTGTTCGGCCTTCCTCCTGCGGGTGCCGTGAAGCTCTACTGCGACATGCCGCACAATTTGCACGAGATCCGAGGGGCCCCGTACAAGGGATGCTCGAACACGCAACAACAGCACCACATCTCGGATAATCACCAGGTCACTGACTGCCCGCAATGCGGACATCCGCTCATGTGAGGTTGCCGTGACCGAGGTCAAAGAATATCCCAACCTTTTCGGCGCGATGGGCTCAAGTGTTCCTGTCGTCACGTCACTCCTGGCGGCTGTCAGCATGTCGCTGGTGGCGATTCCGCTCGATGGGGAATTTCTTGGCGAGCAGCTCCATTTCGCGGTCTGGACTTCGGACAGGGCCGGCGTCGTGTGCGGCTCGGCTGCCGTCGTCCTGTTCGTCGGGGCGACGCTGGGAGTCGTGTATGCCCACGCGCGAACGGCCGCAGGGATGTCCCATGAGGCCAAGGTGGCTGCCGCCGGAAACAAGACCGGCGACGACCTCTCTACGGTGGAGGAGGATTGGGAGGCCAAGGCCGTCGAGGCGTACAACTGGGCTGCATTCCTCTTGGGGCTCGGACTGTGCGCGCTGGCTCTGGCGCTCGGATGCGTGGCCGTCGGCAGAGTCTGGTGGCTCCTGCCGGTGCTGTCCCTGCTGTCGACGGGCATCGCCGCAGGCGGCGTGTGGCGCAAGGAGTTCGGCAGGTGGCGCCGCTCGACGTGCGCTCTCGTCGCACTCTTCAGCCTCTACGTCACCGTGGCCCAACTGCCGGGAGTACGCCCGTACCCGTAGCGCGAACGGTCGGTCCGGAACGTCGTCGCCGAGCGGCTGATCGACCGGTCCGCCGCTTTACGTCATCGGCTCGGCCGATGGGCCCATCGGCAGGACGCCCCACTGGCTCGTGGACCGGTGCCCGCGCCTCTCCGTAGCGTCGTGGACATGAGAAACGAGACCAGGGGAACCCTCGAACTGACCCTCGCCATGGTGCTCTCCGGCACCCTCGGCATCTTCGTCGTCGAGTCCGGGGCGTCGCCCTTCGACGTGGTGTTCTTCCGGTGCCTCTTCGGGGCGGCCGCCCTCGGCGCGTACAGCCTCGCCCGGGGCTACCTCACCGGGCACGGCTTCACGCCGAAGAAGCTCGGACTCGCCGCGCTCGGCGGGGTGTTCATCGTCTTCAACTGGGTCTTCCTCTTCGAGGCGTACGAAGCCACCTCGATCTCCTTCGCCACCGTCGTCTACCACACTCAGCCGTTCTTCCTGGTGGTCATCGGCGCCGCGCTCTTCCGGGAGCGGATCACCGCCGCCACGTTCGGCTGGCTCGGAGTGGCCTTCGTCGGGCTGGTGCTCGTGTCCGGTATCCGGCCCGGGGACACCGCCTCCCTCAAGGGGCTCGGGCTCGCGCTCGGCGCGGCCGTGCTCTACGCGCTGTCGACGGTCGTCACCAAGCGGATCACCGGCGTCCGGCCCCACCTGATCGCCCTCGTGCAGGTCCTGGTCGGCATTCCGCTGCTGCTGCCCTTCGCCGACTTCGGCGCGGCCTCCCGGCTCGGCGCCGGGTGGGGCTGGCTCGCCGGCCTCGGACTCCTCCACACCGGACTGATGTACGTGCTGATGTACGCGGCCTACCAGAAGCTGCCCACCGCGAAGATCGCCGTGCTCGCCTTCACCTACCCCGCCGTCGCGATGTTCGCCGACTGGGCGGTGTACGGGCACCACATCGGCCTCGTCCAGGCGCTCGGCGTCCCGTTGATCGTCCTGGCAGGCCTGAAGGTCACCCTCGCTGCTCGGACACCAGCCGCCGCGCCTGCTCCACGAACAGCCGCACATGCGCCGGCAGCCGCTTCCCCCGCCGCCACGCGATCTGCGTGAAGAGCGTGAACGGCGGACGCCAGTCCAGCTCCACCAGTGCCCCGGACGCCAGCTCCCCGGAGACGGTGACCCGGGGCACCAGGGCGATGCCCAGCCCGCCGGCCACGCCCCGCTTCGTCGCCTCGATCGTGCCGAACTCCATGAACGGCGGAGACCAGTCCCGCAGCTCTCGCTCGAACAGATCGCGGTACGGACATCCCGGCTCCGTCCCCACCAACTGCGCCGCCGCCAGGTCCACCGCCGTCAGATCCGTACGCCCCGCCAGCGGATGGCGCGGCGAGGCCACCAGCACCAGCGGCTCCTCGGCGAGGACCTCGCTCTCCAGGCCGGCGTGCTCCGTCTCCGGCTCCATCAGGAAGCCGATGTCGTACGTACCCTGGCGCAGTGCCTGCCGGGTCTCGTCGCCGAGGGTCGGACGCAGCGCCAACCGGACCTTCGGATAGCGGTGGTGGAAGAGCTCCAGGAGCGGCGGCAGCCGGTAGGAGGTCAGCGACTCCATCGTGCCCACCGCGATCGCCCCGGCCGGCTCCTCGGTCTCCACTACCGCGGCCCGCGCCTCCTCGGACAGCTCGATGATCCGGCGGGCGTACGGCAGCAGCCGCTCACCGGCCTCGGTGAGCCGGATGCGGCTGCCGAGCCGTTCGAACAGCTCCACGCCGAGCGAGGACTCCAGGGCGCGGATCTGGCTGGTCACGCTGGACTGGGCGTACCGCAGATCGGCGGCTGCGCGGGTGAAGGAGAGGACGCCGGCGACCTTCTCGAAGGTGACCAGGAGCCGGAGCTCCATCAGCCGTCGCTGTCCTTGGCGTCGTCGCCCTGCTCGCGCTTCTTCAGCTCCTCCTCGCGGCGGCGCAGGTCCGCCTCCCAGTCCTTGAGGACGGCCTCGTCCTTCTTGTTGTCGTCCTTGAGGGACTTCAGGAAGTCGGGGTTGTCGTCGGGGGCGACCCACTCCTGGCGGTGGTTGCGGTGCCATTCGGAGGGCGTCCGGCCGCCGGCGGGGGCCTTGCGCATCTTGCCCGCGGCGAACCACACGATCGGGCCCACGATCCAGAAGAGCAGGATGATGATGACCCAGACGACCTTGGGCAGATGCTTGGCCTCGTCCTCGGGGGTGTTGAGGCAGTCGATGAAGGCGTAGATCGTCAGCGCCAGCGGCAGGATGTACATCAGCGCCCTGAGCATGTGGGACAGCCCCCTGGAAGCAACGGCAGGGCTCGTTTCGAAGGCCCCGGTGACAGGCCAAGCGTAGCCCGTGGCGGATACTGACCCCTATGGCTTACGACGATCTCCGCTCGCTGCTCAGGGCGCTGGAGCGCGAAGGCGACCTCAAGCGCATCAAGGCCGAAGTCGATCCGTACCTGGAGGTCGGGGAGATCGTCGACCGGGTGAACAAGGCGGGAGGCCCGGCGCTCCTCTTCGAGAACGTCAAGGGCTCCGCCATGCCGCTCGCGATGAACGTCTTCGGGACGGACCGCCGACTGCTCAAGGCCCTGGGCCTGAAGTCGTACGGCGAGATCAGCGAGAAGATCGGCGGGTTGCTCAAGCCCGAGCTTCCGCACGGTTTCGTCGGGGTCCGTGAGGCCTTCGGCAAGCTCGGCTCGATGGTCCACGTGCCGCCGAAGAAGGTGAAGGACGCTCCCGTCCAGGAGGTCGTCCTCACCGGCGACGACGTCGACCTGGACAAGCTGCCCGCGCTCTTCACCTGGCCCAAGGACGGCGGATCCTTCTTCAACCTGGGTCTGACGCACACCAAGCACCCGGAGACGGGTATCCGGAACCTCGGCCTCTACCGGCTGCAGCGCCACGACAAGCGCACCATCGGGATGCACTGGCAGATCCACAAGGACAGCCGCAACCACTACGCGGTGGCCGCCGCGCGCGGCGAGCGGCTGCCCGTCGCGATCGCCTTCGGCTGCCCGCCCGCGGTGACGTACGCGTCGACGGCGCCGCTGCCCGGCGACATCGACGAGTACCTGTTCGCCGGCTTCGTGCAGGGCAAGCGGATCGAGATGGTCGACTGCAAGACGGTGCCGCTCCAGGTGCCGGCGCAGGCCGAGGTCGTCATCGAGGGCTGGCTGGAGCCGGGCGAGATGCTCCCGGAGGGTCCCTTCGGCGACCACACCGGCTTCTACACGCCGCAGGAGCCGTTCCCCGCGCTGAAGATCGACTGCGTGACGATGCGGAAGCGTCCGCTGCTCCAGTCGATCGTGGTCGGCCGGCCGCCGACGGAGGACGGGCCGCTCGGGCGTGCGACGGAGCGTTTCTTCCTGCCGCTCCTCAAGATCATCGTGCCGGACATCGTGGACTACCACCTGCCCGAGTCGGGCGGCTTCCACAACTGCGCGATCATCTCGATCGACAAGAAGTACCCGAAGCACGCGCAGAAGGTCATGCACGCCATCTGGGGCGCCCACATGATGTCGCTGACCAAGCTGATCGTCATCGTGGACAAGGACTGCGACGTGCACGACCTGCACGAGGTGTCCTGGCGCGCGCTCGGCAACACGGACTACGCCCGCGACCTCACGGTCGTCGAGGGCCCGGTGGACCATCTCGACCACGCCTCGTACCAGCAGTTCTGGGGCGGCAAGGCGGGCATCGACGCCACCAAGAAGCTTCCCGAGGAGGGCTACACCCGGGACGGCGGCTGGCCGGACATGGTGGAGTCGGACCCGGCGACGGCCGCCCTGGTGGACCGCCGCTGGAAGGAGTACGGCCTGTGACCACGGCGGCCGTACCCGGCGCGCAACCGGGCCGTACGAAGGCCTTCCTGCGGCTTGTGATGATCGAGCACTCGGTGTTCGCCCTGCCGTTCGCGTACATCGCCTCGCTCACCGCGATGTTCCAGATGGACCGGAACATCCACTGGGGGAAGCTGCTCCTCGTCACCATCTGCATGGTGGGGCTGCGGACGTTCGCCATGGCCTGCAACCGGATCATCGACCGCGAGATCGACGCCCGTAACCCGCGGACCGCCCAGCGCGAGCTGGTGACCGGTGCCGTGTCGGTGCGGTCGGCGTGGACGGGCGCCGGGATCGCGGTCGTCGTCTTCCTCGGCGCCGCGGCCCTGCTGAACCCGCTGTGCCTGGCGCTGGCGCCGCTCGCCGTGGTGCCGATGGTGGTCTACCCGTACGGGAAGAGGTTCACGAACTACCCGCACGCGATCCTGGGCCTCGCCCAGGCCATAGGGCCCATCGGGGCCTGGATCGCGGTCACGGGGGCGTGGTCCTGGGACGCGGTGATCCTCGGGCTCGCGGTCGGCGTCTGGATCGGCGGCTTCGACCTGATCTTCGCCTGCCAGGACGTCCAGGCGGACCGTGCGCACGGCGTGATGTCGGTCCCGGCCCGCTTCGGTGTCCCGGCGGCGCTGTGGGGCGCGCGGGGCTCGGCGGTGGTGACGACGGGTCTGCTGGTCGGGTACGCCCTGGCGACGGACGCGGGGCTGTTCTTCTGGGTCGGCCTGGTGATCGTGGCGGCGGCGTTCTGCTACGAGCACTCGATCGTGCGGCCGCACGACCTGTCCCGGCTGAACCGGGCGTTCTTCACCGTCAACGGGTTCATCGGGATGGCCCTGTTCGTGTGCACGCTGCTCGATCTGGTGGTGCGGGGCCTGACCGTCTGAGCCGGTCCCGGTCCATGGGCCGGGCCGGGTCTATGGGTCGGTCCACGGGTCGGTCCCGGTCCACGGGTCGGTCCCGGTCCACGGGTCGGTCCCGGTCCACGGGTCGGTCCCGGTCCACGGGTCGGGACCGGTCCGCGGGTCGGTCCCGGTCCACGGGTTGACCCCGGCTCACAGAGCCGACCCCAACTCACGGAGCCGGTCCGGCTCACGCCGCCGTTATGGCGGTCCCGCGCCGGCGGCGGAAGAGGAACGCCGCCCCCACACCCGCGAGCAGGCCCACCAGGTGGCCCTGCCAGCTCACCGTCGTGTTGGTGGGGGATATGCCCAGCAGGATCGAGCTGCCCCAGACCGCTCCGACCACCAGCCCCACGCCGACGTCCAGCAGCCTGCGGTCCACGAAGCCCCGGACCAGCAGATAGCCGAAGAGGCCGAAGACCAGGCCGGAGGCGCCGGCCGTGTTGGTGTGCGACGGGGAGATCAGCCAGACGCCCAGGCCGTCGGCCACGATGATGAGCGCCACGACGCCGACGAAGCGGCGGATGCCTCCGAGGGCCGCCAGGAAGCCGAGGACCAGCAGCGGGACGCTGTTGGAGGCGACATGGTCGAAGCCGAAGTGGAGGAAGGAGGCCGGCGCGATGTCGGCCAGCTCGTCCGGGTCGCGCGGGGTGATGCCGTACGTGTCGAGGGCGTGCCCGGTCGCGTGGTCGATCGCTTCGAGGACCCACAGCAGGGCGACCCAGCCCGCCATGAGCCACGCCGCCGCCTTCGCCCGGTCGGCCGTACCCCACTGCCTGGTGTCGGAATCCGTCATGGCAACCCCCTGAAGCGCTTCGTCCTCTGCCTCGGGTGAACGTACGGGACCCCTAGGACAGTTCTCGTTCCGGGTCGCCGGATAGGCTCGTCGGCGTGGAGCCGGTAGAGAAACAGCAGCGTCGCCCCTGGGTCGTCGGGGTGTCCGGGGCATCGGGGACCCCGTACGCGGCCTCCGTCCTGAGGGGGCTGCTCGCGGCGGGGGAGAGCGTCGATCTGGTCGTCTCGCGCGCGTCGCGGCTGACGCTGCTCGACGAGACGGGGATCGCCTTCCGGGACGCGCACTGGCGCGAGGATCTGACGGAGTGGCTGGCACGGGGCGCCGACGGGAAGCCGGGAACGTTCGCTCCCGACATCGACGACGTGCGGTACTGGAACGCGGGGGACCTGGCCGCGGGGCCGAGCAGTGGCTCGTACCCGGTGAAGGGGATGCTGATCGTGCCCGCGTCGACCGCCTCGGTGGCGGGCGTGGCGCTGGGGCTTTCGAAGGACCTGCTGCAGCGGGCGGCGAGCGTGATGCTCAAGGAGCGGCGGCCGCTGGTGGTCGCGGTGCGGGAGACCCCGCTGAGCGGGCAGACGCTGAAACACCTGGTGGCGCTGGACGAGGCGGGCGCTGTGGTGCTGCCCGCCTCTCCGGCGTTCTACGCGGGGGCGACGCACATCCAGGATCTGGTGGACTTCGTCGCCGGGCGGGTGCTCGACGCGGCAGGGGTGCCGCACCGGCTGTACCGCCGTTGGGAGGGAGAGCTCGGTGGGGCCTCCCGGGGTGATTAGCGCTTCTTGGCGGCGCGCTTCTTCTCGGCGCGCTTCGAAGCGGACGGCTGGTGGGCACGCGAGCGGTTGGCCAGGTCCTGCAGCTCGCGCATACGGGCGTAGGCCATCTCGATCGTGTACACGGTGAACACCACTCCTGAAAGATCGTCTTTGATCGACTGAAAGATTCACAGGGTGTCGGCCCTGTGTGCCTTAGATTCTATACCTATACTCGCGGTATCGCTGGACAATGGAAGGCTTCTTACCTATGGACGCCGTGGACAGGCAGCTCATCCAGGCACTGCGCGAGAACGGCAGGGCCTCCTACGCCGAACTCGGCCGGCTCGTCGGGCTCTCCGGCCCCTCCGTCACCGACCGGATCAACCGACTCGAGGCGGCCGGCGTCATCACCGGCTACCGCGCCACCGTCGACGCCGCCTCGCTCGGCCTGGGCGTCACCGCACTCATCGGCATCTCCCTCTCCGACGCCGCCGACCACGAGGACGTGGCCCGCCGGCTGAAGGACCTCGCCGAGATCGAGGACTGCTGGTTCATCGCGGGCGACGACTCGTTCATGCTCAAGGTCCGCGCCAACGACGTCGACGGCCTGGAGAAGACCATCCGCCGGCTCTCCGGCACCAAGGGCGTCTCCCGCACCCGTACGACGATCGTGCTCTCCACCAAGTGGGAGAACCGGGTCGGAGATCTGCCCGAGGAGGGCTGAGAGTACGGTGGGTGGAGCCTGAAATCGTCAGACATGGGAGGCGGCCGCATGGACGCGGGACTCAAGCGCGAGCTGGAGCAGAAGGTCCGTTCCGGAGAGCGGCTGAGCCGCGAGGACGGCATCGCTCTGTACGAGTCCGACGACCTGGCCTGGCTCGGCGGCCTGGCCCACGAGGTCCGGACCCGCAAGAACGGTGACGTCGTCCACTTCAACGTCAACCGTCACCTCAACATGACGAACGTGTGCACCGCGTCCTGCGCGTACTGCTCGTTCCAGCGCAAGCCGGGCGAGAAGGACGCGTACACGATGCGCATCGAGGAGGCCGTCCGCCTCGCCAAGGCGATGGAGAACGAGAACCTCACCGAGCTGCACATCGTCAACGGGCTCCACCCCAACCTGCCCTGGCGGTACTACCCGCGCTCGCTCTCCGAGCTCAAGAAGGCCCTGCCGAACGTCTCCCTCAAGGCGTTCACCGCCACCGAGATCCACCACTTCGAGACGATCTCGGGCATGTCGGCCTCCGACATCCTCGACGAGCTCATCGAGGCCGGCCTGGAGTCCCTCACCGGCGGCGGCGCGGAGATCTTCGACTGGGAGGTCCGCCAGCACATCGTGGACCACCGCACGCACTGGGAGGACTGGTCCCGGATCCACCGCCTCGCGCACGAGAAGGGCCTGAAGACCCCGAGCACGATGCTGTACGGGCACATCGAGGAGCCCCGGCACCGCGTCGACCACGTGCTGCGACTGCGTGAGCTCCAGGACGAGACCGGCGGCTTCCAGGTCTTCATCCCGCTGCGCTACCAGCACGACTTCGTCGACATGCAGGACGGCAAGGTCCGCAACAAGCTCCAGGCGCGCACCACCATGGCGACCGGTGCCGAGGCCCTGAAGACCTTCGCCGTCTCCCGGCTGCTCTTCGACAACGTGCCGCACGTCAAGGTCTTCTGGGTCATGCACGGCGTCCAGACCGCCCAGCTGGCGCTCCAGCACGGCGCCGACGACATGGACGGCTCGGTCGTCGAGTACAAGATCACGCACGACGCCGACAACTACGGCACGCCGAACAAGCTGGGCCGCGAGGATCTGCTGGAGCTGATCCGTGACGCCGGCTTCCGCCCGGTGGAGCGCAACACCCGCTACGAGATCATCCGCGAGTACCCGGGACCGGACGCGGACCGTCGCGAGTCGCCCCAGCCGATGCGGGTCTGAGGCGGTCTCGGCTCGATGTCCCTGAGTTTCGAACTCGACCCCCCAGCCACCCCCGAGCTGCGCGACGGCATCCTGCGGCTGTGGGCGGACGTCTCCAACGCCGGCGGCGCCGTCGGCTTCGTGCCACCGGTGACGGTCGACGAGGTACGGCCCGAGCTCGTCTCCCACTTCGCCGCGATGGCCCAGGGCCGGATGCGGCTCGTCGTCGGGTACGAGGAGGACGGCACCGTCGCCGCCACCACCTTCGTCGCGTACAACACGCACCGGCTCATGAAGCACTGGGTGTGGCTGTACACGGTGATGGTCCACCCCTCCCACCAGGGCAAGGGGTACGGGCGCGACCTCATGGCCGCGGTAGAGGACGCGGTCCGCGGCTTCGACGGGATCGAGGCGATACGCCTCACCTGCCGCGGCGGCACGGGCGTCGACCGCTTCTACGGCTCCTGCGGCTACAAGGAGGTCGGGCGGGTGCCCGGCGCGATCCGGGTGGCCGAGGGCGACGACCGTGACGACATCTTCATGCTGCTCCCGCTGGATTGACCCACCCGTCGCCCGACCGCAACCCCTCATCGAGGGGTTGCGGGCCGCCCTATTCGTCCGCCGTGCTTCACTGGTGGGACGAAAACGTACAGACAGAGAAAGGGGCCGTCGTGGCCGAGAACGGAACGGGCGCTGCGACCCTCCGCTACACCCTCATGCGCCTCGGAGTCTTCGCCGGCTGCTTCTTCGCGCTCTGGGGCCTCGTCTACATCGGTGTGCTGCCGCGCGGCCTCGGTGACTCCAACCTGCTCTGGGTGCTCCTGCTCTCCATCGTGATCTCCGCGCCTCTCAGCTTCGTGCTGCTGCGCGGGCAGCGGGACGCGATGTCCGAGCAGATCGTGGCCAAGGTCGACCGGGCGAAGGACCGCCTGGCCGAGAACCGGACGCGCGAGGACGCGTGAAGGACGCGTCCGCGCGAGGACGCGTGAAGGACGAGTGACCGGCGCGTGATCGGCGCGTAAGGACTGCGTAAGGTTCATCACAGACGTACACCCCGGAACGGGAGCTTCGAAGGCTCCTGACCGGGGTGTTCTGCGTTTCGGAGGCTCTGGGTGACTTCCGCTACCTCAAAGAAGGGCTTTGAGGTTCTCAAAGTTCAAGTGTTAACGTGTCCGCCATGAAGACAGCTGTGCGCCTCTCCGATGCCGTGAGCACTCCGCTCGTGGCGCGCCTGCATGTCGATCTGTGCCGCTGTATGTCCGCGGTCTGTTGCCGCGAGCTCTGACCCCGGCATCATGCAGCGGTACCGCCTGAGCGCGGTGTACCGCACCCCCGTCCCCGTATTCCCCGATACGCACCTGTGGAGTGTGTCTGTGTCCGCGTCCGCGTCCACGCCCGAGGCGAAGTCCCCGACTTCCTCCCGCATACCGAAGATCCCCTTCTGGGCCCAGATAGTCGCCGGTCTCGTGCTCGGCGTCCTGCTCGGCTGGCTCGCCCGCAGCCAGGACGTCAGCTGGCTCAAGGAGACCCTCGGTCAGGTCGGCGACATCTTCGTCCAGCTCCTGAAGCTGGCCGTCGCCCCGCTCGTCTTCTTCGCGATCCTGGTGTCCATCACCAACCTTCGCAAGGTCAACAACGCGGCCCGCCTGGCCGCCCAGACGCTGGTCTGGTTCATGATCACGTCGTTGATCGCGGTCGCCATCGGCCTCGCGATCGGCCTGATCACCAACCCGGGCGCCGGCACCGGCCTCACCCCGCAGGACGGCAAGCTGCCGAAGCGCGAGGGCACCTGGATCGACTTCCTGACCGGGATCATCCCCTCGGACGTCATCACGCCCTTCACCGAGCTGAACGTCCTCCAGATCGTCTTCATGGCCGCCGTCGCCGGTGTCGCCGCACTGAAGCTCGGCGACCGCGCCAAGCCGATCCTCGCGCTCTCCGAGTCGGTCCTGGAGCTGCTGCAGAAGGCCCTGTGGTGGGTCATCCGCCTCGCCCCCATCGGCACCGTCGGCCTCATCGGCTTCGCCATCGCCGACTACGGCTGGGAGCTGATCGGCAAGTACGCGACCTTCACCGCCGACGTCTACATCGGCTCCGCGCTGGTCATGTTCGGCGTCTACCCGCTGCTGCTCGCGACGGTCGCCAAGGTCAACCCGATCCAGTTCTTCAAGGGCGCCTGGCCGGCCATCCAGCTGGCCTTCGTCTCCCGCTCCTCGGTCGGCACCATGCCGGTCACCCAGAAGGTCACCGAGCGCCTCGGCGTCCCGAAGGAGTACGCCTCCTTCGCCGTCCCGTTCGGCGCCACGACCAAGATGGACGGCTGCGCCGCGATCTACCCGGCGCTCGCCGCGATCTTCATCGCGCAGATCTTCGACGTGCAGCTGGGCATCCAGGACTACCTGCTGATCGCCTTCGTCTCGGTCGTCGGCTCCGCGGCCACCGCGGGCCTCACCGGCGCGACGGTCATGCTGACCCTGACCCTCTCCACGCTCGGCCTCCCGCTGGAGGGCGTGGGCCTGCTGATGGCGATCGACCCGATCCTGGACATGATGAGGACGGCCACGAACGTCGCAGGTCAGGCTCTGGTCCCGGTCGTCGTCGCCGCCCGCGAGAAGATCCTGGACGTCGACGCGTACAACGCCGCCTCCTCGTCCCCGGTCGACGAGCGCGAGCCGCTGACGGTCGCCGCCTGATCCGTCCCCCCCCCGCGCGGTGCCCGTGCCCCTGTCCCCGTCCGGACAGGGGCACAGGTGTTTGTACGGCACGTAGGCTCTCCCCCGGTGCAGGCGAGTTGGGGGTAGTGGGATGGCCGAGGGCGATGGCGCGAAGGTCCGGCGGCTGCCGCGGGCGGTGCGGGAGCAGCAGATGATGGACGCTGCCGTGCAGACCTTCGGGCAGCTGGGGTACCAGGCCGCCTCCATGGACGAGATCGCCGAGCTGGCGGGCGTGTCCAAGCCCCTGGTCTACCTGTATCTGAACTCCAAGGAAGACCTCTTCACCGCCTGTATCCGGCGGGAGGCGAAGGCGCTGCTCGATGCCGTGGCCGCCGCGGTCAATCCGCGGCTGCCGGCCGACGAGCAGCTGTGGGCCGGGCTGCTGGCCTTCTTCACGCACACCGCCGAGCACCCCGACGGCTGGGCGGTGTTGAACCGGCAGGCGCGGACGCACGGGGAGCCGTTCGCCAGTGAGGCCGCGCTGATGCGCGACGAGATCGTGGCGTACGTGGGGACGCTGATCGGGGCCGCCGCCAAGCAGACCCACCGTGAGACGGAGCGGGATCCGGAGCTGGCCGAGCGGGATGTCGCCGGGCTCGCCCAGGCGCTGGTCGGGGCGGCGGAGTCGCTGGCCGGCTGGGCCAACGAGACGCCGGGGATGACGGCCTGGGAGGCGGCGGCGACGCTGATGAACTTCGCCTGGGCGGGGCTCGGCAACCTCATGAAGAGCGAGCGCTGGTCTCCCCGATGACGCCGGTCAGATGCAGCCGTCCCCCGCTGTGCAGCTGGAAGCGGCCCTGACCGTCGGTTCCGTGGGTGAGCGTGCAGGGCAGGAGGACCGGTGCCTTGAACTCCGCTCGCGCGAAGGGGAGTTCGCCGTCCTCGTCGAGCTCGGCCAGACAGCGGGCGAAGCTCCACATGCCGTGCGCGACCGTCCTCGGGAAGCCGAAGACCCGTGCGGTGAGCGGGTGGAGGTGGATCGGGTTCCGGTCGCCCGACACCGCTGCGTAGCGGCGGCCCAGATTCGCCGGGAGCCGCCACTCGGCGGTCCTGGGGAGGGGCGGAGACATCGGGCCCGGGGCGCCGGACCGGCCTCCGTGGCGGGCCAGATAGCCGCTCGCCGACTCCCACACCAGCCGCCCCGCGAGCCGCGCCTCCGTCACCATGGTGACCTCGGTGCCCCGGCGGTGCGGGGTCAGCTCCCGCGCGTACACGGTGATCTCAGGTCTGTCGTCCACCGTCAGCGGGGCGTGCCGGATGATCCTGATCCAGGTGTGCACGAGGCCGAGCAGCGGCAGCGGGAAGTCGCGGCGGGACATCAGCCGCAGCGCCGAGGGGAAGCCGAGGACGTGGGGGTACGTCAGCGGGAGCCTCTCGCCCGGTGCCTGAGGGAAGCCGCAGACGCGTGCGTACGCGGCCAGACGGCGCTCGTCGACCGGGAGCGGGCCGCGGACGATCCGGGTCGTCGGCAGCGGCGCGTCCGGGCGGGCCCTCGCGAAGGGCGAGCGGGCCACGGCGCCGCCCAGGGCGAGGAGGTTGGTCGCGGTGTCGCGGGCGGCCATTGTCCGGCTCCTTCGCATCGTGGTGAGTTCCTGCGGCTCAGCGGAGTACGACCGTGACGCCCCGCCGTTCGAGGAGTTGCACGGTCTCCTCGAAGTACGAGATTTCGTCCGGACCTTCCACGACGTCCGCCAGCGCGTGGCGTGCGACCTCGGAGTCGTGCCAGGTCAGGGTGAAGGGCGCGGCCACTCCGAATCCACCGGACAGGCAGTCCTTGAAGGCGTTCCACTCCCGGCCGAAGTAGCGGCCCGGTCCGAGCAGGGCCTCGCCGATCGCGCAGTGCAGGCCGGGGACGTCCGTGACGAACCGGCCGTCGAGGTGGTGCTCGCCACCGGTACGGTCCGGCCGGGGCGCGGGTGTCCGCCAGGCGCGGGTGGTCAGCTCCAGCCACTCGTCCCGGCCCTCCGCGTCGTACGGCGCCCAGAGGTTGGGCTCCGTCGGCGGGCCCTGGTACCACCGCTCCCAGATCGGGCGGGCCGCCGTCGGTCGCCGGTCGTCGCCACCGTCGGTGAGGGTGATGTCCTCGAGCCCGTCGCCGAGCACGGACGGGCGCGCTCCGTCGATGGCCAGGCCCACGGCAGGGGCGGCCATTACGGTGCCGTGGCGGTCCAGCACCAGCAGATGCACCCAGTCGTGATTCCACCGGCGCGGCTGCTGCGTCCCCACAAGCAGGGGCTCCACGGCCTCGCAGCCGATCAGCTCCATCGGGACGGGGGCCGGGTCCGCCCGCGGATCGAACAGGCCGTCGACCATGGAGCAGCTGCCCATGCTCTTCGCGGACACGGTCGTTCCGGCGGAAAGTTCGAAGCGCGGTGTCCCGGGCTTCTCGACGAAGCTTTCCTCGTGCCTGACGCCGGCGCCGAGCACGATGTCGTACCGGGCCGGGTCGCCCGGATGGGGCCGGTGGGCCACCAGCTCCGCGTCGACCAGGGTCCACCACTGGACGGGCTCCCCGCCGTCGTGGACCTCGACACCGACGTCGCCCAGACCTCGGAACGAGGTGCCGGGTCCGGCCAGGGCGTCCTTCAGGGGGCCGTCGGGGGCGCACCCGCGGAGGGTCAGGATCTCCCGCGGTGGCGGGACGTCGTCGACGAACAGCCCGTCGACCCCCGCGCACCTTCCCCAGAGCTGCTCCACCCCGTCGTCGTCCTCCTGGACCAGGAGGTACTTCACCGGGAAGTCCCGGTCCCACCTGGCGTGATCTGCGATCCGCACCCAACCCCCGTACGTCCGAGCGGTATCCGCTCGCCACGATACGGACCCTTCCGGAGCAGGTCGGGCGGAGGGCGGCCGCCCGGCCTCGGGTCGGGGCCTTCGGTGGCTCGTTCAGACGGTGAGGGGGACCTCGTGGATC
Organism: Streptomyces sp. NPDC039609; assembly: GCF_055596705.1. Classification (NCBI taxonomy): domain Bacteria; kingdom Bacillati; phylum Actinomycetota; class Actinomycetes; order Kitasatosporales; family Streptomycetaceae; genus Streptomyces; species Streptomyces sp. NPDC039609. Next base: position 76,303 of record NZ_JBVIUJ010000017.1, read on the forward strand.
TCGTCGGCCTTGTGGCCGGTGCGCTCGTGGATCCGCTGGACCGCGTCGGCCGAGGGGCCGGTGGAGAGGCAGTAGACCGTGCCGGATTCGGGGTCCGCCCAGGCCTGCTTGAAGTGCACGCCCTCGTCCTTCTCGATGGCGAGATCGGCGGCGTGCGCCTCCCGGAGCTGATCGCCCGTGATCCCCACCATGCCGTGGTGGACATCCATGTACGTACCCATCTCGTTCCACCTCCTCCTCTCATGGTGCGCCCCGCCCCCGGGTCAGGGCCAGAGCAGCTCCCGTACCCAGCCCGACGCCGCGTCGAGGCGGTACCGCAGCCGGAGGTGCCGGCGCTGCTCGTCGCCCTGGAAGAACTCGACCTCGGACGGCTGGAGGACGTACAGCGTCCAGGTGGGCGCGTGGGCCCCCGGCTCGGCCTGCGCCCGCTCCCAGGCGCCCCGGCTGGCGACGTTCAGGTCCTCGACCGAGTCGAGCACCTCGCTCTGGCGTCCGACCAGCGCCGAGGCGACGGCGCCCGTCGAGCGCGCGTGCAGATCGTCGTACGCCTCGCCCGCCGTGCCCGTGACGACCCGGCCCCGCAGCCGGACCTGGCGGCCCTGGACCGGCCAGTAGAAGCCGAGCGCGGCCTCGGGGCGGGCGGCGAGCTGGCGGCCCTTCGCGCTGGTCGCGTGGGAGGCGAAGTGCCAGCCGCGCTCGTCGGCGCCGTGCAGCATGACCGTGCGGACGTCGGGCCGTCCGTCCTCGTCGACGGTGGCCAGGGACATCGTGTGCGGCTCGGTCTGCCCGGCCCGGGCCGCCGCCACGAACCAGTCGTGGAAGAGCGGCAGCGGCTCGGCGGGGGCCGTCTCGGGGGCGAAGCCCGGGAGGTCGGTGTCCCAGACCCGGAGGGAGCGGAGCGTGCTGTCGAAGTCGGTCATGCGGCAACCCTAGGCCCGCAGGTCTGCCCGTACTCCTTCACCGGTACGGCGTGGGCGGCGCGCTGGATGTCGTCGCGGATCTTCTTCGCGATGAGGTTCTTCCACGGCGTGCGGGGGAGTGTGCGGACCATGGCCATGCGCAGGGCGATCTTCCAGCGGGAGGAGACGGTCATCTCCTTGACGAAGCCGGCGGCGAACTTCTGGTTCAGCTCCACGCCCGGCCGCATCTCGCGCTCGTACGCCGCGAAGGCGACCCGGTGGTCCCCGTGCGCCGCCGCGAGCTCGCCCGCCAGGACGTACGCGCCGGTCAGGGCGAGGCCCGTGCCCTGGCCCGAGGCGGGGGAGGTGCAGTGGGCGGCGTCGCCGAGCAGGACGACGCGGCCGCTGGACCAGCGGTCCATCTCGATGAGGGCGATCGAATCGAAGTAGAAGTCCTCGGCGTCGGCCGAGTCCGCGATCAGCCTCGGGATCTCCCAGTCGTCGCCGGCGAAGGCCTCGGCGAGCAGCCGCTTCTGCCGCTCGGTGTCGCGGTGGTCGTAGGAGAGCTCCTCGGGGGAGGCGAAGACGAAGCAGTTCTTCGCGGTGTGCGCCTGCTCGCCGGCGGCGCTGTAGACGGAGATCAGCTTGTCCGGGCGGGCGTGGTAGGTCTCCCAGCGGGTGAGGCCCAGCCGGTTGGGGGCGGTGAAGATCGAGATGTACGCCCCGAGGTGCCGCTTGAAGCGCTGTTCGTCGCCGAAGACGAGCCGGCGGGTGTTCGAGTGCAGTCCGTCGGCGCCGACGACCAGGTCGAAGCGGCGGCGGGTGCCGCTCTCGAAGGTGACGTCGACGCCGTCGCCGTCGTCGTGCAGGGCGGCGATGGAGTCGCCGAAGAGGTACTCGACGTCGTCGCGGGTCCGCTCGTACAGGATGCGGGCGAGGTCGCCGCGCATGATCTCGTCGTCCTGCTCGACCCGGCCGCCGAAGATCTCGGCGGGCATCCGGCCGACCGTGCGGCCCTGGGCGTCGACGTACGAACCGCCGTCCATGTCGGTGGAGTCGGCGCGGATCTCGTCGAGGACGCCCATCCGGCGGCAGACCTCGACGGCGGTGCCGCGGATGTCGACCTTGTAGCCGCCGGTGCGGAGTTCGGGGGCGCGCTCGACGACGGTGGCGGTGAAGCCGTAGCGGTGGAGCCAGAGGGCGAGGGCGGGGCCGGCGACGGAGGCGCCGGAGATCAGGACGGTCTTGTTCGCGAGCGGGTTCGTGTGCGTCATGGCGGGACTCCTTGTCGGGTGTGCGGGGCCTCTCCGGCCCCGCACAGATGACTATACGGATGTCCTACACGCTTGTCTATGACGCTTGTATAGATCCTTCCCCGGGGTCGGCCGCGCGCGGTCCCGGGCGTGGCCGCTGCCGGCCCCGGGGTCACCCGCGACCGAGCACCACCGTCCCCGAGGAGCAGAACCAGCCGCCCGTCCCCGACGCCACCGCAAGCTCCGGAAGGCTCCCGTCCGCCCGCCGCACCTGGAGCCCCGGCGCCTCCCCGCGCAGCTGTCGTACGGCCTCCACCAGCAGGAACAGGCCCCGCATCCCCGGATGGCAGGCCGAGAGCCCACCGCCGTCGGTGTTGACCGGAAGCCGGCCCTTCTCCTCGATGAACGGACCGCCCTCGCCCTTCGCGCAGAAGCCCAGGTCCTCCAGCGTCACCAGCGTCATATAGGTGAAGGCGTCGTAGATCTCCGCGAGGTCGATCTCCTCCGGTCGCACCCCCGCCCGTTCGAAGGCGAGCCGGCCGCTGACCGCCGCCGGGGAGACCGTGAAGTCCTCCCACTGCGACATCGTGGTGTGCGAGACGTGCTCGCCCGTGCCGAGGATCCAGACGGGCGCCTTCGCCGTGTCCGGCACGTACTCCTCGGCGGCGAGCAGCACCGCGGCGCCCCCGTCGCTGCGGATGCAGCAGTGCAGCTTGGTGAAGGGGTCCGCGATCATCGGCCCGTCGAGCACCTCGTCGACGGTGATCGGATCGCGGAACATCGCCTCCGGGTTGAGCGCGGCGTGCGCCCGCGTCTGGACGGCGACCTCGGCGAGCTGCTCCAGGGTGGTGCCGTACTCGTGCATATGGCGCCGGGCGGCCATCGCGTACTTCGCGATCAGTGTGTGCCCGTGCGGGACCTCGAACTGCAGCGGGCCGCGCGCCCCGAAGGAGAGGTTCGCGGTGCGGCGCCGGGCCTTGATGTCGGCGCGGGCGGTCGATCCGTAGACCAGCAGGACGGCGTTGGCGTGCCCGGCGGCGATGGCGTCGGCCGCGTGCGCGGCCATGACCTCCCAGGTGGCGCCGCCGACGGCGGTGGAGTCCACCCAGCGGGGGCGCAGCCCCAGATACTCGGCGACCTCGACGGGTGCGAGCGTCCCGAGGCCCGCCGATGCGAGGCCGTCGATCACCGAGCGGTCGAGTCCGCTGTCCGCGAGGGCGCGGCGAGCGGCCTGGGCGTGCAGAGTGTAGGGAGTGGCCTCGTCGACCCGGCCGCAGTCGGAGAGGGCTATGCCGACGACGGCGACGCGGCGCCCGGCGCGGTTCCGTGAAGTGGTGGGCATGAATCTGACGGTACATCAGATATGCGTGGAAGACTTTGGACTGGGAGGCACGGATGCCGAGAAGCGCGGCCGAAGATGTGGACGGCTACCTCGCCGAGATCCCGGAGACGGACCGGCTCACGGTCCTGGTCCGGCTGCGCGAGCTGTGCCGCACGGAGCTCCACGGCTTCGAGGAGGTCATGGCCTACGGAATGCCCGCCTATCACCGCCCCGGCGGCGAGCCGGAGATCGCCTTCGCGGCGCAGAAGCAGTACATCTCCTTCTATCTGATGCGGCCGGACATCCGGGAGGGCTTCGAGGACCGGCTGGCGGACCAGGACATGGGCAAGGGCTGCCTGCGCTTCCGGCGTACCGAGAACGTCGACTTCGACCTCGTACGGGACCTTCTGCGGGCGACCGCGCGCGACCCCGGTGAGATCTGCTGATCCCGGCTCTGTGCTTCTGCCCCTCCCCGGCCTAACATGACGGGCCGTCAGATACGGAGGGGAGCTCCATGGACGCCGCCTTCACCGCGGAGCAGGACGAGATCCGCCGCACCCTGCGCGAACTGCTCGCCAAACGCTCCGGACCCGCCGAGGTCCGCACCGCCGTCGCGACCCCCGAGGGGTACGACACCGACCTGTGGCACCGGATGTCCGGCACCCTCGGACTCGCCGGACTCGCCCTGCCCGAGGAGTACGGCGGTGTCGGCTGCGGCCCCGCCGAACTCGTCCTCGCCTGCGAGGAGACCGGCCGGGCCCTCGCACCCTCCCCGCTCCTCGCCACCGCCGTCTTCGCCGCCCCGCTGATCCTCGCCCTCGGCAGCGAAGAGCAGCGTGCCGACCTCCTGCCGCGCATCGCCGACTCCTCGCTGACCTGCGCCCTCGCGGTCGCCGGCACCTCGCTCGCCCTCGCGCTCGGACTGACCGGCGACAACGCCGACGGCTCCTGGGCCGGCGGCGGCCGGGCGGGCGGAATCCAGGCGCGCTCCGTGGACGGGCGGTGGCGGCTCTACGGGGAGGCCGCACAGGTCCTCGACGGACACAGCGCCGGGCTGCTCGTCGTCGCCGCGCACGCCGGCGGCTTTGCGCGGAGCCGGACCCTGCTCTTCCTGGTACGCGGCGAAGCCGCCGGACTCCTCCGTGTACGGCAGCCCGCCCTGGACGCCACCCGCTCCCAGGCCACCGTGCAACTGCGGGACGTGGAAGCGGAGTTGCTCGGCGAGGAGCCGGTCGACGTGCTCGGTGTGCTCGCGGCGACCGGACGGACGGCGGCGGCGGCACTCGCGGCCGAGTCGGTCGGCGCGGCCCAGTCGGCCCTGGACCGCACGGTCGAGTACGTCGGCTCCCGCGAACAGTTCGGCCGGCCCGTCGGCTCCTTCCAGGCGGTCAAACACCGCCTCGCCGACCTGTACGTGCAGGTGGAGGCGGCGCGCTCACTGGCCTACGGCGCGGCCCGCGAACCGGCCACCGGAACGCTCGCGCTCGCGGCGGCCCTGGAGGCGCTGCGGGCGGTGGCCGGGGAGACCATCCAGCTGCACGGCGGCATCGGCTTCACCTGGGAGCACGAGGCCCATCTGTACTTCAAACGGGCGACCGCCGACGAGCTGCTCTTCGGGCCCGCGCGTCGGCTGCGGGCGCGGGTCGCGCAGGAGACCGGACTCTTCGGGGAGGTGGCGGCGTAGTGGCCGTCGGAGTGCGTCTGATGCAGAAGGTGTCGTCCACGCGGACGTTCGCGAAGGTCGCGCCGCACTTCATACCGGCCATGGACCGGGCGGTGCACCGGCTGACGCGGGGGAAGATGATGCTCAGCGCCCAGATGCTGCCGGGACTCATCCTCACGGTACGGGGCGCGAAGTCGGGGCTCCCGCGGGTGACGCCGCTGGCCTGCATCCCCGAGCCCGACGGGACCTGGCTGCTGATCGGGTCGAACTTCGGGCGGGAGGGGCACCCGGCGTGGACCGGGAACCTGCTGAAGTGCCCGGAGGCAGAGGTCAGTTGGCGCGGCGAGGCGATCCTCGTGCGGGCCGAGCTGCTGGGCGGGGAGGAGCGGGCGGCCGCGTGGAGAACGGCGCTCGGGTTCTGGCCGCCGTACGCGACGTACCAGGCCAGGGTGGAGCGGGAGATCAGGCTCTTCCGCCTGACGCGGCGGTAGCGGGCTCGCCGGTGCGGGGTTCGTCTGTGCGGGGCATGGGGTGCGCGGGACGCGGGGTTGCGGGGCGTGGGGTGCGCGGGGTCGGGGTGCCCGGGGTCGGGGTGCCCGGGGCCGAGGACGCGCGGCCCGGGCGCCCGGGGCCCGGCATGGGAACGCCGACGACGGTCTGCGGTGCGGACCGTCGTCGGCGCGACAGGACGAATGGGGGAAGGGAGGTGCGGCGCGGGGGCTTCGGCAGGGCGCTCCTACTTCGTCGGCTTCTTGCCCGTGATTCCCAGATGCACCAACAGCGCCAGATTGGGCTTCAGTTCGGCCTGCTTCACACCCCAGGTCTGGAAGCCCTTCTGGTGGCCGGCCACCGAGGCCAGCATCGCCACCAGGGAGCCCGCCATCGCCGCGGGGCTGACATCCTTGTCGACCTTGCCCTTGGCCTGGAGCTCCTTCACCGTGTCCGTGAGGGAGTTGGTGACGGAGTTCAGGATCTTCATGCGGATCTTGTAGAACCGCTTGTCGCCCTCCGCGGCCCCGAGGTCCACGACCCGCAGGATCGCGTCGTGCCGGCGCCAGAAGTCCAGGAAGCCCTCGACCAGTTCCTCGGAGGTCTGCCAGCCGGCTTTGCCGACCCAGGAGCGGCCGGAGACCAGCTCGGTCAACCCCGCGCCCTCCTTGGCCATTTCCTCCGCGATCTCGAGAACGGCGCCCTCGACGTCGGGGAAGTACTGATAGAACGTCGCGGGTGAAGTGCCCGCCTTCCGGGCCACGTCGATGACCTTGACGTCCCGGTACGGCGAGGAGCTGAGCATCTCGCTGAGGCAGTCGAGCAGCTTCTGCCGCGTCGCCTGACCGCGTCGTCCAGCCACGCGGCCGTCGACGGTGCGTACTTGTCCTGTCATGCCGTCAGCTTACCGACGGGTGATCGGCGCGCGATTCGACCGACTGCAAATGGGGTGCACCTCCTCTCGGGCGGTCGACGGGCGTCCCCGGGGGCCGGGGAGCGGGCTCGCACTCGAAAAGGCTTATTAACAGCCTGTGGAAAACTTCGGTGGACAACTCACGGAATCCGGTGTCCGCCGGGTCCCTATATGGCGGTATGTTCGATTACGGGGCGTGCGGGGCGGGTCACCCGGACCTAGCGTGGAGCCATGGCCGTATTCACAGAGGGCACCCCTTGCTGGGTGGAAGCGCAGCTCCCCGACCTCGAGGCGGGCAAGCGGTTCTACGGCGAGCTCTTCGGCTGGACCTTCGACCCCGACCGCGACGAGGCGCGCAAGGACGGCAGGCGCGTGGCGGGCCTCATCCCGAAGCGGGACGGCCGGATGCCCACCACCTGGACCGTCTACCTCGCCACCCGGGACGCCGGCACCCTCGCCGCCCGGATCAAAGCCGCCGGCGGCCAGATGATCATGGAGCCGTACCCCGTCGGGCCCTTCGGGATCCTGGCACTGGCCGCCGACCCCGGCGGCGCCGTCTTCGGCCTGCGCCAGGCCGGTGACGACGACGGCTTCGAGCGGACGATGCTCCCCGGCTCCTTCTGCTGGATGGAGGTCTATACGAGGGAACGGGACGCGGTCGACACCTTCTACGCCTCCGTCTTCGGCTACCTCGGCACCCAGGTGGAACCGGACGAGGAGGGCAGGGAGGGCGACTTCGACTACCGCGTCTGGTCCCCACCGGGCTCCCGCCCGGGCGACGACACGTCCTTCGGTGGCCGCGCCGTCCTCACCGAGGCCTTCCCGGTCGAGCTGCCGGGGCACATCCTCGTCTACTTCGCCGTCGACGACTGCGACGAGACCTGCGCGACCGCCACCGCCCTCGGCGGCCGCGTCACGAACCCTCCCTTCGACACCCCGCACGGCCGCATCGCCGTCCTCCGCGACAACCAGGGAGCCCGCTTCGCCGTCCTCGCGGAACCCACCGAAGAGGCCGCCGCCCGACCCGCCGACGAGCCCGCAGGGGAGCCCGTACGAGACGATTCCGGATCCCCCTCGGACGAGACGCCGGACGAATCCACCGAATCGCCCGAAAAGCCCTCCACCCCGCCCGGCGAAATGAGATAGGACACCCCGATCCGCCCCCGGGTTCGCAACCGTCGCCTCGGACAGGAAGAATCAGGGCCACGGGGCCGTATTCTCATGGCCCGTACGGGGAGGTGGCAGGCAAGTGGAGCAGCTGACGCAGCACGACCCGAGACGGATCGGGCCCTTCGAGGTGCTGGGCCGGCTCGGTGCAGGTGGCATGGGCCTGGTCTATCTCGCGCGCTCGGCGTCCGGGCGGCGCGTGGCGATCAAGACCGTGCGGACCGAGCTCGCCGAGGACCAGCTGTTCCGTGTCCGCTTCACCCGTGAGGTCGAGGCCGCGCGTGCCGTCTCCGGCTTCTACACGGCCGCCGTCGTCGACGCCGATCCCCGGGCCGCCGTGCCCTGGCTGGCCACCGCGTACGTGCCCGCGCCCTCCCTCGAAGAGATAGTGAACGAGTGCGGGCCGCTGCCGGCCCAGGCCGTGCGGTGGCTGGCCGCCGGTGTCGCCGAGGCCCTGCAGTCCATCCACGGCGCGGGCCTGGTCCACCGCGACCTCAAGCCGTCCAACGTCCTCGTCGTCGAGGACGGTCCCCGGGTGATCGACTTCGGTATCGCCTCCGGGGTCTCGAACACCCGCCTGACCATGACCAACGTCGCCGTCGGCACGCCCGCGTACATGTCGCCCGAGCAGGCCCGTGACTCGCGCAGCGTCACCGGCGCCAGCGACGTCTTCTCGCTCGGCTCGATGCTGGTCTTCGCGGCCACCGGTCATGCTCCCTTCCATGGCGCGAACCCCGTCGAGACGGTCTTCATGCTGCTCAGGGAGGGGCCGGACCTGGAGGGTCTGCCCGACGAGCTGCGTCCGCTCATCGAGTCCTGTATGCAGATGGACGTGTCGCGCCGGCCCACTCCGGCCGACCTCCAGGCACAGCTCGCACCCCATCTCTTCGGCTCCGGCAGCGACGACAGCGGTACGGCCTCGGCATGGCTGCCGCAGCGCGCCACGGCCATGATCGAGACGCGCCGCGGGGGCCGCCCGAGTGCCCCGCCGCCCCCGGCCGCCCCGCCCGCACCGCCGCGTCCGCCCCGGTCCACGCCGGAGTGGGGCGGCGACGCGCACTCCGGCCAGCCGGGCGGCGGTCGTCACGCCGCGCCGGCCGAGGCCGCCGGTCCCGTACGGCTCGCCGGTGCCGCCGTCCCGATCGGTCCCGGCCTGCGGGTCGCCGACACCCGCGCCGCCGTCGGGTCGGTCGTCGACGCCGGTCCGGCCACCGGCTGGATCCGCCCGCCCGGCGGCGGTCCGAACGGCGCCGAGCCCGGCCCGCCGCCCGGCTCCCGCCCGCTGCCCGCCCCCGCCCCCGCACCGGAGGCCACGCAGGAGCCCGCGCACTGGCGGCCCTGGCGCTTCCGGATGTCGAACGACGTCTGGGGCACGCCGGTCGTCGCCGGCGACCTGCTCTACGTCACCTCCTTCGAGGTGCACGCCCTAGACGTGGCCAGTGGCCGCCGCCAGTTCAAGACCCGGGACGTGGCCTGGTCCATGGCCGTGGCGCAGGGCCGTGTCCACGCCTCCGACGGGCCGACGCTGTACGCGCTCGACGCCACCGACGGCAGTGAGCGCTGGCGGCTCCAGACGGACGCCTGGGTGTACTCCCTCAAGATCGACCGGGGCACGGTCGTCACCGGCACCCGGGGCGGCGGGGTCCAGGGCTGGGAGGCGTCCAACGGCGCCAAGCTGTGGGAGGTCACCGGCGCGCAGACGGACTTCGAGACCCCGGAGGCCGGGCCCGCCGTCCACGGCGACACGGTGTACGTGTGGCGCGACGCCCGGCTCCAGGCCCTGGACGCCCGTACGGGTGCGGAGCGCTGGTCGTACCCGGTCGGCGACGCCGCCTCCTGCGGCAACGTCCCCGTACGGGTGACTCCGGCGGAGGACGGCTGTGTGTACGTCGCGGCCGGTACGCGCGTGCTGTCGATCGACATCGCGGGCGGGCACGTTCGCTGGCACTTCGAGGCGCCCGCGGTGTTCCTCTCCCCGCCGACCTTCGCCCCAGGGCCCGCCGTCACGGGTGGCGGGGTCTATCTCGCCGACTACCTCGGCACCGTGTACGCGCTGGACGCGACCACCGGCCAGGACCGGTGGCGGATCGCGACGGAGTCCCGCCAGTCGATCGAGCCGGTCCTGGTCGTCGACGGCAACGTGCATGTGGGCAGCGGCAGCGCCCTGTACACGCTCGACGCGGTGACCGGTACCCCGAAGTGGCGGTTCGCGGCGGGCGGCGAGCTGATCGGCGCCCCGGTCGTGGCCGACGGCCGGGTGCACTTCGGTTCGGCGGACCACGTCCTCTACACGCTGGACGCGATGGGCGGCCAGCTGCGCTGGAAGCTCGCGACCGGCGGCGAGATCACCGGCTCGCCGGTGGCGCGGGGCGGGGTCGTGTACGCGTGCAGCAAGGACCGCTGTGTGTACGCGCTGGACGCGGTGAAGGGCACCGCGACGGGTCGTGGGGCGGCCGCGCCCAGGGCGTGAGCCGGGTCGGGCGCGCCGCGGCCGTCGGGCGCGTTCGGTCGGGTGTTTCCGGTCGGGTCCGTCCGGTAGGGCGCGCCGAGGTACGGGCGCGTTCGGTCGGGTCCGTCCGGTGGAGCGCGCCGAGGTCGGGCGCGCCCGGTTCACGCGCGGTGGTTCGGATTCGGCGGCTCGGGGGTCGTGTCCTGGGGCCAGGACGGGACGTCCATGGTCCGTGTGGGGGTCTCGTACGGGGCGTCCGGAGTCGGGTACGTGGGCTGGGTCGGGTACAGGGGCTGCGTGGGCTCCGCGGGCCGGCCGGCCTCCGGTTCGAGGGGGACGTGGCGCGCGCGGCCGCGGCCCGACATGACCAGGGACGCCAGAAGGAGCAACACGCCGCCGCCGAAGGCGCTGGCGACGCCGTCGCCGAGCCCCGTACCGTCGCCGGCGATCGTCAGGCTGCCCTCGGCCTGGCCGACGCGGACCATCCACAGGATGGTGAAGCCGAGCACGATCAGTCCGGCGAGGGCCACGAGCAGGCGGGAGCGGAACACCACGCCGGCGAGGGTGACCACGGCCGCGAAGGCGAAGGGCAGCAGGATCGAGCCGATCACCTCGGCCTTGGCGTCGGTGATGCCCCCGAACAGGTCCTCGATGGGGTAATCGCTGCCGTGACGGCCGTCGTACCAGGCACGGAAGGGGCTCCAGACGGCGGCCGTCGCTCCGGCGAGGGCCAGGACCGAGCCGATGACGTTGCGGATCATCGATCGGCCTCCTCACGGTCCGGCTCTCGCTGTCGACGCTACGCCGGGTGCGGGGGCCCCGCCACGCGGCGCTAGGGTGGCGCGGACACGACAGGAAGGGCCAGGGATGGCAACGGGGACGGCGCGCCGTCGGGGCCTCAGGCTCACGGCGACGCTCACGATGGTGGTGCTCGCGCTGACGGGTTTCCAGACGACGAGCCACGGCAAGAGCAAGAGCGGCAAGAGCAAGAGCAAGAGCTCCAGCGGTGGTGGCTGCTCCAGCTCCAAGAAGAAGAACGACGACTACGACAGCGACGACCTCTCCGGAAGCTCGGGCGGCAGCGACTACACGTCCTCGCCGACGGCGACCCCGACCGTGTCGTCCTCTCCCACGTCGACGGTGGACGTCGTGGTCGTCGACTGCGTCAAGCCCGCGCAGAAGAAGCGCAAGGGCAAGCCCGCCCGTAAGGCGGACACGACCGCCACGCTGCGGATCACCTCCCGCGAGACCTTCACGGAGACCTTCAAGGTCACCCTGGAGTTCCAGGGCTCCGTGGGCACGCGGGTCGACTCGGCCGAGCGGCTGATCACGGTCGAGCCGGGTGAGTCGAAGGAATTCGAGGTCGCGATGAAGACCCCGAAGTCCGTCGACAAGGTGAAGAGCTGCTCGGTGTGGGACGTGCGCAAGCAGCAGTGACGCCCGAAGGGAGCTGAGGCCGGACGCCTTACCGGAGGCGGTGGCCGCCGCCCCTGCGGGTGAACAGCTCCGCCTGCCGTTCCGGCGCCAGGTTTCCGAGCGCGATCAGATGAGGGGCGTGGGCCAGGGCCTGCGCCCGGGCGGCCTCCTTGGCCGACCACAGGGCGCGGACCGTGCCCTGGACCGCCTCGGTCGGGTACGAGGCGATGACGGCGGCGGCCCTGCGGGCGGCGTCCAGGGCGCCGCCGGGCTCCGTCAGCTCGGAGACGAGCCCCGTCTCGTACGCCCGGCGGGCCGAGACCCGTTCGGCGGTCCCCATGAGAGCCATGCGGGCCACCTCGCCGAACGGCATCTTCTGCGCCATGTGGATGGTCTCGAAGGCGCTGACCATCCCGTAGGTGGTGTGCGGGTCGAAGAAGGACGCTCCCTCGCCTGCGACGAGGAACTCCGCCTCCCCGAGCAGATAGAACGCCCCGCCGCAGGCCATCCCCTCCACGGCGGCGACCACCGGTTTCCACAGGTCGTTGGCCTTGGGGCCGATCGCGATCAGCGGATCGTCGATCGTGTACGGGGACGAGGGCTGCGGGACCTCGGCCGAGCGGTCGATACCGGTGCAGAAGGCCCGGGTGCCCGCGCCGGTGACCACGACGGCCCGTACCTCGTCCTCGTACCGGAACTCCCGCCAGGTGCCGGCCAGTTGCCGGGCCATGTCCAGCGTGATCGCGTTGTGCTTCTCGGCCCGGTCGAGGGTGACGACCGCGACGCCCGTCTCCTTGTCGCGTACGACGGTGACGGTCATCCGCGCTCCAGGAGCCAGCGCGGCACGGTCACGCCGTCGATCTCGGTGAAGGCCACCCGTACGCCGGCCCCGATCCGCAGCCGCGCCGGGTCGACCGAGTCGAGCGCCGCGTCCGGGGTCGCGACGACGTTGCCGACGAGCCGGATGCGGGGCGCGTCGGCGAGCTCGACGAGGATGGCGTTGTACGGGGCCTGGGCGGCGTAGTCGGGCAGGAGCGGCGGGTGGGGCAGGACGTACGACCAGATCCGGCCCCGCCCGGACATGAGGCGCCACTCGCTGCCGAAGGACTGGCAGTGCGGGCAGCAGGGCCGGGGCGGGAAACGCAGTTCGCCGCAGTCGGTGCAGCCCTGGATCCTCAGCTCGCCCCGGGCGGCGTACTCCCAGAAGGGGGCGCCGTCCTCGTCGACGACAGGTGTCAGCATCGTGTCTCAACTCCTCAGAAGGATCGCCGACGTGGGGACGCCCTCACCGGCGGTGACCAGGCAGGTGGCGGCGTCCGGGACCTGGGCGGTGGAGGTGCCGCGGAGCTGCTTCACGCCCTCGTTGATGAGGTTGAAGCCGTGGACGTACGCCTCGGAGAGTCCGCCGCCGCCGGTGTTGATCGGCAGCCGTCCGCCGATCTCCAGCGCGCCGCCCTCGGTGAACGCGGCGCCCTCGCCGCGGTCGCAGAATCCGTACCCCTCCAGGGAGAGCGGGATGAGCGGGGTGAACGCGTCGTAGATCTGGGCCACGTCGACGTCCTGGGGCCCGAAGTCGGCCTGCTTCCAGAGGTGTCGGGCGGCGGTCCAGGCGGGGCCGGAGAGCGGGTCGTCGTTCCAGTAGTTGACCATCCCGTGGTGCTGGGAGGGCAGTCCCTGGGCGACGGAGTGGACGTACACGGGCTTCCGGCGGCAGTCGCGGGCCCGCTCGGCGCTGACGATGACACAGGCCAGCGCCCCGTCGGTCTCCAGGCAGTTGTCGAAGAGGCAGAGGGGTTCGCTGATCCAGCGGGCGGTCATGTACATCTCGCGGGTCAGCGGCCGCTCGTACATGATCGCGGCGGGGTTCTGGTTGGCGCGGTTGCGGCAGGCGAGGGCGACGTTGAAGAGGTGGTCCCGGGTGGCGCCGTACTCGTGCATGTAGCGGCGGGCGAGCATCCCGATCTCGTCGGTGGGGCGGAGCAGCCCGAAGGGGCGGGTCCACTGGCCGGGGGTGGGCAGCTGCACGGCGGTGTTCTTCCACGGCCGGGGGCCGCTGCCGCGTTTGCGTGACCGCCAGGCGACCCCGACGCTCGCCTGCCCGGTGGCGACGGCGGCGGCGAGATGGCCGACGGTGGCGCACGAGCCCCCGCCGCCGTATCCGACCTTGGAGAAGAACGTGACGTCTCCGGCGCCGATGGCCTTGGCCACCTCGACCTCGTCGGTCTCCTCCATCGTGTACGAGGCGAAGGCGTCGACCTCGGAGGGTGCGATGCCGGCGTCGTCGAGGGCGGCGAGGATCGCCCGGCAGGCGAGCGTCTTCTCGGACTCGGGGAGCCGTTTCGCGAACGGTGTCTGTCCGATCCCGACGATGGCCGTGGCGTCCTTGAGCACTGCAACCTCCCCGATCGCGAGCTGCTGACAGCGCGTCAGGGTACAGCTAATCTGACGGATAGTCAGCTACGGGTGCGGCGGAAGGGACTGCAATGCGCGGTGACCTGGAATGGGGCTCGATAGCGGGGCTGGTGCGCTCGGCGGCCGAACGGTACGGGAGGGCCGAGGCGGTGGTCGACGGGCGTACCCGCGTCTCGTACGAGGAGCTGGGCGAGCGTGTCGAACGGGCGGCGGCGGCCTGTCTCGCGGCGGGTGTGGAGCCCGGCGACCGGGTCGGGATCTGGGCGCCGAACACCCTGGACTGGATCGTCTCGGCCCTCGGCGCGGTGACGGCGGGAGCGGTGCTCGTCCCGCTGAACACCCGCTTCAAGGGCACCGAGGCGGCGTACGTGCTTGCGCGGTCCCGGGCGAAGCTGCTCTTCATCACCGGGACGTTCCTGGGGACCTCGTACGTCGCGTCCCTGCGCCGCGCCGGGGTCGAACTCCCGGACCTGGAACGGGTGGTGGTGCTCGCGGACGCCGCTCCCGAGGAGTACACGACCTGGAAGGACTTCCTGGCGGAGGGCGAGTCCGTCTCGACGGCGGAGGTACGGGCCCGGGCCGACGCGATCGACTCCGCCGCCCCCTCGGACATCATCTACACCTCGGGGACGACGGGCGCCCCCAAGGGCGCGGTGATCACGCACGCCCAGACACTGCGCTGCTACGGCATCTGGTCGGAACTCGCCGGCCTGCGGGAGGGCGACCGCTATCTGATCGTGAACCCGTTCTTCCACACCTTCGGCTACAAGGCCGGGATCATCGCCTGCCTGATGCGCGGGGCGGTGATGGTCCCGCAGCCCGTCTTCAACGTGGACACCGCGCTCGCGAACATCGCCGCCGAACGCATCTCGGTCCTGCCGGGGCCGCCGACCCTGCACCAGTCGCTCCTGGACCACCCCGCCAGATCCTCGTACGACCTCTCCGCCCTGAGGCTCGTGGTCACGGGCGCGGCAGTCGTGCCGCTACGGCTGGTCGAGCGGCTGCGCGGCGAGCTGGGGGTCGGCACGGTCCTCACGGCGTACGGCCTCTCCGAGGCGAGCGGCATCGTCACCATGTGCCGCAGGGGCGACCCGGCGGACGTCGTCGCGACCACCTCGGGCCGCCCGATCCCCGACACGGAGGTCCGTCTCTCGGCGGCGGGTGAGGTCCTGGTGCGCGGCCACAACGTCATGAGCGGCTACTTCGAGGACGACACGGCCACCGCGGAGTCCGTCGACGCGGACGGCTGGCTCCACACCGGCGACGTCGGGGTCCTGGACGAGGCGGGCAACCTGCGGATCACGGACCGCATCAAGGACATGTTCATCGTCGGCGGCTTCAACGCCTATCCGGCGGAGATCGAGCAACTCCTCGGCCTGCACCCGGACATCGCCGATGTCGCGGTCATCGGCGTCCCGGACCCGCGCCTGGGAGAGGTCGGGAAGGCGTTCGCGGTCCGGCGGGCCGGGGCGAGGGCCACGGCGGACGATCTGATCGCGTGGGCGCGGCGGGAGATGGCGAACTACAAGGTCCCGAGGGAGGTGGAGTTCGTGGGCGAGCTGCCGAGGAACGCGAGCGGGAAGGTGGTGAAGGGGGTGCTGAGGTCACAACATCGTCGCTGACTGGCGGAACGTCGGCTTCAGCGTGGGCACCACCGGCACAATCCGCAACGCACTGCGTCCCCTTGCCCTCGTCTCCCTTGGAGCAGCCGGTGTCGACTCCCGAACTCCCCATAACCCTGACCCCGCAGCAGGCGGCGACGGGTGTGACCCTCACCCTCACGCTGCCGACGGGCCCCGCCCACATCCGCATCCCTCCGTGCCGGAACGGCGATGTGATCCCGACCCAGGTCGGCAACAGCACGGTGCTCCTGCGCATCCAGGTCGCCGGCCCGGCTCAGCCGCCACGCAAGTCGAGTCCGCTGGGCTGCCTGGTGACGCTCGGCGTGATCGGCGCGGTGATCGCGGTGCTCGTCCTCACCGACGACAGCGACGACAAGGCTCCGACGGCCGGTTCGCCGACGGTCCCGGTCACCACGTCCGCGTTCCCGACGACCACCACCCCCACCACCGCCCCGACGACGGAGGCGGCGCCGGACCCGTACGCCAAGGGCACCTGCCTCAACGGACGCCTGCCGGACTCGACGACCGCGCAGAGCGTGAGCAACGTGGAGGAGGTCCCCTGCTCGGCCTCGGACGCGCACTACCGCGTGATCGAGACGATCCCCCTGACCTCGGACCTGAACCGCTGCAACGACAACCCGAAGACGCAGTACGCGTTCTCCCACCGCTACACGATCAACGGGGCGACGGTCAACGAATACGTGTACTGCCTGGTGGGCCTGGGGTCGTTCGCGCGCGGCTGATCCGGAGCACGACGATGCCGTGCGCCGCGTGGACCCGCAGCCACCCCAGCCTTTCCGCCCGCCGGAGCACGGTCTCGACGGCGCCGGGCGGAAAGGCGTCCCGGGTGTCCACCACGATCCAGTCCACCGGAGCGGCCCGGTCGAGCACCCCCTCGGCCACCAGGGCGGCCCGGAGGCCATGGTCCGACCGGTGTGACCGAGGGCGGTGGCGCGGGAGGGCGGTCGAACACCGTGGCCCCGTGACGGCCGACGAGGACGAGCGCGGCCGTCAGCCGGGCGACGCCGAGGCCGGCGGCACCCATGCAAGAGGGGCCGGGCATCTGCCCGGCCCCTCTTTCCGCTGTCCCGTCACTGCGCCCCAGGCCCTGCCCGACCGGTCCCCCCGGCCGTCGGACGTCCCCCGTGCCTGGTGCTTCGGCGATCCGGACAGTCACGGCCTCGGCGGCTCCCCCGATGGCGTCGCCGATGCCGTCCCCCGTTGCGAGCCGGCCCCCTGTTTCCCCCGTGGGCCGGCTCGGATCGTTACGTGAGCGGCTCACCCGTGGCGTGGGAGTCGAGCGGCTTGATGGGCTCGCTCGTGGCGTGCGAGTCCAGGGTGGTGATGTCCCCGCCCGTGGCGTGGGAGTCGAGCGGCTTGATCGGCTCGCTCGTGGCGTGCGAGTCCAGGGTGGTGATGTCCTCGCCCGTCGCGTGCGAATCCGTGGGCTTGAGGTTGTCGGCCATGGAGTCAGCTCCTGAAGTCGTTGTGCTTGGTGGGACTGAAACGTCCGCCCGGCAATTCCCCCGTGGACCGCCGGGCGGACGTCCAGGGCCGAACACCTTAACGGTGGGGCCTCGTAGCGATCCGTCTGCCCCCCGACGCGGCGGATCGACATGCATGAGAGTGCCGTGCGGCGATAAACGATTGATGAACGCCCAGCCCGGGTCAGGCAACCGCCGCCGGATGGAGCAGCCCGTGCACCTCGGTGGCCTCGGGTGAGCCCAGCCGCTCGAAGACCGTGAGCGCCTCGCTCCAGCACACCCGCGCACGGTCCGTCTGCCCCAGCGCACTGAGTCCGCGGCCGAGGACCGTGAGGACGTTGGCGCGACGCCATTCCCCGCCGATGCCGTGGAGCACGGAGAGGGCCTGTTCGGCGTTGGCGGCCGCCGCTGCGTACCTGCGATCGGCGAGGTGGACCTCGGCGAGCCGGAACAGCGTCATCCCGTGCCACAGTTGCTGCCGGCTCTCCTGGAAGACACCGAGCGCCTCGGTCAGCACGGCGCGGGCCTCCACGGTCTGACCCCCTGCCGTGAGGGCGAGCCCGAGGGCGTACTTGCCGTTGGCGAGGCGCAGCGCGAGCCCCGTGTCCGCCTCCGCGTAGATGGCGATGCCCTGCTTGGCGAGTTCGACGGCACTGGCGACCCTGCCCGTGGCGAGGTGCACGCGCGACAGATTGCACAGCGCGCTCGCCTCCCCGGGCTTGTTCGCGTCGGCGCGGAAGGCGTCCCGCGCCTGCGACAGGTGGGTCTCGGCGTCCAAGTGACGGTTCTCGTACAGGGCGAGGATTCCGCGCTCGTTGGGAGCGTTGCCCCGCGTCCAGGGATCGCCCGAGGAACGGCCGAGGTCCATGGCGAGACGGGCCTGCTCGTCGGCCTCGTCGAACCTGCCTGCCGTGCTGTACACCTGGCCGAGCGTGGTGCGGGCCCGGCCCTCCGAGCGGGCGTCGCAGGCCGCCCGCGCCGCGTCCCGCGCGGCCACCGCCGCCATCTCGTACCGGAGGGCGTTGATACCCGACTCGGCCAGGTCCTTCGTCGCCATCAGGAGATCGACGGCCCGGCGCAGCGACTCGGGAGCGAGGGACTGCTGGGCGCAGGCCAGCACGCAGTCCGCCTCGGCGTGCAGCCAGTCGAGGGCCTGGGCGTGGTCCGAGAACTCCAGCCCGGCGTGGTGGGTGGCCTCCAGATGCGCGACGGTCCGGTCCCCCGGTCGTTCGATCGCGTAGACGCGGGCCGCCGTCGACAGGTAGAAGTCCAGCAGCCGGGAGAGCGCCAGCTCCCTCTCCACCGGCGGTTGTTCGTCCCTCTCCGCGCATGCACGCGCGTAGAGGCGGACCAGGTCGTGGTAGCGGTAGCGGCCCGGGGCCGCGGATTCGAGGAGGGAGGTGTCGACCAGGGCCTCCAGGAGGTCCTCCGTGGCGTGGAGTTCCAGGTCGAGGACGGCCGCGGCGGCCGCGAGGGAGATGTCCGGGCCGTCCGCCAGGCCCAGCAGGCGGAAGGCGCGTGCCTGGGCCGGTTCCAGCTGGCCGTAGCCGAGTTCGAAGGTGGCCTTGACCGCGAGGTCGCCCGCCTGGAGCTCGTCCAGGCGGCGGCGCTCGTCGGCCAGCTTGGCCGCCAGGACCGCCACCGTCCAGGTGCGGCGCGCGGCCAGCCGCGAGGCGGCGATACGGATCGCCAGAGGGAGGAAGCCGCAGGCGGCGACCACGTCGAGGGCCGCTTCCCGCTCCGCCGAGACCCGCTCCGCGCCCACGATCCGGGTGAAGAGCTGGAGCGCCTCCTCGGGCGACATGACGTCCAGGTCCACCAGATGCGCCCCGGCCAGGTCCACCATCCGGATCCGGCTGGTCACCAGCGCCGCGCAGCCCGCCGTGCCCGGCAGAAGGGGGCGGATCTGGGCCGCGTCCCGCGCGTTGTCGAGCAGGACGAGCACCCGGCGGCCGTCCAGCGTCGAGCGGTACAGCGCCGCCCGCTCGTCCAGCGAGTCCGGGATCGCGGAATCGGGGGTGCCGAGGGCGCGGAGGAAGGCCCCGAGGACGGTTTCGGGAGCCGCCGACCGCGCGCCGGCGCCCTGGAGGTCCACGTACAGCTGGCCGTCGGGGAAGTGCGGCCGCGCCTCGTGGGCCACGTGCACGGCCAGCGTCGTCTTGCCGACGCCGCCGATGCCCGCGAGCGCCGACACGGCCATCACGGAGCCCTCGGCCGTGGACAGCCGCTTGCCCAGGTCCCGTACGAAGGAGCTGCGGCCGGTGAAGTCCGGGACCGTGGCCGGAAGCTGCGCGGGCCGGGCCACGACCGGCGCCGGGGCCGATTCCTCCACGGGACGGGCCAGTTCGGCGTCCGCCTGGAGGATCCGCTGCTGGAGCCGGGAGAGCTCCGGGCACGGGTCGACGCCCAGCTCGTCGGCGAGGAGCCGGCGGGTGTCCGCGTACACGGCCAGCGCCTCGGCCTGCCGGCCGCTGCGGTAGAGAGCCAGCATGAGCAGTTCGCGCAGGCGCTCCCGCAGCGGGTGCGCCGCCGTCAGCGCGGTCAGCTCGGAGACGGCCTCCGCGTGCGCGCCGGCCTCCAGGTCCATGTCGAGCCGGGTCTCGAGGAGTTGCAGCCGCCACTCCTCGAGGCGTACCCGCTGTGTCTCGGCGTACGGCCCGGGTACGGAGGCCAGCGCCTCGCCGTCCCACAGCCCCAGAGCCTTGCCCAGCCGGCTCCGTGCCGCGCTCCGGTCCCCGGCCGCCCGCAGCTTCTCGGCCTCGGCCGCCAGCTCCTGGGCGACGTTCAGGTCGACCGCGCCGGCCGGCACGCGGATCGCGTAGCCGCCGGCGTCGCTGACCAGGACCCCGGGGTCGAGGATCTTCCGCAGCCGCGAGGCGTACGTCCGGACCGCCGCCAGCGCCTGCGAGGGCGACTCGTCGCCCCAGATGGCGTCGATGAGCTCCGCGGCCGTGGCCGTGCGGCCCTCGCGCATCAGGAGCGCGGCGAGCAGGGCCCGCTGCTGCGGGGAGCCGGACGGCAGGGCTTCGCCGTCCCGCCAGGCGCGTACCGGTCCGAGCACGCCGAAGCGCAGGTCTCCGCCGCTGTGGAGACCCGCCTCCGGAGCCCTCTGCTCCGGTACTCGCGGCCCGTTCTCACGGTCCATCCGGTGTCCAGCGGGGGGACGCCCCGTTCCATCGGGGTGGGGATTCGCTTCTCTCACCGCCCTGACCTCAGCTTTCGTACGGTCCGCACCGATGTCAGTGGTGCCGGATAGGTTGTCCGTACCGGCTTGGATCTCGCCAGAGGGGAGTGGGCCCAATGATGCGTGCGTACAAGTTCCGTCTGCGTCCCACCGCCCGGCAGATGCAGGCCCTTGCCGAGATGGTGCGGGATCACTGCTTGCTCTACAACGGGGCGTTGCAGGAGCGTCGTGACGCCTACCGGCACGCCTCCAAGACAAGTATCAAGTACGGGGATCAGTCTGCCCAGCTCAAGGAGATCCGGGCTTTCGACCCGGAGCGTCAGGGGCGCTGGTCGTTCTCGTCCCAGCAGGCGACGTTGCATCGGCTGGACAGGGCGTTCGCCGCGTTCTTCCGGCGAGTGAAGGCTGGGCTGACGCCGGGCTATCCGCGCTTCAAAGGCGTGGGGCACTACGACACGGTGGTGTTCCCGAAGGACGGAGACGGCTGCCGCTGGGACTCGACGCCCCACGGCCGGCAGACCCGCGTTCGCCTCCAGGGCGTGGGCCACGTCCGGGTGAACCAGCACCGGCCGGTGCGTGGCCGCGTGAAGACGGTCAGCATCAAGCGTGAGGGCAGGCACTGGTACGTGATCCTCGCGTGTGATGAGGTTCCCGCGGAGCCGCTTCCGCGCACGGGGTCGATCGTCGGCATCGACATGGGAGTGACCCACTTCCTCACCACCAGCAACGGTGAGCACGTCCCGAACCCGCGCTTCCTCGCAGCATCCGGCGAGGCTCTTTCCGAGGCGCAGCGGTACCTGGCGACGTTCCCCAAGCGAACGAAGCGTCGGACGAAGAAGCACCGAGCGGCGGCACGGAAGGTCGCCAAGCTGCATGCCCGGGTCAGGCGTCAGCGCCTCGACCACCATCACGAGACCGCCCTCGCGCTGGTTCGCGAGCATGACGTGATCGGGCGCGAGCGACTGAACACGGCGGGCATGACCAAGGCACCCGCACCCAGACCCGACCCCGACAAAGCGGACGTCTTCCTCTCGAACGGTGCCGCAGCAAAGGCCGGACTGAACCGCGGCATCCTCGACGCGGGTTGGGGCGCCTTCCTGAACATCATGGCGAACAAGGCTGAAAGCGCCGGTCGCCGAGTGATCGAAGTGGATGCCCGCAACACCTCCCGCACCTGTCCCGAATGCGGGCACGTCGCCAGGGAGAACCGCACCTCCCAAGCGAAGTTCGAATGCGCAGGGTGTGGGTACCTTGCGAACGCCGACCACGTGGGCGCGCTGAACGTCCTCAACAGGGCTGGGCTGGCCCTCTGCGCGGCGGCATAGCCACCGACGCAGGAAGCCCGCGACTTCAGTCGTGGGTGTTGTCACAGCTCCCCCTGCCCGTACCTGCTACCGCTGGTTTCGCCCCTGACAGTCTGCCTTGCCTGGAGGGGATGCGTCAGCATCGGGTCACTGTCTGCACAAGTCCTGCCACATGATTCGGCCGACCAATGAGCTGACGGACCGTCAGATCAGCGCTACCGTGAAACGCATGGAGACCTTCCCGAAGATCATCTCGGTGGACGACCACACCGTGGAGCCGCCTCACGTCTGGCGGGACCGGCTCCCGTCCAGGTACCGCGACATCGGACCCCGGATCGTCCGGGCGCCCCTGAAGGAAATGACCTTCCTCGGCGGCAAGTTCGCGCCCGTCATGGGCGCCAAGGGCGACGACGGGCCCATCGGCGACTGGTGGGTGTACGAGGATCTGCACCGGCCGCTCACCCGCCTCGACACCGCCGTCGGCTACGACAGGGACGAGATCAGGCTCGAGGTCATCACCTACGAGCAGATGCGCCCCGGCTCCTACAGCGTGCCCGACCGGCTGGCCGACATGGACGTCAACCACGTCCAGTCCGCGCTCTGCTTCCCCACCTTCCCGCGCTTCTGCGGGCAGACCTTCACCGAGGCGGGCGACCGTGAGCTCGGCCTCCTCGGCATCCGCGCGTACAACGACTGGATGGTGGAGGAGTGGTGCGGTCCGGAGGCCGGGGGCCGGCTGATCCCGCTCACCCTCATACCCCTGTGGGACGCCGAGCTCGCCGCGGAGGAGGTGCGGCGCAACGCCGCCCGCGGGGTGCGCGCCGTCGCCTTCTCCGAGATCCCGCCCCACCTCGGACTCCCGTCGGTCCACACCGACTACTGGGACCCGTTCCTGCGGGCCTGCGACGAGACCGGCACCGTCGTCGCCATGCACATCGGCTCCTCCAGCCGGATGCCCTCCACCTCCGCCGACGCCCCGCCCGCCGTCGGCTCCACCATCACCTTCGCCAACTGCTGCTTCTCGATGGTGGACTGGCTGATGAGCGGGAAGTTCGAACGCTTCCCCAACGTGAAGATCATGTACGCGGAGGGCCAGATCGGCTGGATCCCGTACATCCTGGAACGCGCCGACGTGGTCTGGGAGGAGAACCGCGGCTGGGGCGGAGTCGCCGAGAAGGTGCTGCGGCCGCCGTCGGAGCTCTTCGCGGAGCATGTCTACGGCTGCTTCTTCGACGACGCCTTCGGGCTGAAGAACCTCGACGCGATCGGCGTCGGCAACGTCCTGTACGAGACCGACTACCCGCACTCCGACTCCACCTGGCCCAAGTCCCGGGAGGTCGGCGAGGCGCAGATGGGCCACCTGGCGCCGGACGTGGTGGAGCGGATCGTGCGCGGCAACGCGATCGAGCTGCTCGGTCTCACGGCGGACGGGCTCTGGGTGCCGTGACGCACGGCGAGCGGCCGCATCCGGTCGTGGGGTGCGGCCGCTCGCCGCGTGCGGATCAGCCGAGGCGGACCGACGAGATCGTGTCGTCGAAGCCGATCGACGCGAGGTCGGCGATGTTGCCGCTCACCGACTTCGACGTGCCCTTGCAGTCCTTCTCCGTCCAGATCTTCACCGTGCCGCTCGCCTGGAGCGAGGACGCCTGGTTGTTCCGGCCCACGTTCTGGCAGCCGGAGCCGGCCAGGCCCTCGGACGGGTCGCCGAAGTTCTTCTCGTCGGAGAGAGTGATGCTGCTGTTCCCCCCGGAGGGCGCGGTGGTGCCGCCGGCCTTCCTGCCGTTCGGGGTCACCCCGAACCAGGTGCCGCCGACGCCCTGTCCGTTGGTGTCGCCGGGGCGCAGGTCCTTGCTGAAGCGGTAGACCGGCCAGCCGCCGATGGTGACCTGGAGGTTGCCGTCGTCGCGCTTGACCACGCCCACGTCGGACTTCTTCACGCCGTCGATGAAGATCCGTCCACCCGGGGCGACGACGACCGGCGGCCAGGTGGTGGCGCAGGCGTCGTCGCAGGTGGACTTCGACGGGTTCGCGGTGTCGTTGTCGAAGCGGTAGAGCGTGAAGCCCGCACCGTTGACGACGACCGGGTCGAGCGCGCCCGCCCGGGCGGCGCTCAGCTGGACCCACTTCTGCGGCTTGCCGGGAGCGTTCGCCCAGTCGCCGGTCTTCGGCTGCGCCTTGTTCTGCTTCGCCGTGCCGCTGAGGAAGTCGAACTCCGAGGCGGCCGACCGCTCCGCTCCGGTGGCGGTCCCCTGGCCGGCGACCGTGTCCGCGGCGCCCTTGTCGTCCGTGCCTCCGCACGCGGTGAGCAGCAGGGCGGCGGCCGCGGTGACGGCGGTGATCGTTCCGAAGCGCTGGGTGTTCATGGTTCCCCCCGTGTGGTGTGTGGTGCCTTCGCGGGGGAGTACGGGGCTGGCTACAGGGGGCACTCAGCCGGTTACGCCCCTGAGACACGGCGGGGACGGATCCGGTACCTGGTCACCGCACACCCCTTGTCTGATGGATCGTCAGACGCAAGCATGAGAGCCGCCAGTCGATGTGACGAATCGTCAGATCTGGAGGTCGCCATGGTGGTCTACGGGATGCAGCTCCCGGTCCAGTCGCAGAGCACGATCTACGCCGAGCCCTGGGAGGCCGCCGCCGGCCCCGCCGATCTCGTCGAGATCGCCCGCACCGCCGACCGGTCCGGCTTCGACTACATCGCGAGCTGCGACCACGTCGCCATCCCGCGCCGTCTCGCCGGGCCGATGAGCACCGTCTGGTACGACCCGGTCGCCACCCTCTCCTTCCTCGCCGCCGCCACCGAGCGCGTCCGGTTGCTGTCCCATGTCGCCGTCGTCGGCCTGCGCCACCCGCTGGTGAGCGCCAAGGCGTACGCGACCCTCGACCACCTCTCCGGCGGCCGGCTGGTCCTCGGGGTCGGGGCGGGGCACGTCCAGGAGGAGTTCGAGGCCGTGGGGGCCGATTTCGAGGGCCGCGGCGGGGTTCTCGACGAGACCATCGACGCGCTCAAGGCGGCGCTCGGGCCGGAGGAGTACCCGGAGCACGCGGGCGAGCGGTTCTCCTTCAAGGACCTCGGCCAGATGCCCCGGCCGGCCCAGGAGCGGGTGCCGGTCTGGGTCGGCGGGTCCTCGCCCGCGGCCGTGCGCAGGGCCGCGCTCCGGGGCGACGGCTGGCTGCCGCAGGGCGATCCGCGGGAGAAGCTCCCCGCCCAGATCGCCCGGCTCGGGCGCCTGCGGGTCGAGGCCGGGATCGAGGACCCGATCACCGTCGGGGCGATCGTCGAGCCCCTGTACGTCGGCGAGGCCGGCTGGGAGGTCGGCCGGCGGACGCTGACCGGGAAGCCGGAGGCCCTCGCCGAGTCGCTGCGCGCGTACGGCGCGATGGGCGTGCATCAGATCCAGGTCCGGTTCCGCTCCCGGAGCCGTACCGAACTCACCGATCAGATGGCGGCGTTCGCCGCCGAGGTCGCCCCCCACCTGAGCTGAGGAGTGAACGGACATGGGCAAGCTGGACGGGCGCGTCGTCATTGTGACGGGTGCGGCGCGCGGGCAGGGCGAGCAGGAGGCGCGGCTCTTCGCCGCCGAGGGTGCGCGGGTCGTGCTCGCCGACGTGCTCGACGACCAGGGCGAGGCGCTCGCCAAGGAGCTGGGGGAGGAGCGGGCCGCGTACGTCCACCTCGATGTGACGAGGGAGGGGGACTGGGTGGGCGCGGTCGCCGTCGCCAAGGAGCGCTTCGGCCGCATCGACGGACTCGTGAACAACGCCGGCATCCTCCGCTTCAACGAACTGGTGGCGACTCCGCTGGACGAGTTCCAGGCGATCGTGCAGGTCAACCAGGTGGGCTGCTTCCTGGGGATCCGTACCGTCGCGCCCGAGATCGAGGCGGCCGGCGGCGGGACGATCGTCAACACCGCCTCGTACACGGGCGTGACGGGCATGGCGGGCGTCGGCGCGTACGCCGCCACCAAGCACGCCGTGCTCGGGCTCACCCGCGTGGCGGCGCTGGAACTGGCGGCCAAGAGGATCCGGGTCAACGCGGTCTGCCCCGGCGCGATCGACACCCCCATGAGCAACCCGGAGGGTGTGGATCCGGCGGCGACGGCCGAGCTCTACCAGAAGCTGGTGCCGCTGGGACGGATCGGGCGGCCGGAGGAGGTCGCGGCGCTCGCGCTCTTCCTGACCTCGGAGGACTCCGCGTACATCACCGGCCAGCCCTTCGTCATCGACGGTGGCTGGTTGGCCGGCGTGAGCCTCTTCTGACCAGTTCTGACGGTCCATCAGGTATTGACGCACCCGCCACGCGGTGCGAAAGTCGGGCACAGAGAATCTGACGGTACGTCAGAAACAATGAGGACGGTGAACCCCCTTGGAATTCGGGATCTTCGTACAGGGATACGTCGGCAAGCGGGCCGAGACCGATCCCGAGGCCGAGCACAAGGCGCTGATGGAGGAGACCGAGTACGTCATCCAGGCGGACAGGTCCGGGTTCAAGTACGCCTGGGCGTCCGAGCATCACTTCCTGGAGGAGTACTCGCACCTCTCGGCGAACGACGTCTACCTGGGCTACCTCGCCCACGCCACCGACCGGATCCACCTCGGCTCCGGCATCTTCAACCCCCTCGCCCCGGTGAACCACCCGGTCAAGGTCGCCGAGAAGGTCGCCATGCTCGACCATCTCTCCCAGGGCCGCTTCGAGTTCGGCTCGGGGCGCGGGGCGGGATCCCACGAGATCCTCGGGTTCATGCCGGGCATCACCGACATGAACCACACCAAGGAGATCTGGGAAGAGACGATCGCCGAGTTCCCCAAGATGTGGCTCCAGGACGAGTACGTCGGCTTCCAGGGCAAGCACTGGTCCCTGCCGCCGCGCAAGGTCCTGCCCAAGCCGTACGGGAAGTCCCACCCGGCCATGTGGTACGCGGCCGGCTCGCCCTCCTCGTACGCCATGGCGGGCAAGAAGGGGCTGGGCGTCCTCGGATTCAGCGTGCAGAAGGTCTCCGACATGGAGTGGGTCGTCGAGTCGTACAAGACGGCGATCAAGGAGGCCAAGGCCGTCGGCGACTTCGTCAACGACAACGTGATGGTCACCTCGACCGCGATCTGCGCCGAGACGCACGACAAGGCCGTCGAGATCGCGGTGAGCGGCGGACTCAACTACCTGCAGTCGCTGCTCTTCCGCTACCACGACACCTTCCCGCGGCCCGAGGGCATCCCGGAGTGGCCGGAGCTGCTGCCGGAGTACAGCGCCGAGATCATCGAACTCCTCATCGCCGAGGAGCTGATGATCTGCGGCGACCCGGAGGAGGTCCTGCGCCAGTGCAAGCGCTGGGACCAGGCGGGCGCGGACCAGCTGTCGTTCGGTCTGCCGATCGGGATCTCGTACGAGGACACGATGAACACGATCAAGCTGATCGGTGAGCACGTGATCCCGAAGATCGACACGGACCCGGTCCACCGCACGACCCGCTTCCGGCAGCAGGCCGGGGAGTAGGGCCCCGTACCGGGGCGGTGTCTTCCCGGACCACCACCCCGTACCGGCCCCGGTCGGGGACGTCGTAGCCGCGGCCGGCTGCCCCGTCTCCGACCGGGGCCCGCACTCCGTTGTGGGCGACTGTTCCGCTGGGCGGAACGGGTGGGCACAACCCACGAGGCCGCGCAGCGCTCCTCGGCCCTGTGCCCCGGGCCCCGCACTGAGCTCCCGTACGAAGGAAGGGACCCCATGCTCGACCACCTGATCAAGGGCGCCACCGTCGTCGACGGGACCGGCGCCCCCGGCTACGTCGCCGACGTCGGCATACGCGACGGCCGCATCGCCGTCATCGCGGAACCCGGCGGCGTCCAGGAAGACGCCCGCACCACCGAGGACGCCACCGGCCTCGTCCTCACCCCCGGCTTCGTCGACCCCCACACCCACTACGACGCCCAGCTCTTCTGGGACCCGTTCGCCACCCCCTCCATGAACCACGGCGTCACCACCGTCGCCGGCGGCAACTGCGGCTTCACGCTCGCGCCCCTCCACCCGGAGCGGCCGGAGGACGCCGACTACACCCGCCGGATGATGTCCAAGGTGGAGGGCATGGCCCTCAAGGCCCTGGAGGAGGGCGTCGACTGGAGCTGGTCCTCCTTCGGCGAGTACCTCGACGCCCTCGAAGGGCGCATCGCCGTCAACGCCGGCTTCATGGTCGGACACTGCGCCCTGCGCCGGTACGTGATGGGCACCGAGGCCGTCGGCGGACAGCCCACGCCCGGGCAACTGGACACGATGGTCGGGCTGCTCAAGGAGGCCATGGACGCCGGCGCCTGGGGCCTGTCCACCACCCAGTCCTCCACCCACTCCGACGGCGACGGCGCCCCCGTCGCCTCCCGGCACGCCACGCCCGCCGAGCTGATCGCCCTCTCCAAGGCCGTCGGCGAACACGAGGGCACCCAGCTCGAGGCGATCCTCGCCGGCTGTCTCGACCAGTTCTCCGACGACGAGATCGACCTCTTCGTCGACATGACGGCGGCCGCCGGAAGGCCCCTGAACTGGAACGTCCTCACCATCGACGCCGGCGTCCCCGAGCGCGTCCCGCGCCAGCTCGCCGCCTCCGAACGCGCCCGCAAGTCCGGCGGCCGGATCGTCGCCCTCACCATGCCGATCCTCACCCCGATGAACATGTCGCTCGGCACCTTCTGCGCCCTCAACCTCATCCCGGGCTGGGGCGAGATCCTGGCCCTTCCCGTCCCCGAGCGGATCGCGAAGCTGCGCGACCCGGACGTACGGGCCGAGATGCTGCGCCGCGCCGACTCCAAGGAGGCCGGAGTCTTCCGCCGACTGGCGAACTTCGGCCGGTACGTCATCGGGGACACGTACTCCGACGAGAACCGCGGGCTCACCGGACGGGTCGTCCGCGACATCGCCGCCGAACGCGGCCAGGACGCCTTCCAGTGCCTCGTCGAGATCTGCGCCAACGACGAGCTGCGGACGGTGCTGTGGCCCATGCCCACCGACAACGACCCCGCCTCCTGGGCGCTCCGCCGGGAGACCTGGGACCACGAGGACGTGATGCTGGGCGGCTCCGACGCCGGCGCGCACCTCGACCGGATGTGCGGCGCCCCGTACACCACTCGCTTCCTCGGCGACTGTCTGCGCGGCCGGAAGCTGGTCCCTCTCGAACAGGCGGTGAAGATGCTCACCGACGATCCGGCCCGGCTGTTCGGACTGCGCGAGCGGGGAAGGATCGCGGAGGGCTTCCACGCCGATCTGGTCCTCCTCGACCCCGAACGGATCGACGCGGGCCCGGCGACCCTGGTGCACGACCTGCCCGGGGACAGCCCGCGGCTCGACTCGCGGGCGATCGGCGTCGTCTCGGTCCGCGTCAACGGCGTGGAGACCATCCGCGACGACGAGGTGACCGGCGCGATACCGGGCAAGGTGCTGCGCTCCGGCCGCGACACGAGGACGGTGTCCACCAGGTGACTCAGCGACTGTTCATCGGCGGCGAGTGGGTCGAGCCCGACGGCGGGCACTACGAGGTGGTCGACCCGGCCACCGAGGAGATCGTCGGGCTCGCGCCCGAGGCCTCCCGCGCCCAGGTGTACGAGGCGGCAGCCGCCGCCCGTGCGGCCTTCGACTCCTGGTCCCGTACGAAACCGGAGGAGCGGGCCGCGATCCTCGACCGGGCCGCGGACCTGATGGCCCGCGACGCCGAGACGAACACGGTCCTCGCCCAGGCCGAGACGGGGGCGACGACCGGCACCGCACGCGGAATGCAGGTCGCCGTCGGCTCCTCCCGCTTCCGCAGGTACGCGCGCGGCGCCCTGGAACCGGTGGAGCAGGCGCTGCCCCCGCAGATCAACGAGGCCGGGCCGATGGGCAGGGCCGGGGTCTTCGGCGCGGTGGCGGTACGACGCCCGGTGGGCGTGGTCACCTGCATCACCTCGTACAACAACCCCTGGGCCAACCCGGCCGGCAAGATCGCCCCGGCGCTCGCCATGGGCAACACGGTGGTGGTGAAGCCCGCCCCGCAGGACCCGCTCTCCGTCTACGCGATGACCCGGGCGCTGGAGGAGGCGGGGGTCCCGGCGGGTGTCGTCAACGTCGTCACCGGCACGAGCACCGCCGTCGGCGAGGCGGCCGTCGACTCCCCGGACGTCGACATGGTCTCCTTCACCGGCTCCACGGCCGTCGGGCAGCGGATCGGCGAGGTCTGCGGGCGGGAGCTGAAGCGGCAGCTGATGGAGCTGGGCGGCAAGGGCGCGGCGCTGGTCTTCGACGACGCCGACCTTGACTCCGCCGTGACGGGGATCGGCACCACCTTCTCCTTCTACAGCGGACAGATCTGTACGGCCCCGACCCGGGTCCTCGCCCAGCGCGGGATCTACGAGCAGCTGATCGAGAAGCTCACCGGCTATCTGGCCTTCATGAAGGTGGGGGATCCGACGGTGCCGGGCACGGTGGTCGGGCCGGTGATCTCGGCGGCCCACCGCGACCGGGTGGAGTCGTACATCGCCCTGGGGCGGAAGGAAGGGGCCCGGGTCGTCGTGGGCGGAGAGCGGCCGGACCTCGCCAAGGGCTTCTATGTGGCCCCGACCCTGCTCGCGGAGTGCACGAACGACATGCGCGTGGTCCGGGAGGAGATCTTCGGGCCGGTCGTCGTGGTCGTCCCCTTCGACGACGAGGAGGAGGGCGTCGCGCTGGCGAACGACAGCGACTACGGGCTGATCGACTACGTGTGGTCGGGGGACGTGGCCCGCGCATTCCGTATCGCGGCCCGGCTGCGGGCGGGCGGCGTCGGGGTGAACACCATCGGGCGGAACATGGAGGCGCCGTTCGGCGGGTTCAAGAAGAGCGGTGTGGGACGGGACGTGGGGTCCTACGCGCTGCACGCGTACAGCGAGACGCAGGCGGTCGTCTGGCCCGGCTGACCCCTCTGCCCACACGGCTCCGAAAATACTTCGGGAAAATTTGGAACCGGACATTCGGGACAGTGCTGCGGTTCCCGCATATCGGACAGTTTCTGAGACGCCTACCAATCGGTCGGTGTGGATGTGCGGTCGATCTTTCAATCAATGCCGAGAGGGTCTCGTCGCCCTCTTAATGCAAGGCGAAGATCGCCCCGCGTCCTGGAGTCAGCTCCTCCGGATGTGGAAACCGCAGCATTTAACGTCCTGTTCATGACTCAGGTGGATGCACGGCCCCAGGCCGGAGACACGGTAAGGGGCGTCACCCCCTCGGGCGACACCCAAGGGGTACGGACCAAGGGACTCGGCGGGAACTCCGTCGGGCTGATGGGCAGTGCCGTCATCGGCATCTCGACCGTCGCCCCCGTCTACTGTCTGACCTCCACGCTCGGCTCCACGGCCGGTGAGGTCGGACTCCAGATGCCCGCGATCTTCCTCGCCGGCTTCCTCCCGATGCTGCTCGTCGCCTTCGCGTACCGCGAGCTGAACCGGGTCATGCCCGACTGCGGCACCTCCTTCACCTGGACCGTGAAGGCCTTCGGCCCCAAGATCGGCTGGATGTGCGGCTGGGGCCTCGTCATCGCGACGATCATCGTGCTCTCCAACCTGGCCGGCGTCGCGACCTCCTACTTCTGGCTGCTCGCCGGAGAGATCACCGGCAGCGAGTCCATCGCCGCCCTGGACGACAACAAGGCCGTCCACATCCTCACCTGCCTCGTACTCATCGCCGTCGCCACCGCGATCAGCTACCGCGGCATGACCGCCACCAAGGGCGTGCAGTACGCCCTCGTCGGCCTCCAGCTCGTCGTCCTCGCGCTCTTCGTCGCGATGGCCTTCCAGAAGGCCGGCAGCGGCGCCTTCGACACCGGGCTCTCCTTCTCCTGGGAGTGGATGAACCCGTTCGCCGTCCAGTCCTTCGCCGCCTTCACGGCCGGCCTGTCCCTCTCGATCTTCATGTACTGGGGCTGGGACGCCTGCATGGCGACCAACGAGGAGACCACGGGCAGCACCAAGACCCCCGGCCGCGCCGCGCTCATCGCGATGGTCGTCCTGGTCGGCTCCTACCTCGCCACCGGCGTCGCCGCGCAGATGGCCGTCGGCTCCGGCGACAGCGGCCTCGGCCTCGCCAACCCGGAGACCTCCGACAACGTCTTCGCCGCCCTCGCCGGCCCGGTCATGGGCCCCGCCCTCGGCATCCTGCTCTTCGTCGCCGTCCTCGCCTCGGCGGCGGCCAGCCTGCAGACGACGTTCATCCCGGTGGCCCGCACCGTGCTGGCGATGTCGGCGTACGAGGCGCTCCCCGCGTCCTTCGCCAAGGTCCACCCGCGCTTCAAGGTTCCGGGCAAGGCCACGATCATCGCGGGCGTCGCCACCGGAGTCTTCTACACGGTGATGACCCTGGTCAGCGAGAACGTCCTGGTCGACACGATCTACGCCCTCGGCCTGATGATCTGCTTCTACTACTCGCTGACCGCGTTCGCCTGCGCCTGGTACTTCCGCAAGGAGCTGTTCCGCTCCGGCCGGGACTTCGTCTACAAGGGCCTGTGCCCGATCCTCGGCGGCATCCTGCTGACCGCGGTCTTCGGCAAGACGCTGTACGACATGTGGGACCCGGCCTACGGCAGCGGCTCCTCGGTCCTCGGCGTCGGCTCGGTCTTCGTGATCGGTGTCGGACTGCTGCTGGTCGGCGTGGTGATCATGCTGGTGATGCAGCGCAGGAGCCCCGCGTTCTTCCGCGGCGAGGTGCTCACCAAGGAGACGCCGTCGCTGGTCGTGGCCGACTGAAACCACGGGCACAACCCCTGAGTCATGAACGCCGAGGTGGCGGGACCGGAAGACGGCCCCGCCACCTCGGCGCTTGCCCGGCCGCCTCAGCGTCCGGGCAGGAGCCCCTCGACGGCCGCGTCGGCGGCCGGTACTCCAGCCGGCTTCTCCTGGGGGTTCAGGAGGCCGCTCAGCGGGACGACGGAGGGAAGGCGGGCGTTGCCGAGGTCGGCGGTGTCGGCGACGGCCGAACCGGCGGCGCCGATGCTCCCGGCCAGGGCGAGTCCGGTCAGGGCTGCGGTGAGGATCTTCTTCATGCCCGCCCCAACGCGCTGGCCGCACAGCGGGTTACGAGCGGATGACCCGGCCCGCATCCCGTTCGAAGCCTCGATCGTGAGCGGAGCGCAACCGCCCCCTTACGGCGGCGAAATCGCGCCCCGAAGGCCCGCGCATACCGTCGTACGGCGTGACTCCCACAGCAAACGCCTTACGGCACCTCGCACGGCTGACCCCCGGCTGGCGCACCATCCGCGGGCGGGTCACCGTCGTCCTGGCCGTACCCACCTGCCTGCTCCTCGTCCTCACCGGCCTCGCCGTCGCCGACCGCGCCGGAGACTGGGCCGCCGCACAGGAGACCCACGACCGGGTCGACCGCGTCCTCGCCGTCCAGGCCCTCGTCCACGAGCTCCAGCGCGAGCGCGGGCTCAGCAACGGGCTCCTCGGCGGCGCTCGCCAGTACCGCGACGACCTCGATGTCCAGCGTGCCCGCTCCGACGCGGCCCGCACCACACTCGACGACCTGACCGGCACGGACCCGCTCGGCCGGCTCGGCGCCATACGCTCCTCGGTCGACGACGACGACGACGGCGGCTCGCGCAGCGAGACCTTCGCGTTCTACACAGACGCCATCGCCACCCTCACCCGCAGCCACACCGCGGACGCCGCCGGCGGCGACCGGGCGCTCGGCGACGCCATGGATGCGCTGCGGGCGCTCGGCGACGCCACCGAGTCCGTGGCCCTGGAGCGCGGATCCCTCAACGGGGTCTTCGCCGCCGGACGTTTCCGGACCGACGAATACCTCGCCTTCGCCGAGGTGCGAGCCTCCCGGGTCGCCGCCCTCGACCAGTTCGGCAAGTCCGCCACCTCCGACCAGCGCGCCGCCCTCGACAAGGCCCTCGCCACCGCCGACGCCCGCCGCGCCACAGACCTGGAGAAACGGGCAGCGGCGGCGGGCGACGGCTCCCGCCTCGCCGTCGACCCCGACCTGTGGTGGCGGTCGATGACCGTCCTCGTGGACGACCTGTACGGCGTGCAGCGTGCCGTCGGCGCCGACGCCCGGGCGCGGGCCGGGGCGCTCAGCGCGGCGGCCACCCGACAGCTCGCCGGATTCCTCGCCCTCGGTTTCCTGATCGTGGCGGTCGCCGCCGCCCTCGCCGTTCTCTCGGCGCGTTCCATCACCCGACCGCTCGGCGCGCTCGCCGAGGAGGCGGACGAGGTGGCGGGCGTACGGCTGCAGGAGGCGGTGCAGCGCATCCAGGAGGCGGACGCGGGCTCGGAGACGGCGGCCACCCCGCTTCCGTACCGCCCCGACGCACCCGTGCCCGGCAGCGCCCAGGAGATCACCCAGCTCGCGGCCGCCCTGCGGAACGTGGAGCGCACAGCCGTCGGCCTCGCCGCGCAGCAGGCCGCCCTGCGCCGCAACACCTCCGAGTCGCTGGCCAACCTCGGCCGCCGCAACCAGAGCCTGCTGCGCCGCCAGCTCGGACTCATCACCGCCCTGGAGAGCCAGGAGATCGACCCGGAGGCGCTCGGAGAGCTCTTCGAGCTCGACCACCTCGCCACCCGGATGCGCCGCAACGCCGAATCGCTGCTGGTCCTCGCCGGCGAGCAGGAGCCGCAGCGGGCCTGGCCGGGCACGGTCACCGTCCGGGAGGTGGTGCAGTCGGCGGTAGGGGAGGTCGAGCAGTACCGGCGGGTGACGACGGCCGACGTCGAACCCTGCCGCATCCGTGGCGACGCCGTCGCCGACCTGTCGCACCTGCTGGCCGAGCTGATCGAGAACGCGCTGGTCTACTCGGCGGTGCAACTGCCGGTCGAGGTGTACGGCTGGCGGGACCTCGACGAGTACTGCCTGGCCGTCGTGGACCGGGGCGTCGGCATGGGCACGGAGGCCCTGGCACGGGCCAACGCCCGTCTGGCGGGTGACGAGAGCTTCCTGGTCGCGCCCACCCGACAGCTGGGCCACTACGTCGTCGGCCGGTTGGCCGCCCGGCTGGGCGCACAGGTCGAGCTGCGCCCGACGGACGGCTCCGGCATCACGGCGTACGTGGGCCTTCCGGCGACGGTGCTCGCGACGGAGGGCGCGGTCCCGGCCGCCGCCGCGACCACGTAGCGCCGGCGGGCTACGAACGCGAGGGGTTCTCGGTCGAGTCCGGGGACCCGGTCGACGTGGTGAGGGTGCGGCAGTCGCCGGTCAGAGGCCGACGCCGGCCGGCTGCTTCACCGTGACGTTGATGCGATTGAACATGTTGGTGACGGCGACCATCAGCACGATCGCGGCGAGCTGCTTCTCGTCGTAGTGGTCGGCGGCCGCGTCCCACACCGCGTCCGGCACGGCGTCCGAGGTGTCGGCGAGCCGCGTCGCGTGCTCGGCCAGCGCGAGCGCGGCCCGCTCCTCGTCGGAGAAGTACGGCGCCTCGCGCCAGGCGGCGACGGCGAACAGCTTCTCGTCGCTCATCCCCGCCTTCCTGGCGCTCTTGACGCCGTAGTCGACGCAGAATCCGCAGCCGTTGATCTGGCTGGCCCGCAGGTGCACGAGCTCCAGCGTCGACTCCGGGACACCTCCCTGGCGGGTGGCCTTGACGAGGTTCTGGATGGCCGGCGCGGCGTCGGCGAGAACGTAGGCGGGGTTCGTCATGCGGGGGGTGATCTCGTACGACATGGTGATCGCTCCTCAGCGGTCCGTGTTCCTGTGGGGCCGTTCCTGTCGGCTTCACTGCACTGACGGAGCGCGTGGCGCGGATGTGACACGTCCGCGGAAGTTTTTCTCAGGAGGCCGGTTCCGCGATCAGGGCGGTGGCGATCGCACGGAAGCCGAGGCGGGCGTAGAGGCGGGCCACGGTCGCGTCCGTGGCCGTCAGGAAGACCGTCTCCACGCCGCGGGCGCGGGCGTCCGCGATCAGGGCCGCGGTGACCGCGAGGCCGAGACCGCGGCGGCGGGCGGTCGGGAGGGTGCCGACGCCGACGATCTCGGAGACCGGGCCGACGGGCTGGTGCCGGCCGGCCGAGACCGCGGTGCCGTCCGCGTCCAGTGCGGCGGCCAGGTGGGTCAGGCCCGCCGTGATCCGGTCGGCGAGCTGGGCGGCGGCGTCCGGCGAGGGCGCGACGCCGAAGGCGGCGTACGGGGCGGCGGCCGCGCTCGGCAGGGCGGGATCGTCCGGGCCGACCATCCGTACGGTGACGCCCTCGGGCGGTGCGGGCGTCGCGCCCCCGCCTTCGAGAACCATCAGCGGATGCTCGTGCACGACCAGCCCGCTCTTCTCGACGGCCGCCCGCAGCCCCGGCGTCGTCTCCGCCACCCACTCGAACGCCTCGGGCACCCCCAACTCCCGTTGCCGCGCCCGCACCCGCTCCACCTCGGCGACGCCCACCTCCCCGCCGTACCCGAGCGCGGGCCGCGCGTAGTACGGCCACCCCGCCCCCTCCCGTACGAAGAGGGTGAGCGGCCCGAACTCCTCGGCGCGGGCGGCGGATCGGGGGACGGCGTCGTAGTACGTCTCGAGTCGGTTCAGCATGCCGGTCATCCAAGCAGCCGGACTACGGCAGCACAGGTGGATTTCCCTGCGTCCAGGCGATGCGCAGATCGGCCCGGGTCAGGCGCCAGCCGTCGGGGGTGCGCACGAGCTCGTTCTCCGTCCGCCCGCCGGACAGGAACAACCCGCCGCCGTCGGCGAGCACATGGGTGGAGAGCTGGTTCCCGAGGAGAGTGGCGCGGTCGCCGTCGACATCGACGAGGTAGTTCGAACCGAAGTGCACGGTCCGGTCGAAGAGCCCCATGGCCATCCGCACGTTGGCGGCGACGGCCTCGCGCCCCCGTACGTCCCCGGCGGGGGTCGAGGTGGTCGCGTCCTCGGTGAAGAAGGAGGCGGCCCAGGCCGTGTCGAAGGCGCCTCGGTCGTCGAGGGAGCGGAGGTAGCGGTCGAAGAGACGGGTGATGTCAGCGGCGTCCGTGTCCATGCGACGAGACTCGTACATCAACCAAGCTTGAGGTCAAGGGCCGGGCCGGGACGGCCGCGGCGGGTGGGGTGCGAGACCATGGAGGTATGACCGAGATCCGTACCCCCCGCCTCCTCCTTCGCCGCTGGACCGACGACGACCTCGTCCCCATGGCCGAGATCAGCGCCGACCCCGAGGTGATGCGCTGGATCGGCGACGGATCGGTCCGTGACCTGGAGGAGACCGCCGAGGACATCGAGCGCTGGGAGGAGGAGTGGGACGACGAGGGCTTCGGGCTCTTCGCCGTCGAACTCCTCGGCTCCGGTGAGCTGATCGGCTTCGCCGGGCTCTCCGTCCCCGAATTCCTGCCCGAGCTGGCTCATGAGGTGGAGATCGGCTGGCGGCTCGGACGGCCCTTCTGGGGGCAGGGGTACGCCTCCGAGGCCGCTCACGCGGCCCTGGAGTTCGCACTCCAGGACCGCGGCCTCGACCGGGTCGTCGCCATCACCCACATCTCCAACTCGGCCTCGGAGAAGGTCATCCACAAGCTCGGCATGACCCCGGAGCGCGAGATCGAGCACCCGGCCTTCGGCGTCCCGCTGCGCGTGTACGCCATCGACCTCACCGAGTACCAGGGCTGACTCCGCCGGTCTCCAGGAACACCGGGTTGGTGAACGCCACGAGCGCGCCCGGCAGCGGCGGCAGCGTCGCCGGGTGGCGGACCTCGGCCCGCACGTACGAGGCGTACGCGGCCGTCGTCACCCACTCCACCGGACCCGCGGCCGCCTGTGCCGTGTGCAGCACTCCCTGGTCGGTGACGAAGCGGACCGTGCCGCCCTCCGGCGCCCCGCCCACCGTCAGCCGGACGGTCACGGGCTCGTCCGCCGGCACCCGCAGCCGTTCGCCGATCCCCGCCGAGCGGCCCCGGCCGTCCGTCACCGCGAAGTCCACGGAGACGGACGAGGACTCGGCGACGTACGAGCGGCCCGCGCGCAGGCCCGCCAGGATCGCCCTCCGGCTCAGGTCGTCGGCCAGGACCACGGTCTGCGGGGTGCCGACACGGTCCGGGTCGCGGTGGGCGTCGCTGTTGCCCATCGCCGGGGTCCAGCGGCCCTTGGCGAGCGCCGCGTCCCAGCCCGCGAGCGACACCTCGTCGTCCGGGGTGTAGGGGCCGTTCCACACCTCGACCGCGTCCGCCTCGCCGAAGCCGAACTTCCAGTTGCAGCCGATGCAGGTGGCGTGCGGATGCGCCGGGACGACGAGCCCGCCCGCCCGGCGGATCTCCCGCGCGAAGTGCCCGAAGCGGTTCTCCCGCGCCCGGTAGCGCCAGTCCACGAACGTGCCCGGGTCCGTGCCCAGGGCCAGCACGTGGCCGTTGCGGGTGGTGATCTCCTCGCCCAGGAGGATCAGCAGGTCGTCCCCCGCGAGCTCGGCCCACGCCCCGTGCGCCGCATGGGTGTTGTGCTCGGTGGTGGTCAGGAAGTCGAGCCCGGCGGCGCGCGCGAGCGCGGCGACCTCGGCCGGCGTGCGGCGCCCGTCCGAGTACACGGTGTGCAGATGGCCGTCGCCGCGGTACCAGGCCCTGCCCCGGCCCTCGGCCCGCTCCGGCGGGTACACGGGCCTGGGGGTCGGCAGCGAGGCGCCGAAGCGCAGAGTGATCGTCACCGAGTACGTGAGCCCCTGCGGCGCCACGGTGTAAGGGGCGAGTACGACGAACCACGTACCGGCCTTCAGCGGACCGGCGACATAGCCCGGGGTCGCCTCCTCGGTGCGCAGGAAGAACTCCTTGCGCGCCCCGCCCGACCAGCCCCGGAAGCCCTTGCCGCCGAGCTCGGTGCCGCGCTGGTCGAAGATGCCGATGTCCAGGGCGTTGCCCTGCGTCCCGGCGGGAACGGCCGGCCGCTCGTAGGTGTACGAGACATGGATCTCGCGCACCCCCCGTGGGATCTCGACCGGGAGGTACACGAAGTCGGGCGAGCCCGGCGGCAGCGTGCCGCTGACCGTCTGCGTACGGTCGCCGCCGGGGGTACCGCCGGGGCTGTCGGCCGCGTGCGCGAAGCTCACGCTTCCCAAGGTAAAGGCGGAGGCGACGCTCGTCGTCAGGAGCGTTCGTCTGGTCGGTTCGCTCATGTCCGGCACCCTCGTCCTCGTATGAAGCCGTCACCTTTCGTGGCCGTGAACACCGGGTGCGGTGTTCACGCCTCGTCGCGCTCCCGACTGTCCCCTACGGCGGGACGGTTACGGGTCGCATCTCCCGCCACCGGCTGTGTCGGCTGCGGGACGGGCATGGTGACGAATACCCACGCCGAGCGTGCACGATCACGCACGTTGACCCCGGCGACGACGTCGGCGGGGCCAGCGAGCCCGCACCGACGACAACAGAATCGATCCCGGGTGGCCCGGTTGGACCGCTCGGTGTGGCCACAGCGCGGACAGCGCTGGGAGGTGTAGGCCGCGTCCACTTCCAGGACTGGATTTCGCGACCTGATCGGGCGTTTGTTCGTATGAGTTGGTCTCGTCGTCCAACGGTCCCGGGTGATGCGCCTTCAGGGCAGTCCGGGTCGCACCTCTCGGAAATCGCGGCCGCAGCCCCTACCGTGCCGCTATGCGGATCTCGACCACGATCTTCCTGACCGACGAGACCATCACCCCCGTCCGCCTCGCGCGCGAGCTCGAACAGCGGGGCTTCGCCGGGCTCTACCTGCCCGAACACACCCACATCCCGATCGAGCGGGCCACCCCCTACCCCGCGGCGGGCACCGAACTGCCCCGGGAGTACGGCCGCACCCTCGACCCCTTCGTCGCCCTCGGCCAGGCCTCCGCCGTCACCGAACGGCTCGAACTCGGCACCGGCATCACGCTGATCACCGAGCACGACCCGATCGCCCTGGCCAAGCAGATCGCCACCCTCGACCATCTCTCCGGCGGGCGCTTCACCCTCGGCGTCGGCTTCGGCTGGAACAAGGAGGAGGCCGCCGACCACGGCGTGGAGTGGGCGACGCGGCGCGAGCTCGGCCGGGAGCGGATGGCGCTCATGCGGGCGCTGTGGGCGGATGAACCGACGGCGTACGAGGGCGAGTTCGGGGTGTCGGTACGGGCGTCCCACGCGTACCCCAAGCCGGCGGGCGGTGCCCCGCGCACCCTCCTCGGCGGCGCGGCGGGCCCCAGGCTCTTCGCGCAGATCGCCGAGTACGCGGACGGCTGGATGCCGATCGGCGGGCGCGGCCTGACGCAGTCCATGCCGGTGCTCCGCGAGGCCTGGGAGAGGGCCGGCCGCGACCCGAAGACCCTCCAGGTCGTCCCGTACGCGGTCCTGCCGAACCCGGGGAAGCTGGCGCACTACGAGGAGCTGGGCTGCGAGGAGGTGGTGCTCCAGCTGCCGCCGGGGGACGAGACGGAGGTGCTGGGGGTGCTGGACGAGTACGCCCGGTACCTCTGAGCCCGCGCTAGTGGAGGGCGGGTGGCTCCAGGTCCTCGACCGCTGCCTCGCCCTCGGCGCCGGCCGGGTCGTAGGCGCACGGACTGCCGATGAATCCGTCCAGCGTCCGCCAGTGCGACCGCCAGGTGAAGGAGACCCGGTCGTCGATGTCGCCCTTGCGGGCCCGCAGCTCCCAGTCGTCGCCGGAGGGACCGTAATCGATGATCGTCCACCCGGTCGCCTCGAGGTGCGCGTGCAGCTTGCCGAGCGCGGCCGTGCCCGCCGCCTTGTCGACCGCGTCGAGCCGCCACTTGTGGTGGAGCCGGTACGACCCCGGCTCGGGGGTGTCCGAGATGCCCTCGATGCCGCTCGGGTAACAGGGGTCGCCCGTGATGCGGTTGTCGGCAGCCGTGTACTCCCCGCTTCGCACGGCCGGCAGCGGCCGGTCGATCCCCGCCGCGTCGTACATCTCCTGCGACCGGTCCGTCACCTGTCGCGCCCTGTCGGCCGGCCGCACGGTCGGGAAGTCCTCCCCGGTCGCGCTGTCGACGGTGAACCAGATGATCAGCCCGAGGATCAGCAGCACGGGCAGGGCGACGACGCCGAGGACGAGGTACAGGCCGATGCGCAGGCCCTTGCGCAGTTGATCGTTCACGACACGGACGCTACGGCCGGGCCGTGCGGCCCGTATCCGTACGGGGGCTCAGGCCGGCGGGGCCGGGTACTCAGACACGGGGCCTCAGGGGGCAACCTCGTAGCAACGGGACACGACGGTCACGTTGATCAGCGAGGTCGAACCCGCCTGCCCCTCCCTGTTCAGCAGCCTGACCTCCGCGGAGAACTCGCCGTCCGGGGAGTCCGCGACCAGGGTGGGGGTCTTCGCCTTGCTCTTGTCCGGGCCGTCGGAGACGACCTTCCAGCCGTTCTCGGGGAGCGCCGTGCGCAACCCCGCGTACGCCTTCTCCAGGTCCGCGAACGGGACACCGTGGACGCTCCAGGGGTGGTGGTTCTGCTGCACCGTGCCCTTGGAGTCGTACCCCGAGCAGGGCATGGGGGTCGCCCGGCCCTTGGTGACCTGGCCCTTCAGGCCGATCGGCTCAAGGACGCGACTGGAAGCCTTCTCAGTGTCCGTTTGCATCTGTGCGCCGTCGCGCACCCCTGCCGGGGCTTTCTTCATGTCCCAGCATCCTGTCAGAAGTGTGCATGCCAGCAGGGCGGGCAGGGCCCAGGAGAATCGTGGCCTAGTCAAGGATCACCTCGTCGTGATGTCCGCTGATGACGGCTGCCTGGTTCTTCAGGCGTCACCGCAGCGCGGGCGGGTCCAGTTCCTCGACGGCCGCTTCACTCTCGGCGCCGGCGGGGTCGTAGACGCACGGCATGCGGTTCGTCATGGCCCTGACGTTATGGCCGGTGAGGTGCCGTCCGGATGGGGACGGCACCTCAGAGGGGCCGGGTGCGCGTACTCGGAAGTCAGGGGGTGGCGGAGGAGGTCGGGGCCTCCTGGAAGCAGCGGGAGACCACGGTGACGGCCAGCACCGACGTCGGGTCCTTGGCCTTCCGGTTGTCCATCAGCCGGACCTCGGCCGAGTGGTCACCATCTGGCGAGTCCGCGACCATCGTGGGCGTCTGCGCCTTACTGGTGTCCGGGCCGTCCGAGACGATCTTCCAGTCGTTCTCGGCGAAGGCCGTGCGCAGTCCGGCGTAGCCCTTTTCCAGCTCCTCGAAGGGAAGGTCGTAGACACTCCAGTAGTGCCGCATCTGGACGACCCGGCCCTCTGGCTCGTAGCCGTCGCAGGGGAGCGGCAGCGGCCCCGGCTTGGTGACCTTCCCCTTCAGGCCGGTCATGTCGAGGACGTGGCTGGAGGTCTGCTGCACCCCCTGCTTCACCTGGGCGGCGTCACGGATCTCTGCCGTCTTCTTCTCCACGGTTGAACATCCTGTCAGGAGGGCGCACGCCAGCAGGACGGGCACGGCCGGTGCGAGTCGCTTAATCAAGGGTCACCTTGTCGTGTTGGCCGGCGATGACCGCCGCCTGGTTGTTGAGGCTGTTGCGGCCCGGCGCCCAGAAGTCGCCGTGGTCCTTCGCGTCGCTCGCCATGATGTTGCCGCCGAAGCCCTTGTCCGTGGGGATGGTCCAGCCCTCGCCGTGACCAACGAACCTGCCGCCCCAGCGAACCCCGACATCGTCGCCTCCGCCGCCCATCGCCCACACGCGGTCGGCATCCACGCCCAGGTCCCAGGCGTTCTTCACCTGCATACCGGGGCTGCCGACCGCGATGATGTCGTCCGCGATGGGTCCGGCGCCCTGGCCCTGTTGCGTGGCCACACCGATGACCGTGGAACCGTAGCTGTGTCCCATGACGGTGGTGTGCGAACGGTCGGGGCCGCCCTGGGCGGTCTCCAGTCCGTTCATGAACTGACGAAGGGTCGGCGCCCCTTCGTCCGCGTACTTGTTGCGCGTCGCCTCGGTGATGATGGTGTCCGGAGCGTTGTAGTCGAACCAGGTGATGGTGGAGACCTTCTGGTTCGGTACGAGCTGATGGGTCGCCGTCCACATCGCGTCCGCGCGCCCCACGTCGCCCTCGATGTCGGACAGCTTCGTCTTCGTACCGGGCACATACACCGCCGTATGGTCGGCCGTGTCCGGGTTGCCGTTGGCGAGGACGACCCGGCCGTCGTCCTTCTCGCCGTCGAACCTCAGCAGGTACGCCTCGGGAAGGTCACTGCTCGCGGGACGGTTGAGGCGGGATTCGATGGCCTTCATACCGTCGAGCCGGCCCTGAAGCTGCTCCTTGCGGTCGTGCCACTCCTGCCAGTCCTTGTTGACCACCATGGCGCCGCGGGGGCCGTACGGCACCATCTTCCTCGGCTCGGCCGGGAGCGCCGCCAGTTCCATCTCGTACTTGGCTCGGGACTCCGCGAACACCATCCGGTTCGCGTCGTCGCGGACGGTGGAGGGGATGCCGTCGAGGGCGCCGACGGAGGCCGGGTACAGCGTCGCGTACTCGTCACGCTGTTCCTGGGTGAGTCCGTTCCACCACTTGGCGTTCTCCTCGGTGCTCTTGCCCTTGGGGATGTCGCTGTCGTCGGCGTACTTGCCGGCCGCGTCCTGGAGCCGCTTGGTGTCGGCGGCGGCGTCCGCGAGGGTCTTGTTGTCGACCTTCAGGCCGGGCTCGGCCTTCAACTGGGCCAGGGCGTCCGAGTAACGGCCGTCTATCTCGTTGGCCTCCCGGACGGCCGCGGCGATCGAGTTCGCGACGGCCTGTGCCTTGGCCTGGTTGGGGTTGCCACCGCCGAAGCCGGGGAACTGGCCGGGGGGACTGAGCAGCGGTGAGTTCGGATACTGCTGGAGCGGTGGGCCGGTCGGGGAGAGGAAGCCGAACTGCGAGCCCTGCGCGCTGCCACCGGGCAGCGGCTTCTTGTCGATCAGGTTCTCGCCGCCCTCGGGATAGGTGACCGAACCATCCGGATTCACCGTGAACTTGAGGTTCTCGGCGTCCTCCAGGGCCTGCTTGAGCTTCCTCTGCGGGGTCGCGAGCTCGGACGCCAGCCCGTTCAGGGCGGTACGTATCAGGCCGCACTCGGTGTGCAGGTACTGGTAGTTGCGGGACAGCTGGTCCAGGTCGCCGACGGCGGCCTTCGCCGTGTCGCCCTTCTGGGTGTCCCGGATCTTGCCGACCATCTCGTTGTCGACGCGGTCCTTGTCGGCGTTGGACCGGCTGGAGATCCGGCCCCAGCCGTCGGCCGCGTCGGTGTACTCGGAGAGCTTGACGTCCCGCAGTTGCTGCCACGTGGGCATGCGGATCAGCCCTCCTTCTTCTGCGCGGGGGGCGGGGAGGCGGCCTTGATCCTGCGTTCGGTGTCGACCTCGCGCTCGCCGAAGTCGCGGCCGGCGCTCTTGAGGGCCGGTTCGAGCCGGCCGCACTCGTCGCGTACGGCGGTGAGACGCGTCTTCCAGGTCTCCGCGATCGAGGTGAGCGTGCCGCTGGAGGCGAAGCCCGCGGTGGCGCCGGCCACCCCGTCGTTCGCCGTCGTCAGATCGGTCAGCGAGGTCGACGTCGAGAC
Source organism: Streptomyces sp. NPDC039609 (assembly GCF_055596705.1). Taxonomy (NCBI): domain Bacteria; kingdom Bacillati; phylum Actinomycetota; class Actinomycetes; order Kitasatosporales; family Streptomycetaceae; genus Streptomyces; species Streptomyces sp. NPDC039609. The sequence continues at coordinate 120,284 of NZ_JBVIUJ010000017.1, forward strand.
GCGAAGCTCCGCGGCGACACTGCCGGACTTGGTCCAGGGGCCCACGTCTGCCTTCAGGTCCGCGTCGGGGCCTCCGCTGCCTCCGCTGCGGTCGGGTGCCACGGACGCCAGCGTCATCCGGCCATCGGAATCACCCGAACCGAACAGTTCGTCCCATTTGGCGTTCAGCGCCACCAGCAAGCCCCCGAAGATCCCATTTCCGAATTGCGAGAGCTCATCGTAGGGCTCGCAGGTGGGCGGCGGTTGAGTACCCGTACTCAACCGCATGGGCCGCTCGTATGCTCGTGCCATGACGGATCAGCAGCCCGGGCAGGCGGAACGGCCCACCGAGAACGCCATGCGCCGCGCCCTCCGCAGGGCCAGGGACGGGGTTGCGCTCGATGTGACCGAGGCCGCCGTGCTGCTGCAGGCCCGGGGCGCCGACCTCGAGGATCTCGCCGCGTCCGCCGGACGGGTGCGGGACGCGGGCCTCGAGGCCGCCGGGCGGGCCGGTGTCATCACGTATTCGAAGAGCGTGTTCATCCCGCTCACCCGGCTGTGCCGGGACAAATGCCACTACTGCACCTTCGTCACCGTGCCGGGCAAGCTGCGCCGGGCCGGGCACGGGATGTTCATGTCCCCCGACGAGGTCCTCGACATCGCCCGCCGCGGTGCCGAGGCGGGCTGCAAGGAAGCCCTGATCACGCTCGGCGACAAGCCCGAGGACCGCTGGCCCGAGGCGCGCGAGTGGCTCGACGCGCACGGCTACGACGACACCCTCGCGTACGTACGGGCCATGGCGATCCGCATCCTGGAGGAGACGGGACTGCTCCCGCACCTCAACCCCGGCGTGCTCTCCTGGACGGACTTCCAGCGGCTCAAGCCCGTCGCCCCGTCCATGGGCATGATGCTGGAGACGACCGCGACCCGGCTGTGGTCCGAGCCCGGCGGCCCGCATCACGGCTCCCCCGACAAGGAGCCGGCCGTGCGGCTGCGGGTCCTGGAGGACGCGGGCCGGTCGTCCGTGCCGTTCACCAGTGGGCTGCTCATCGGGATCGGCGAGACGTACGAGGAGCGGGCCGAGTCCCTCTTCGCGCTCCGCCGCGTCTCCCGCGCCTACCACTCCATCCAGGAGCTGATCATCCAGAACTTCCGCGCCAAGCCGGACACGGCGATGCGCGGGATGCCGGACGCCGAACTGGACGACCTGGTCGCCACGATCGCCGTGGCGCGGCACATCATGGGCCCCTCCGCCTGCCTCCAGGCACCGCCGAACCTCGTCGACGAGGAGTACGGACGACTGATCGGCGCCGGGATCGACGACTGGGGCGGGGTCTCCCCGCTCACCATCGACCATGTGAACCCCGAGCGGCCCTGGCCTCAGATCGACGCCCTCGCCGAGAAGTCCCGCTCCGCCGGCTTCGAGCTGCGCGAACGGCTGTGTGTCTACCCGGAGTTCGTCGGCCGGGGAGAGCCCTGGCTCGACCCGCGGCTGCTTCCGCACGTCCGCGCGCTCGCCGACCCCGAGACGGGTCTCGCGAACCCGGACGCCCCGGTGCGCGGACTGCCGTGGCAGGAGCCGGACGAGGCGTTCACGGCCGCCGGCCGCACCGACCTGCACCGCACCATCGACACCACGGGCCGCACCCACGACCGCCGTGACGACTTCGACGAGGTGTACGGGGACTGGGAGGCGCTGCGCGAGGCCGCGGCCCCCGGGATGGTCCCGCAGCGCATCGACACCGACGTACGGGAAGCCCTCGCGGTCGCCGCCGACGACCCCACCCGGCTCACCGACGACCAGGCCCTCGCGCTGCTGCACGCGGAGGGCCCGGCGCTCGACGCGCTCACCCGCATCGCGGACGACGTCCGGCGCGCGGTGGCCGGCGACGACGTCACCTACATCGTCACGCGGAACATCAACTTCACCAATGTCTGTTACACCGGCTGCCGCTTCTGCGCCTTCGCGCAGCGGCGCACCGACGCGGACGCGTACACCCTGTCGCTCGAGCAGGTCGCCGACCGCGCCCAACAGGCGTGGGACGTCGGCGCGGTCGAGGTGTGCATGCAGGGCGGCATCCACCCGGACCTGCCCGGCACCGCGTACTTCGACATCGCGCGGGCGGTGAAGGAACGCGTGCCCGGCATGCACGTCCACGCCTTCTCGCCGATGGAGGTCGTCAACGGTGCGACCCGGACCGGGCTCTCGATCCGTGAGTGGCTGACGGCGGCGAAGGAGGCCGGGCTCGACTCGATCCCCGGCACGGCCGCCGAGATCCTCGACGACGAGGTCCGCTGGGTCCTCACCAAGGGCAAGCTGCCGACGGCCACCTGGATCGAGGTGGTGAAGACGGCCCACGAGCTGGGCATCCGCTCGTCCTCGACGATGATGTACGGGCATGTGGACCAGCCCCGGCACTGGCTCGGCCACTTCCGCACGCTGTCCCGTATCCAGCAGGAGACCGGTGGCTTCACGGAGTTCGTGACGCTGCCCTTCATCCACACCAACGCCCCGGTCTACCTCGCGGGCATCGCCCGCCCCGGCCCGACCGTCCGCGACAACCGCGCGGTCACGGCCATGGCCCGGCTGCTGCTCCACCCGCACATCCCCAACATCCAGACCAGCTGGGTGAAGCTGGGCGCGGACGGCGCCGCCGAGATGCTCCGCTCGGGCGCCAACGACCTCGGCGGCACGCTGATGGAGGAGACCATCTCCCGTATGGCGGGCTCCGGTTACGGCTCGTACCGCTCGATCCGCGACCTCGTCGGCATCGCGGAGGCGGCGGGCAGGCCGTCCCGCCCGCGTACGACGCTGTACGGCGAGGTGGCGGAGGAGCGGATCCGCACGGCACAGGCCTCGGACGGCCACCTGCCGGAGCTGCTGCCGGTGCTGGGGGACTAGGGAGACCCCCACGCACCGGACGCCGCGGCCCGACCGACCCTGATCCACCGGACAGGGGCGGCCTGGCCGACCCCGATCCACCGGACAGGCGCTAGCGGCGGTCGCGCAGTGTGTAGCCGCCCTCGATCACGCGGGCGTCGGCGGCCGGCGCCATGCACTTCGTGAGGAGCGGCTCGCCCTTCAACGTGGCCCCGGAGAGCCCGATGCGCGCCTCGCCACCCTTCTCCGGGACGTAGAAGCTCACGCCCATACGGGTGTTCGGCTCCAGCACCTTCCCCCAGATGTGGCCGGGGCTGGTGCGGACCAGGCGGCCCGTCACGGTGGCGGTGGGGCCGCCGGTGCTGAGGCAGTCGACCTTGAACTCGCCCCAGTGGATGATCCCGTCGATTTCGTGAGAGATGCGGAAAGTGCCCCAGGAGCGGATGGGGAGGCTGGCGGGGCCGAACGCGGCATGGGCGTCCACACTGACCCGGACCGCCTCGTCGGCTTCGGCATAGGCCATCCGCGCGTCGCCCTCGAGGGACGAACGGAGGGGTGCGTTCGCCGGCGCCGGTTCGGCGGGGGCGGGCGCCGCGACGGCGATGGGCGCGGCGACGGCGGCGACCAGCGCGAGCAGGGCGGCGGCCCGCAGGGAGTACTTCAGCACGATGGGGCTCCGATCGAGGAGTACGGCACGTCCCGTCGAGCATCGCCGCCTCCCGTGTCGCCGGACGTCAGCCGAGGGGAGGGTCCGCCTCCGCCGCGTGGGGGAGAGGGCTGCACGGGAACGCCGGCGCGGACGGATCGGTGCCGTGAGCTCGGGTGAACTGTGATCAAACCCGGCCCGAAGGGCGTCCGACCACATAACGTTCCGCACTGCGAACGCGCGAACCCGGTCGATTACAGTGCTGCGAGATCTGTGCGCCGAGGGTTTCCGGGGGAGGTATGTCGTGACCACGAGCGCTGCGGCCGTGTGGGGCCGCGCCGAACAGCAGGACTTCCGGGCCCGGGTCCGTGGCTGTCTCCTCGGCGGGGCCGTGGGCGACGCCTTCGGCGCGGGTGTCGCGACGCTCTCCCTGGACGGGATCCGGGCCTCCCACGGCGCCGAGGGGCTCACCGAGCCGGTCCCCGTGTACGGCAGACGCGGCGCGGTCACCGCCGCCAGCCAGATGACCCTCTTCACCGTCGACGGGCTGATACGCGCCCAGGTCCGCCGCGACACCGGCGCCTGGCACCCGCCCACCGACGTCCACCGCGCCCATCTGCGCTGGGCGGCCACCCAGCGCGACTGGGGCCCCGACGAGCGGCGTACGGACCTGGGGTGGCTGGCCCGGGAGGAGTGGCTCTACGCCCGCCGCGACCCCTCGCGCGCCTGCCTCACCGGTCTGGGCGACGACGTCCTCGGCACCCTCGACAAGCCCAAGAACCCTGACGCGACCGACTCCGGGGCCCTGGTCCGCTCGGCGCCCTTCGGGCTGCTCGTCGGCTGGGAGCCGCAGCTGGTGTGCCAGCTGGCCGTGGAGTGCGCGGCGCAGACGCACGGCGACCCCGCCGCGTATCTGGCGGCCGGCGCGCTCGCCGTCGTCGTGCACGGGCTCGCGCGCGGCGAGAGCGTGGACGGCTCGGTGCAGCGGGCGCTGGCCCAGCTCACCCCGCGCCCCGGCCACGAGCCCGTCACCGCCGCGCTCCAGCAGGCCCTGGGAGCCGTACGCCAGGGGATGCCGAACGCGGGCCGGGTCACCGATCTCGGCGCGGACGAGGACCGGGCGGAGTGCCAGCTCGCCGCCGCCGTCTACTGCGCCCTCGTCGGCGAGGACATCCGCCACGGTCTGCGGCTCGCGGTCAACCACGACGGCCCCTCCGCCGTGACCGGAGCCGTCACCGGCGCCCTGCTTGGCGCTCTGCACGGCGAGACGGCCCTCCCGCCGGCCTGGCTGGCCGAACTGGAGGGCCGTTCCACGATCCTCGAGATCGCGGACGACTTCGCGATGGAGATGACGCAGGGCGCCGCCCTGCACAGCCCCTCGGAGTCGCACCCGGGCTGGCTGGCCCGCTACCCGAGGGGCTGACCGGCGCGGTCGCCCGCGGCCTGCGGGGGTACGGCGGCGCCACCGTCGTCGGAGTTGATCCGGTCCAGGACCGCGTCCCGCTCCGGGGTGTCCTCCGGCTTGACGAAGCCGATCAGGATGTAGAGGACGAGGGAGGTGGTGAGCGGCGAGACGATCTGGATCTGCAGCTCGATGCCGTCCAGTCCGTAGTTGGTCAGCCAGAAGGCGAAGAGGCCCGCCGCCCAGGAGACGAGTGCGGCCGTCGGGCCGGACTTCCGGAAGGTCTTCAGCAGGCCCAGCATGAACGGGATCGCGATCGGTCCCATCAGTCCGGCCACCCACTTGATGACGACGGTGATGATGTCCTTGAAGGCAGGGGAGTTGACCTGGGTGGCGACCGCCATCGAGAGGCCGAGGAAGGCGATCGTCGACCAGCGCGCCGCGATCAGTCCGGCGTGCTGCGTCCAGCTGCGGGCCGCCTTGCTCATGGCGGGGGCGATGTCGCGGGTGAAGACGGCCGCGATGGCGTTGGCGTCGGAGGAGCACATGGCCATGGTGTGCGAGAAGAAGCCGACGATGACCAGGCCGAGCAGCCCGTGCGGCAGCAGCTGTTCGGTCATCAGGGCGTAGCTGTCGGAGGCGTCGGGCTTCTTCGGGTCGACGAGCAGCGGCGCGACCCACATGGGGAAGAAGAGGACCAGCGGCCAGACGAACCACAGCACCGCGGAGAGCCGGCCCGAGCGGGTGGCCTCGCGGGCGCTGGGGGTGGCCATGTAGCGCTGGGCCTGGTTCCACATGCCGCCGCTGTACTCGAAGGTCTTGATGAAGAGATACGCGAGCAGGAACGTCATCGTGTACGGGCCGGCGGTCGGCGCGGTGTGGCCCTGGAGCTCGGGCCGGTCCCACACGGTCCACAGGGCGCTGAAGCCGCCCAGCTTCGCCATGACGGCGACGAGCATCGCGATCCCGGCGAAGAACTGGATGATGAACTGTCCGAGTTCGGTGAGCGCGTCGGCCCACAGACCGCCGACGGTGCAGTAGATGCCGGTGATCACGCCGGTGATGAGGATGCCCTGGTTGAGGGAGATCCCGGTGAAGACGGAGAGCAGGGTGGCGATCGCCGCCCACTTCGCACCCACGTCGACGATCTTCAGCAGCACCCCGGACCAGGCGAGAGCCTGCTGGGTGGGGAGGTTGTACCGGTTCTTCAGGTACTCCAGCGGCGAGGCGACATGGAGCCGCGAGCGCAGCCGGTTGAGGCGGGGCGCGAAGAGGTGGGCGCCGATGGCGATGCCGATCGCGATGGGGAAGGACCAGGTGACATAGGACGTGACACCGTACGTGTACGCGATGCCGGCGTATCCGGTGAACATCACCGCGCTGTAGCCGGACATGTGGTGGGAGATGCCGGAGAGCCACCAGGGCATCTTCCCGCCGGCGGTGAAGAAGTCGGAGACGTTGTCCACGCGCTTGTGGGACCAGACGCCGATCGCGACCATCACGCCGAAGTAGCCGATGAGCACGGCCCAGTCGAGACTGTTCATTGAGCCCCCTCCAGGGGTCCGGTCCGCCTTGTGAACGCCGTTCATGGTGTGGTGAGTTGGAGGGCCAGGACAACGCGGTGGAGGGTCAAGAGCAAGTAAAATCGTTCCTCTTGATGACCTGCGTTCATATCTCTGAACTCAGATGGGGGTAAAAAGGGCCGCACGGTACGCCGTCGCGTACCGTGCGGCCCGGTCTCCGCCCGTGGGTACTACCGCATCAACTCTCCCGCGTTGACGAGCAGCGACTGCCCGGTGATCGCCCGCGCCCGGTCCGAGACCAGGAACGCCGCCGCCTCCGCCACGTCCCCGTCCGTCGCCAGCTCGGGCAGCGCCATCCGCTCCGCGAGCCGCGCCAGCACCTCGTCCTCGGCCACCCCCTCCGTATGCGCGGTGAACTGCACGTACGCCTGGACCGGCGGGCCCCACATCCACCCCGGCAGCACGGTGTTGACCCGAATCCGGTGCGGCCCCAGCTCCCGCGCCATCGAGTACATCGCCGAGGTCAACGCCCCCTTCGAGGCCGCGTACGCCGCCTGCCGCACCTGCGAGGGCGCGGCCACGGCCGACTGCGTGCCGATCAGGACCACCGAACCTCCCCGCTCCTTCAGTGCCGGCAGACAGGCCCGGGTCATCCGCAGCGTGCCGAGCAGATTGACGTCCAGGACCCCCTGCCAGGTGGCGAAGTCCGCGTCCTCGATCCCACCGAAGTAGCTGTCCCAGGCGGCGACATGGACCACCGCGTCGATCGCGCCGAACCGCTCCAGAGCCAGCGCGGCCAGAGCCTCGCACTGCGCCTCGTCGGTGATGTCGGTGGCCCGGTGGGCGGTCCGCCGCCCGCCGGGGTCGATCTCCGCCGCCGACTTGGCGAGGTTCGCCTCGGTGCGCGCGCCGAGGACCGCGTTCCCGCCGTCCCGCACCACGGTTTCGGCGATCCGGTGGCCGAGTCCGGCGCCGACACCCGACACGACCACGGTCTTTCCCTGAAGCAGCATCCGGGTGCCTCCCGACTCTGGCCATCGATCTGACGACCCGTCAGAGTAGGAGCCTTCGAAGGACAAGGGAAGGGGTACGGGCATGAGTGACGAGACGTACGCGGAGCTGGCGGCGGTCGGGCCGTACGGGGTCGACCCCGGCCACGCACTGATCACGATGGTCGAACCGCACCCGGGCCACGAGTACGCCTACAACCGCTGGTACGAGGACGACCACTACTACGCGGGCGCGATGGCGATGCCCTGGATGTTCGCCGGCCGCCGCTGGGTCGCCACCCGCGACCTCCAGGAACTGCGCACCCCGGAGAAGTCCGCGGTCGCCCAGCCCGTCACGGCCGGCTGCTACCTCTCCACGTACTGGGTCACCGAGGGCCGCTACGACGAGCACATGAAGTGGACCGTCGCCATCAACAAGCGGCTCAACCGCGACGCCCGCGTCTATCGCGACCGTACGCATGTCTTCACGAGCTTCCAGGACCACGAGGCCACCGTGTACCGCGACGGGGCGGCCGGACCGCGGGACTTCCACGCCCTCGACCACCCCTACGCCGGCCTGGTCCTCCAGGTCGTCGACGCCGAGGGGCCGGAGCAGCGGGCCGAGCTGCTCGAACGACTGCGGTCGAGCGAGCTCCCGAGGCGTCTCGCCGGATCACCGGCCGCGATGGTCACCGTCTTCCGGCCGACGCCGCTGCCCGGGGACCGTATGACGTACGTGAAGCAGGTCGAGGGGGTCGACACCCGGCTGACCCTGCTGTGGTTCCTGGAGCGAGACCCGCGCGCCTGCTGGGCGGAGCACTTCGCCGACCTGGACACGGTCGGCGGCGAGTGGGGGCGGGTCGAACTGGTCGCGCCGTTCATTCCGACGGTGCCGGGCACGGACCGGTACGTGGACCAGTTGCGCTGAGGACATGGCCGAGCCCCCTCGGCCAGGACGGCGGACCGGTCGAGAGGGCTCTTTCCGTACGACATGTGGTGCTCGGGACACGCGGGCTCAGAGCGCCCCGTTGCTCACTTCACCGACGAAGGCGTTCCACGAGGCCGAGCCGAAAGCGATGGACGGACCCTCGGGGGCCTTGGAGTCCCGGACCGCGATCGCGGCCACGACGGGAGACTTGACTTCGACGCAGGCCCCGTTCCCGCCGGAATACGAGGACTTCGTCCAGGTGTCCGTAGCGCCCTGAATAATCGCCATGTTCTTCACTCCGGTTCTGCCAGTAGGTGTCGCGCCAACTCATGCTGGCGTGATCGACGCTACTCGTCGGCCCCGCCGCGTGGGGGCGGCGTTCACCCGACCGGATGGCATATTCCAACTGTGCTTCCGTTGGCACGAGTCCGGGGTGTACCGTACGGGCCTCTTCGGCGGCGGCCCCGGCCGAATGGCTGCTTTCACGGCCGAATCGGAGAATTCGGAAGGGCCGCCGCTTTCCACTCTCAACCGGCGGCTCTCACCCAGCCGTTCTCACCCCGCGGCGTAGCTCTTCGCAATGTCCGAAATGAACTCCCGGGTCTGCTCCACATTCAGGGCCTGTGCCCGCAGGTGCTCGTACATCACGCTGTACTTCGCGACATCCTGGGCCTTCTCCAGATAGAGGTCGCTCGTCACACCCTCGATGTAGACGACGCTGGAGTCGGACGTATCCGGGAATTCCAGGATCGCGTAATGTCCGCTGATGCCCGGATGCGCGCCCATCTCGAACGGCAGCACCTGCACCGTCACATGCGGCAGCTGCGACTGCTCCACGAGATGCTCCAACTGCTGGATCATCAGCTGCTTGTTGCCGACCAACCGGCGCAGCGCGCCCTCGTCGATGACCGCCCACAGGCGCAGCGGTCGCTCCCCGTCCTTGATCCGGTCCTGGCGCCGGGTGCGGACGGTGACCCGTTTGTCGATGTCGGTCGGGTTCGACTCCGGCAGCGCGCCGCTGATCACGGCCTCCGCGTAGCCATGGGTCTGCAGCAGGCCGGGGATGATCTGGGGCTCGTACACCCGCAGGCTTTCGGCGTCCGTCTCCAGGCCGATGTAGACGCTGTACGGGATGTCACCGAAGGCGTGCCACCAGCCCTGCTGGCGCGAGTCCTTGGCCATCTGCATCAGCGACTCGACGACCCGCTCGTCCTCGACCTCGTACACCCCGCAGAGGTCGCGGACATCGCGCTGACTGATGGAACGACGGCCGTTCTCGAGGCGGCTGATCTTCGACTGGGAGACGAGGAGACGCTCGGCGACCTGCTCGGCCGTCATGTTCTTCGCTTCCCGGAGCCGGCGCAGCTCCTGGCCCAATCGGCGTCGCCTGACGGTGGGGTTGACGTTGGACGCCACGGAAACTGCACCTCCGGCTGTCGGCTGCGTAGCTGTGAGTATCTACTGCTTGGCAGACTGCCACCAAAGGTGTGGTGTGCGCTGGGAAATGACGACAACGCAGGGGCAACGCGGAAACGCACGTGTGCGGCTCCCGGAACGGATCCGGTCGATCAGGTGGATCCGGTGGAACTCGAGGATCCGGTCGAGCTCGTGGAACTCAGTGCACGGCGGCGCGCGCCATGCTCCCGCGGCGCGGCTGCTGTGGAACGCCGCCCGGGGCACTGCGGCGCGGCTGTGCGGCCACACCGTTCTGGACGTCCATCACGGCGTGCGCCACGAGTCCGCCCATGGGGTCGTGTCGGATCAGATCGCGCAGCCGAGACCGCGACGACCGTCCTTCGTTCCCCGGGTACAGGTGCTTGCCGAGACCGACCGCGTGGGCCAGTGCCGCAAGCGCCGCGGTCCGCGGGTCCGGCGGTACGCCGGTGCGGATCGCACTGTCCAGCCGGGCCCTGATGTCCCGGCTGATCGCCGTCTCCGTCGCCTGGTAGCGAGTCGTCGGCAAAACCCCGCACATCTGGCCCTCCACGGCATGGACCATGCCGCAGCGCTCCAGGTGAGCGAGATAGATCTGGCGCAGCCCCAGTCGGGGCCCGCCGATCCAGTGGACCGCCCGAACCGGACTGCCACGCCTGCGCAGCAGCTCCAGTGCGGAGTCCAGAGTCGGATCTCCGGTCGGCCGTGGCATCACCACGGCGATACGATCCCCGTCAGGGGCTATCCGTCCTGCCAGAGCCAGCTCCACTAGCTGTGCTCCGGCGAGGCCGAGGTCGAGCGACTGCGGCTGCGCTGTGGTACCCGTGGCCGGGTCCAGAGCGAGCAGCAGAAGCTCCTCCGGAATTGTTCTGCGGCTCCTGCCCATCCATGCCTCCCCGCGTGGATGAGTCACAGGGTGACCCCTCTCACATTCATCTGTCGAGAGCGCCTGGGTGCTTCGTACGGGAACCAGTAGGTATGTCGTTCTCGTCTAGCACGGGGGCCAACGGGTTCACACAGGACACTGGTACACGGTTCGGACGTACGCATGACGCATGGAGGAGGCACGGTGGCGGGCGAGTCCCCCGACAAGGCGGAGCAGCAGGAGTCTTCGCAGGAGGCTTCTGCGGGTGGCGGCGGCAGGGATCCGCGGCTGTCCGTGTTCCGTGAGTCTTCGTCCTCGTCGACGGGGTCCACGGGTTCGACGGCGGGTGCCGCGACGGCGTCGCCGGTCCAGGTCGACCAGCCGACGGCCGTCTTCAAGACCCCGACGCCGCGCACCTCGGTGGACGACGCGCCGTCCTCCGATGCTGTGTCCGAGGAGGCCGTGTCCGAGGAGGGCGTGTCCGAGGACGCGAGGTCTCAGGGCGAGGCGCCTCATGAGGCCCCCGAGGGCGACCGTCTGCGGGCGGCGGTGGCGGCGTGGGTCGCCTCCGGCGACGGGGAGGGTGCGGCCGGCGGGGAGTCGGTCGAGGCAGCCGACGAGGCGGCTGACGCCGACGGCGAGGACGAGGCGGAGGGCGACACCGCCGCCGAGGTCGAGGCCGAGGCCGAGGCCGAGGTCGAGACGGACGTAGCGGACGAGGTCGAGGCCGACGGCACCGATGCCGACGACGCGCCCGCGGACGGCGACGAGCCGGCCGCGGAGGTCGCGGAGGCCGACGCGGACACCGTCGCCGACACCGACACCGACGCCGACGCGGACACCGACGCCGACCGTGAGGCCGAGAAGGCTCGGGACTCCTGGTTCGCCGCGCGCAAGCTTGCCGAGGACGAGCCCCAGGCGGACATCGAGCCCGAAGACGCACCCGGGGCCGCCGACGAGCCCGAGGCCGCCGACCAGCCCGAGGCCGATGAGTCTCCCGTCGACCAGCCCACCACCATGTTCAGGGCCGTACGGCCGCCCGTCGTGGACCAGCCGACGACCGCGCTGAAGCTCCCGCCGCTCCCGGAGCCCCCCGCGCCCCCGAAGCCCGCAGCCGAGCGCCCGAGCACGTTCGTACCGCTCCGCGCCGATGCCGCCACTTCCAAGGCCCCTGAGGCCAAGGCCCCTGAGGCCAAGGCTCCCGAGGCCAGGGCCCCGCAAGCCGAGGTGCCCGGGGCGAGGACCCCCGTGCCCCCGCCCCCGCCGTCGCTCACCGAGGCCGAGCGGACCAAGCAGCAGCCCATGCCGCCGCTGCCCCCGCTCGACCTGCTCGCGGAGCTCACGAACACCCCGCCCCCGCCGCAGACCCCCATGCGCACCACCATGCGGCGCGTCCGGATCTGGACCCCGCTGGTCATTCTTCTTCTGATCATCTTTGCAGTCGTACAGTTCGTCCGACCGCTCCCGCCCCCCACCCTGAAGCTCACCGCCTCGCCCACCTTCACCTTCGAGGGCGGCGAGCTGAACATGCCGTGGCCCACCGAGGGGCAGGGCGCGGCCGAGGTCGAGGGCGTCGGTTCGCTCGGTACGTACGGGGCCCAGAAGCCCGCCCCGCTCGCGAGCGTGGCGAAGACGATGACGGCGTACGTGATCCTCCGTGACCACCCCATCAAGGGGAAGGAGACCGGCCCCGAGATCGAGATCGACAAGAAGGCCGCGGACGAGGCCGGCGCCGAGTTCGAGTCGACGGCAGCGGTCAAGGAGGGCCAGACGTACACGGAGAAGGAGCTGCTCCAGCTGCTCATGATTCCGTCCGCGAACAACGTGGCCCGGCGGCTCGCCCGCTGGGACGCCGGTTCGGAGGCCGCGTTCGTCGAGAAGATGAACGCCGCCGCGAAGGACCTCGGCATGACGGACTCGGTCTACACCGACCCGTCGGGCCTTGAGTCCACCACCGTCTCCACCCCGCAGGACCAGCTGAAGCTGGCGAAGGCGGTCATGCAGTACGACGTGTTCCGCGAGATCGTGAACATGCCGAACCTCACCGTCGACGGCATCCCCGGTCAGATCGAGAACAACAACAACATCGTGCTGGAGCCGGGTGTCAGCGGTATCAAGACCGGCTCCTCGACGCCTGCCGGCGGCAACCTGCTCTGGGCCGCGAACACCGTCATCGACGGCAAGCAGCGCCGGATCCTCGGCATCGTCATGGGGGCGAAGGACGCCAAGCTGCTGCACGAGAAGCTCCAGCTGTCGATCGACTACAGCCTCAAGCTGATCCAGGCGGCGCAGAAGGACGTCACCTCCGCCGCCGTGGTCCGCAAGGGCCAGGTCGTCGGCCACATCGACGACGGTCTCGGCGGGACGACTCCGGTGATCGCGACCAAGGAGCTCAAGGCGATCGGTTGGCCGGGCCTGAAGGTGGACCTGGAGCTCACCGACGACGGCAAGGGCGTGCCGCACACGGGCAAGGCGGGCGACGTCGTCGGCCAGGTGTCGATCGGCACCGGCACCGGCAAGGTCAGCGCCCCGGTCGCCCTCCAGTCCGACCTGGTGGAACCGGGCTTCGACAAGAAGCTGACCCGTCTGGGCTGACTCGACTGGGCACCCCGGTTCTCCGGGGTGCCCAGCTGTTAGCGTTCCGGACATCGAGACATGCGCGAGAGGCAGCACGGGAGAGGGCCGCGAGTGACCACCGCCGAGCCGACACGCGCAGACGAGGGTGCGCGGCTGCCAGCCCCCTCATCCCCGCGAATAAACCTCCCGGCGCCCCGGCCGCCGGCCGAGACGGCACCCCGTCCCCGGCCGCTGCGGCGCAAGCGGCGCTACCCCGTCATGATCGCGACGGGGGTGGCCGCACTCGCCCACATCCTCTGGTTCTTCCTGTTCGCGAACAGCGGCGGCGACCTCGCGGCGCAGGACGCGTGGGCCGAGTTCGTGGGCCGCCACCCGGACTCCGCGTACAACCTCGCCTGGTACGGCGGGATGCACCCCGTCTCGTACAGCGTGATCTCTCCGTACGTGATGTCGGTGCTCGGCGTCCGTACGACGATGATGATCGCCGGCACGGTCTCGGCCGGTCTCACGGCGCTGATCCTGGTGCGGGTGCGGGCGGTCCGCAATCCGCTGGCGTGCTCGCTGGCCGGTGTCTTCGCGTTCCTGTGCAACGCCTTGTCGGGGCGGGTGACGTTCGGGCTCGGCATGATGTTCGCGCTCGGCGCGGTCGCCGCCGTGTTCTGCTGGCCGTACCGCTGGCGCCACCGACGCTGGGCGAAGGCGGCGGTCGCCGCCCCGCTCGCCGGTCTCGCGACCGCGTGCAGCCCGGTCGCCGGCCTCTTCCTCGGGGTCGCGGCGGCCGCGCTCTTCCTGAACAAGCGGCGCCCGGGCGCGTACGCCCTCGGCCTCGCGCCGGTGCTGGTCGTCGCGCTGTCGTCCTGGCTGTTCCCCTTCTCCGGCACGCAGCCGATGTCGCTGGCCTCGACCTCGCTGCCGTTCCTCTTCGGAGTCCTCGTCCTCGTTCTCGTACCGAGTGAATGGCGCACCGTGCGTACGGGCGCGGCGGTCTACTCGGCGGGCACGCTCCTCACCTGGCTGATCGACTCCCAGATCGGCTCGAACGTCTCCCGCCTGGTGATGCTCTTCGCGGGAGTGGTGCTGCTGGCCGCCCTCCCGTACACGGTGCCGCGCTCGCGCCGCTGGTACGCGGTGGTGCTCGCCTTCGTCGGCCTGAACTTCTGGATCGGTTTCAAGGGCGTCGACGACGTCATCCGTACCGCCCCGGACGCGTCCTGGGCGCGTGAGGTGGCACCGCTGATCAACCAGCTGCAGGTCCGCGGGGCGGAGAAGGCGCGGGTGGAGGTCGTACCGGCCTCCAGCCACCGCGAGTCGTCTGCCCTCACCCCGTACATCAATCTCGCGCGGGGCTGGAACCGGCAGGCGGACATGGAGCGCAATCCGCTCTTCTACGACGACACCCTGAACGCCACGAACTACCAGGACTGGCTCGACCGCTGGGCCGTGCACTACGTGGTCCTGCCGACCGGGGCGCCGGACTCGGGCGCGGAGCGGGAGGCGGAGCTCGTCGCGGACGGCCTGCCGTATCTGAAGCAGGTCTGGTCCGACGCGAACTGGCGGCTGTACGAGGTCGACGACCCCGCGCCGCTGGCGGACCCGCCTGCCAAGGTACGGCGGGCGGGCGCGAACGAGGTCGTCATCGAGGTCGACAGCCCGGGCCGGGTACTGATCCGGGTGCCGTACTCGCCGTGGCTGGCGCTCCTCGACGAGAACGGCGGCAAGATCGAGCCGCCGGAGGAGACGGAGGCGTCGAAGGCGGCGCGCGAGGCGTCGCCGACGGAGCTGCCGAAGGTCTTCCTGAACGAGTACGGCTGCCTGCTCAAGACGGAGGCGGACGTCGAGGGCGACGAGTGGACGGAGCTGGTGGCGCCGAAGGCGGGCGTGTACCGGCTGGCGGCGCCGTACAAGTTCTTCCCACGGGGCACTGCATGCCCGGAGGAACTCCGCTGAGTCGGCCTTAGGGTGTGCCGCTATGGCATGCGAAAAGTGCGGCGGTGTGGGCAGGGGCCCGCTGCCGGGAATGGGCTGCCGGCAGTGCGTGGGCGCGGGTATACGCATCAGGCGGCGCCGGCCCGGCCGCGCGGTGGCGCTGGCGGCCGTCGCGGCGGCGGGCTGCCTGGCGGTGGTCGTGTCGCTGGCCGGGGCGGACGACCCGCCTCCGGCGGCTGCGGAGGGCGATCCGCCGATACGGACGGTTCCGACGAGAAACGGCCCGACGGAGTTCCCGGGCGCACCGGCCCCGAGCACGTCGTCTCCGAGCAGCGAGCCCCCGACCACGACGGCGCCTCCCCCCTCTTCCTCCTCCCACCCTTCCCCGCCCCACTACGAGGTGTGGGCGGGCCCGGGTTGTGCGGGCGGCGGATATACCGAGTCGGGCCGGTACGCGGACGGCTTCGAGGGCTGGTACACGGTCCGGACGGGCGGCTTCCGGGGCGGGGGATGCGACGGCCGCTTCTCGGCGCTCCCGATGTCGGGCAGCGCGACGAGGGACCACGACAACTCGGCCACGTGGACGTGGGAGGTGGGCCCCGCCTACCGCACGTGCGACCTCGCGGTCCACGTCCCGATCCCACCCCGCCCGCAGGACGCGGCCGGCGACCCGTCGGTGTACCAACTCCTGGCGCACGGCACCCCGTACGCCACGTTCACCGTCGACCAGGTCGACAACCCGGGCTCCCTCGTCCCCACGGGCCACCACCCCCTGCGCACCCCCACCTTCACGGTCCGCCTCGTCGACCGGGGCCAGGACTGGGGCGGGCCCCCCACCCGGGACCAGGCCCACCACGCGGCGGGCCAGATGCGTCTGACGTGCCAGGCATAGGGCGTGCCGGGGCGCGGTGCGCGGTCCGGTCCGGGGTCAGCGCGCCGAGCGCAGCCAGTCCAACTCGTCCCCGATCGCCGCACGCAGCGCGTCGTGCCGCGGCCCGAGCGCGTACCGCGCGTCACTCCACCGGTCGCGGGGATAGAGCCACACGGGCATCCGCACCAGGTCGTCCGGCTCCCACCCGAACCGCGGCCAGACGTGCGCGTGCAGAAAGCCGTCGGTGTTCCCCAGGATCTCCAGATTGACCCGCCGAAAGTCGCTGTCGCTCCGCCGACAAGCCCGCTCGACCGCCTCTCCGAGCCGATCCATGTCGGACAGGAAGGCCAGCCGCTTGAGCTTCGGGAGATCGGACAGCCGCTCCACCGAGGGATCGTCCACCAACAGCACCGAGTACCCCGGCAGAAACTGCACATCCCCGATCACCGCGAACCCGGCGTCCAGGCGCCGCATCACAGCCGGGTTCTCCCCTCGCAGCGCACTGCCGATCCGATCCGTCCGCCAGTCGTGATTCACCATGCGAGGAGCCTAGACACGACGTACGTCCGCATCCCGCCCCGTGCGACAGGAGCGCTGCCGGCCACGGGCCGGCGGCACTCCTGCGTTCGGAGAAGGGTTACCGCGAACCGGGGCGCTGGTGGGCGCCGATGTCGGTCGTGCCGTGCAGGCGGTTGCCGAAGTAGTCGTGCCCGCCGGCGTTCTCGATCGGCGTGCCCGCACCGAGGGCCGGGGAGCCGGGATGCAGCCGCAGGTCGCGCGGGCTCTCCGGGGTGCCGTCGAGGAACTCCGGGTCGGCCGTGACGGCGTTGGCGTCGCTCGCCGGTACGGCGCCCACGCCCACGTAGAGGTTGTGGTCGTAGGCGTTGAGCGTGTCGACGATGGGGGAGCCGCCCTCGGCGGTGCTGACGAAGATGTTGTTGCGGAAGGTGACCCCTCCCTTGCCGTTGTCGCTCACCATGGCCGTGCCCGTCTCGTCGGTCACGACGGTGTTGTTGTAGACCTGTGTGTTGGTCGTGGCGGCCGGACAGACCACGGAGATGACGCCGTACGGCGGGCTCCATGTGTTGCGGTCGTCGATGCTCACGTTGTAGCGGAAGACGTTGTCGGCCGACGCCATACCGGTGGCGTTGCAGACGAGCAGGAAGCCGCCCTGGTTGTCGTGGCTGTAGTTGTACTGGTAGACGTTGCGGTTGTTCCCGCCGTCGAAGTCGAACGCCTGTGAGTCGAGCGTCCCGTGGCCGCCGGTGACCTCGTTGTACTGGTAGACGGCGTCGTCGAAGTTCCATGCCCAGATGCCGACGTTGTAGCCGGCGGAGCGCATGTTGAACCCGTCGACGTAGTTGTGCTCGACGAGTGCGTGGTGGCCGTGCTGGAGCACGATGCCGTCGCCGCCGACGTCGATCACCTTGTTGTTGCGGATCGTGAGGTCGGTGTTGGGCGCCCAGCCCGGTGCGCCACTGTGGGGGTGTTCAGGACGCTTGCCCCAGCTGGACGCGGTGGAGATGCCGGTCCGGTCCACGTGCCGGACGGTCGAGTCGGTCACCGTGATCCCGTCGAAGCGGGTCGGGGTCGCCGTGCCACGCACGACGAAGAGGATGCCGCCCGACGGATCCGGGTCCTTGTGGTCGGAGCCGTTGACGTCGTGCACGTCCACGTCGTCGACGACGTAGTGCTCGCCCGTGCCGAAGTCCGTGAGACGGAACAGGATGCCCGCGCGGCGCTCCGTCGGCCCCGGTGCCGCGCCCTTGTTGGAGACGTCGAGGTTGCGCAGCTCCCACTGCTCGACGTTCTCCAGCAGGACGGCGGCACGGGCGCCGCCGCCCCGGATACGCGGCTTCGCGCCCTTCCCGTACGCGTCGACCCTGACCGGTGCGCCTTCGGCTCCGGACCCGGTCGGGGCGAACACACCGTCGCAGGTGCTGCCGCGCCGGAACAGGATCCGGTCACCGGCTCCGTACGGGACGGAACTCGCCTTCTCCAGCGAGTCCCAGGCGGAGCCCGGTGACGTTCCGGAGGCGCTGTCGGAGCCTGAGCCGCAGTCGATGAAGTACGTCGTGCCGGCGTGGCGCCCGCCGACGCCGGCCTGCGTGCTCGCCACGGCGGGCAGGGCGCCCGCCGTGGCCGAGAGCACCACGGCGAGAAGAGCTCTCGTGCCCCAACTGGTCATCCGCATGGAGCGTTCCCCTCTGTCGGTACGTGACGGTTCGGTGGGGGGAGGCTTCCAGGGCTCGCGCGGTCCGGGCCATGCACAGAACAACCGGAACCTTGTGTTTCTGTCGCCCCCTCACGGAGCGGGCTTGACCCTCACGTTGCGTGAGGCTGAAGGGTGGTGTGCATGAGCGACTACTACAACGCGTTCGAGACGAGTCCTGTGCCCGCCCCCGGCCCGGATGCCGTACCGCCGGAGCCGTTCCGTGGCATCTACGGAATGCCGGCCTTCGTGACGATCCCCACGACCGACGTGGTGGCGTCGGTGGACTTCTGGACCCGTGGGCTCGGATTCTTCGAGCTCTTCAGCATCCCCGGCACGCTGGTGCATCTGCGCCGGTGGGCGTTCCAGGACGTACTCCTCGTCCAGGCGGACAGAGTTCCGGAGGAGGCACCGGCGATCAGCGTCAGCTTCGCGTGCGTGCTCAGCCAGGTCGATTCCCTTGTCGAGGCCTGCCGCGCACTGCGCCCGAATGCGGTCGACGGTCCACGGGACACCCCCTGGAACACCCGCGACGTGGAGGTGATCACACCCGAGAACGCACGGATCGTCCTCACCGCGGCGAAGCCCTTCGTTCCGGACAGTCAGGAGGCACGGAACCTCGAAGCCATCGGGATCACACCGCCGGGCGGCGGCCGCGTCGGCACCGGCGGCACCGGCGGCAACGGCGGCACCGGCGGCACCGGCGACAATGAGGAGCATGCCTGATGCCACCGACGCCGATGGCCTGACCGTCGGTCAGGTCTCCAGCCGGCTGGGCGTGACAGTCCGCGCCTTGCACCACTGGGACGAGATCGGTCTGGCGCGACCGTCGCTGCGCACGGCTGCCGGATACCGGCTCTACACCGCCGTTGATCTGGAACGCCTGAGCCGCATCGTCGTCTACCGCGCACTCGATCTCGGCCTGGACAGGATCCGGGACATCCTGGACGACTCGACCGCAGACGCGGCAGGAGCGTTGCGGGCGCAGCGCACCCAGGTTGCCGAACGGATCGACCGCCTCCAGCAGCTCGGCGACGGACTGGACCGGATGATCGACGCCCACGAGCGCGGCCTGCTGCTGACCGTCGAGCAGCAGGCCGCGATCTTCGGCCCCCGGTGGGACCCGGACTGGCCCGCCCAAGCCCGTCGGCGTTACGGAGACACGGCGCAATGGCAGCAGTACGCCGAACGCTCGGCCTCTCGCGGTCCGGAGGAATGGCAGGCCGTCGCCGACGCCCAGGCCGACCTCGACCGCGCGCTCGGGGAGGCGATGGACGCCGGTGTGACACCGGGAAGCCCGGCAGCGAACCGACTCGTCGAGCGGCACCGCGAAGTCTTCGCTTCGTACTTTCCCCTCACCAGACAGATGCAGGTCTGCCTCGGCCGCAGGTACGAGGCCGATCCGGGATTCGCCGCCCACTACGACGGCATCCGCACGGGCCTGGCCACGTGGTTCCGCCAGATCGTCGACGCCGCCGCGCGCGCCCACGGCATCGACCCGGACAACGCGACCTGGCAGTAGAGCGGGGGGTGTCCGGGGGCGGCCCGGGGCGAACCCGGGACCTCACCGACGGCCAGGCTCCGCCGATGGCCAGGAGTGACCCGCCGGCGCCGGCCGCGCGCCCGCTTGCCAAGTCCGTTGGAGGTGGTCAGGGAGGGGGCTGTCCGCCATGCCATCATCCTCACGTGCTGCAGATCCCCGGATACAAAGACGGCCCTCTGGTGCAGGGCTCTGTCTACCTGGACGACCCGCTGTTCTGGCCCGTTCACCTCGGTTCCTGCTTGCGAGGTGAGGACGCGGCACGAGCCGCGTTCGGTGCCGACTGGGACGCGGCCATGGACTTGTGTCGCGTGCTGTGCGCCGAGCGCGAGTGGCCGGTGTTCAGCGTGCCTCTGCTATCCGGGCACACGATCCACGTGGTCTACCGCAACATCGCGGGAGAGCACGGGGTGGACTACCTGATGCATCACCCGGCGTGGCCGGCAGTGGAGACCGTTGCTGTGGACGACGGTCACTTCATGGGGCCCGGCATGGCCTGGCCGGAACTACTGTCCGCTGCCCGGCAGTCGGCGACAGGGGACGTTGACGACGCCCACGCCCGTCTCCTGCTGCTCTTCCCCACACTCGGCGACGCGCTGCTTCCCGACGACGCGGTCACGGCCCTCACCGCCGCGCTCGCCGCCCTCACCGTGATCGAGGAGCCCGCCGAGGTGGCGAGGATGCTCCTTGAGAACCAGGGCCAATGGACACCTGCTCACTGGAGGCAGGCGGACGGCGTCGTGATCAACGACGGAGGGCACTCCTACCGAAACCCGAACAACGCCTTCGCTCTGCCGCAAGGGCGCCTTCGGGAGATCAGTGACGCCCTGAACGGCAGGGAAACGACGGCTCACCGGTTCTCATCCGTATCAGCCGGGTGAGTGCCGGGCCATACGACGTCCTGTACGCATAGACGGACGTTCTCAACTGGCCCTGCGGTGCGGCATCTGGATCGGTGCCGTGCTCATCGCCCCCTTGCTGCACGTAGCCGGCGGTCCGGCGTACGAACGCTTCATGCGCCATTTGTGCCGTGAGGAGGGGCCGGGGCTCCTGTCCAAGGAGGAGGGCTGGGTGCATCCGGGCTACTTCGTGGTGACCAACGGCCTGGTCCTGGCTCTGACCCGGCCGACCCGCCGCGGCGGGATGTCGAGAGCAGGCTCTGCGCGCCGAAGGCCGTCCTGCTAGGGCTGGATTGCGCCACCCCGCCCGGACCTTGAACGCGGCCGACAGGCGTCTGCCGAGGGGGCATTGTCGGTGCCTGCGGGCACTCTGGCGCCATGAGCCAATCCTCGTCCATCGCAGCCCCTACGTCCCACCGTCCGCCCGTGTGGGTGGAGTCGATGGGCGGGCCTCTGATCGTCGTCCCCGTCTCGGCGCTGGATGCATGGCACGGATGCACGGGGAGTGGGATGGTCGCGGGGGACGCGACCGATGTGGACGACTACGACAGGGCCTGCGCGGTGAACGATCTTGCCGGCGTGATCGCCGTGAGCGAGAGCGGGGCGCAGGCCGTGGTGTTGGGGGACGAGCCGTCCACGACGTGCTACCTGCCCGAGCATCGCGTCTTCCTGCGCTGGCGTGCCGCCGGCTCCGAAGCCGGGCTCAGGGCTGCGGCCGAAGCGGTCCTCGCGGATCCCGCCACGCAGTGGGAGGAATGCGGGGAGTGGGTCACGGATGGTCCCGCGGTGCTCATGGATTCTGCCGAGGCAGGGGCTGACCTGAAAGTGGAGTATCCGGATGGGGGGCTGCCCGCACAGGCGCCGGTTCCCCTGGCCGCCGGCCGCTGGAGGGTTCGCGCGGTCCACACCAAGGCGGACGAGGAGAACTGGGTCGGCCTGGTCCAACTCCTGCCCGCCGGGGGCTGAACAGCAAGGGCCTGTGCGGAGGGTGCCGTGTCAGACGGTCCGGACCGTCGGAGAAGCACTCGATCCTGGCGTTCGCCGTGAGTGACCGTCGGCTCAAGTCTTGGGGTGCGTGCCTGCCGTGCCCGTGCGGGTCTCGGAACGACTGGCAGCGGCGGGGTTGCTGTTGCCGCGGTCCGGGAGACGGGCCGCCACGGCCTCCCAGAGGTGGTCTTCCCCGGCCGCAAGCAGAACCTCGAGCTGCCGCCCGGCCACGTCGCACACCAGCATGGACAGCTCGGCAACGGCGGTGACTTGGGTGTCCGGAGTTCCGAGCCGCAGTTTCGAGACGGTGCCGTCTGCGGTGGAAACGAAGACACCGGCGGGCTTCACCGTCAGGTGAGCACGGCGTCGACCTCCGCCGGAGTTGCGGAAGCGCGCGGCGCACCGGATGTGGACGGTTTCCCCGCGGTTCAGCGCGGCGACCGTCCGGGACATGCGCACGCTGCGCCATCGCTTCTGTATCCGGCGAAGGAGGGGCTGGGTGACGATCACGAGAAGCACCAGGACCGAGACGGTCTCCCACATGGACGGCTCCCGTGTCGGCCCGGCATTTCCGTGATCAAGACAGACCTGAGACTCCTCCGCAGGTCCTGCACCTCGAAACGATCCAGGACCTGAGGCTCCTCCACGGTTCTGCACCTCGGAACGATCCTATGGTCCGGGCCCCGTCGGGCTGCGGCGGCCCCAGCCAGTGGCTCGCGCAGTGGCTAGCTGTTGGGGTGGTAGCGGCAGGACGAATCGTCGCAGGAGGTGGGTACCTCCCACCGGCTGCTGATGCGGTGCAGCAGGCCCTGATCCGCAGGCCGGGCGGGGAGGTTGCACAGGATCTCGGTGGGTGAGTAGATCGGGCGCGCGTCGTCCTCGATGTGCTCGGGGTCGGTGTAGTGGAACTCCTCCCGGCGTTCCCAGGGCAGGGTGATGTGCGGCCGGTGGTCGAGGGGGTTGTCGCCGGCGAAGGAGGGGTGGAACTGCCACTGGGTGCCGAAGGCGCGGTTGTGGACCTCACCGAGGTACCAGGCCGCAACCGCGACCAGGGGCGTGTCCATCACCTTGCGGGCCTGAGCGGGGCTGTCGAACGCGTCCCGGATGAGCGCTTCGAGCCGGGGGAGAGAAGCCACGGTGAAGTCCCACGGCCCGCGGTCGGCGCGTTCCTTCGCCCAGGCGGGGAATCCGGTGCGCTGCTGTTCCAGCCACTTCTCCAGTACCGGATTGTGGGCGCTGACGTGGTCTCGGGTCTTCTCTTCGCGCAGGTACTCGGCGTACTCGTCTTCGTCCATGTCGCGCGGGTCGGTCCACTCCATGCCCCGAGACTAGGCGAACCATGTGTGCGCGGCGTAAAGATCCCGCATAGCACGTGAGTTGTCGGTGTGCCGTAAGTAATTCCAGGGCGGCCGGGGAGAGTTGAGGTCCTAGGGTGGGATGCTCCCGCACAGGCGCCGACTGACCACGGGGGCCCGTGGCGCCACGCGAGGAAATCTGACTGACCTGGGGGCCCCCAGGGGGTTTTCGTGACCCAACACATACGTTCCCGACGCCGCTGGTGGGCGCGGGCAGCGATCGCGCTGGCCTGCGCCGGCGCCGTCTCGCTGACCGGGCTCCCCGGCTGGGACCAGGCCGAGGCGAAGGTGAAGCCGCCGCTGAAGCAGGGCAAGCGGTGCGACGAGGAGTACAAGGATTTCTACGACTTCTCCGACGTCGTGGAAGGCGGCCTCCCGGCCGACGGGTACATCCGGCCGGACGCGGACCGCGACTCGTACGACTACGTCAACGGGCAGAAGCAATGGGACGGCCTGCCCGCGCCGACCGCTGATGAGCTCAACGAGATCAGCGACAACCCGGACGACTACAAGAAGGGTGACAAGCGGCGGGTCTGGGCCTACTACAAGAAGGCGCAGAAGACGACCCAGTGGAAGGGGGTGCCGTTCGAGACGTACCGGGATGACTTCTACATCCCCAAGGGCGGCAACGACCCCCGTGGCAAGGCGTACATGGCCAAGCTCGTCTACGACTTCGGCCTGGTGGGTCCGGACTGGATCTGCGAGAAGGAGTTCGAGGTCATCGACCCGGACACCAAGGAACGCTACGTACGGCGTGCGGACGCCTACAACCAGCGCACCGGGGAGATCGTCGAGGGCAAGTCGAACGACAAGCCCGACCCCACGCAACGCCCCAAGGACAAGGCGCTGCTGAAGGACCCGAACCACAAGGACAAGAAGATCTCCTACGCGTACGGGCGGGAGATGAAGGGTGGCGCGAAGAACCACGACACCGATCTGCGGAAGATCGCCCCGGACCGGGTCAAGAGGATCTCGTACAAGGCGGACGCGGTCGAGAAGGCCCCGAGCGGTACGTCGAACAC
Source organism: Streptomyces sp. NPDC039609 (assembly GCF_055596705.1). Taxonomy (NCBI): domain Bacteria; kingdom Bacillati; phylum Actinomycetota; class Actinomycetes; order Kitasatosporales; family Streptomycetaceae; genus Streptomyces; species Streptomyces sp. NPDC039609. Next base: position 144,320 of record NZ_JBVIUJ010000017.1, read on the forward strand.
CCCGACGCGTCGTGTCGATCCGTACATGAACGCCAAGCCCGGAACCAACACCGGTTCCCGGGGCGGCGGCAACGACATGATCCAGAAGTCGCCGGAGAACCCGAAGCAGCTCGCCGACCGCCTTCAGCGCATCGGCCGGATCCCTGGCATCTCCCAGATGCCCACTCCGGGCGGCATCGACTTCTCCACCCTGGAACTCCAGTACGTCGGCACGCCCGTGAAAGGCAAGGGACTGGACTATTCCTTCGGCGCGAAGGAAGACCCCGACAACGACACGGTCGGCTGGGGCGGCAGGGCGAAGGCGCAGATGGCCTCGGACGCGTTCTTCACGTGGCTGGCTCTGACGCCGGACAAGTTCTGGGTGAACCTCAACCCGGACACCCCCGGCACGATCATGGATGACAAGTTCGCGTCCACGGACGCGGGCCGGGTGCTGCTGGAGGCCGACCTCCGGCTCAAGCACGACTTCTACAAGGCCATGGACCCCAAGACGGACCTCGGCAAGAACACCTGGGACCGCCTGTCCAAGGTCAACGGCTGGCCGTGCCTGACGTCGATGCGGAACTGGATCGAGCCGAAGCCGGCGAAGGTCCGTGAGCAGGACGGCGGGATCTACATCCTCGACGCGCCGCTCAAGCTCCAGTCCGAGTACGCCGACGTCAACACCCCCGGCCCCGGCGGCGGCAAGCCCTGCCAGGACTCGCTGACCAAGGCCGAGATCGAGCACAACGAGCGGGTGTTCCGCAGCACGATCGTGCCCGAGGTCGAGAAGTGGATCAACGAGTACCCGCAGTACGCCGATCTGCGCCGTGTCTACAAGTCCCGCGTGGCGGCCGAGTTCGTCCGTCAGCAGGACGCCCAGCGGCCGACGGACTACCGCTCCATCATCAACAGCAACAACGTGGAGCAGTGGCCGATCCGCGCCCCGCACCAGGACTGGAAGAAGACCGACGTCTTCAACAAGTACGTCAAGGTCTTCAAGGAGGGCGAGTTCAAGTACGAGCTCACCAAGGGTGAAGAGGTCTGGGTCATCAGCATCGGCGGCGTGGACCTGTCCAAGCAGCCCAAGCGGAACGTCACCCAGGCCGAGTTCCGTCTCCAGAACCGCCACCTGCCGCGCCAGACCAAGACCTCGGTGAAGGCACTCACCGACGACACCGAGCGGGAGCGGCTGCTCCTCCTCGGCGGCAACAGCGCCGGGCAGAAGGACGACGACGGAGGCACCACCCCCAACCCCACCCCGACCCCGACGGACAAGCCGACCGATCAGCCGTCGACCCCGGCCCCCACCACCCCGGGCCCCGGTGACGGTACGACGGCCCCGCCGGCGAACAAGCCGGACCCGGACGGCGACCTCGCCGACACAGGCTCCGACACCCCCATCGGCCTGATCACCGGCATCGCCGCGGCGATCGTCGCCCTCGGCGGTGGCCTGATGTGGTGGATGCGCCGACGCAAGGCCCTCGACGGGTAGCCTGAACAGGCAGTACACGCCTCTTACAGCAGGGCCCCAACCCGCACGCCTCGGCAGGGTTGGGGCCCTTCTGCAAGATCGTCTGCGTTCGTGAGCCAGATCGGCATCACGCCGGAGGCCTACGCGCACGTGGCGGACGACACGAAGCGGGAAGCGATCAGCCACATGGACCGGATGCCGAGGCGCCGACGTCCGGTCCATGACCCGGTTGCCGTCGGACGGTGCGGTCAAACGGCCCAGAGCATGATCGCTCCGGGCCGTTTTGCCTGGTGCCCCCGGCAGGATTCGAACCTGCGACACCCGCTTTAGGAGTTCGATCGGGCGGGTCTTCCGGGGCCCGCTCAAGGGCGCTGCCCTGCTGCCG
>NZ_JBVIUJ010000018.1:0-144699 GCF_055596705.1 Streptomyces sp. NPDC039609
CCGTACGCCTCCGGCACGTGCACGGCCTGCAGGTCGGCCGCCACCAGCGCGTCCAGCGCCTCCTGGGGGAACCGGCCCTCCTCGTCGACCGCCGCGGCGAACGGCGTGATCTTCGCCTCCGCCAGCGCGCGGACCGTCTCCCGGAGCATCTCGTGCTCCTCGGACGGGCGATACAGGTCGAAGTCCTTGCCCATGATGGCGAGCTCCCCTAAGGCTTGTGGCACTGAGTACCCTCAGCAAAACACACTCAGTGCCATGAATGCCAGTGGCTAGGCTCACGGCATGCTCCAGATCGTCGAGGTGGAGGAGAGCCGCCCGGACGCTGCTGTCTGCATCGTTCGCTGCGTGGGCGGCCAGGTGAGGCCGGGGGACCGCTTCGAGGGCGGGGCGCTGCTCCTCGACCGGATCCAGCTGTACGGCCGGGAGGTGCCGGAGGTCACTCCACCGCTCTCGGCGAGGGTGCTGCTCTCCGGCACGGGCGTGTGTGTGTTGCGGCCTTGGATCGTGATCGTCTCCGACGGGCCGCGCCGGTACGGCTATGTCGGGCCGCCGGAGATCCGCGCGGCGGCCGCCGGGAGCAGCTCCGGCCGGGTGATGCGTACCCCCGAGGACTTCACGGCATGGGTCGCGGGCCAGGACGCCGCGGACCTCGACGAGCCGTTCACCTATGTCGTGGACGAGGACGGCTTCCTGCGGCTCGCGCCCCGGCGCAGTGAGCACGTCGCCTGCGCCGGACGCGGCTGGGTGCGCGCGGCCGGTGAGATGGCCTTCGTGCGGGGTTCGGATGGCTGGGAGGCCGTCGAGACGAGCAACCAGTCGACCGGCTACTGCCCCGACCCGGACTCCTGGCCGTCCGTGGCCGCCGCCCTCGACCGTGTGGGCCTCTCTCATCAGGGACGTTTCAGCCATGAGGTCGTGTTCCGTCGATGTCCGGCGTGCGCGGAGCTGAATGTCGTACGCGACGAGGAGTACGTCTGCGCGCCGTGCGGGAACCCTCTTCCGCTCCACTGGAACCCGGCCCGGGCGGCCCGTCCCCTCGAACCCGTACGACAGCAGGCCGGGCCCGGAGATCCTGCGCGTTCGGCTGTCGCAGGGCGGGGCGGCCGCGAAGCCGGAGCGGTGGATCCCGTGGAGCGACCGGCTTCGTGACGACCACGGCGACGGGGTCGCTCCGATCCGCGGAGTTCAGCGAGGCCGCGGAGACTCGTCGCCGATCGCTGCTGCTCGCGGCAGGGAGGAAGCCTCACCCACGGCGGCGAGGAGTTCGAGCGGGAACTCTGGGTCGGCCTGGCCGATGGTCAGGGCCAGCCAGCGGTCGGAGGGGTGCAGGTGCCACACCCGCATGGTGCCGGCCACGTTGCTCAGGAAGCCCAGCGGTTCGGGGGCGACATGGTCCGGGTCCGGGTTGTCGACGCTGAGGTACGGCCACAGGTCGACCGTGGTCGGACTGCCCCAGCGGGCGGCCAGGACGGCAGCCAGTGCGGCGAGGTCGGCCTCCAACTCCTGCTCGGCCGCCTCGACGATCTCCTCGCCGCGGTCGTCCCAGAAGTCCCGACTCCTCCGCAGCACGGCCACGTGGTGGCCGGGCCCGCTCCACCCGCCGTCGCCGATGTCCAGCCTGCCCTCCCGCTCGGGGAACGGCAGGGCGCTCAACTCGTCGACGATCGACAGTCCGGATCGCTGCGGGCTCGGCATGGGCGCAGCCTAACCGCCGTCAACGACCGCCTGAGCTGCGGAAGGTGCGGCGGTACGTGTCCGGGGGGACGCCGATCGCGCGGTTGAAGTGGCGGCGCAGCGTCGTGGCCGTGCCCATGCCCGTCGCCTCCGCGATGGCGTCCACGCTGTCGCCCGTCGTCTCCAGCAGTTCCTGGGCACGTCGGATCCGCTGGGTCAGGAGCCATTGGAGCGGCGTGGTGCCGGTCACCGACCTGAAGTGGCGGCCGAGGTTGCGCGAGCTCATGTTCGCCCGGCGGGCCAGGTCCTCCACCGTCAGGGCCTGGTCGAGGCGTTCGGTCGCCCAGGGGAACAGCGCGGCGAGGGGGTGGTCGTCCTGCGCGGGCACCGGCGCCGTGACGAACTGCGCCTGCCCGCCCGCCCGATGAGGAGGCACGACGAGGCGGCGCGCGACCGTGTTGGCGACCGCCGAGCCGTGGTCGAGGCGGACCAGGTGCAGGCACAGATCCATCGCTGCGGCCTTGCCCGCGGAGGTCAGCACGCTGCCGTTGTCCACGTACAGCACGTCCGGATCCACCTCGACCAGCGGGTACCGCGCGGCCAGGACGTCGGTGTGCGCCCAGTGCGTGGTCGCCCGTCGGCCGTCCAGCAGCCCGGCCGCGGCCAGCACGAACGCGCCCGTGCACAGCGAGGCCACCCGCGCTCCCGCCTCATGGGCTTCGCGCACCGCGTCGACCAGCTCGGCGGGCGGCTCCTCGTCGACATCGGCCCACCCCGGCACGATCACCATGTCCGCGTACGGCAGTCGGTCGAGCCCGTGGTCGGGCTCCATCCGGAACCTGCCGAACCGCACCGGGCCCGGCCCGCAGACGGAGACGCTGTACCAGGGGCCGGCCGGCCGGGACAGGTCGGCGCCGAACACCTCGTACGCCACGGACAGTTCGAAGTGCAGCATCCCGTCGGTGACGGCCAGCGCGACAGTACCCATGTCCGAAATTGTACGGGCCATGTCGTTCCGGACACTCGCGGCGGTCGGCGCCCGCGGCAAGACTGTTCACAGTTGAACGATCGAGCGCGGGGAGAATGCGATGAAGTCGGGTCACACGGTGACGGTGTTCGGTGCCTACGGACACACCGGGCGTTTTGTGGTGGCGGAGCTGCTGAGCCGAGGGTTCGTCCCGGTCCTGTCCGGCCGCGACGCGGACAGGCTGCACGCCCTCGCGGCCTCCCACCCGGGAGTCGACGTCCGGCCGGCCGCGGTCGACGACCCGGCCGCCCTCGACCGCGCGCTCGTCGGCGCGGACGCCGTGATCAACTGCGCCGGACCCTTCGCCGCGACCGCCGCCCCGGTGATCGAGGCGGCGCTGCGCGCCAGGATCCCGTACGTGGATGTGGCTGCCGAGATCGAGGCCAACCTCGACACGTTCGCGCACTTCGCGGAGCGCGCGACCGCCGCCGGCACGGTCGTGATCCCCGCGATGGCCTTCTTCGGCGGCCTCGGAGACCTGCTGGTCACCGCCGCCATGGGTGACTGGACGACGGCCGACGAGGCGCATGTGGCGTACGGGCTGAGCGGTTGGCACCCCACAGCCGGGACCCGCACCGCCGGCGCGGTCTCCCGGGAGCGCAGGGACGGCCGACGCGTCGTCTACAGCGACGGGCGCCTGGAGTACCGCGACGACGCGCCGGCGACGCTGAAGTGGACCTTCCCCGAGCCGATGGGGATCCGTTCGGTGATCGGGGAGTTCAGCATGGCCGACGTCGTGACCGTCCCCAGCCACCTGCCCATCCCCGAGGTGCGCACCTACATGACGGTCGAGGCGGCCCGGGACCTGTCCGCCCCGGACACGCCGGCGCCGACCGCGGTCGACGAGCACGGCCGCTCCGATCAGACCTTCCTCGTCGACGTCCTCGTGCGCTCCGGCGGCGAGGAGCGGCGCGCGGTGGTCACCGGCCAGGACATCTACGCGGTCAGCGCCCCGCTGGCCGTGGAGGCGGTCCATCACGTCCTCACGGGGCGGACCCGGACCGTCGGTGTCGCCTCGGCCGGCGCGATCTTCGACGCGCCCGAGTTCCTCCGCGCCCTGTCTCCGCACCTCTCGTTCGAACTGCGCCCGTAGGGTCCGAGCTTCCGCCACGTTCCGCTCACCCCCGCCACCGCTCCCTCGGTGGCGGGGGTGCTTGCGTTATGGGGCGATCCAGCACGTTTCACGCCGTATGGCCGTACGTGGAAGTTGCCGCCCGGAAGCCCTTGACGATGACCTTTGGCGAAAACTACGTTCTGATGCGCGGAAAACAACTTCCACTTTGTGGAAACGTCTAAAGCCTCCGCCCAAGACCTCCACCGGTCGCCGGGCCCCCGCACGCGCTGCCTTCCCCCTCGGCGCGTCCCCACGGGCCTCGTCGCGACCTCTACCGAACACGTGAGGGCCCGTTCGATGACTGCTGTGGATGCCCGGCCGCCCGAGACAGCCGACGGAGCCGCCAGCTCCGTTCTGTACACCTACGATCTGGCCCCCACGAAGAAGGAAGGGCGCCGCTGGGGCGCCTACAACGTCTTCACGCTCTGGGCCAACGACGTGCACAGCCTCGGGAACTACGCGTTCGCCATCGGCCTCTTCGCCCTCGGGCTGAACGTATGGGGCATCCTGGCCGCCTTCGCGCTCGCGTCGGTCCTGCTCTTCCTGCTGCTGACGCTCTCCGGGTTCATGGGACACAAGACGGGCGTCCCCTTCCCCGTCATGAGCCGCATCGCGTTCGGCATCAAGGGGGCGAAGATCCCGGCCGCCGTCCGCGGCATCGTCGCCATCGCCTGGTTCGGCATCCAGACGTACCTCGCATCGGCCGTCCTCAGCGCCCTGCTCATCGCGATGTTCCCCGGACTGCGCTCCATGGACACGAACTCGCTGCTCGGCCAGTCGACGCTCGACTGGATCACCTTCCTCGCCCTGTGGGCCCTCCAGCTCGTCATCGTGAGCTACGGGATGCAGATGATCCGCAGGTACATGGCCTTGGCGGCGCCCACGACCCTGATCACCATGTGTGCCCTCGCGGTCTGGATGTTCGTGCGCGCCGACGCCTCCATCTCCGTCTCCATCGACGAACCTCTCATCGGCGGGGAGATGTGGCTGCAGATCCTCCAGGCCGCCGCGTTGTGGGTGGTGATCTACGGGACCTTCGTACTGAACTTCTGCGACTTCACCCGGTCAGCCAAGAGCCGCGGCGCCATCGTCCGCGGCAACGTGATCGGGATCCCGCTGAACATGCTGTTCTTCGCCGTCATCGTGGTGATCCTCAGCGGGGCGCAGTTCACGCTCGACGGCCACATCATCACCAGCCCGACGGACATCGTCCGGACCATTCCCCACATGGCGCTCCTGGCGACGGCCTCGCTCGCGCTCATCGCGCTGACGGTCGCGGTGAACCTGCTGGCCAACTTCGTGGCGCCGATCTACGCCCTCATCGACCTCTTCCCGCGCCGGCTGAACTTCCGTCGTGCCGGCGTGGTCAGCGCGGTCATCGGTCTGGTGATCCTGCCCTGGAACCTCTACAACAGCCCGATCGTCGTGAACTACTTCCTCGGCGGGCTCGGAGCGCTGCTCGGCCCCCTCTTCGGCGTGATCATGGCCGACTACTGGCTGCTGCGGAAGGCCCAGGTCAACGTGCCCGACCTCTACTCCGAGGACCCGCGGGGCGAGTACCACTACCGCCGCGGCTTCAACCCCCGTGCCGTCGCGGCCTTCGTCCCCAGCGCCGCCGTCGCCGTCGTCGTCGCCCTGGTGCCCTTCTTCCACGCCGTGGCCGGATTCTCCTGGTTCGTGGGCGCCTTCCTCGGCGCGGTGCTGTACGCGCTCATCGCGGACCGCACCGCGCAGATCCGGGACGTGGACGGCGAGTCCATCGCCGTCGCCGCCGAATGAACCACCGAGCAGAAGGCCGAACCATGCGCATCCTCGTCGTCAACGTCAACACCACGGAGTCGATCACCGAATCGATCGGCAAGCAGGCGGCCGCCGCGGCGTCACCCGGCACCGAGATCGTCCCGCTGACCCCCGGCTTCGGAGCGGAGTCGGTCGAGGGCAACTACGAGAGCTATCTGGCCGCCATCGCCGTGATGGAAGCCGTACGCGCCTACCCGGAGCCCTTCGACGCCGTGATCCAGGCCGGATACGGCGAGCACGGCCGGGAAGGACTGCAGGAACTCCTCGACGTCCCCGTCGTCGACATCACCGAGGCGGCCGCGAGCACCGCCCAGTTCCTCGGCCGCAGTTACTCCGTCGTCACGAGCCTCGACCGTACGGTCCCGCTGATCGAGGAGCGCCTCCATGCCGCCGGTCTGAGCGCACGATGCGCCTCCGTACGGGCCAGTGGGCTCGCCGTGCTCGACCTGGAACGGGACGAGAACGCGGCGGTCGACGCCATCGTCGAGCAGGCCGCCCGCGCGGTGGAGGACGACCGCGCGGAGGTGATCTGTCTGGGGTGCGGAGGCATGGCCGGCCTCGCCCAGCGCGTCGTCGAACGCACCGGGGTCCCGGTCGTCGACGGCGTGAGCGCCGCGGTCGTGATCGCCGAGTCCCTCGTACGCCTCGGCCTGACCACCTCGAAGGTGCGCACGTACGCGTCGCCGCGGCCGAAGCGGATCGTCAACTGGCCCCCGCGGGCGAGCTGACGACGCGGGTCACGCGGCGCAGACACGAAGACAACAAGCAACCTGGAAGAGGAGGGGCATCCGTTGCCCGACGTACAGCTCGTACTGCGTTCGACACGCGTGATCACCCCCGAGGGGACGGGGCCCGCGTCGATCGCCGTCTCCGGCGGGACCATCGCCGCCGTGCTGCCGTACGACGCCGAGGTCCCGGCCGGTGCGCGACTGGAAGACGTCGGCGACGACGTCGTACTGCCCGGCCTCGTCGACACCCATGTGCATGTGAACGATCCGGGCCGGACGGAGTGGGAGGGGTTCTGGACCGCGACGCGCGCGGCCGCGGCCGGTGGCATCACCACGCTCCTCGACATGCCGCTGAACTCCCTTCCGCCGACGACGACGGTGGACCATCTGCGGGTCAAGCAGGATGTCGCCCGCACCAAGGCGCACATCGACGTCGGCTTCTGGGGCGGCGCGCTGCCCGACAACGTGAAGGACCTGCGGCCGCTCTTCGACGCCGGTGTCTTCGGCTTCAAGTGCTTCCTGTCGCCGTCCGGTGTGGACGAGTTCCCGGAACTGGACCAGGAGCAGCTGGCGAACTCGCTCGCCGAGATCGCCGGGTTCGGCGGCCTGATGATCGTCCACGCCGAGGACCCGCACCACCTCGCCGCCGCCCCGCAGAAGAGCGGCGAGAAGTACGCCGACTTCCTCGCCTCCCGGCCCCGCGACGCCGAGAACACGGCGATCGAGAACCTGATCAACCAGGCCCGGCGTCTGAACGCCCGCGTCCACGTCCTGCATCTGTCGTCCTCCGACGCGCTGCCGCTGATCGCAGCGGCGAAGGCGGAGGGTGTCCGGATCACGGTCGAGTCGTGCCCGCACTTCCTCACGCTCACGGCGGAGGAGGTCCCGGACGGGGCGACGGAGTTCAAGTGCTGCCCGCCGATCCGCGAGGCGTCGAACCAGGACGCGCTGTGGGAGGGGTTGGCGGACGGGACGATCGACTGCATCGTCTCGGACCACTCGCCCTCGACGGCCGACCTCAAGACCCCGGACTTCGCCTCTGCCTGGGGCGGCATCTCGTCCCTCCAGCTCGGTCTGCCCGCGATCTGGACCGAGGCCCGCCGCCGCGGCCACAGCCTGGAGGACGTCGTCCGCTGGATGTCCGCGGGCCCCGCGCGCCTCGCCGGCCTGGAGAAGAAGGGCGCGATCGAGGCCGGCCGCGACGCGGACTTCGCCGTCCTCGCCCCCGAGGCGACCTTCACCGTCGACCCGGCCGAGCTCCAGCACCGCAACCGGGTCACGGCGTACGCGGGCAGGACCCTGCACGGCGTGGTGAAGTCGACCTGGCTGCGCGGCGAGCGGATCGTCGACCGCGGCACCCTCACCGAGCCGACCGGCCGGCTGCTCGCAAGGAACGACTGAAGCGGGCCCTGCCCGGGGAGGAACCGTCACCGACATGAGTCGACGACGCCCGTCCCCGGGCGCTGTTCCTCCGGCCGGCCTCAGGAGCTCGTGAGGATGACGAGCTGTTGGGTCGCACGCGTCATCGCGACGTACCGGTCGACCGCTCCCTCCATGCCCGTGCCGAACTCCTCGGGGTCGACGAGGACGACCAGGTCGAACTCCAGGCCCTTCGAGAGCGCCGGGGTCAGCGACTGCACGCGGGGCGTCGGCCGGAACCTGGGATGGCCGATGACGCAGGCGACCCCTTCGGCATGCGCGGTGAGCCAGTCGTCGAGGATCGAGTCCAGATCCGCCACGGATCCGTGGACGACAGGGATGCCGCTGCTGCGGATGGAGCTCGGCACATTGGCGTCCGGCAGCGCGGCCCGGATGACCGGCTCGGCCACCGCCATCACCTCTTCCGGCGTCCGGTAGTTGACGCTCAGGGAGGCCATCTCGATCCGGTCGAGCCCGACCCGCTCGAGCCGTTCCCGCCACGACTCCGTGAAGCCGCGCCTGGTCTGGGCGCGGTCCCCGACGATCGTGAAGCTCCGGGACGGACAGCGCAGCAGCAGCATCTGCCACTCCGCGTCGGTCAGTTCCTGAGCCTCGTCCACGACGATGTGCGCGAACGGGCCGGCGAGCAGGTCCCGGTCGGTGCCGGGCAGCGCCGTCTCATCGACCAGGCTGTCCTGCAGGTCCCGCCCCCGCAGCATGGTCACGGCACCCTCGCCGTCGGCGTCGGCGGCGACGATGTCGTCGATGACGCCGGCCATGCGCTCGCGCTCGGCGGCGACAGCGGCCTCGTGCCGACGCTTGCGCCGCGACGCCTCAGGGTCGCCGAGCCGCTGGCGTGCCGCGTCCAGGAGCGGCAGGTCGGACACCGTCCAGGCCTGCGGCTCCTCCTTGCGCTGCAGCAGGCGGACCTCGTCGCGGCTGAGCCAGGGCGCGCACATCCGCAGATACGCGGGCACGGACCACAGATCCCCGACCAGGTCGGCCGCTTCGAGCAGGGGCCACGCGCCGTTCAGGGTGTCGACCAGCTCCTTGTCCTGGAGCAGCGACTTCCGGAACAGCTCGGGCGGTACGTCGCCGTCGAACTTGTCCATCAGGATCGAGACCAGCTCGTCCCAGATCTGGTCGCGCGCCTCGTTGTGCGGCGTACCCGGTCCCGGTGCCGCGAACGCCTCGGCCCATTCGTCGGCGCTCAGCCGGATGTCGGACCAGGACGTGGTGACCGTCATGCCCTGGGAGGGCGGCTCCTCGTAGAACCTGACGGCCTTTTCGATCGCCTTCACCATGTCCGCGGACGACTTCAGACGCGCCACGTCCGGGTCGGTCTCGCTGGCCGCTCCGGCTCCCTCTTCCACGAGGTCCCGCAGCGTGCAGGTCTGGACGCCCTCCTCTCCGAGGCTGGGGAGGACGTCGGAGACGTAACTCAGATAGGGCCGGTGCGGACCGACGAACAGCACGCCGCCGCGACGGTGACCGAGGCGGGGGTCGGAGTAGAGGAGATAGGCGGAGCGGTGCAGCGCCACGACGGTCTTTCCGGTACCCGGGCCGCCGTCGACGACCAGGGCACCGCGGGAACTCGCACGGACGATGGCGTCCTGGTCGGACTGGATGGTGGCGAGCACGTCGCGCATCCGGGGCGACCGGTTGGTACCGAGGCTGGCGATGAAGGCGGACTGGTCGTCGAGCGCGGCGCGCCCCTCGAGCCCGTCGGCGGCGAACACCTCGTCCCAGTAGTCACTGATACGGCCGCTGGTCCAGCGGTACCTGCGACGGCTCGCCAGACCCATCGGGTTGGCATGGGTGGCCGCGAAGAACGGCTCGGCCGCGGGGGAACGCCAGTCGAGCAGCAGTCGACGACCGGTGCTGTCGGTGAGGCCCAGCCGTCCGACGTACACGGGCTCGCCGTCGTCCGCGCTGACGATGTGGCCGAGACACAGGTCGAGACCGAAGCGACGCAGGGCGCGCAACCGGCCGGTCAGCCGGTGGATTTCCGCGTCCCGCTCCATCGCCTCCCGGCCGACACCGCCGGGCGCCTTGCGCGTGGCGTCGAGCCGGTCGGACAGCTCGGCGATCGACTGCTCGAGGCTCTCCGCGATGGCGGCGAAGTGCTGTTCGTCGCCGGCGATCAGCGACGGGTCGGCCTTGGGGGAGAGAGGGTCGGGAAGGTCGAACGCACTGGTGGTCAGAGGGTTGAGCGAACGCACTTCGTGAGTCTCCCGTTTTTTTCTGCGGCTTCTGGCTGAGGCCAGTGATTCTGCGCCACGACGGGGGCCTTGCGGCAAGCCCCCCGGTGCGCTATATCTTGAGAGTGGCGAGAGGTGGGAGTTCCCTCTCGCATTTCTTATGTCCGCTCCGAGCGGACGATTCCCGCGGATGCGACGGTCCGGAAACCCTTGCGCGCGGCCCCGCCGCGGCTGCCCGACACGCGTCGTCCGCGAGGGCCCCCACCCGTGATCGGCCCGACTGCCGGAAGGCGGGCACCGCCTGCCAGTAGTCGCCGGGACCGGCCGCTCCGGCCGCGCGGCGACGGGGCGTTCTGGGTACGCTGGAAAGGAATCCCTGCGTCCACCGGTCCATCCGCAACCCGTGACCGCGGCTGCCGACAGTCGAGCCCGCCGCGAGAGGTGGCGCAGCCCCCGCGTGCAGGGGCAGGTGCGTTCCCATGGATCTCAACACCATCACCGAAGTCGTCCGGCGGCCCTCCGACCGGCCGGGTGCCGACTGGCGCGAGGGTGATGCCTGGCTCGCGGGCGGCACGTGGCTGTTCTCCGTCGAGCAGCCGGAGCTGCGCCGCCTGGTCGACCTCACGGTGCTGCCGTGGGATCCCCTCGTCCGCGCCGACGCCGGCCTCGAGATCGGTGCCACATGCACGATCCGTGATCTCCACGCCTTCGTGCCGCCCGCCGACTGGACCGCGGGCTCGCTCCTCGCGACGTCCTGCGAAGCGTTCCTCTCCTCCTTCAAGATCTGGAACGCGGCGACCGTGGGCGGGAACATCTGCATGTCGCTGCCCGCCGGTCCCATGATCACGCTCACGGTCGCGCTCGAGGCGCGGTACGAGCTGTGGGCTCCCGACGGTTCCGTACGCACCGTCGACGCACTGGACTTCGTGACGGGGAACAACCGCAACATCCTCGCCCCGGGGGAGATCCTGCGCCGTGTCGAGGTTCCCGCGCACGCCCTGCGCAAGAGCGCCGCGCACCGCCGGTTCACACTGACGCACCTCGGCCGTTCGACCGTGTTCCTGATCGGTACGCACACGCCCGGCACGGGCGACATGACGCTCACCGTCACCGCCGGCACCACGCGGCCGGTGCGGTTCGCCTTCGACCACATGCCCGATGCCCCCACCCTGCGGCAGAGCATCGACGCCATCCCGGCCGACGTCTGGTTCGCCGACCCGAACGGGACCCCCGACCACCGTCGCCATCTCACCGAGCACTTCGCGGAAGAGATTCGCCGCGAACTCATGGCTGGGGACCCGGCATGACCTACCTCGTGAACGGCAGGAGCTTCGGCGAAGAGCCGCGCCCCGGCCAGTGCCTGCGCACCTTCCTGCGGGAACTGGGCCACTTCGGCGTCAAGAAGGGGTGCGACGCGGGCGACTGCGGAGCGTGCACCGTGTGGTTGGACGGCCGGCCGGTCCACAGCTGCGTCACCCCCGCCTTCCGCGCCGAGGACCGCGAGGTGACCACGATCGAAGGTCTCGGATCGCCCGGCGACCTGCATCCGGCGCAGCGCCGGTTCCGGGACGCGCCGGGGTTCCAGTGCGGCTTCTGCACCGCCGGGATGATCATGACGTCGGCGACGTTCACCGAGGAGCAGAAGGCAGACCTGCCACGGGCGTTGAAGGGCAACCTCTGCCGCTGCACCGGATACCGGTCGATCGAGGACGCCGTACGGGGCCTCTCCGCCGTGGAGACCGCCCGGCCCGGCAGGGCCGTGGGAACGAGCGTCGGCGCGCCGGCGGCCGAGGACGTCGTGACCGGCCGGGCCGAGTTCACCATGGACACCCGCATGGACGGCATGCTGCACCTCAAGGTGCTGCACTCTCCGCACGCGCACGCCCGGATCGTGTCGGTCGACAGGACCGCCGCGCTCGCCGTCCCCGGCGTGCGCCGCGTCTACACCTGGGAGGACGTGCCGCGCAGACGGTTCACCACGGCGATCCACACCGACCACCTCGTCGATCCGGACGACACGTACATCCTCGACGACACGGTCCGCTTCGCCGGCCAGCGTGTCGCCGCGGTCGTCGCCGACACCGTCGGGGCCGCGGAGGAAGGCTGCCGTCGGCTCGAAGTCGAGTACGACGTACTGCCGGCGGTCTTCGAACCCGAGGAGGCCATGGCCGACGGGGCGCCCCGACTGCACGGCTCGGAGGACCCGTTCGTCCGCGACTCCGTGCACAACCTCCTGCTGGAGATCCACTCGCACATCGGCGACGTCGACGCCGGATTCGCCGCGGCCGACGTGATCCACGAGGGCACCTACGTCTCACCGCGGGTGCAGCACGCGCATCTGGAGACCCACGGCTCGATCGCCTGGATGGAGGACGGCCTGCTGAACGTCCGTACCAGCTCGCAGTCGCCGTCGATCGCCAAGGTCAAACTGGCCTACCTCTTCGCCCTGCGCCCCGACCAGCTCCGCGTCTTCTGCAAGCGCGTCGGCGGCGGCTTCGGCGGCAAGCAGGAGGTCATCTCCGAGGACCTGGCCGCCCTCGCCGCCCTGGACACCGGGCGGCCCGTCTCCTTCGAGTACACGCGCGAGGAGGAGTTCACCACCGCCTCGCCGCGGCACCCGATGAAGCTGACCGTCACACTCGGCGCGAAGGCCGACGGCACACTCACCGCGTTCCAGGTCCGCAACGTGTCCAACACGGGCGCATACGGCAACCACGGCGGTGAGACGCTGTACGCGGGCGGGGCCGCCGTCATGATCTACCGCTGCCCCAACAAGAAGTACGACGCCTACTCCGTCTACACCAACACCGTTCCGAGCGGCGCGCTGCGCGGTTACGGAATGACCCAGCCGGCCTTCGCCGTGGAATCGGCGATGGACGAACTCGCCCTCGCCCTCCACATGGACCCGCTCCAACTGCGCCGCCGCAACATCGTGCGCCCCGGCGATCCGCTCGTCGCGATGCACGACGGCCCCGACGACGTGATGTTCCACGAGGACGGTCTCTCCAAGTGCATCGACCTCGTGGCAGGTTCCCTTGCCCGTACGGCGGACCAGCCGTCGCCCGGACCGGGGTGGCTCCTCGGGGTCGGCGTGGCGAGCTCCCTGCACGAGACGGCGCCCCCGACCGAGCACATCTCCGAGGCCTGGGTCACCCTCGGCGACGACCTCGTCTACGAACTGGCCGTCGGAACCGTCGAGTTCGGCGAGGGTACATCGACCGCACACGTCCAGATCGCGGCCAACCAGCTGGGCACGACCCCGTCGCGGATCCGTCTCGTACAGTCCGACACCGACCGCACCGGATTCGACACCGGAGCCTTCGCGAGCGCCGGACTCTTCGTCGCGGGCAACGCGGTGCTCCGGGCGGCGAACGCGGTGCGCGACCGCATCCTGGAATTCGCCGCCTCCCACGCGGGCGTCCATGTCGTGATGTGCTCGATGGACGACGACGGCGTCGTCTGCGGGGACACCCGCGTCCCCCTCGCGGAGCTCGTCGCGCTCGCACGGGCCCGCGGCATCCGGTTCACCGCCGCACGCAAGGCGTACGGTTCACCCCGCAGTGTCGTCTCCAACACGCAGGGCTTCCGGATCGCCGTCCATCCAATCACAGGGGAGATCCGGGTCCTGTACAGCGTCCAGGCGACCGACGCCGGTGTGGTCATCAACCCCGAGCAGGTACGGGGACAGGTCGACGGCGGCGTGGCCCAGGGCATCGGATTCGCGCTGACCGAGAACTACCAGGTCGACGCGGACGGTGTCATGGCCAACCCGAACCTCCGCAACTACCGCATCCCCACCTTCGCCGACGTCCCCCGCACCGAGCTGCTCCTGGTGGGCTCATCGGACTCCGTCGGACCCATGGGGTCCAAGGGGATGGCGGAATGCTGCATCAACCCGGTGGCCCCCGCGCTGGCGAACGCGCTCCGCGACGCCACAGGCGTCCGCTGCCGCGAGTTGCCCCTGACCCCGGAACGGATCTACAGCCGGCTCGGCGAGAGCCGGCCCGCGTGGACGGGCCCGGCACGATGACCACCCAGAAGCACCCGGACGCCAGCCCCGGAACGGACGGCGCCGCGACGGTCATCATCGGCCGGAGGGTCCGGCCGGGCATGGAGGCGGCGTACGAGCAGTGGCAGGACGGCGTCAACGCCGCCGCCGCCCGTTACGCCGGGTACCTCGGGGGCGAGGTCTCCCCGCCGACCGAGTTGCAACCCGACTGGGTCATCGTCTACCGCTTCGACTCCGTGGCCCATCTGCAGGCATGGATGAACAGCGCGACCCGGCAGAGTCTCCTCGACACCGGCGAGAAGTACTTCGACGGTCCGGCGACCCAGCAGGTGATCAGCGGGGGCACGCAGCCGACGGACCCGCTCGTCACCGTGGTGGTGACCCACCGCATCGCTCCGCAGCATGTCGACGACTTCCTCGACTGGCAGCAGCGCATGAGCCTGGAGGAGAGCAAGTTCGAAGGCTTCCGCGGCACCGAGCTGTTCCGGCCGATCGAGGGCCTCCAGGACGAATGGACCACCCTCTACCGCTACGACAACGCCGAGCACCTCGACGCCTGGCTGACGTCGGCGAAGCGGAAGGGGATGCTGGCCGAAGGCGCGAAGTTCGACGACTTCAAGCTCCGTAAGATCGACAACTCCTTCGGCAGCTGGTTCGCCTTCGAGGAGAACGGCAGGGAGGCACCGCCGCCCTCGGAGACCAAGACCGCCATCGCCGTCTGGGTCGGCCTGTACCCGACCGTGGTGCTCCTCACCCTCGCCCTGTCGCCGCTCCAATGGCCGCTCTGGCTCGGTCTGCTCGTGGGCAACCTGCTGTCGAGCTTCATCATGAGCTTCTTCACGATGCCCTACTACGTGAACCGACTGCTCAAGCGGTGGCTGCGGCCCGCGCCGGACGAGCCACGGACGAAGACCAATCTCATCGGGATCGGCATCGTCGCGGCCGTGACCGTCTTCTGGGTCGTCGTCTTCTACCTGATCACGCGCGTGATCTGGACCCTTCCCTGAGGGGCGGCGGGTCCTGACACGGTCACGCGTCGGGCTTGCCGGGCTGGTCGTGCGTCGAGCAGTGGATGCCCCCGCCGCCCGAGGCGATCGTGTCGACCTGCACCATGACGACGTCGCGCTTCGGGAAGTGCTCCTGGAGGATGCCCTTCGCCCGGTCGTCCGCCTTCCGGTCCCCGAACCTGGGCATGAAGACCGAATCGTTGGCGACGTAGAAGTTGGCGTACGTGGACACGAAGTCGTCGCCCTCGCCCGTGATCCTTTCGAGGTCGGGCTGCGGCAGATCGATGATCTCGAAGCGCCGGCCGCGTGCGTCGGTCGCCTTGCTCAGTACGGAGCGGGCCTGGTCGGCCGAGCGGGACCAGGAGTCCGGGGGAGTGCCGGGGAAGGCCTGGTCCAGCAGGACCACGCCGGGTGCGGTGAACCGTACGAGGCTGTCCACGTGGGCATCGGTGATGTCCTCGCCGCGGACGCCCGCCAGCCAGACCACCTTCTCCACTCCGAGGGTCTCGATGAGCTCGTCCTCGATCTGGTCCCTGGTCTTCCCGCGATTGCGGTTGTCGTTGACGATCGAGCTCTCGGTGATGAGGAGCGTGCCCTCGCCGTCGGTCTCGAAGGAGCCGCCCTCGGCGACGAGAGGTGCCTCCTCGCGCGGGATGCCGTACTGGGCGAGCAGCTTGCGGCCCACCTCGGCGTCGTTGGCGTGTTCCTGCTTGTTGCCCCAGCCGTTGAAGTGGAAGTCGACGCCGACGACCTTGCCCTCGTCCTCCACGAAGACGGGGACGGTGTCGCGGGCCCACAGGTCGTCGACGGCGAGCGGGATGACCTCCACCTGGGAACCGCAGGCCCGCTTGGCCGCCGCCACCTGGTCCGGGCGGGCCATCATCACGACCGCCTCGTACTCCCCGATCGCCCGCGCGATGCGGGCGATGTCCTCCCGTACGTAGGGAAGGTCGTCCTCCCAGACGGAGGCGAGGGCCGGCCAGGACATGAACGTACGGGTGTGGCTCTCCCACTCCGCGCCGAAGCGGCGCTCGGTGCCGGCGGCGGGGGTACGACCGGGTGCGGTGGTCGTGCCGCCCTGCACGGACGCCTCGGGACCGCAGGCGGCGGCGCCGAAGCCGAGGGCGCCGCCGATCACGGCGAAGGCGCGCAGGGCCGTGCGACGGGAGGGAGGAAGGTAGGACACGGTGTGCTCCGATCGTGGGCTGGCGAGGGTATCCGGCGGCAGCGGGCGGATCGCGGTGATGCGCGCGGCGGCGGAGTCGCGGGCCGTGGCTTCACGCGTGTGGAGGCCGAGGGAGACGGCTGCTCGGAGGCGTGAGTGGGGGTGGCCGTGTCCTCACTGTGGCACTGACTGGATTTTCAGTCAAACGGACGCAGGGTCGCCGCACTGTTCCGCCTGCTCAGCGGAGCCGGCCTACGGCGCACGGTTCCGGCACTCCCGGCCCCGGTCCCAGCCCCTCGACCTCCGCCGCGATCGCGCCCCGCATCAGTTCGCGGGCGTGGTCGGTCGGCAGCACCCCGATGAGCCACCGGGTGCTCAGCCCCTCCAGGAGGACGGTGAGGCGTTCCGCCGCGGAAACGAGAACGGCGTCGGGCGCCGCCGGGTCGACCCGGCCGAGGAGCTCCGCGATCTCGCGCACCCATTCGGTGCCCGCCTGCCGCAGCTCTTCCCGCAGTTCCGGCTCGAAGACCGCGCTGGCCCGCAGCTCCCCCCAGGCCGTGCTGTTCTCGCGCACCTCGGGAGTGTCCTGGAGCTCGAGGAGCAGCCTGTGCTCCAGCTCCCGCAGGGAGTTCTCGGGTTCGCGTTTCCCGAGTGGGCGGCCGCGGGTGTACCGCTCGGCGCGGTCCCCGATGAACCGCAGTGTGTGGCGCAGCAGGCCGGCGCGGTCGCCGAAGTGGTAGTAGACGAGAGCCTTGGAGACCCGTGCTTCGGCGGCCAGCTCCTCCACCCGAAGTCCGCGTACCCCTCGGCGTGCGATCACCCGGGCGGCGGCCTCCAGGATCGCCCTTCTTCTCCCGTTCACTCTGTGCTCCTTGTCGTGGTCCGGTCGCCCCGCCGGAGGCGGGCTTGCGTGTTGACTGAAACTTTAGTCAAAGGCGCGATCGTGGGCGGGGCCGCGACGCGTACCCGTTCCGCCGTTCCGCACCGCCGAAAGAGCCGCCCATGTCCTCCACCCAACCTCCCGGGGTGCAGTCTCTCCACCCATCTCTGTCACTCGACGACCCACGCGATATCGGCGGCTACCGGATCCACGCCCGGCTCGGCTCCGGAGGTATGGGCGTCGTCTATCTCGCCCACACCCCGGGCGGGCGGCCCATCGCCGTGAAGGCGGTCCGCGAGGACTTCGCCGCCGACCCCGAGTTCCGGCGGCGGTTCGCCCAGGAGGTCGCGAGCGCACGGCGAATCCACGGCCTGTTCACCGCGCAGGTGGTGGACGCCGGCCCCGACGCCGCCGTCCCCTGGCTCGCCACCGCCTATGTGCCGGGCCCCTCGCTCCAGCAGTTGGTCGAGCGCCATGGCCCGCTCCCCGTACGTACCGTGCTGCTCCTCGTCGCCGGGATCGCGGAGGCCCTCCAGGCCATCCACGGGGCCGGCGTCGTCCACCGGGACCTCAAGCCGGCCAACGTGCTCGTCGCCGAGGACGGCCCCCGCGTCATCGACTTCGGCATCGCGCGGGCGGCCGACGCCACCGGACTCACCGGCGCCGGCCTGCGGATCGGCACCGCCGCGTACATGGCGCCCGAGCAGGCGCTCGGGCACGCGGTGACGCCGGCCACCGACGTCTTCGCGCTCGGCGCGCTCGCCGCCTATGTGGCGGGCGGCGCCCTGCCCTTCGGGACGGGGCCCGAGTCGGCCGCGCTGTACCGCGTGGTCCACGAGCCGGCCGACCTCTCCCACGTACCGGGAGAACTGCGCGAACTCCTCGCGTGGTGCCTGGCCAAGCCGCCGGGCGAGCGGCCCACTCCGGGCGCGCTGATCGCCGCCGTGCGCGCTCACCCGGCCGTGGGTTCCTCGCCGGAGTTCGCCGACGGATGGCTGCCCGGGGCGGTCGGACAGGAGATCACGCGGCGGGCGACGGGCGGCCCCTCGGCCCCGCAGCCCACACTCTTCGACGGGGTCTCCGGGCACGACCGACCCACCCACGCGGCCGCGCCGGCGGCCCCGGAGCCGGCTGCGATCGGCGACGCCGGCACCCACGGCCGGGCGCCGGCGCGACGTGACCGACGGAAGGGCGGGCGAGGACGCACGGCCCTGACGGCGGCCGTCGTCGCGGCGCTCGCGGTGGTGGCCGCGACCGTGTACCACCTGACCGGTCCCGGAGAGGCCGGGGCGGAGCCGGATGTCGTGTACACGCCGGGCTACACGAACGTCGAGCTGACCGCCCCCGACGACGGCTACGAGTTCGACCTGACGACCGGGAAGGTGACACCCGCCGACACGGCCGCGTGGTACCTGGCCCGCGACAAGGGCGGGCTCGTGGTGCCCGAGAACGCCGACGCCTTCGTGGCGTCCGGATACGGCCTCAGTCCTGCCGACTGCGAGCGGGGGATCGACACGGAACCGGTCGCGAGCCTGCCGTTCGGCGAACTCGCCGACGAACGACCGTTCTGCGTGCGCAGCGCCGACGGCGCGCGGCTCGTCGTGGCGCGGCTGGTGGAGGCGTCACCCGGGGGCGGTCCGGTCACGGTCGTGCTGAGTCAGTACCGGAGGAGTGGCTGAGTGGCCGAGTGGGTACGGGGGTCGGTGCTGCCCGACGACCGCCGCGGCCCCGGGCCGGTGCTGCCCGACGACCGCCGCGGTCACGCCCTCCGGCCGTCCGGATAGGGTTCGTGACATGGCGTCTCGCAGTACTCAGATCCTGGAAGCGGCCGCCCGGGTGATCGCCCGGCGCGGGGTCCGCGGGCTCCGCGTGGAAGAACTGGCCGAGGAGGCCGGGGTCTCCACCGGCCTGATCTACTACCACTTCAAGGACCGCACCGGAATCCTGCGCCACACGCTGGAGTTCATCAACGACCGCGCCGAGCGGTACACCACCGCCCAGGAGCCGGACGCGGAACCGATGAGCCCCCGCGAGGAGCTCGACCAGGTCCTGCTCCTGGAGCTCCAGGACACCCCGGAGGTCCGGGAGAACAGCACGGCGTGGGGCGAGCTGCGGGCGAGCGCCGTCTTCGACCCCGTCCTGCGCGAGGACCTCGCCCGGGCGACCCTGGTGTGGGTGCAGGAGGTGGCCGCCCTCCTGGGTCAGGTCCACCCCATGGCGCCGGCGGCCAGGCTCGCCTCCGCCGCGGAACGGCTGACCGCCCTGCTCGAAGGTCTCAGCATGCGCTGGTTGAGCGGTGGCCTCGCGATCGACCACGCGCGCGGCCTCATGCGGGAGGCCGTCGAGGTGGAGCTGACCGGGTTGCGGCAGCCGTAGGCCCGTCGGCGGGGCCGCCGAGGTGACTCAGTGGCCCCCGGGCGCCGCCGTAGCCCGGCGGGAAGCGGTCCACGAGGCCCGGATTCCATGGGGTGATCGATGGGTTGTTCACGCAGGTTTCATCTCTTGACTGAATTTTCAGTCAGTGTCACAGTGTGCGCATCACCGGGCTACGGGAGGAAAGGGGCCACCCCATGCCGCTGACACCCGCCGAGCGGGACCGCCTGCTGCTGTTCACCGCCGCCGAGCTCGCCCGCGCACGCCGGGCCCGCGGCCCAACGTGCCCGAGGCGACCGCGCTCATCGCGGACACCGCCTGCGAGGCGGCCCGCGGCCGAGTCCGGTTCCTCCGGTCGCCCGTACGACGCAGTGGCCACCCGAGGCCGCCGGGTCGCCGTCCGCGGCACCCGCGGCCTCGGCCCGGCCGATCTGCTGCTCGACTCCTGTATCGGGGACGTCGAGGTCGACGGCCGCAGGGGTCTCGTGACGCTGGACGGGTCGCCCCCGCACTCCGAGCAGGCGGACGAGGTCTCGCTGAGCCGCCTCTGCTGCCTCCGATCCGGCGCCCCTTGTCCGCTGCCTCCGACCGCACCGAGCTTTCTCGCACCCAGGCTCTTGACTGAAATTTCAGTTAGAGCCACTCTTCCTTCCCAACGACCGAGAAGAGACCCCTGATGACTGCATTCCGTATGCCCGCCGAGTGGTCCGAGCACGAGGGCTGCCTCATGGCCTGGCCCACCCGCGTGGATCTGTGGGACGGCGTCCTCGACGCCGTGAAGCAGGAGTACGCGGACGTCGCCCGCACCATCGCGCGCTTCGAACCCGTCACCATGGTCGCCCCGCCCCGCTTCGGCGACGACGCCCGCGCCCACTGCGGCGACAGCGTCTCCGTGGTGGAACTGCCCCTCGACGACTCCTGGTTCCGGGACTCCGCCCCGCTGTTCGTCCTGGACGGCGACGGACACCGCGCCGGAGTCGACTTCCGCTTCAACGCCTGGGGCCGCAAGCACCACCCGTACGACTCCGACGACCGGATCAGCGCCCTGCTCCTGGAGCACCTCGGCGTCGACCGCATCGCCTCCGACATGATCCTCGAGGGCGGGGCGATCACCGTCGACGGCGAGGGCACCCTCATCACCACCGAGCAGTGCCTCCTCCACCCCAACCGCAACCCGGAGTTGACCCGCGAGCAGATCGAGGCCGAGCTGAAGGCGCAGCTCGATGTCGAGAAGGTGATCTGGCTTCCGTACGGCGGTCTGCTCGACACCGAGACCGACGGTCATGTCGACGGCGTCTGCGCCTTCGCCGCCCCAGGGAAGGTCGTCGTCTCCCTGCCCGCGGACCCCGAGCACCCCGACTACGCCCGGATGCGGGCCAACCGCGCCGTCCTGGAGGTCTCGACCGACTCCCGGGGGCGCGCCCTGGAGATCGTCGACGTCCCGCAGACCGTGTTCGCCGAGGTCGCCGGCGGGCGCGTGGAGGTCTCGTACCTGAACTACTACGTCGCCAACGGCGGAGTCGTCGTCCCGGTCGCCGGAACCCCCCAGGACACGGCCGCCCTGGAGGTGATCGCCGGGGCGTACCCGGACCGCAAGGTCGTCGGCGTACCGGCTCCGGTGATCGCGTACGGCGGTGGCGGCGTCCACTGCATCACCCAGCAGATTCCGGTGGCCGCCCGCCCCGACGCGTAACCCTCAGCAATCCCTCCTCCCCCCCGCCGTACCGAAAGAGAGCGCGACGATGAGCACCGCACCGCCCCCGCCCCGCGTCCCGAGACGTCGCCCCGTGAGGACCGTGCTCGCGGCCCTCACCTCGGTCGCCGCCCTCACCGCCCTCGCAGCCTGCGCGGGTCCGCCCCGTGGCGGGGCGGACGGGACCGGTGCCTCGTTCGCGCTCTCGGCCGGCACCCCCGAGCCCACGGGGGACATCGACTCCTTCACATGGGCGATCTACGCGGAGCCGCCCACGCTCGACCCCACGACGGCGTTCGACTACCCGCAGAACACCATCCTCTCCAACGTCTGCGAGAGCCTGATGCGTTGGACGCCCGGGCTCGCACTCGAACCCGGACTCGCGGAGAAGGCGACCAACCCGGACCCGACCACCTGGGTGTACGACCTGCGGAGCGGAGTGCGGTTCCACAGCGGCGGGACCATGACCGCGGACGACGTCGTCTTCAGCCTCGGCCGCCAGACGGACCCGAAGAACGCCGCCGCCTGGGCGCAGAACTTCCAGAACGTCGCCTCCGTACGCAAGACCGGCCCCCTCCAGGTCACCGTCAAGCTGAAGAAGCCCGACTCGCAGTTCAACCAGTACATGGCGACCGCCGCCGGCGTGGTCGCCTCCAAGACCGGTGTCACCGCGGCGGGCAGCGACTACGGCACCTCCGGCGGCCTCGCCTGCACCGGCCCGTTCACGCTCGGCGCCTGGCAGAAGGGCCAGTCGCTCGAACTGACGCGCTTCGACGGCTACCGGGGCACGCGTACAGGCGGACATCGCCCTGATCGCCCGTACGACCGCGAAGTACGAACCGGTCGTCATGTGCGCCAACTCCGGCAGTGCCGCCAAGGCCCGCTCGATGTGCGGCTCCACGGTCACCGTCATCAGCTCCATCCCCGTCGACGACTGCTGGACGCGCGACAGCGGCCCCGTCTTCCGCACGGACGGGGCCGGCGGCCTGGACGCTGTGGGCCTCAACTTCAACGGCTGGGGCAACAAGCAGACCCATGCCAAGGACGCCCTGGTCGCCGAACGGATCGCCGCGTACGTGGGCGTCCCGTTCACCTCCGCCGACCTGGTCGGCGAGGGCGGCGCCATCGAGCAGGACGGCGCCGGCACGCTGATGGCCACCCGCAGCAGCCTGGTGAACCGGAACCGCAACCCCGGGATGTCGGAGCGGCAGCTGACCACGGCGATGTGCGAGGCGTACGGCGCGTCCAAGGTCATCTGGTTCGACGGGGTCCGGGGCCAGGACATCACCGACGACCATGTCGACGCCACGTCCCGCTTCCTCGCCCCCGGCGAGGCCCTCGTCCAGATGCCCCTCTCCACCGACGACGACGCCTACGCCCGCGACGCGCGCCGGCAGTTCAGCATCCTGTCCGCCTCGACGACCGCCACCGGCGCCCCGATGGACGTGATGCGCCTCCAGGGCCCGGACTACGACAAGATCCGCTCCACCAGCCGGGACTTCCTCGCCTCCTACGCCAACTACTACCTCTGCAACGGCGCCGTCATCAGCGCCCACTTCGGCGACACCCGTGCGGACCAGGCGGCGAGGGCGACCCTGGCCCGCCTCTACCCGGACCGTGTCATCGAGCAGCTGAACATCGACCGCCTCGGCACGGGCGGCGGTGGCATCCACTGCGTCACCCAGCAGCAGCCCGCCGTCTGACCCGGCCGACGGTCAGTGTGCGACGGCGTAGACGATCAGGTTGTCCACGGGATGGCCGGCCGCGTCGAACGCGCCGTCGCACGTGATCAGTCGCAACGTGCGTTCCTTGGTGGCCCCGTAGACCTTCATTGTGGGAAACGCGTTCTTGGCGACGGTCTCGGTGCCGGTGACCGTGAAGCGGACGGTGTCGCCGGCGCTGTCGCGTACGTCCACGGCCGCGCCGACGCGAATCCGTTCGAGGTCGTGGAACACGGCTTCGCCGAAGCGGGTGTCGTTGTGGCCGATGATCACCGCGGCCCCGGGCTCTCCCGGCCGGGGGTTCCCGGTGTACCAGCCGGCTGTCATCCCCTGGTCCGCCGGTGGCACTTCGACGGTGCCGTCCTGGTTGAGGCCGAGCCTCGTCAGTTCGCTGTCGATGCCGAGGGACGGGACGGACACACGGGTCGGGACCGTCCTCGTGTCGTCGGCCCGGGTCGGGTCCGGGGCGTCGGCAGGAGCGTGTGTCGCTGTCGCCGCCGGGGGCGATCCGGTGTTCGCGATGCCGTTCGCATCGCTCTCGGCGCCGTCGGTCGCGCAGGCGCCGACGGTCGTCGTCAGGACGATGCACAGCAGCAGGGGCCGGGCATGGGTCCGCCGGATGCGGGCAGGCCGGCCGGTCGTGCGGGTCATGGGGGCTCCCGGGCGGGGAGTTGTGGTGCCGCCGCTGCCGACGGCACCACAACAACGTCGGTCAGTCGTTGCGGTGGGCGGCGCCTCGGCGGCGCAGCATGACCGTGCCGGCACCCGCGAGGAGCGCCGCGCCGGCGACCGAGCCGGCGATGGCGGTGGTGTTCTCCCCGCTCCGGTCGGCGGGGCGCTCACCCGCGGCGACACCGCCACGCGGCGCCGCCACCTCACCCGGGGTCCGGTCCGGGGCCGGACGCGGCTCGGTGTCCACCGTGTCGCGCCCCTTCTCCGAGGTCGGGGCCGGGGCGGGCTGCGGCGTGGCGGAGCGCGAGTCGGGAGTGGTGTCGACGGCCGCCGTGGGGCGGACGGTCGAATCCGACGGCGCCGCGGACGGACCGTCGGAGGCGAACGCGGAGGTCGAGGGCAGCAGCACCCCGCCGATCACGGCGGTGGTGAAGGCTGCGGTGCGCAGGGTGCGACTGCGTCGGGACGGGCGGCGGTGGGACGGCATGGCTGTGGCTCCCCTTCGATACGGAACGGCCGGCGCCCGCGACGTGAGTCGCCCGGGCGCCCGGTGATCGCCATGCTCACGGAAACTTGTCAGAAAGCTGTCAGCAGCCTGTGGCCTTGCCGTCAGAGCTTCGCGGCCCTGCCCGCATCCGCGCGCGCGCCCGTCGGAAGGCGCAGTGTGAACGTCGAGCCGACGCCCTCGGCCGAGGCGGCGGTGGCCGAACCGCCGTGTGCCTCGACGAGTTTGCGCACGATCGACAGGCCCAGACCGCTGCCGCCGGTGCGCCGGTTCCGGGACCTCTCCGCACGCCAGAAGCGGTCGAACACATGGGGAAGATCGTCAGCCGCGATCCCGCTGCCCGTGTCGGCGACCTCCACGACGACGTCGGACACCGGCCCGTCGCCGGCATCGTCGGCGCCCTCGCCGTGGGCGCGCAGATCGACGCGGCCGCCGCGTGGGGTGTGCCGTACCGCGTTCGAGACCAGGTTGCCGACGGCCTGCCGCAGCCGTACGGGGTCCGCGGTCAGCGCGGGCGCGGGCCTGGGCACCGCGACACTCAGGGTGACACCGGCGCGCTCGGCCTGGGCCTGGTGCGCGGCGGCGACCTGGCCGAGGAGGTCTGCCACGTCGACAGGCTCCGGGTGCAGACGCAGCGCGCCGGCGTCCGCCTGTGCGAGATCCTGCAGGTCGTCGATGATGTGCTGAAGCTGTACCGCCTCCTCCAGGAGCGAGGCGATCAGGGCGGGATCGGTGTCGGCGATACCGTCCTGAGCGGCCTCCAGCCAGCCGCGGATGTTGCTCAGTGGCGTCCGCAGTTCATGGGCGACGTCGCTGACCATCGCCTTGCGCTGCGCCTCGAGACGGGCACGGTGTTCGGCCAACTCATAGAAGGCGGCGGCTAGTTGCCCGATCTCGTTGTCGGCGTGCACAGCAATGGGAGTGGCCTCGGCACCTTCCTTCATACGCTGAGCCGCACCGGTCAGCGCGCGCAGCGGGCGGACGAGACGGCGTCCGGTGAGGACCGAGACGCCGATGGTGAGGGCGAGGACGAGCGCCGCCGCGCCCGCGATACGGGCGGTGCTCGTCGCGGACAGGTCGAAGCCGGGGACGCTGCCTCGGTCGGGGTCTCCGATGAACAGCAGCGCCGGTTGGGCGACGTACGCGCTCAGTTGCTCGCGCCGCGCCGTGTTCACGCACGAGCCGATGGCCTCGTCGGCTGCCCTGTCGAACGCACTCGGGGCGGGTGCCGGCATGGGTACGGCCACGGGGCCCGGCAGCCGGTCGCTGCGCCAGGTCAGGTCCGGGGACAATGTGATGCCCGGACGGTCCTGGCGGCTCAGACAGGCGTTGGTCAGCTTGGTCAGGGCTCCGAGGGCCTTGGCCTCCGTCTCCGTGGGGGTGTCGAGGTCGGTGGTGGAGCATTCGTCCGAGGCGACGCGGCCGGCGGAAATGTCGCCCGGGTCGATGCGCGGGCGCCCCGAGGGACCCTCCGTCACCTCGACGTTCTGTCCGAGTCGGCCCAGGCACGCCGCGACACGATCCGCCCTGCCCCGCAGTTCACGGCGCTCCGAGGACGGCAGGCGGAAGGGGCCGACGGCCCGTGCGTCGATACGGTCCGTCGCACTCGACCCGCTGTCCTTGGACAACGCGCTGTCCAGGGACAGCGGGTCGACCACCGCCGACGGCCGGTTGGGCAACTGCGGGCCCGAGCTGCCGGCCGAGTCGGCGAGGGGCTCGCGGGCCTGGGTGGTGACGGCTATCCGGCGCCCGAACCGGGAGGCCAGGTCCTTGACCGTGCCGTCCACGCCGTCCCAGCGGGGGTGGGTCGCCGCGTACCCGAGCAAGGCGTCGTAGATGCGTGCGTCGTCGGCCAGGGCCTGCCCCTGTTCCTGCTCGAGAGCTCCCGAGGTGGTCTGGGCGGCGAGCCACGTCGTCGCGGCGACGGAGCACGCCGCGACCAGGGCGAAGACACCGAGGAAGCGCCCGAGCAGGCTCTTGCGCAAGGGCAACCGCGAGCGCGCCGTGCGGCTACGACGACGCACGCCGCGCGCCCTTCGCGGGGTCGGTCAGTTTGTAGCCGACACCGAAGACGGTGAGCAGGCGGGTCGGCGTGCGCGGCTCGGGCTCGATCTTCTTGCGCAGGTTCATGATGTGCATGTCCACGGTGCGATCGCTGACGTAGCGGTCGAAGCCGTGCAGCTTCTCGAGGAGCCGTGGCCGGGTGAAGACACGGTCCGGGTCGGCGGCCATGGCGGCGATGACCTGGAACTCTCCGGGCGTGCACTCCACGGGCGTCCCGTCGACGGTCACCTCGTGCCGGTCGGCATCGACCCGCAGCGCCCCCACGGACAGAACCCGCCCGTTGTCGACGGCGGGCGTTCCCGCCCGGCCGGTGCGTCGCAGCAGCGTGCGCACGCGCGCCATCAGTTCGCGCGGGCTGTACGGCTTGGTCATGTAGTCGTCGGCGCCGAGGTCGA
Organism: Streptomyces sp. NPDC039609; assembly: GCF_055596705.1. Classification (NCBI taxonomy): domain Bacteria; kingdom Bacillati; phylum Actinomycetota; class Actinomycetes; order Kitasatosporales; family Streptomycetaceae; genus Streptomyces; species Streptomyces sp. NPDC039609. The sequence goes on from NZ_JBVIUJ010000018.1 coordinate 26,448, forward strand.
GCCCGAGCAGCAGGTCGTCCTCGGTGGAGCGGGCGGTGAGCATGAGAACGGGCAGCTCCCGCGCTTCGCCGCGCAGAACCCGTACGACATCGAGCCCGTCGGTGCGCGGCATCATGACATCGAGGATCAGCAGATCGGGCTCACACTCCCGCACCCGGTCCAACGCGGCCCGCCCGTCGCCCACGACGGTGACCGAGTGCCCTTCCCGCTCGAGATAGCGCCGCACCAGCTCGGCCTGCTTCTCGTCGTCCTCCGCGACCATCACATCAGCACACACGCGGCCGATCGTAGGCGACGGCGCTCCGGCGGAGGCAGCCGCGTTCCGGGCGGTCGGACGCTACCGGTCGATCAGCGGCAGTACCGGGAAGGTGTGGTCCTGCCAGATCAGGCGGGAGGTCTCTTCCGGGTAGGCGGTGACGGCCGGCTCGGTGTCGAAGACCTGGACGAGTCGTCGCTCGGCGTCGTACGCCGGCCAGCCGGGTTCGCCGTGGGTGGCGAACGACGTCCACGCGGCGCGCATACGGGCGGAGAGGGCTTCCGCCTCCGGGGTGGGTGCTTCACCGATCAGCATGGCCGGCCTGCCACGGTCCAGGTTGCCGAGGACGAGCGGTACGTCGAGGCCGTGGCAGGCGCCGAAGGCTCCACCCATGCCCGGGGCGTTCCAGGTCAGCTCGTACACGTGGGTGCGGCCGCCGGCGGCCGTCTGAGCCTGGGCGAGGTGGAGCGACGGCATACGGAACAGCCAGTCGGACTGCACCAGCTCGTACAACCCGTCCGGATCCACCGTCGGAAACGCCTCGCGATACCGGCGCGCGCCGTCGGGGCCCGGCGCGAGGAAGCGGAGGGCGGCTGCCGCCTGTTCCTCGCTCACCTCGCCGAGCAGGCCGGTGATCGCGGTGAACAGGCGTTGCTCGTCGCGGGTGTGGCCGACGAGGAGTTCGATGTCACGACCGGCGCCGTCGGACAGGGCCTGCCACGGTGTGACGGGCAGGATGTCGCCGTCGACGACCGGGGAGAAGGGGATCGTCCTGTACGCGGGCTGCCCCCAGCGTTCGACCCACCGGTCCATCGCGGCGCCGACCGCGTCGCCCGCGGCGGGCAGTCGGTGCGGGGGAACGCCGGACAGGTCGGTCACCGTGGGCCGCAGGCCCAGTTCGGCGGCGCAGGCCGCGGTGATGTCCGAGGCGAGGTCCGGTGAGAAGAACGTGCCCTGCACGCTCTGCGCGATGGCCCGGCGGAAGAGTCCGGCCGCCCGGTCCATCGCCAGCAGGGCGGCTATCGATCCACCACCCGCCGACTGTCCGAAGACCGTGACCCGCTCGGGATCACCGCCGAAACCCCGGATGTTGTCGCGCACCCACTCCAGAGCGGCGACCTGGTCGAGCAGCCCTCGGTTGGGCGGAGCCCCCTCGATCTGCCCGAAGCCCTCGATGCCGACGCGGTAGTTGAACGTCACCACGACGACCTCGCCGTCGCGAGCGAGTCGGCCTCCGTCGTACTCGGGGAGGCCGGACATGCCGAACACGTAGGCGCCGCCCTGGATCCAGACCATCACCGGCAGCCCGGCGCCCGGGGACGGTTCGGGCGACCAGACGTTGACCGTCAGCCAGTCGTCACCCGGCGCCTCCTGCGACAGCGCGTCCATGCCGAAATGCCCGGCCTGCGGGGGCGGCGGACCGTACGAGACGGCGTCCCGCACCTCGCTCCAGTTCCGTACGGCCCGCGGCGCGGCGAATCGCAGCCGGCCGACCGGGGGCTCGGCGAACGGGATCCCCCGAAAGGCCGCCACTCCCGCCTCACGGCTACCGCGGACCACCCCGGCCACTACGCGAACTTCGGGCCGGTCCCCGGACGGCTCGGACGCGGCAACGGTCATCACGACATCTCCCGGAGGGGTAAGCGGGCTCGCATGGAACGCGGACCCTGCGAATGATCCGCCGAGTCCGGATGTCACGCCAATCATTTACGGATCATTCGGACTGCTGACGTCCCGCCGAGGGTGTCCGTCCGCGATCTTTGACGAGGCCGGGCGGTTTCGACCCCCGGCTCCCTACACTTCGCCATGTGCCTGACAGCAGTGGCACCGCACCACTCCCACGAACGGCACCAACCCCGAGGGGGACGATCAGCGCATGACCAAGCCCGAGAGCGCGGCATCCGACTACGACGTCGTCATCAGCGGAGCCAGCCTCGCCGGCAGTGCCGCGGCGATCCTGCTGGCTCGGCGCGGTGTCCGTGTCGCACTGCTGGAACGCCGCTCGGACCCCGACGCGTACAAGGTGCTGTGCACCCACTCCCTCACGGCCAACGCCTACCCGGTGCTGGACGAACTCGGCCTCGTCCCCGCTCTGGAGAAGGCGGGAGCCGTCCGTAACGAGGCCCGCTGGTACACCCGCTGGGGATGGATCACGCCGAGGGCCTCGCCGGGCGGCCCCGAGCTGCCGTACGCGTACAACGTTCGTCGCAGCACCCTCGATCCGCTGATCAGGTCCCATGCGGCCCAGACCCCCGGCGTCGATCTGCTCCTCGGCCACCAGGTGACCGGGCTGGTCCAGGACGCCGGGCGAACCGTGGGGGTGCGCGCGTCGACGGCACAGGGTGAGCGAGAGATCCGGGCCCGCCTGGTGGTCGGCGCCGACGGCAAGGACTCGGCCGTCGCGAAGTTCGCCGGGGTGCCGTCCCGGCAGTACGAGAACGGGCGGTTCGGCTATCTCGCGCACTTCCGCGACCTCCCGCTGCACGGCGGGATCGCTCACGCCTGGTTCCTCGAGCCCGACATGGCGTACGCGTTCCCGAACGACGACGGGGTGACGGTCCTCGCGGTGCTCCCGGACAAGAAGCGGCTGCCGGCCTTCCGGGAGGACCTGGAGGGCAGCTTCCTGGAGTTCGTCCGCGGCCTGCCCGACGCTCCGCCCATCGACTCCGCCGAGCGCGTTTCGAAGATCATCGGCGCGGTCGACTACCCGCTGCACAGCCGCAAGCCGACCGCACCGGGCCTCGCGCTCATCGGCGACGCCGCCCTGACCGGCGATCCCCTCTGGGGAGTGGGATGCGGGTGGGCCCTGCAGTCCGCGCACTGGCTGGCAGAGGCGGTCGCCCCGGCCGCAGCCGGCCAAGGAGAACTGGACACATCGCTCGCGGTGTACGCCCGCATGCACCGGCGCCGGCTGAGCGGTCACCAGTACCTGGCCGCCGACTTCGCCAAGGCGCGTCCGTTCAACCCCTTGGAGCGGCTGATGTTCTCGGCGGCGGCGCGCGACGAGTCGCTCGCGCGGCACATGCACCTGTTCGCGTCCCGCCTGATCGGTCCGCTGCGATTCCTGAACCCGGTGGCGCTGGCCAAGGCCGCGGCCGTCAACATCAGGCATCGCGAGGGGGCCGTGCCACCCGCACACTGAGGCGCGCCGGCTGGGGAACCAGGAGGACCGACTCGTCAGGCGCTGCTTCGCCGTTCCGTAAGGGGAAACCCATCCTGCCGCACCTCGGCTCGGTGGCGCTGAGGGACGTCTCCGCGACCTTCCTCGTGAAGGCCGGTGTCATCCCCCTGCGGGAGCAGGGGGAGCGATGGAAGGCGCTTCCTCGGCGGGCCCGGCCCCGACCTGGACCGACATACGGTCCAGGTCTCGGCTTCCGGACGCGCGGGAAGCCTGGCACACCAGGGTCAGCCGACGTGGACGCGAGGGCGGCGGTCGCGGTTGGGCTCCGCCTCGCGCAGGACCTCGCGGGTGACGGGGGCGACTTCGCCCTGGCCGAGGAGGAAGAAGCGAAGGAAGTTGGCGAAGGGGTTGCCCTCAGTCCACTCGAAGTAGACGTGTGGGCGGGTGCCGGTCATGTCGCGAGAGTGGAGGAGGAGCGCGGCGAGGGCGTTGGGGACCGAGGAGGACTCGACGGTGAGGACTCGGTAGCGGTCGTGCATGACCTCGCCCTTCACCGTCAGGCCGGCCTCGAACTCGGAGGGGTCGGTGACGGTGACCTCGACGAAGACGAAGTCCTCGGTGGTGGGAAGGTCGTTGTCGGTGCGGATCTGCTCGATCTTGTCGCGGTATTCGGCGACGTCGCGGTTGTCGGGCTCGTTGGCGATGAAGCGCGGAGTACGGCGGGAGATGTCCTGGATGAAGCGTTCGGCCATGTCGTCGAGTTCGACATGGGTGACGCGCAGCTCGAAGGCGCGGCCGAGGCGGGAGAGCAGCGAGATGAGGATGATGCCGGCGATGAAGCAAGCACCGATCTTCACGCCGTCCGGACGCTCGATGATGTTGACGCCGGTGGTGTAGAGGAAGACGACGGAGATCACGCCGAAGCCGATCGTCCAACCGCGCTGGCCGGCCTTGCGGGCGGCGATCGTCACGGCGATGGCGGCCGAGCAGATCAGGACGAGGACACCGGTCGCGTACGCCCCGCCCTGGGCGTCGACATCGGCGTCGAAGATCCAGGTGACGAGGAACGCGACCAGGGTGAAGACGATGACCATGGGGCGCACTGCGCGGGCCCAGTGCGGGGCCATGCCGTACTTCGGTAGGTAGCGCGGCATCAGGTTCAGCAGGCCGGCCATCGCCGACGCGCCCGCGAACCACAGGATGAGGATCGTCGAGACGTCGTAGACGGTTCCAAAGGTGTTGCCGAGGTACTCGTGTGCGAGGTACGCGAGCGCGCGGCCGTTGGCCTTGCCGCCGGGCTCGAACTCCTGGTGCGGGATGAGGACGGTGGTGATGAAGCTCGTGCAGATCAGGAAGACGCTCATGATCAGCGCCGCCGTGGTGAGGAGCTTCTTGGTGTCACGGATCCGGCCCGCAGGCTTCACCTCCGTGTCGCCCGGGTCGCCCTTGACGTGCGGCATCACGGCCACGCCCGTCTCGAACCCGGACAGACCGAGCGCGAGCTTGGGGAAGATGATCAGGGCGACACCGATCATCGCGAAGACGTTGCCATGTTCCTGGGTCAGGGCGGTGGTCCAGTCGGTGACGACATGCCCCTCGGTGATCACGTGCCACAGGCCGGTGACCACGACGACGGCGTTGAGAGCGAGGTAGATGGCCACGAGGGCGACGGCGACTCCGATCGCCTCCAGGAAGCCCTTGAGGAAGACCGCGCCCAGGAGCGCGATGAGGATCATGGTGATCAGCACCTGCTTGTCGTGCAGGGCCGATTCCAGGTGAGGGTTCTCCACCAGGTGGGTGGAGGCGTCGGCGGCCGACAGGGTGATGGTGATGAGGAAGTCGGTCGCGGCGAAGCCCAGCAGGGTCAGGACGAAGAGCTTGCCCTTCCAGAAGGAGAGCAGCCGCGACAGCATCGCGATCGAGCCCTCGCCGTGAGGGCTCTCCTCGGCCACCCGCCGGTAGACGGGCAGCGCGCCGGCCAGGGTCACGATGACCAGCACGATGGTCGCGATGGGGGAGAGCAGCCCGGCCGCGAGCGCTGCGATGCCGGGCTGGTAGCCGAGCGTCGAGAAGTAGTCGACACCGGTCAGGCACATCACCCGGTACCAGGGCTGGCCCTTGTGTCCTGCGTCGGGGGCCGACTCCTTGGGCCGGGAGGGTTTGCCCTTGCCCATGTCGGACAGTCCCTCCAGCATCCACGCGCGCAATCGGCCGTTGCGCGAGTCGTTCGTCGTGGACATGGAGGTGCTCCTGGGCTGCTGCTGGATGAGGGGGAATCCGGCCATGGATCGGACGGCCCGGCCAGCGTAAGCAACGCGCCAAGGGCCGATCAGGGCGGGCGCGTCAGGAAAGCGTCAAGATGCACCCGCAAGACTCCACCCGTTGCGCCCACCAGCCGAGAGCGTCGAGGCACCGCGAGCCCTTGGATACGGACACGCGCTCCTGAGGAATTCGAGCGCCCGCGTGTGAAGTGGGGGCGACGGCAGGGTCAGGGTCGGTAGACGACCTCGATCAAGACAGCCGCGATCAGGAGCCAGGCTCCGACGCCGAGCACCCACAGGCTGTCGAAAGCGACTCCGAGAACGCTGACGAGGAGAGCCGAGGCAGCGAGAGACAGCGACGCACGACGCATGCCGCTGTCGGCCAGTGAACGCTCGCTGTTCCGGCTCATGGCCTGACTGTAGGCCGGGACGCCTCATGCCGGGTGTTCGCGCCCACTTCTTCACGCGCTGTTGACGGCGGGCGATGGCCCACGGGACCCTCCGGCCCGCCCCGCGGCTCCGACGGGCCGCGTCAAGAAGGTGTGAAGACGGCGTCACCTGGCGCCAAGAACCCGCAAGGAACGACAGGACACCCCCTCACCCGGGCACACCCTGAGCGGACCCGAGTACGAAGGAGCTCGCCCGCATGACCGCTCTGACCACCGAGAACGGGGCCACGCCGCCGCCGAGGATCCCCCGGATACCGGCGCGCGCCACAAGCTGACGGCTGTCACCGGGCTCGCCGCGCTTTCGCTGGACGCGATGGCATCGGTTGCGTACGGTCCCGAGGCCATCGTCCTGGTCCTTGCGGCGGCCGGCGGCTACGGGCTCGGTTTCACGCTGCCGGTCACCCTTGGCATCGCCGGTCTGCTGGCCGTCCTGGTCGCCTCGTACCGGCAGGTGATCGCCGCCTTCCCGGACGGCGGCGGTTCGTACGCGGTCGCCAAGGCGCACCTGGGCCGACGGACGAGTCTGGTGGCGGCGGGCTCCCTCGTCCTGGACTACGTCCTGAACGTGGCCGTGGCCGTCACCGCCGGTGTCGCCGCCCTGACATCTGCCTTCCCCGAGCTGTACGGCGAGCGGCTGTTGATCTGCCTGGCCGTCCTCGTCCTGATCACGGGCGTGAACCTGCGGGGGATCGTCGACTCCGCCCGCGCGTTCATCGTCCCGACCGCGATATTCGTCGGCGCGATCCTGGTGCTGATCGTCGTGGGCCTCCTGCGCGACGCGCCCGTCTCCACGGCCGCCTCCGCCGGACATGCCTCCGCCCTCGCCACGGATGCGACCACCGTCGGCGCGCTCCTGCTGCTCAAGGCGTTCGCCTCCGGCTGCTCCGCGCTGACCGGCGTCGAGGCCATCGCCAACGCCGTGCCGTCCTTCCGGGCCCCGGCGGCACGGCGGGCTCAGCACGCGGAGGTCGCGCTTGGTGTCCTGCTCGGCGCCATGCTGATCGGTCTGTCCGTGCTGATCTCCCGTTTCGGCCTCCAGCCCGTCGAGGGCGTGACGGTTCTCGCCCAGCTCGCCGACGCCTCGCTCGGCCACAACTGGGCCTTCTACGTCGTCCAGTTCGCCACGATGGTGCTGCTCGCGCTCTCGGCCAACACCTCCTTCGGCGGCCTCCCGGTCCTGCTGAAGCTACTGGCCCGGGACAACTACGTGCCGCACGTCTTCGGCCTCAAGGCCGACCGGCAGGTCCACCGCCACGGCGTGGTCTGGCTGGCACTGGTGTCGGCGGCGCTGCTGCTCTTCTCCGGCGGTGACACCAACACCCTCGTCCCGCTCTTCGCCATCGGCGTTTTCGTCGGCTTCACGATCGCCCAGACCGGCATGGTCCGGCACTGGAGCCGCGTACGAGGGCCCCGTTGGGCGGCCAGGGCCCTGCTCAACGGCCTCGGCGCCCTCCTGACCGGCGTGTCCGCGGTCGTCGTGACCGCCACCAAGTTCCACGACGGCGCCTGGTTGATCGTGCTCGCCCTGCCCCTCCTGGTGGCGGTCTTCGAGACCGTCCACCGAGCCTACGGAAGGATCGGGGAACGCCTCGGGGTGGGACGTGTCCCCGAGCCGCCGCACCGCGAGCGCTCCCTCGTCCTCGTGCCCGTGTCCTCCCTGGCCCGGCTCACGAGCGAGGCCCTGACCGCCGCCGTCTCCCTCGGCGACGAGGTCCGCGCGGTCACCGTCTGCCACCCGGACCCGGAGGACCGGGCAGCCACCGAGGCCCTGGAACGCGACTGGGCCCTGTGGAACCCCGGCGTCCCCCTCGTCCGCCTGCCCTCCGAGCGGCGCTCGCTCGGTCGCCCCATCACCACGTACGTCCGCGAGCTTGAGCGGTCCGAATCCGGCACCCGCGTCACCGTGCTCGTCCCGGAAGCGGAGCCGGAGCACCTGTGGCAGCGGATGCTCCAGAACCAGCGGGGCGCGGTCGTCGCCCACGCCGTCCGGCGTGACACGAACGCCGTCGTGTGCCGGCTCCGCTTCCGCTGCTGACCATCAGGGATACGTCAAGTACCCCTCCGTCCGGTGCCACCCGCGCCGCACCGGACGGAGGCTGGACGTACGGAATACCGGGTCGTTTCTGAGAGGTGGATCATGAAGCTTCCGCTTCGGGACACGGTGGCCGTCGTCGCCGGGTTCCTGCGGGAGATGGATTCCTGCTGGAGCAGACCGCCCGCGGCAAAGGTGTGACGGACGCGGAGCTGGACCGCAGCCCCGGCGAGTACGAGGACAACCTTCAGCGGCTCGCCGAGGAGTGGTACCAGCACGGCATCAAGGACTCGGACATGAAGATGGGCGAGCGGTACTGATGAATACCAAGCAGTTCGTCCTGCCCGCCGCACTCGCGGTCGCCGCGACCGTGATCGCCAGTGTGGCCCTGTGGCCCGGCGACGACAGGGCCCGCGTGGACGAGGCCCTGTGCTGGGGGTCCCTGAGCAAGGCCACGGCGGCGCTGCTGGACGACGGGAAGGGGGGAAGGGTCAGCTCGTACGAGTACGAGAAGAAGGGTCAGGGCGACTTGGCCGTCTTCCGTACGTGCCTGGTCGAGCGCGAGAACGCGGAGAGCTCGACGAGAAGGACCGTCTACTCCTTGATCGTCATGGATACCCGCGGCGTCCCGGGCACCCCGAAGGACGGGGTGCCCGTGAGGTCCCGCCGGCCGGCCCGGCGACATAGTGCACGTACTCGCCGGCGAGGCGGTAACCGGCGGTCCAGGCGAGGAGACGCCGCGGGCGGTTGTCGCGGGAGCAGGTCCAGCTCGCGGTGCGGCCGCGCGCCTCGACGTCGGCGGTGACTCCCGTGACACACGCCAGGGCCAGGTGTTGCCGACGCTCCCCGGGCGCTGTGGCGCAGGCGACATCCTCGTAGCGGCTGCCGACGAACCGGGAGCAGGCCACGGCGAGGATCCGGTCCTTGCGGAGGGCGGCCCAGGCCAGGCCCGATGACGCGAGGGAGGCGGGGCCGCCCCACGTGGCGTGGATCCAGGCGGTGGACGGGTCGAGCGCGGCGAGTGCAGGGGTGTCGTCGGTGGTCAGCGGGCGCACCGTCACTCCGCGAGGTACCCGCGGCTCCGTACCCCTTGACCGGTGGATGTACAGCATGCGCTCCCACGGTACGAGCTGCTCGAACGCGGCCCCGAGCGCGGGCAGGAACCGGTCGGCCGCCTCGATGAAGTGCCCGGCGAGCGGAGCGAGTTCGGCCGCCGTGACGGCCGTGGGGTCGCCCGCCAGCAGAGCGTGGCCGCCGGAGGCGACGGCCACCACACGGGGCCGCTCGGTGCGGTCTGTCCACCACTGGCCGTGGCCGGTGGCGAGGACGTGCTCGGCGAGCGCGCCGGTGCCGGGCGTCCCTGCGGGGAAGACCCGTACGGACGAGGGTGGTTGGTGGGAAGCGTGCGGGATCACGGAACCTCCTGGACGATGGAAGGGGAGGGGCCTCTCGGCCCCTCCCCTCGGTCGGAACGTCAGCGCTGGCCGGCCTTGCGGCCGTGGTTCGCCTTCTTCTTGCGGCGGGCCTTCTTCTTGCGGGCGCGCTTGGACATGCGGGGGTATCCCTTCAGGCGGTGTGGCCGACGAGGACGTCGGCGAGCTTGGTGAGGCGCTTGACGATGCGCTCCTCGGTGGCCGCGGGCGCGGGGGTGACGCGGTGGTCGCGGTCGTAGTAGGCGCCGTTGACGATCTCGACGGCCGGGTCGCAGAGCCGTACGACATGGGCGGCGCCCTCGGCCGGGGCTGCGCCCTCGTGCGCGTACAGCGGCAGCAGGCCCGTCGCGCAGATGCCCGGGTGGACGGAGACGGCGGTCACGCGCGGGTCGGCGGCGAAGACGGTCAGCGCGAGCTGGGACTGGGCGTAGGCGGCGAGCCGGGAGTAGCGGCGCGTGCGGTTGGGATCGGCCCACTGGATGGCGCCCGTGCGGTGCAGGGAGGACGAGACGTTGACGACCCGGCCGCACGGCTCGGACCTCAGCGCCGACTCCAGGAGGTTCGTGAGCAGATAGTGCGCCAGGAAGTTGACCTGGAAGGCGATCTCGTTGCCGTCGGCCGTGACCGTGTGCCGTTCGGGCGCGGCCATGCCGGCGTTGTTGACGAGGACGTCGAGGTGCGGGTGTTCGGCGGCGACGCGGGCGGCCATCTGCTCGACCTCTTCGAGGCGGGCGAAGTCGGCTGCGAACGCGCACAGATGGGAGCCGTCCACCTCCGCGAGCGTGATGAGGCGGTCCACTGCTGCGTGGGCCTCCTCGGGGGTCCGGCCGTGCACGAGGACGGTCGCACCGCGCTCGGCGAGCAGCCGGACGGTCTGGTAGCCGATGCCGGAGGTGGCGCCGGTCACCAGCACGGTGCGTCCGGACAGGGAAGAAGACATGGTCCATCCAGGGATCGATGAGTGGTTACGCGTCATTCGCATGACGTCACGCGTACGAAAAGGGCGCCGCGACCGGTCGGTCACGGCGCCCCGAAGGCGGTGGAACGGGCCTCAGCGAGAGGCGGACGGTTCCGGGCGGCGGGGCAGCACTCGACGCGGCGACGCCTGATGAGGCGGCCGGTCGACGAGGAGCCACGCGCTGTTCACGTAGGGAATTCAACTCCGCGGCGAGCGGGGCCTCAAGACATTCCGCCTGTTCCTGACATCTCTCTGACGCGGGTTCACCGGTCAGCCGAGCCCGGGGATGGTGGAGACGAGCAGGTCGATCACCTTGATGCCGGCGAAGGGGAGGACGAGGCCGCCGAGTCCGTACACGCCCAGGTTCCGACGCAGCAGCGCGTGGGCCGACGACGGCGTGTAGCGCACACCGCGGAGCGCGAGCGGGATCAGGGCGACGATGATCAGGGCGTTGAAGATGATGGCCGAGGTGATCGCCGATGTCGGGCTGTGCAGCCCCATGACATTGAGGGCTTCGAGGCCCGGGTAGGCGCCGGCGAACATGGCGGGGATGATCGCGAAGTACTTCGCGACGTCGTTCGTGATCGAGAAGGTGGTCAACGCCCCTCGGGTGATGAGGAGTTGCTTGCCGATCTGGACGATCTCGATGAGTTTGGTCGGGTTGGAGTCGAGGTCGACCATGTTCCCGGCCTCCTTGGCGGCCGACGTGCCGGTGTTCATCGCTACGCCGACGTCCGCCTGGGCGAGGGCCGGAGCATCGTTGGTGCCGTCGCCCGTCATCGCGACCAGCTTGCCGCCCTCCTGTTCCTTCTTGATGAGGGCGAGCTTGTCCTCGGGGGTCGCCTCGGCGAGGAAGTCGTCGACACCCGCCTCCAGGGCGATGGCCCGGGCCGTCAGCGGGTTGTCGCCGGTGATCATCACCGTACGGATGCCCATACGGCGCAGCTCCGCGAAGCGTTCGCGGATACCCTCCTTCACCACGTCCTTGAGGTGGACGATCCCGAGCACCCGTGGGCCCTCCCAGTCGTGGACGGCGACCAGCAGTGGGGTCCCGCCGCTGTCGGCGATCGCGTCCGCCCAGGTGAGCGCCGTCTCCGGTACCGTCCCGCCCCGCATCCGTACCCAGTCGACGACCTGCGCGGCAGCGCCCTTGCGGATCGCGCATCCGGCGCCGTTGTCCCAGCGCAGATTGATGCCGCTCATCCGGGTCTGGGCGCTGAACTCCACGAAGTGGGGGTTGGCGAGCTCGCCGGCCTCCGGGGCGGTCAGCCCGAACTTCGACGTGGCCAGCGCCACGACCGACCTTCCCTCGGGCGTCTCGTCGGCGAGCGAGGAGAGCTGGGCCGCGTCGGCGAGTGCCCCCGCGTCGACCCCGGGCAGCGGAACGAAGTCGGCCGCCTCGCGGTTGCCGAGCGTGATGGTGCCGGTCTTGTCGAGCAGCAGCGTGTTCACGTCGCCGGCGGCTTCGACGGCGCGGCCGGACATGGCGAGGACGTTGCGCTGGACGAGCCGGTCCATGCCGGCGATGCCGATGGCGGAGAGCAGGGCGCCGATCGTCGTGGGGATCAGCGTCACGAGCAGGGCGACGAGCACGGTGGTGGACGGGGCGGCGCCCGCGTACGCGGCCATGGGCTGAAGCGCGACGGTGACGAGGACGAAGACCACGGTCAGGGCGGCGAGCAGGATGTTCAGCGCGATCTCGTTCGGGGTCTTCTGCCGCGACGAGCCCTCGACCAGGGCGATCATCCGGTCCATGAACGAGTGGCCGGGGCGCGAGGTGACCCGTACGACGATCTGGTCCGACAGGACCGTCGTACCGCCCGTCACGCCCGACCGGTCGCCGCCCGCCTCCCGGATCACCGGCGCGGACTCCCCGGTGACGGCGGACTCGTCGACTGCCGCGACCCCGTCGACGACATCGCCGTCGGCCGGGATCAGCTCACCCGCCTCGACGAGGACGAAGTCGAACTGCTGGAGGTCGGTGGCGGCGATGGCCTCCGTCTCGGCCCGGTTCAGGTTCGTTCCGTAGCGCCAGTGGCGCAGCCGCAGCGCCACGGTGTCCGTCCGCGCCTTGCGCAGCGACTCGGCCTGCGCCTTGCCGCGACCCTCCGCCACCGCCTCCGCGAGGTTCGCGAAGATCACCGTCAGCCAGAGCCAGGCGCTGATCACCCAGGTGAACACGGACGGGTGGAACAGCGCGGAGAGGGTGGTCAGTACCGACCCGACGCCGACCACGAAGAGCACCGGATTACGGACCAGGGCTCGGGGATGCAGCTTGCGCAGCGCCTCGGGGAAGGACTTCACGAGCATGACCGGATCGAGCAGTCCGCCCTGGACACGCTCCCGCCGCCGCTTCGGTGCAGGTGCAGACGGATGGCTGGGCGGCGTGGGCGCCTGCTGGACCGGGGCGGGATGTGTCGCGTGAGCCATCGCGAGACCTTCATGAAAGGAGCCGCCGCCCTGAACGGCGGGCGGCGGCTGGACCGGTGTGGACGGGACGGCCGCAGGGCGGCCTGCCGAACCCGGTGGTGTACTGCGCGGTCGGCAGGCCGCGGCACGGCGCGGTACCTGCGGATGGGAGGCAGGCACCGCGCCGCGGCCGACGAGGCGGTCAGGCCACTGACGTCCTCGAAGTTGAGCGGCCGCCGAGGAATCTAGCCCGCGGATCACTCCCGGAAGGGGTCCTTCCGTCACTGTTGACGGCTGCCTGACGGGCCTTTGACGTGCTCTTGCCGACGCGTTCCGGCATCCGTCAAGCAAGCGCTAGGAAGAGCCGGCGAGGCGTCAGAGGCGCATCAAGGGGGATCGATCCGGCCATGATCCCGATCAAGACTGATCACCACGGGGGGACGGACGACCGTCCGTCGGTGTGAAGGTGGAGGGCGCGTGACCATCACCGCCGGTACCAGGCACAGTCAGGAAGCGGGGGCCCCGACTGAAGCCGCAACATGCCGAGCGACGGCCGTACGGCCAGGGGCCCGCCCGGCTCGCGATCCAGAGGGGGACCGCGGCCAGGCACCCACCGGGCCGGGGTGCTCAAGGAGCTGCTGAAACGCAGCGAGCTGGCGGGCCGGTTGGAGCTCCGCATCGTCGACCGGGGCCCCGGCCTGCCGCCCTGCGACCGCGAGCGGGTCTTCGAGCCCTTCCAGCGGCTCGGCGACACCGACAACACCACGGGCATCGGCCTCGGGCTGGCTCTGGCGCGCGGGCTGACGGAGGCGATGGGCGGCACGCTGACCCCCGAGGACACCCCCGGTGGCGGCCTGACCATGGTGGTCTCCCTGCCCGTCGCCGCGACCGGTACGGGGACCGCGTCCGGGACCGCGACTGGGACGGCGACCGGGACCGCGGCCGAGACTCCGACCGGGACCGCGACTGGGACGGCGGCCGAGACCCCGGCCGGGACCGCAACCGGGACGGCGGCCGGGTCACCGAGACCGACGTCGATGGAGGCCGGGACCGGGTGGTGCTCGCGACGACCCGCCGGGGGCCGGATGTCCTGATGACCGGGGTGCAGCCGCACCGCCTGGGGCGCCGAGGGGAACGCGTCGCCGACCAGCCGGTTCCGAGTGCTGGGCAGGACGGCGTAGGAGACGCGTCAAGAGCGTGCTGCGGGCCGTAAGGGAGGCGTTAACGAAGGTCAGGCAGTGGCTGAAAGGCGGTTTCCTCGTCTTGTCCGAGAATCCGTTCTTCACTCAGGAGCTCACGATGGCCGACGTGGCCTTCGTCGTCACCACGATCGCGGTCTTCGCGCTGGTGGCTTTCATCGCCAAGGGGGTGGCCAAGCTGTGACCGCCGAAAACGTCATCGGTCTCATCGTGGCCGCCGCCCTGCTGGGCTATCTCGTCCTCGCCCTCGTCAAGCCGGAGAGGTTCTGAGTACGGAAATGAGTCCTGTTCTTGCTGGTGTGCTCCAGCTCCTCGCCCTGATCGCCGCGCTCGGTCTCGCTTACAGGCCGCTCGGTGACTACATGGCCCGCGTCTATTCCTCGGAGAAGCACTACAAGCCCGAGAAGTGGATCTACAAGGCGATCGGCGCGAACCCTGATGTGGAGATGCGCTGGCCCGCCTATCTGCGCGGTGTCCTCGCCTTCTCGGCGGTGAGCGTTCTCTTCCTCTACCTGCTTCAGCGGGTGCAGGGTTCGCTGCCCGGTTCGCTCGGTTTCGCCTCGATCGACCCCGATCAGGCGTTCAACACGGCCGCGTCCTTCGTGGCCAACACCAACTGGCAGTCGTACTACGGCGAGCAGGCCATGGGCCACGTCGTGCAGACCGGCGGCCTGGCGGTGCAGAACTTCGTCTCGGCGGCGGTGGGCATCGCGGTCGCGGTCGCCCTGGTGCGCGGATTCGCCCGCACCCGTACCGGTGAGCTGGGCAACTTCTGGTCCGACCTGGTGCGCGGCACCGTTCGTATCCTGCTGCCGATCTCCGTGATCGGCGCGATCCTGCTGGTCGCCATGGGCGCCGTCCAGAACTTCGCCGGCATCCACGAGGTCGGCCAGTTCATGGGCGGCACACAGCAGTGGAACGGCGGTGCGGTCGCCTCCCAGGAGGTCATCAAGGAGCTGGGCACGAACGGCGGCGGCTACTTCAACGCCAACTCGGCCCACCCCTTCGAGAACCCCAACGGGCTCTCGAACCTCTTCGAGATCTTCCTGATCCTCGTCATTCCCTTCGCGCTGACCCGCACCTTCGGCCGCATGGTCGGCTCGCTCAAGCAGGGTTACGCGATCCTCGCGACGATGGCCACGATCTGGCTCGTGTTCACGGGCCTGATGCTGTGGACCGAGTTCGCGGGCAAGGGCCCGGCCTTCGACATCGCCGGCGGTGCGATGGAGGGCAAGGAGACCCGCTTCGGCATCAGCGCCTCGGCGATCTTCTCCGTCGCCACCACGCTGACGTCGACCGGCGCCGTGAACTCCTTCCACTCCTCCAACACCGGCTTCGGCGGTGGCATCAATCTCCTCGGCATGCAGCTCGGCGAGATCGCGCCCGGCGGTGTGGGCTCCGGCCTCTACGGCATGTTGATCATGGCGATCATCGCGGTGTTCATCGCCGGGCTGATGGTCGGCCGCACGCCCGAGTACCTGGGCAAGAAGATCGGCACCCGTGAGATCAAGTTCGCCGCCTGCTACATCCTGGTGACTCCGGCGCTGGTGCTGGGCTTCACCGCCGCGGCGATGGCGCTGGACACCCCGGCGAACTCGATGACGAACAGCGGCGCGCACGGGTTCTCCGAGATCCTCTACGCGTACACCTCCGGCGCCAACAACAACGGCTCCGCCTTCGCGGGGCTGAACGCCGACACCCAGTGGTTCAACTCGACGATCGGCATCGCGATGCTGCTCGGCCGGTTCCTGCCCATGGTGTTCGTTCTCGCGCTTGCCGGATCGCTCGCCGAGCAGAAGCCCGTCCCCGAGACCGCGGGCACGCTGCGGACCGAGAAGCCGCTGTTCACGGGCCTCCTGGTCGGCACGATCATGATCATCACCGGTCTGACCTACTTCCCGGCCCTCGCGCTGGGACCGCTCGCCGAAGGGCTCGCGGCATGACCAACGACGTAAAGAACCACGAGGACAGCATGTCCACCTCCACCACGACTCCGACCAAGGCGCCGCACGGCGACCTGACCGGGGGCCACCATGCCCCCGGGCGGGTCGGCGGGGGTCTGTTCGACCCGAAGCAGCTGATCAAGTCCTTCCCGGACGCGATCAGGAAGCTCGACCCGCGTGTGATGGTCAAGTCGCCCGTGATGTTCGTGGTCCTGGTCGGATCGGTGGTCACCACCGTGCTGGCGATCAAGGATCCGACGGACTGGTTCGGCTGGGCGATCACCGCCTGGCTCTGGCTCACCACGATCTTCGCCAACCTGGCCGAGGCCGTGGCCGAGGGCCGTGGCAAGGCCCAGGCCGACACGCTCCGCAAGGCCAAGACCGACACCGTCGCCCGCCGCCTCATCGGCAAGAACGAGGAGCGCGTTCCGGGCACGGACCTGCGCATCGGCGACCTGGTGGTCTGCGAGGCCGGCGACATCATCCCCGGCGACGGAGACGTCGTCGAAGGTGTCGCGAGCGTCGACGAGTCCGCCATCACCGGCGAGTCGGCCCCGGTCATCCGCGAGTCCGGCGGCGACCGCTCGGCCGTCACCGGCGGCACGAAGGTGCTGTCGGACCGGATCGTCATCAAGATCACGACGAAGCCCGGCGAGACCTTCATCGACCGGATGATCAACCTGGTCGAGGGTGCCGCCCGGCAGAAGACGCCGAACGAGATCGCCCTCAACATCCTGCTGGCGTCCCTCACCATCGTCTTCCTGCTCGCCGTCGTCACGCTGAAGCCGTTCGCGATCTACGCCGGCGCCGACGAGCAGACCTCGATGATCGTCCTGACCGCGCTCCTCGTCTGCCTCATCCCGACGACGATCGGCGCCCTGCTCTCCGCCATCGGCATCGCCGGCATGGACCGGCTCGTGCAGCGCAACGTGCTCGCCATGTCCGGCCGCGCGGTCGAGGCAGCGGGCGACGTCTCCACGCTGCTCCTGGACAAGACCGGCACCATCACCCTGGGCAACCGCCAGGCCGCCGAGTTCGTCCCGGTCAAGGGCACCACGGAGGCCGAACTGGCCGACGCCGCCCAGCTGTCGTCACTGGCCGACGAGACGCCCGAGGGTCGCTCCATCGTGGTCCTCGCCAAGGAGAAGTACGGCCTGCGCGAACGCCACCAGGGCGAACTCGCCCACGCCACCTGGATCGAGTTCACCGCCCAGACCCGTATGTCGGGTGTCGACGTCGACGGCAAGCAGACCCGTAAGGGCGCGGCCGGTTCGGTCATCACCTGGGTTCGCGAGCAGGGCGGCGAGGTCGCCGATGACGCCGACACCCTGGCCAACCGGATCTCCGAAGCCGGCGGCACGCCGCTGCTCGTCGCGGTCAAGGACGACAAGGGCGCTCGCGTCCTGGGTGTCATCCATCTGAAGGACGTCGTCAAGGACGGCATGCGGGAGCGGTTCGACGAGCTGCGCCGCATGGGCATCAAGACGGTCATGATCACGGGTGACAACCCGCTGACCGCCAAGGCCATCGCCGAGGAGGCGGGTGTCGACGACTTCCTCGCCGAGGCCACGCCCGAGGACAAGATGGCCCTCATCAAGCGCGAGCAGGCCGGTGGCAAGCTGGTCGCGATGACCGGCGACGGTACGAACGACGCGCCCGCGCTCGCCCAGGCCGACGTCGGCGTGGCCATGAACACCGGCACCTCGGCCGCCAAGGAGGCCGGGAACATGGTCGACCTGGACTCCAACCCGACCAAGCTCATCGAGATCGTCGAGATCGGCAAGCAACTCCTCATCACCCGGGGCGCCTTGACGACCTTCTCGATCGCCAACGACGTGGCCAAGTACTTCGCCATCATCCCCGCGATGTTCGCGGTGGCCTATCCGTCGCTCGACAAGCTCAACATCATGGGCCTGTCCTCGCCCGAGTCCGCGATCCTGTCGGCCGTCATCTTCAACGCGCTGATCATCGTGGCGCTGGTGCCGCTTGCGCTCAAGGGCGTGCGCTACCGGCCGTCCAGCGCCGACTCGATGCTCCGCCGGAACCTCGCGATCTACGGTCTCGGCGGTCTGATCGCCCCGTTCATCGGCATCAAGCTCATCGACATGCTCCTCTCCCTCATCCCCGGAATCGGCTGATCCACGATGACCAACAACTCTGCCGGAAACGCGGGGCGTCTGCTCTGGGCGGGCCTGCGGGCCCTCCTCGTCCTGACCGTGATCACCGGTGTTCTCTACCCGCTCGCCGTCACCGGGATCGCCCAAGTGGCCTTCCCCGGCAAGGCGAACGGCTCGGAGATCAAGGACGGGAACGGGAAGGTCGTCGGCTCCGAGCTCATCGGCCAGACCTACAACCTGCCGCTCGAGGACGGGGAGGAGACGGCGAGCCCGGACCTGAAGTGGTTCCAGCCCCGTCCGTCCAACGGCCTCGGCTCCAACAGCGTCAACACCCAGTACGAGCTGATCCTCTCCGGCGCGACCAACCGGTCCGGCGACAACGAGGACCTGATCAAGTGGGTCACGGACGCCAAGGCCGCCGTCGTCAAGGACAACTCCACCGCCGACTACAAGGTGAAGCCCCAGGACGTGCCGGCCGACGCCGTCACCTCCTCCGGCTCCGGCCTCGACCCGCACATCTCCCCGGAGTACGCCAAGCTCCAGGTCCACCGCGTCGCCGAGAAGAACAACCTCACCGTCGCCCAGGTCGACAAGCTCGTCGCCGACCACACCGACGACCGCATCCTCGGCTTCATCGGAGAGCCCCGCGTCAACCTCCTCCAGCTGAACATCGCGCTCAAGGCCATGGTGGCCAAGGGCTGATGGCCTTATCGCAACAGAGAGGGAGTCGGCGGACCGCGGAACGACGCGCGGCCCGCCGACTCCCGCCGTACGTGGACGACAAGAGGAAGGCAGCACGCCGATGACCCGGGTGCTTGTCGTGGAGGACGACGCGCAGCTCGCCCGCGCGCTGGTGATCAACCTGCAGGCGCGCAGATACACGGTGGACGCGGCACCCGATGGTGTCACCGCCCTCCGGCTCGTGGCGGCGGAGCAGCCCGACATGGTCCTGCTCGACCTCGGGCTCCCCGATATGGACGGCCTGGACGTGATCAAGGCTCTGCGGGGATGGAGCCGGGCCCCGATCCTGGTGCTGTCCGCCCGCAGCGGTTCGGAGGACAAGATCCGCGCGCTCGACGCGGGCGCCGACGACTACATGACCAAGCCGTTCAGCATGGACGAGCTCCTTGCGCGCCTGCGGGCCGCCACACGCCGTGCGGGGGAGTCGCCCGCACCGCCGCAGACGGCCCTCCTCGTCAGCACGGACGAGTTCACCGTCGACCTGCTGGCAAAGAAGGTCCGCCGCGCCGACCGCGACGTACGGCTGACGCCGACCGAATGGCATCTCCTGGAGATCCTGGTCTCCAACCCCGGGATCCTCATCAGCCAGCGGCGCCTTCTCCAGGAGGTCT
The DNA here is from genome assembly GCF_055596705.1 of Streptomyces sp. NPDC039609. NCBI lineage: Bacteria > Bacillati > Actinomycetota > Actinomycetes > Kitasatosporales > Streptomycetaceae > Streptomyces > Streptomyces sp. NPDC039609. The sequence goes on from NZ_JBVIUJ010000018.1 coordinate 45,978, forward strand.
GGGGTCCCAGCTACAGCGGGAAGACCAACTACCTCCGGGTCTACATGGCCCAACTGCGACGCAAACTGGAAGCGGACCCCGCCCATCCGCACCACCTGATCACCGAACCCGGAATGGGCTACCGCTTCGAAGCATGACGCTTCCGCCGCTGACCCGTCCCCCCGGGGCCGGCTTCGTCCGCCACGAGGCACATACGCACTGTCCGTCATCGACCGAGAAACGACACCATGAGACGCGGAAAGCTTCGGATCTATATCGGCTCGGCGCCGGGTGTCGGCAAGACGTACGCGATGCTCTCCGAGGGGCATCGGCGCGTCGAGCGCGGCACGGACTGCGTCGTCGCCTTCGTGGAGCACCACGACCGTCCCCGTACGGAGGTGATGCTGCACGGCCTCGAGCAGGTGCCGCGCCGGACCGTCGAGTACCGGGGCACCAGCTTCACGGAGATGGACGTCGACGCGGTCCTGGCCAGGAAGCCGGCCGTGGCGCTCGTCGACGAGCTCCCGCACACCAACGTGCCCGGCTGCCGCAACGCCAAGCGCTGGCAGGACGTCGAGGAGCTGCTCGCCGCCGGTATCGACGTCGTCACGACGGCCAACATCCAGCACCTGGAGTCGCTGGGCGACGTCGTCGAGTCGATCACCGGCGTACGGCAGAAGGAGACCGTCCCCGACGAGATCGTCCGCCGCGCCGACCAGATCGAGCTGGTCGACATGTCGCCTCAGGCCCTGCGCCGTCGTATGGCCCACGGCAACATCTACAAGCCGGACAAGGTCGACGCCGCCCTCTCCAACTACTTCCGCCCCGGCAACCTCACCGCCCTGCGCGAGTTGGCCCTGCTGTGGACCGCCGACCGCGTCGACGAGTACCTGCAGGAGTACCGGGCCGAGCACCGCGTCTCGAAGATCTGGGGCTCGCGCGAACGCATCGTCGTCGGCCTCACCGGCGGTCCCGAAGGCCGCACCCTCATACGGCGCGCCGTCCGGCTCGCCGAGAAGGGCGCGGGCGGCGAGGTGCTCGCCGTCTACATCGCCCGCAGCGACGGACTGACGTCGGCTTCGCCGAAGGAACTGGCCGTCCAGCGGACCCTCGTCGAGGACCTCGGGGGTACCTTCCACCACGTCATCGGCGACGACATCCCCTCCGGGCTGCTCGAGTTCGCGCGCGGGGTCAACGCGACCCAGATCGTGCTCGGCGTGAGCCGTCGCCGTTCCTGGCACTACGTGTTCGGCCCCGGCGTCAGCGCCACGGTCGCCCGGGAGTCCGGACCGGACCTCGACGTCCACATCGTCACCCACGACGAGGCGGCGAAGGGGCGCGGTCTTCCCGTTGCCGGCGGCGCCCGCCTCGGACGTTCGCGGACCATCTGGGGTTGGTTGGTCGGCATCGTCGGCCCGGCCCTGTTGACCCTCCTGCTCAGCACCGTCACCCCCGACCTGGGGTTGGCGAACGACGTCCTGCTCTTCCTCACGCTCGTCGTCGCCGCCGCGCTGCTCGGTGGGCTCCGGCCGGCCCTCGGTTCAGCGGCTGTCGGCTCCCTCCTGTTGAACTGGTTCTTCACACCGCCGATCCACGAGCTCACGATCGCCGACCCGCGCAACATCGTCGCCCTGGTGATCTTCGTCGGGGTGGCGATCTCGGTGGCCTCCGTCGTGGACCTGGCCGCCCGCAGGACGCATCAGGCCGCCCGGCTCCGCGCCGAGGCGGAGACGCTGTCCTTCCTCGCCGGCAGCGTGCTGCGCGGCGAGACGAGCGTCGAAGCGCTCCTCGAACGGGTCCGGGAGACCTTCGCCATGGAGTCGGTGGCGCTCCTGGAGCGCGACGAGGATGCCGAACCCTGGCGTTGTGTCGGCGTCGTGGGCCCCCGCTCCGTCGGCCGGCCCGAGGATGCGGACGTCGACATGCCGGTCGGCGACCACCTGGCCTTGGCGCTGACCGGCCGGGTCCTGCCGGCCGAAGACCGGCGCGTTCTGGGGGCCTTCGCCGCCCAGGCCGCCGTCGTCCTCGATCGGCAGCGGCTCGTCGGTGAGGCCGAGGAGGCCCGCAAGCTCGCCGAGGGCAACAAGATCCGCACCTCCCTCCTCGCCGCCGTCAGCCACGACCTGCGCACCCCGCTTGCCGGCATCAAGGCGTCGGTCACCTCCCTGCGAGCGGACGACGTCGAATGGTCCGAGGAGGACCAGGCCGAACTCCTCGCCGGGATCGAGGAGGGCGCCGACCGGCTCGACCACCTCGTGGGCAACCTCCTGGACGTTTCCCGCCTCGAAACGGGGACCGTTACTGCCGTCATCCGGGAGACCGACCTCGACGAGGTCGTCCCGATGGCGCTGGTGGGCGTACTGGAGGGAAGCGTCGATCTGGACATCCCCGAGACGCTGCCGATGGTCGACGTCGACCGTGGCCTGCTCGAACGGGCCGTCGCCAACATCGTGGAGAACGCCGTCAAGTACAGCCCTGACGGGGAACCGGTCCTCGTGGCGGCGAGCACGATCGCCGACCGCGTCGAACTACGGGTGATCGACCGCGGCCCCGGGGTCCCCGACGAGGCCAAGGACCGCATCTTCGGCGCCTTCCAACGCTACGGCGACGCCCCACGAGGAGCCGGCGTGGGCCTCGGGCTCGCCGTGGCCCGGGGCTTCGTCGAGGCCATGGGCGGCACACTGACAGCCGAGGACACGCCGGGCGGAGGGCTGACCATGGTCCTCGGCCTGCCCACTGCCGACGGCTCCCCCTTCTTCCGTACGGAGCTGCCGGGGGAGCAGACGACCTGAGAGCATCTGGCCAGTGGGGCTGTCGTGGGGCTTTTGGGCGGCAGCAGCAGGAGCAGCTCGCACCGCATCCGCCCGCATGCCTCCGACTCTGTGGCCTCACCGGGGCCGGTGGCGCGGGCGCAGCAGCCCTTGACCTGCCAGGCGTCGCGGCCTTCCTTTTCCTCTTACGTGCGCGCACCCAGCGCGGCGCCGATGATTCGCATCGTTTCCGTGGCCCCATGCTCGTCGCACTACTCGGTGCTACCGTATAGCGGTACTCGGTACTACGTAGTAGTGTCGAGGTCGAAGAAGGGGGTCGCTATGGAGGACCTGACGGAGATGCTGAAGGGCACGCTTGAGGGCTGCGTGCTGGAAATCATCGGGAGCGAGGAGACCTACGGGTACGCCATCACGCGCCGGCTGAATGAACTCGGCTTCACCGACGTCATCGAGGGGACGGTCTACACCATCTTGCTGCGCTTGGAGAGGAACGGGCTCGTTCAGGTGACGAAACGGCCATCCGGGGTGGGTCCGCCGCGCAAGTTCTATGCGCTCAACGACGCGGGGCGTGAAGAGCTCGGGAAGTTCTGGGTGAAATGGACGTACGTCTCCTCGCGAATCGACAAGCTCAAGGGGGCCGGAAGGTGAATTTCTGGGAGACCGTGACCGGCAGCGACCTGACCAGGGAATGGAAGGCTCTGGAAGCCCGGGCCGAGGCACTGCCGGCCGAATACCGGGCGGCGTGGGAGCAGATCAAGTTTCACCTCTCCCCTCACTCGGACTTCACGGGTCGCAACCTGATGCCGATCCTTGACGGCGCCCTGGGACTGCTCGAAGAAGCGGTCGCGGATGGGCAGAGCGTTCATGAGGTGCTCGGCGACGACATCAAGGGCTTCTGCACGGCGCTGGCCGGCGGGGAAGGGGCCCGGGGCTACCGAGACCGATGGCGCGAGCAGTTGAACCGCAACGTCGCAAGGAAATTGGGCCGGCTAGGAGGCTGACGTGGGCATCCAGGACATCATCGAGGGCAAGAAGCAGTGGCGAGCGCATACGGCGCGGGTCAAGGCGCTTCCCCCGGACTATCAGATCGTCTACAAGGAGATGCAGAAGTACTTCTTCAAGATCGGGCCGATCGACCTGCCTGACGGGGCCCTGCTCCCAGGGCTTGTCGACTTCTTTGAGGAGGGTGTCGCGGCCGGCAAGGGCGTCCTGGAACTCATCGGAAACGACGTCGCCGCCTTCTGCGACGACCTGGTCAAGGACTCGCCCACCTACGCGGACATCTATCAGGAGTCCATCAGCGGGAAACCCGGCACGGCCGGAACTTAGCGTGTCAGCACCCCTGCGGTGGCTCGTACCGTGGCGTCGACGCGTCGGGCCGCAGCCAGGCGCTGACCCGTGCCGGCGTCGGTGAGAGGAAGCCGCTCCCCGGATCGCGGCGGCCGGTGCGGTCGGGGAGCGTGTCCAGATGCCCGATGACGGTGTGGAGCGAAGCGGTGAACGTCGCCGGCTCGGCGGCGCGGGCCCCGCATCGGCCAGGCGGGCGGCGATCCTCGGCCGGAGTTGAATTCGACCCAGGTCGAAGGTCAAGCGGGAAGGGCGGGGCCGATGTTGCCACCCTCGGTGCCGTCGGATCAACGGGAGTCCGGCCGGACGGGAAGCGCGAAGCAGTCGGGGAGAGCGGCGACCGGCCGCTCCCCGGTGCCGCGCATTCTCCCCAGGGGCTCCCCAGCGCCCCATATGGCTCTTTCGTGCAGGAGGTGCAGGAGTAAACCGTGTGCGCTGTGCCCGTGGGGTCAGTCGCCGTCTATAGCCAGTCCCGGCGCTTGAAGATTGCGTACAAACTGCCGCAAACCACCCCCATCAAGCCGATCGCGAAGGGGTATCCGACGTTCCAGTGCAGCTCCGGCATGGTGTCGAAGTTCATGCCATAGATGGTTCCAACGAGTGTGGGTGCAAAGAGAATTGCGGCCCAGGCTGAAATCTTCTTGATCTCCTCGTTCTGTTCGAAGCCCGCCTCCGCCAACGCCCGCATCTCCGCGTTCTGCTGCTGCGTCACCAGGGTCGCGTTCACCGTCAGGATCTCCGTCAGGGCCTGGCGGAAGCCGTCCACGCGTTCGCTGGTGTGGGTGACGTGGTCGGCCACGTCGCGGAGGTAGCGCTGGAGTTCCTCGTCCGTGCCGTACTTGGCGAAGCCGGCCATCAGGCCGTGCAACATGCCCACCAAGGGGCGGGTTGCGCGTTGGAACTCGACCATTTCCCGGGAGAGTTCGTAGATGCGGCGGGAGACCGACGGGTCGCCGCCGAAGACCTCGGTCTCGATCTCGTCGATGTCGTTCTGGACTCCCGCGACCACCGGGGCGTAGCCGTCGACCACCGCGTCGAGGATCGCGTACAGGACCGCCTCCGGGCCCAGTGCCAGGAGGTCGGGGTTCTCCTCCATCCGGTGGCGGACCGCCGAGAGGTCCGGAGCCGCGCCGTGGCGGACCGTGATCACGAAGTCCTGGCCCACGAAGATGTGGAGCTCGCCGAAGTCCACCTCCTCCTGGGCGTCCAGATAGCGGGCCGCGCGCAGCACGACGAAGAGAGTGTCGCCGTAACGTTCCAGCTTCGGGCGCTGGTGTGCCTCGAGCGCGTCCTCCACGGCCAGCTCGTGCAGGTCGAACTCGCCTGCCAGCGAGTGGAGTTCGGACTCGGTCGGGCGGTGCAGGCCGATCCACGCCATGCCGTCCGGGTACTCGCGCAGCCGGCGGAACGTCTCGGCCAGCGTGGCGGGAGAGGCGACCCGGCGGCCGTCCCGGTAGAGGCTCGCCTGCACCACGCTCGGCCGGTCGGCCGGTACGGTCTCGGGCACGGTCGGCCCCGGCTCCGGCGGCGCGGCCGGCCGTTCCGGCTGGCGGCGCCAGGCTGCGCGAGGGCGGCGCTCCGACATCGTGGGGTCCCTCTCCGTGTTCATGATCGGGTCCAGGGTCTCCGGGCAGGATATACGCGGCGTACGGCCACAGCGCGTCGGCGATCGGCGCAGGTGTGTGCCATTGCGGACCACAGCTGTCCGCAAGTCTGGGTAGCGTGCTGTCCATGGCCTCCAAGACGACGAACCCGGTCCTCTCCACCCGCGCCCTGGGGCGCGCCACGCTGGCCCGTCAGCTCCTGCTGGCCCCTGCCGCGATGTCCGCCGAGGACGCCGTCTCGCATCTCCTCGGACTCCAGGCGCAGAACACCAAGCCGCCGTACTACGCGCTCGCCGCCCGTCTCGACGGCTTCCGGCCCGAGCACCTCTCCGCGCTCATGGAATCCCGCCGGGCCGCCCGCATCGTCACCATGCGCTCCACCATCCACACCCACACCGCAGCGGACGTGTTCACCCTGCGGCCCCTGGTCCAGCCCGCCCGCTCCCGCGAGATCGGCATCTTCCGCAAGGGCCTCGTCGGCGTCGACCTCGACCGGCTCGCCGCCCTCGCCCGCGAACTCGTCGAGGAGCGGCCCCGTACCCCGAAGGAGATCCGCGAAGCCCTCCTCGTGGAGTGGCCGGACGCGGACCCCCAGTCCCTCGGTGTCGCCGCACGCTGCCTGCTGCCCCTCGTCCAGGTCACCCCTCGCGGTCTGTGGCGCCGGAGCGGGCAGGTCTGCCTGACCACCGCCGAGACCTGGTTCGGCCGGCCCGCCGCGTCCGCCCCCGGCGAAGCAGTCTCCGCCGACGCCGCCCAGCCCACCCCCGCCGCCGATCCCGGTCCCGGGGCCGCCCCCGCCGAAGCCGTCCTCGACGACACCGTCCTGCGCTACCTCGCCGCCTTCGGCCCCGCCTCCGTCAAGGACATGCAGATCTGGTGCGGCCTCACCCGCCTCCGCGACGCCTTCGAGCGCCTGCGGCCCGGGCTCGTCACCTTCCAGGACGAGCACGGCGTCGAGCTCTTCGACCTGCCCGACGCCCCGCGCCCCGACGAGGACACCCCGGCCCCGCCGCGCTTCCTCCCCGAGTTCGACAACCTGCTCCTGTCGCACGCCGACCGCAGCCGCGTCGTCGCCACCGAGGCCCGTAACCGCACCTGGAAGGGCAACCAGGCGTACTGCGTCTTCCTCCTCGACGGGCTCCTCGCCGGACTGTGGCGACTGGAGGAGACCGAGGAGCGCACCACGATGACCATCCAGCCCTTCGGCCGTACGACCAAGGCCCAGCGCGCCGAGCTGGAGGAGGAGGCCCGGCGGATGCTCGGGGTGATGGCTCAGCCGGGCGTTCCGTACGAGGTGGCCTTCGGGATCGTCGACGAGTAGGCCGCCGGCCGCGCGAGCGGCGAGCAGGGCCTCCGCCGCGCCGACCCCTACGGCAGCACCCCCGCCCTCCTCGCCGCCACCACCGCCTCCAGGCGCGTGTGCGCGCCCAGCTTCCGCATCGCCGAGCGCAGGTACCCCTTCACCGTCTCCGGCCGCAGCCCCAGCCGTGCCGCCGCGCCCGCGTTCGTCGCACCCTGGGCCACCGCCGCCAGCACGTCCAGCTCGCGTGGTGTCAGCGTCACACCGGGCTTCCCGCCTGGTGCCGTGGACGCCGTCTCCAGGCGGCCGCACACCGCGAGCAACCGTTCCCTGAGCTCCGGGTCCTCGATCCGGGGCGCCAGTTCCCGCAGCTCCCCGTGCGCCTGCCGGACCTCCTCCCAGGAGGGTCCCGAGGCCGCTCCGGACGGAGCGGCCGACAGCAGCTCCCGCACCTCGTCCCGTACCGCCAGTGCCTGCTCCAGGTCCCGGGCCGCCGCCACCGCCGCGTCGGCGACGCGCTCGCCCAGCGGCAGGGAGTCCCGCAGCGCCCCGTAGAGCACGCCCCGCACCTTGCGCCGTACGACGACGGGCACCGCGATCACCGAGCGCAGGCCCTCCGCCGACACGGGAACGTCGTACTCGTGCGTGATGTGCCGTGCCGACGCGTAGTCGACGACCGCGCACGGCCGCGCCAGCGCCAGGCACTTCCCGCCCAGACCGCTGCCCGCGGAGATCGCGAGTCCGTGCAGGGCGGGCGTGACGGCTCCGTTCAGCTCCGAGATCCGCAGCGGTCTGCCCTCGTGCAGCAGTCCGCCGAAGACCACCTGCAGCCCGGTGGTGCGGCGCAGCCGCGCCAGAGCTCCGCGCATCTCGACCGCTTCCATCCGCTCGGGCACGCGACCACTCCTTCACCCCCGAACGGGGGTAGTGAGACCTGGGTCACTGATTACACGATGTCCGTGACCGGTCCCGCAACGAGGAGGACACATGACGGCTACCACCGCGACGGAGAGGTTCCGCGCCGCCCGCGACTTCCTGCTCCAGCACCGCGAGGACTACGGGACGGCGTACGAGGGCTTCGCCTGGCCCCGTCCGGACCGGTTCAACTGGGCCCTGGAGTGGTTCGACGTCATCGCGGCCGGCAACGACAGGACCGCCCTCCACATCGTCGAGGAGGACGGCACCGGGACGAGGGTGAGCTTCGCCGAGATGTCCGCCCGCTCCGACCGGGCCGCCAACTGGCTGCGCGACCAGGGCGTCCGGGCCGGCGACCGGATCATCGTCATGCTCGGCAACCAGACCGAGTTGTGGGAGACCGCGCTCGCCGCCATGAAGCTGCGCGCCGTCGTCATCCCGGCCACCCCGCTGCTCGGCCCCGCCGACCTGCGGGACCGCGTCGAGCGCGGCCGGGCCCGGCATGTCATCGTGCGCGCCGAGGACACCGCCAAGTTCGAGGACGTACCGGGGGAGTACACCCGGATCGTCGTCGGGGGCGAGCGGGCGGACTGGCTCCCGTACGAGGAGGCGTACGACGCGTCCGACACCTTCGAGCCGGACGGTGCGACCCGCGCCGACGACCCGCTGATGCTGTACTTCACCTCCGGTACCACCGCCCGGCCCAAACTGGTCGAGCACACCCACACCTCGTACCCCATCGGCCACCTGGCCACCATGTACTGGATCGGCCTCCAGCCCGGCGACGTGCACTTGAACATCTCCTCGCCGGGCTGGGCCAAGCACGCCTGGTCCAACCTGTTCGCCCCGTGGAACGCCGAGGCGACCGTCTTCATCCACAACTACACCCGCTTCGACCCGGCCCGTCTCATGCGGGAGATGGAGCGCAACGGTGTCACCGGCTTCTGTGCTCCGCCGACCGTCTGGCGGATGCTGATCCAGGCCGATCTGACCCAGCTGAAGAACCCGCCGCGTGAGGTCGTCGCGGCCGGCGAGCCGCTCAACCCCGAGGTCATCGAGTCCGTGCGCCGGGCGTGGGGCGTGACCATCCGGGACGGCTTCGGCCAGACCGAGACCGCCGTCCAGGTCTCCAACAGCCCCGGCCAGCGCCTCAAGGAGGGCTCCATGGGGCGGCCGAGCCCCGGCTTCCGGGTGACGCTGGTGGATCCCGTCAGCGGGGAGGCGGACGTCGAGGAGGGCGAGATCTGCCTCGACCTGTCCACCGATCCGGTGGGCCTGATGACCGGCTACCACGGCGACCCGGAGCGCACGGCCGAGTCGATGGCCGGCGGCTACTACCGCACCGGCGACATCGGCTCCCGCGACGCCGAGGGCTACATCACCTACATCGGGCGCGCCGACGACGTCTTCAAGGCATCCGACTACAAGATCTCGCCGTTCGAGCTGGAGAGCGCGCTCCTGGAGCACGAGGCGGTGGCCGAGGCGGCGGTCGTCCCGGCCCCGGACCCGCTGCGGCTCGCGGTCCCGAAGGCGTACGTCGTCCTCGCGGACGGCTGGGAGCCGGGCGAGGAGACGGCGAAGGCGCTCTTCGCGCACTCGCGCGCGGTGCTCGCCCCGTACAAGCGGGTACGGCGCATCGAGTTCGCCGAGCTGCCGAAGACGGTCTCGGGGAAGATCCGCCGGATCGAGCTGCGCGAGCGCACGGCGAAGGGCGAGGGCATCGAGTACGCCGAGGGGGACCTGGGATGAGTCTGTCGTACACGCACGGCGCGAGCCCCACCGAGCTGCTCGGGGACACGATCGGGGCCAATCTGGACCGGGCCGTCGCGGCCTGGCCGGAGCGGGAGGCGCTCGTCGACGTGCCCACCGGTCGCCGCTGGACCTACGCCCGATTCGGCGTGGACGTCGAGAAGTTGGCGGACGCGCTGCTCGGCAGCGGGGTCGTCAAGGGCGACCGGGTGGGGATCTGGGCGGTGAACTGTGCCGAGTGGGTGCTCGTCCAGTACGCGACCGCCCGCATCGGCGCCGTCATGGTGAACATCAACCCGGCCTACCGCGCCCACGAGGTGGAGTACGTGCTCAAGCAGGCGGGCATCTCCCTGCTCGTCGCCACGCTCGCGCACAAGACGAGCGACTACCGGGCGATGATCGAGCAAGTCCGCGGCGACTGCCCGGAGTTGCGGGAGGTCGTCTTCATCGGCGACCCGAGCTGGGACGAGCTGATCTCCCGTACGGCGGGCGAACTGCGCCCGGCGGAGCTGTCCTGCGACGAGCCGGTCAACATCCAGTACACCTCGGGGACCACGGGCTTCCCCAAGGGCGCGACCCTCTCGCACCACAACATCCTCAACAACGGCTACTTCGTGGGCGAGATGATCGCCTACAGCGAGCAGGACCGGATCTGTATCCCGGTTCCCTTCTACCACTGTTTCGGCATGGTGATGGGAAACCTGGCGGCGACCTCGCACGGCGCGTGCATGGTGATCCCCGCGCCGTCCTTCGACCCCGCGGCCACCCTCCGCGCGGTCCAGGAGGAGCGGTGCACGTCGCTGTACGGCGTACCGACGATGTTCATCGCCGAGCTCAACCTCCCCGACTTCGCCTCGTACGACCTCTCCACGCTGCGCACCGGCATCATGGCGGGCTCGCCGTGCCCGGTGGAGGTGATGAAGCGGGTGGTCGCCGAGATGAACATGGCCGAGGTGTCGATCTGTTACGGCATGACCGAGACCTCGCCCGTCTCCACCCAGACCCGGCGCGACGACGACCTGGAGCGCCGTACCGGCACGGTCGGGCGGGTGATGCCGCACGTGGAGGTGAAGATCGTCGATCCGGGCACCGGTCTCACGATGGAGCGCGGGACCGCCGGAGAGCTCTGCACCCGCGGCTACAGCGTGATGCTCGGCTACTGGAACGAGCCGGAGAAGACGGCCGAGGCGGTCGACGCCGGCCGCTGGATGCACACCGGCGACCTGGCGGTGATGCGCGAGGACGGCTACGTCCAGATCGTCGGCCGCATCAAGGACATGATCATCCGCGGCGGGGAGAACGTGTACCCGCGCGAGATCGAGGAGTTCCTCTACGGGTACGAGAAGATCGCCGACGTCCAGGTCGTCGGTGTCCCCGACGCCCGCTACGGCGAGGAGATCCTGGCCTGCGTGATCCCGCGCGACCCCGCCGACCCGCCGACCCTGGACGACATCACGGCGTACTGCCGCGACCGTCTGGCGCACTACAAGATCCCGCGCCGGGTGGAGATCCTCGGAGAGTTCCCGATGACGGTGAGCGGCAAGGTACGGAAGGTGGAGCTGAGGCAGCGCTACGGGTGAGGAGCGCCGGCTCCCCGGCCGGCGGCGCTACGGGGACGGCGCCACGGAGCGGGGCGCGGGCGTCCCTGCCAGTTCGCGCCGCATGCAGACCCGGGGCCAGGTCGCCAGACCGTGGGCGGCCTCGGCCCGCTGGATGGCGCGCAGCCCGGCGGTGAGGTCCGGGTCGGACTCGGCGAGGGGACGGAAACCGAGGCGCGAGTAGTACGGCGCGTTCCACGGGACCTCGGTGAAGGTCGTCAGGGTCAGCGCGGTCAGCCCCTGCTCGGCCGCGCCGGCCGCCAGATGCTCGATGAGCAGGCGGCCGATGCCCTGGCGGGCGGCGGCCGGGTGCACCGACACCTGCTCGATGTGGGCGGCCCCGTCGACGGTGTCCGTCAGCAGGTACGCCATCGGGCGGTCGGCCTCGTCGACGGCCACCCAGGCCCGGCCGGCCCGTCGGTAGCCGTCCAGGACGTCCAGCGGCAGGGGCTCGTCGTCGGCGATGACCGCCATGCCGAGGGAACGGAAGGGTTCGCCCGCGGCCCGCTCGATGTCCTGGAGCAGCGGGAGTTCGGCCGGTGCGGCCGCTCGGATGCGCATGGTCCAGTATGGCGCGAGCTCAGTCCGAGCCGCCGCCCCCTCCGCCGCCTGCCTCGCCGGCGCCCCAGGATCCGTCGCCGCCGCCACCGAACCAGCCACGTCCGGTGGCGTAGCCGTCCGTACCGCCGCCCTGGCCCAGCAGTCCGCCGTCGCGAGAGAAGCGCGGCAGGAAGAGGGCGAGTGCCGGGTCGCCGTAGAGGGCGACGTACAGCAGGACCAGATTGCCGTCCGTCACCTCGCGACGATGCGCGGGCAGCGGGTGCCGCTCCCGCAGCCCGGCCAGCAGCCGTCGGGCGGCTCGGGTCGTGGGAGGGAGGAACAGCAGGGCGAGCGCGGCGACGGTCGGTACGGCGCCGAGGGCGAGCGCCAGGGCGAGCTCGGCGCCGGACGGGCGCGTGATCAGCAGGCCCGTCACCACCGTCGCCATCGCGCAGACCAGCAGCCCCCGGGCGACGAGCAGCCGACCGTGCGGGCGGAGGAGCCCCGCCCGGCCCAGCTCGGCGCGCAGCGCGTCGACGGCCCGTCGCGCCCTGGGCTGGGCGGCCAGCACTCTTATGCCCAAGGCCCGCCGCAGCGAACTGTGCACTCCCAGCTGGACCGGATCGCGGGTCCGGCCGGGTCCGCCGTTGGCCCGAATCGTGCCCTTCCGGCCGGCCGCCACGGCGCCGCGCTGGTGCAGCGCGACGAGCGCCACGACCACGGCCGCCCGCCGTCCGCCACGGAGCAACGCCAGTGCCTGCGGGGCGAGTTCGGTCCGCTCCGGGCTGCGGGTTCGCAACAGCGCGAGTGCCGCGGGCAGTTGTGCGCAGGACGCACCGATGAACCACCAGGTATCCGCCCCCATGACGCCCCACCCCCCCGAGGGTGTTGTGCCCGTGAGAGCCTGATCATCACGCGCGAATGGCTGAAATCTGAGGTTCTTTTGAGGTCTTCCCGGCCACCGGCCCGCCGCTGAGGCCTCAGGCGCCGGTGGTGATCAGTTCGTCCGCCGGGGTGTTCACCGGCTGAGGTGTTCCCGTGAGGTCGAGGACGAAGAGCGGGATGCCGAGCTCGTCGGCGCGGGAGCGGGCGTCGGGGGTGTAGCCGGCGAGGGAGAAGAAGACGCTCACGGACGAGCTGCTGAGCCCGTTCAGCCAGAGGCATTCGACCGCCCGCAGCGCGGCGGGGCGGGTGCTCGGGTCGACCTGGGCGACGAGCCCGGGCGCTCGGAGGTCGACCCCGGACGCGGTCCGCTCCTCGGGCTGGACGACGTTGCGGAACCCGAGCCAGCGCAGATACCCGGCCGACGCGGCCACCGCGTCCCTGGCGGTACGGATGGTCACGGGCCGGAACGAGGGCCTCGGCGCGGCGGGGTGCGGGGCCGTCGGCGGCAGCGGGATGTGCGCGGGGTAACGCTCGGTGAACGCCCGACTCCGTCCGGCTCCGAGGCCGTGGCTCGTGACGTCGTGGAGGTCGCCCGCGGACTGGTCGGGGAGGTCGCCCTCCGAGTCGTGGAGGTCGCTCTCCGGGGCGTCGCCGGTCCATATGCCCGAGGCCGGCGACGCTTCGTCCGTCCCGTCGGTCGGGGCCGGCCCCGGGGCCGCGCCCGGCTCGACGCCGTCCGTCCCCTCGCCGGCGCGTGCGCCCGGAGGGTCGCCGGCCCGGGACTCGGCGCGGTGACCGGTGTCCGTACCGCCTGGCAGGGCCCCGGGGCCGGGGCGGCCGTGGGAACCGAGCGTGCCGGGCGTCGCGTCGGTGGCCGTCGTGTTCGCGCGTCTGTCCTTCGGGTCCGGGCTCGGCGTCCCCGGGGCGGCCCGCCCGGGCCCAGGCTGCCGCGGGAGTGTCCGTGCCGGCGCCGGCACGCCCGGCAGCGAACCGCCGTCGCCGAAACCCGGCTCGCGGACCGGGACGCGGAGGACCGTGCCGCAGGTGCAGCCCAGCTCCGGGTGGGGCCATTCGTCCTCACGCCCACAGGCGACGCAGCGCACCGCGACCCATTCGTCTGTCCAGTTGCGGTGCGTGACCGGCTCACCCGTCGCTCCGGGGATCACCGGTGGCACCACCGGTGTCCCGCAGGCGCACGGGAAGACCGGCGCCGCGTACGGCTGCGTACGGAGGCATTCCGGGCAGCGCACCGGTACCGACTCACCCACACCGAACCCCACGCCGAACCCCCTGTCTTCCCGTCCCCATCGTCCACCAATCCGCCACGGGAGGGGAGGGACTTCGGCCAACGTCCGAGGCCGGTCCCTTGACGGCCCCGGACCCCCCGACCTACATTGCTTCCACATAGTAGAACAATACTTCCGCAATACGGAAACGGCCACCGAGACGGTGGGTGACCCGTTTCCGCCTGGCCGAAGCAGGAGCCCTCCCATGCCTCGTATGACCGCCGCCGCAGCGGCCGTTGAGATCCTCAAGCGCGAAGGCGTCACCAACGCGTTCGGCGTGCCCGGCGCGGCGATCAACCCCTTCTACCGCGAGCTCAAGAACGTGGGCGGCGTCAGCCACACGCTCGCTCGCCACGTCGAGGGCGCGTCCCACATGGCCGAGGGCTACACCCGTGCCAAGGCCGGCAACATCGGTGTCTGCATCGGTACCTCCGGCCCCGCGGGCACCGACATGATCACCGGCCTGTACTCCGCGATCGCGGACTCGATCCCGATCCTGTGCATCACCGGCCAGGCCCCGGTCTCCAAGCTGCACAAGGAGGACTTCCAGGCCGTCGACATCGCCTCGATCGCCAAGCCGGTCACCAAGGCCGCCACGACGGTCCTCGAGGCCGCCCAGGTCCCCGGCGTCTTCCAGCAGGCCTTCCACCTGATGCGCTCCGGCCGTCCCGGCCCCGTCCTCATCGACCTGCCGATCGACGTCCAGCTGACCGAGATCGAGTTCGACCCGGAGACGTACGAGCCGCTGCCGGTCTACAAGCCGCAGGCCACCCGCGCCCAGGCCGAGAAGGCCCTGAGCTTCCTGCTGGAGTCCGAGCGCCCGCTGATCGTCGCCGGCGGCGGCATCATCAACGCCGACGCCTCCGACCTGCTGGTCGAGTTCGCCGAGCTGACCGGCGTCCCGGTCATCTCCACCCTCATGGGCTGGGGCACCATCGCCGACGACCACGAGCTGAGCGCCGGCATGGTCGGCGTCCAGACCGCGCACCGCTACGGCAACGCGACCTTCCTCGAGTCGGACTTCGTCCTCGGCATCGGCAACCGCTGGGCCAACCGCCACACCGGTTACAACATGGAGGCCTACACCAAGGGCCGGAAGTTCGTCCACGTCGACATCGAGCCCACCCAGATCGGCAAGATCTTCGCCCCGGACTACGGCATCGCCTCCGACGCCAAGGTCGCGCTGGAGCTCTTCATCGAGATCGCCAAGGAGTGGAAGGCCGCGGGCAAGCTCCCCGACTTCTCCGCCTGGGCCGCCTCCGCTCAGGACCGCAAGGCCACCCTGCAGCGTCGTACGCACTTCGAGAACGTCCCGATCAAGCCGCAGCGCGTGTACGAGGAGATGAACAAGGCCTTCGGCCCGGAGACGCGCTACGTCACCACCATCGGCCTCTCCCAGATCGCCGCCGCGCAGTTCCTGCACGTCTACAAGCCGCGCCACTGGATCAACTGCGGCCAGGCCGGCCCGCTCGGCTGGACCATCCCGGCCGCCATCGGTGCCGCCACCGCGGACCCGGAGACCCCGATCGTCGCGCTGTCCGGCGACTACGACTTCCAGTTCATGATCGAGGAGCTGGCGGTCGCCGCCCAGCACAAGGTCCCCTACGTCCACGTCCTGGTGAACAACGCCTACCTGGGCCTGATCCGCCAGGCGCAGGGCAACCTGGGCATCAACTTCGAGGTCAACCTCGAGTTCGAGAACATCAACACCCCGGAGATCGGCGTCTACGGCGTCGACCACGTCAAGGTCGCCGAGGGTCTGGGCGTCAAGGCGATCCGCGTCACCGACCCGGAGAAGCTGGGCGAGGCGTTCGAGGAGGCCAAGAAGCTGGCCGTCGAGCACCAGGTCCCGGTCGTCGTCGAGGCCATCCTGGAGCGCATCACCAACATCGCGATGAGCAAGACGGTCGACATGAGCGATGTCACCGAGTTCGAGGAGATCGCGACCGAGCCCGGTCACGCTCCGACGGCGATCAAGGCCCTGAAGGTCTGATCAGTCGTCGGAGGTGACGGCCCCCGCTCCGAGAGCACCGGAGCGGGGGCCGCTCCACGTCCGTACTCCCTGCGCCCGTACCAGCGTCGCCCCCGCCTCCGTCCAGTCGTAGAGGACGGACCTCCCCGCCCTCCTCCGCCGTACGAGACGGGCGTCGAGCAGCACCTTCAGATGCCGTCCCACGGAGCCGAGCCCCTGCCCCGTCAGCGCCACCAACTGACTGGTGGACGTGGGGGATTCGAGCCGTACGAGCACCCCCGCACGCGCACTCCCGAGCAGCGCGCCGAGCGCATCGGGGACGGCCGGGCCCTCCGCGCCGGCCAGAGCCCCCGCACAGGGGTAGACGATCGCGAAGCGCTCCGTACCCTCCCATGACACCCATCCCCGGCTCGGTGTCACCGGCACGAGGAACAGCCGCCCGCCGGAGACCGACCTCGGTGGGAAGTCACGGGTGTTGACCTGCAGCCGCCCCTCACCCAGCCAGCGCGTCCGCCCCGGGGACAGCTCGTCGAGCGCCGCCGCCCACCCGCCCGCGGTCAGCCGCGCCGTACGCGCCATCACATCGGCCTCCAGGACGCGTCGTCGGCGCGGCCAGGTCGGCAGGACCGTCTCCCGCCACACCCAGGCGAGCAACTCCGCCATCCGGTACGGCAGATCAGTCGCCGAAGCCAGCGGCTCGGGGACCGGACCGCCCAGCGAGACCGCCAGATCCGCCACCGCCGCCGCGGGCGGCGTCTCCCGGATCCGGGCCACCTCCTCCTCGAAGGACGGCTCGCCCTCGCCCAGCGGGGTGGGGGTCACGAAATCCGCGTTCCACGCGGTCCCGAGCGCGGCCCGCACCAGCAGGGCGTCGAGCGGCTCGGCCGCGAGCCGCGCCCGGTAGGCGGGCAGACGGTCCGTCAGCCATGCGCTCTCGCCCGGGTGAGCGGGCTTCGGCAAGTCCAGCGCCTGCAGCGCGGCGATGGTCTCGGCCAGCGGGGACACCAGGAACCGGCTGCCCGCGAGCGCGTCGGCGTCGATCTGCCACCAGCCCATGGTTTCGCCTCCCGACGAAACAGTACCGGCGTCCCGTCGCGCTCTCGGAGACTCCGGCCCATGCGTAGCTATCAGGAGCTGTTCCGTACACCGGAGTTCACCCCGCTCTTCCTCACGGCGTCCGTCCAGGTCGCGGCCCAGACGGTGGCCGGTCTGGGGCTCGCCACGCTCGTCTTCCGGTCGACGGGCTCACCCTTCCTCTCCGCCCTCGCCCTCTTCGGTCCCGCGCTCGCCCAGGTCCTCGGCGCGACGACGCTCCTTTCGGCCGCCGACCGGCTGCCGCCGCGCGCCGCCCTGGCCTGCATCGCGCTGGTCTTCGGCCTCGGTACGGCCGCCCAGGCCGTTCCCGGGCTGCCGACGGGCGCGGTGTTCGCGCTGCTCCTCGTGCAGGGCCTCGTCGGCTCCGTGGGCGGCGGGGTCCGTTACGGACTTCTGGGCGAGATCCTCTCCCGCGAGGGCTATCTGCTCGGCCGCTCGACGATGAACATGGCCGTCGGCGTCTGCCAGATCGCCGGGTTCGCGACCGGCGGGCTGCTCGTGGCGACGCTCTCGCCGCGCGGGACGTTGCTGATCGGCGCCGCCCTCCACCTCGTCGCGGCGCTCCTCGCCCGTCTGGGCCTCAGCCGCCGCGAGCCACGGGTCGCCGGCCGGGCCTCTGCCGCCGAGACCTGGCGTACCAACGCGCTCCTGTGGTCCTCGCGCCCGCGCCGGCTCGTCTATCTCGCCCTCTGGGTCCCCAACGGGCTGATCGTCGGCTGTGAATCGCTCTTCGTCGCGTACGCCCCCTACGCCTGGGGGCGTGGGGGGACCCCCATCGACGGCGCCGGGCTGCTCTTCGCCTGCGCCGCGCTCGGGATGCTGGCCGGGGACACCGTCGTCGGACGATTCCTGCCGAAGAAGCGGCGGACCCGGCTCGGCCCGCCGCTCCAGATGCTGCTGGCAGCCCCGTACCTGCTCTTCGCGCTCGATCCGGGGCTGCCCCTCGCCCTGGTGGCGGTGACGGTGTCCGCCGTGGGCTACAGCGCGAGCCTGCTGTTCCAGGAGCGGCTGCTGGCGCTGGTGCCGGACGGGCTCAGCGGTCACGCGCTGGGGCTGCACTCCTCGGGAATGCTGACGTTCCAGGGGCTGAGCGCGGCGCTGGCCGGCGCCATCGCCCAGGTCACCTCGCCCGCGGCGGCGATGACGGTGCTCGCCGCCGCCTCGCTGGCGGTCAGCGGGGTGCTGGTGCTCACCGGGGGGCCTTCGAGCGGACCACGACCGTCTCCTCACAGGGCCCGTCGGCGAACAGCTTGAGCGCCTCCAGCTCATCCTTGTCCGCGCTCAGTCCCCAGCGCAGCTTGCTGCCCAGCCATTCGGCGACGTAGCGGCAGTACTGAGTGGAGGAGGACGGGACCCAGCCGGCGGGGTCGCGGCCGGCCTTGTCCTTCTGGCTTCGGGCGGTGACGGCGGCGAGGGTGCCGGGGGGAGCCGAGGTCGTTGGCGTACCTCTCGCGCCGGGCCGCGGTCCAGCCGGAGGCGCCGGACTCCCAGGCCTCGTTGAGGGAGACGACGTGATCGACGCGGAGGGCGGCGGGGTCCGTGACGGTCTGACCGTCGTAGTACGAGGTCCACCTGCCGCCCATGAGCGTGCAGCCGGGGCCGGTCTTCGGGGCGTCGACGGCCTCCTCCAGAAGGACCTCGGCGCGGGTGTCGCAGCCGTCGGCGGGGTCGAGTCCCTTGTTCCAGTGGGGGAAGGCGGACAGCTTGTAGCCGGCCGGGTTCTCGGCCGCCTCGGTGAGGTCGGCGAGCGCGTCGGGGAAGAGGACGACGTTCGCGGACAGCGCCGGGGAGGGCACGGCGAGGGGGACAGGATCAGCGCGAGCGGGGCCAGGCCCCGCACCAGGTTCTTGATCATGTACGAGTGGATAGTGGTGGGGGAGGGGCGCACAGGGGGAGAACCACGGTGCGCTCGCCCGTGCGGGTGTGGATCTTCACCGCAGAAACGATGCGTGGTCGCCCGCGAGGGTGGACGGCACGCGAAAGAGCGCGGAACCAGGGACCGTAAACCTGGTTCCGCGCTCTCGTTGTGCCCGCCCGACGGTGCGAGGCTGGCGCGACAGGACGTTCGCGCCGCCGGGCGGAGTCTTGGGGGGAGGTGGGGCGTTGGGACCGCGGCGGCGACGACGAGCTGCTCGGGGATCCCTTCCTTCAGGTCAAGAAGGGGCCCGGTTCGCCCTTACCACCGCACTGGCTCGCACACCGCCGCGGTCCTCACGCTGTCCGTTCCGCCGGCCACCCCTCATCCGGGCCGTCGGTTCGGACGGCGTACGGCAGCTGACCTCCCGTCAAGTGCCGTACGCGGTCTGGAAACCGTGGAGAGATCAGTCCTCGCGCAGGGCGCGGACCGCCTCCTCCACGCGCTTGCCGTAGTCCGCGTCGGCGGCGGCGAAGTGCGCGATGTTCTTCTCGATGACGTCCTCGCGGGAGACCTGGGAGAGGCCACCGGCGATGTTGGCGATCAGCCGCTTCTTCTCGTCCTCCGACATCAGGCGGTAGAGCTCACCGGCCTGGAAGAAGTGGTCGTCCTTGGCGTGCTCGGGCGCCGCGTGGGTGCCGGTCCAGCCGTGGATCGCCAGCGGGGCGGAGAGCGCCTCGTCGGTCTGCGAGGGACCGGCGTACGAGTTGGGCTCGTAGTTCTTGTCGTGGCGCGAGCCCTGACGGGTGGCCATGAAGCCGTCGCGGCCGTAGTTCTCGGCCACCGTCGCCTTCGGGGCGTTCACCGGCAGCTGGGTGTGGTTGACACCGAGGCGGTAGCGGTGGGCGTCCGCGTAGGCGAAGAGGCGGCCCTGGAGCATCTTGTCCGGCGAGGGACCGATGCCCGGGACGAAGTTGTTCGGGGAGAACGCGGCCTGCTCGACCTCGGCGAAGACGTTGTCCGGGTTGCGGTCGAGGACCAGACGGCCCACGCGCTGCAGCGGGTAGTCGCTGTGCGGCCACACCTTGGTGAGGTCGAACGGGTTGAAGCGGTAGTCCGCGGCCTCGGCGGCCGGCATGACCTGGACGTACAGGGTCCACGAGGGGTTCACACCGCGCTCGATGGCCTGCAGCAGGTCGGTCTGGTGCGAGTTCGCGTCCTGGCCGACGACCTCGGCGGCCTGCTCGGCGGAGAGCGAGCGGATGCCCTGGTTCGTCTTGAAGTGGTACTTGACGAAGAAGGCCTCGCCCGCCTCGTTGGTCCACTGGTAGGTGTGCGAGCCGTAGCCGTTCATGTGACGGTACGAGGCCGGGATGCCGCGGTCACCCATGAGCCAGGTGATCTGGTGCGTCGCCTCGGGGGCGTGCGCCCAGAAGTCCCAGACGTTGTCCGGCTCCTGCTTGCCCGTGAAGGGGTCGCGCTTCTGGGAGTGGATGAAGTCGGGGAACTTGATCGGGTCCTTGATGAAGAACACCGGGGTGTTGTTGCCGACGAGGTCGTAGTTGCCCTCTTCGGTGTAGAACTTCAGCGCGAAGCCGCGCGGGTCACGGACGGCGTCCGCGCCACCGAGCGAGTCGGCCACGGTGGAGAAGCGGATGAACGTCTCGGTCCGCTTGCCGACCTCGGAGAGGAAGGAGGCCTTGGTGAAGCCGGTGACGTCGTCGGTCACCTCGAAGTAGCCGTACGCGCCGGAGCCGCGGGCGTGCACCACACGCTCCGGGATCCGCTCACGGTTGAAGCGCGCGAGCTTCTCCAGCAGGTGCTGGTCCTGGAGGAGGATGGGGCCACCGACGCCGGCGGTGGCGGAGTTCTGGTTGTCGGCGACGGGGGCGCCGGACTCGGTCGTAAGCACGCGCTTCGACATCGTGACCTTCCGTACGGGAGCTGCACTGTTGGGTGCTCTGGAGCGTAAATACGCCCGGAACGAGACGTCAACAGTTTGTTGAAAATGAAGTGTGGTGTTCCGGACGGCGGCGGCGCCTGGGCGCGACAGGACAGTTGTCAGCGCCGCCGCCGTCCGGAAATCAGGGCCCCGTGAGGGGGATGGGTCAGACCTGCTGGCCGGAGAGGCGCTCGACGGCGCGCAGCAGGGCCGAGTGGTCCAGGCCGCCGTCGCCCTGCGCACGCAGGGAGGCGACGAGCTGGGCGACGACGGCACCGACCGGGAGGGACGCACCGACGTTGCGGGCGGCGTCGGTGACGATGCCCATGTCCTTGTGGTGCAGGTCGATCCGGAAGCCGGGCTTGAAGTCCCGGTTCAGGAAGTTGTCCTTCTTGCGGGTCAGGACCGTGGAGCCGGCCAGACCGCCGTTGAGGACGTCCAGGGCGGCCTGGAGGTTCACGCCGGACTTCTCGAGGAAGACCACGGCCTCGGCGCACGCCTGGATGTTGACGGCGACGATGAGCTGGTTGGCGGCCTTCACGGTCTGGCCGGAGCCGTGCGGACCGCACAGGACGATGGTCTTGCCGAGGGCCTCGAGGACCGGCAGGGCCTCGTCGAAGTCGGCCTGCTCGCCACCCACCATGATCGACAGGACGGCCTCGATGGCGCCGGCCTCGCCGCCGGACACCGGGGCGTCGATGACGCGGATGCCCTTCTCGGCGGCGTTCTTGGCGAGGTCGATCGAGGTCTGCGGGGTGATCGACGACATGTCGATGATCAGCGCGCCCTGCTTGGCGTTCTCCAGGATGCCCTCGGGGCCGTAGGAGATGGCCTCGACCTGCGGGGAGGCGGGCACCATCGTGACGACCACGTCGGCGTCCTTGACGGCCTCGGCGATCGACCCGGCGACCGTGCCGCCGGCCGCGGCGAGGCGGTCCAGCTTGTCCTGCTCCAGGGTGAAGCCGGTGACGGAGTAACCGGCCTTGATCAGGTTCTCGGACATGGGCGAACCCATGATGCCGAGGCCGATCCACGCAATCGCCGGGCGGGTGGGCTGGGAGGAATCAGGGAGGTTGCTCATTGGGGGTACCTCTCGGGGTTGTGCGATGTCAGGGGGAGCTGACGCCCGGCTCGGGCGGACGGGGGTGTCGGCCCCCGTCCGGTGTCAGCGGGCGGCGCGGGCCTCGGCCGGGAGCCACTCGAAGGACGCGGCGGCGTCGGCGGCCTTGTACTCCAGGCCGACCCAGCCGTCGTAGCCGGCCTTCTTGAGCTCGTCGAGGAGCTGCTCCAGCGGCAGGTCGCCCGTGCCCGGCGCGCCACGGCCCGGGTTGTCGGCGATCTGGACGTGACCGGTCTTGTCGGCGTACTGCGCGATGACCTGGCTGACGTCCTCGCCGTTCATCGACAGGTGGTAGATGTCGAGGAGGAACTTGGCGTTGTCGAGCCCGGTGGCCGCGTTGACCTTGTCGACGACCTCGATCGCGGAGGGGGCGCTCACCAGCGGGTAGAGCGGCGACTCCGGCTTGTTCAGGGTCTCGACCAGCAGGATCGCGCCGATCCGGTCGGCCGCGCGGGCCGCCAGGACCAGGTTCTCCAGGGCGAGGGTGTCCTGGATCTGCGGGTCGACGCCTTCCACGCGGTTGCCGTAGAGCGCGTTGAGCGCCTTGCAGCCCACCGAGGCGGCGAAGTCGGCTGCCACCTCGATGTTGGCGCGGAAGCGGTCCGACTCCTCACCGGGTACGGAGAGGGCGCCGCGGTCGGGGCCGGGCAGCCGGCCGGCGTAGAAGTTCAGGCCCACCAGCTGGGTGCCGGCGTCGTCCAGAGCCTTCTTGAGCGCGTCGAGCTCGCTCTGGTCGGGGGTGGCGGTGTCGATCCAGGGCCACCACAGCTCGACCGCGGTGAAGCCCGCCGCGGCGGCGGCCGCGGGGCGCTCCAGGAGCGGGAGTTCCGTGAAGAGGATCGACAGGTTCACATCGAAGCGCTGGTCCGTGTATCCCATGAGGGGCGGCGCTCCTTCCGTATAGCGGAAGTAAGTTTCTGTCTGACGGAATGTTGCAAGCGGGGCGCCCCACTTGTCAAGAGGGTCCGGCAGCTCAGGGCTGCCGTCGGCCGACTCCCGGCCAGTAGCGTGGGGGCATGGTGCGTTTGAAAGTGGAGTTCACGACCGAGCCGTTCGACCTCGACGAGGCACCGGCCCACGCGGTCGTGGCTCGTGAGGTCATCCAGGCGGCCCAGCTGGACGCGGTGGATGTCGGTCCCTTCGGAAACACGGCGGAAGGGGGCGCCGACGCGGTGCTGACGGCCGTGGACGCGCTGCTGCGCAAGTCCCTGGCGGCCGGCGCGACCCGTGTCTCCCTCCAGGTCAATGTGATCGGGGAGGAGTCGTGATCGAACACCCGCTGATCGCCGCGGTGAAGCCGCTGGTCGACGCCATGGGCGCGGAGATACTGGGCCCCGAGCAGGCCGAGCGCGACGACGTGGTGCTCGCCTGGGAGGGGGAGGACGTCCTCGCCGTGCGTCTGCCGCAGCTCTCGGACTCGCTGGACCACATTCTCGCCGCGATGGAGCGCAGGCACGGGATGCCACTGGCCGAGCTGGACCGCAAGACCAAGCAGGAGGCGGTCCGGATGCTCGAGGCGCGCGGCGCCTTCTCGGTGCGACACGGGGTGGAGACGGTGGCCGGGGCACTCGGTGTCAGCCGGTTCACCGTGTACAACTACCTGAACCGGGAGACCGCCCTGAGCAGGGAAAAGGCCCCCAAGGAGGGCTAGTTGATCATGATTGGCCACAAGCCGTCGTCCAGATGTCGGGACGACGGCTTCTGTGTGACCGAGTTTTCAACAAAGTGTTGACGTGGTGTTGCGGGAGGGCGTTAGCTATCCGCAGCCCGTCCGACGCACAGCGAAAAACAGCCACGGAGGCTTCCCGTGACTTCAGGTACGACACCGGGCCTGGCCCGGTTCAACACCTCGGCGGACAGCGACGCTGTCGCCGCCCTCCACGAGGTGTGCTCCAGCTCGGCGTGGGGGAGCAAGCTGCTCGCCCAGCGCCCCTACACCACCGCCGAAGCCCTGTTCCTCGCCAGCGACGCCGCCATGGCCGAGCTGACCGCCGAGGATCTGGCCGAGGCGATGGCGGGCCACCCGCCGATCGGTCGTCCGAAGGCAGGGGACCCGACCTCCTCCCGCGAGCAGAGCGGGATGGCCGGCGCCTCCGAGGAGCTCAAGGCCGAGATGCTCGAACTCAACCTGGCCTACCAGGACAAGTTCGGTCATGTCTTTCTGATCTGCGCGACCGGCAAGACCGGTGAGCAGATGCGCGACGCGGTCCGTGAGCGGATCGAGCACTCGCCCGAGCAGGAGCGGGAGATCGTCCGCACCGAGCTGGGCAAGATCAACCGCATCAGGCTGACCCGGCTCGTAGAGCGCGCAGAGAACGAGGAAGAGAACGCATGAGCACCGACACCACCGCTTCGGTGTCCACCCACATCCTGGACACCAGCATCGGCCGCCCCGCCGAGGGCGTGGTCATCACGCTCGCGGCCCGCAGTGGCTTCGACGCGCAGTGGGTCACGCTCGGTGGCTCCGCCACCGACGCGGACGGGCGCTGCAAGGACCTGCCGGCCCTGCCGGAGGGCACCACCCACGTACGTCTCGACTTCGAGACCGAGGCGTACTTCTCCAAGAAGCAAGCCGAGGCGCAGCAGGACGCCCCCCGCGTAAGGGACAGCGGTGCGTTCTTCCCGGAGGTGGCGATCACGTTCGCCGTCAAGCCGGGCGAGCATTACCACGTACCGCTGCTGCTCAACCCGTTCGGCTACTCCGTTTACCGAGGGAGCTAGCAGACATGCCCACGATTCTCGGCCAGAACCAGTACGGCAAAGCAGAGAACCGCGTCGTCAAGATCACGCGGGACGGCGCCACCCACCACATCAAGGACCTGAACGTCTCCGTCGCCCTCTCCGGCGACCTCGACGACGTCCACCTCACCGGCTCCAACGCCCACTGCCTGCCCACCGACACGACCAAGAACACCGTGTACGCCTTCGCCAAGGAGTACGGGATCGAGTCGGCCGAGCAGTTCGGCATCCACCTGGCGCGTCACTTCGTGACCAGCCAGGAGCCGATTCACCGGGCGCGCATCCGGATCGAGGAGTACTCGTGGGAGCGCATCGCCAGCTCCGACGCCAACTCCAAGTTCATCGGCTCGGACGAGGTGAACCACTCCTTCGCCCGCAAGGGCCAGGAGACCCGCGTCACCCAGATCACCTACGACGGTGAGAAGTGGGAGGTCATCTCCGGCCTCAAGGACCTCATCGTCATGAACTCCACCAACTCGGAGTTCTGGGGCTACATCAAGGACAAGTACACGACCCTCCAGGAGGCGTACGACCGCATCCTGGCCACGCAGGTATCCGGTCGCTGGCGGTTCAACTGGACCGACGACGACCAGCGGATGCCCAACTGGGAGCGGTCCTACGGGC
Organism: Streptomyces sp. NPDC039609; assembly: GCF_055596705.1. NCBI lineage: Bacteria > Bacillati > Actinomycetota > Actinomycetes > Kitasatosporales > Streptomycetaceae > Streptomyces > Streptomyces sp. NPDC039609. The sequence goes on from NZ_JBVIUJ010000018.1 coordinate 71,299, forward strand.
AGACCAGGAAGCACATGCTCGAGGCCTTCTCGGAGACGTACTCGTACTCGCTGCAGCAGACGCTGTACCAGATGGCCACGCGGATCATCAACCACCGTTCGGAGATCGACGAGGTCCGCTTCTCGCTCCCGAACAAGCACCACTTCCTGGTCGACCTGGAGCCCTTCGGGCTCAAGAACGACAACGAGGTCTACTTCGCCGCCGACCGGCCGTACGGCCTCATCGAGGCCACCGTGCTCCGTGACGGAGCCACGGCGCTGATCCCGGCCGACATGACCAACCTCTAAGCGGCACCGCGTGGCCGCCCCCGCCCGCCCGCAGTCGGGCGGGGGCAGTCACCACCGGAGGGACGTACCCATGGCACAGCCCGCAACGGGGCCGGCACCTGCCGAAGGCCCGTGTTCCACACCGCCGGACACCTCCTCGGCCACGTCGACCGATGTCCACCCGGTGGACGAGAAGCTCCCCGCCTCACGGCTCGTCCCCGCCGCGCTCCAGCACATCGCCGCCATGTACGCGGGAGTCGTCACGCCCCCGCTGATCATCGGCCAGGCGGTCGGCCTGGACGCCGCGGGAATGACCCGGCTCATCGCCGCGAGCCTCCTCATCGCCGGCTGCGCCACCATCCTCCAGACCCTCGGGGCCGGCCGCTTCGCCGGGAACCGGCTCCCGTTCGTCAACGCCGCCTCGTCCGCGGGCATCGCACCGATGCTCGCCATCGCCGAGACCAGCGCCCCCGGCCACCAACTCCCCGCCATCTACGGCGCGGTGATGGTCGCCGGAGTGTTCTGCCTCGCCGTCGGCCCGTTCTTCGGCCGGCTGCTCCGCTTCTTCCCGCCGCTCGTCACCGGCGTCGTGATCACCCTGATCGGCGTCACCCTGATGCCCGTACCGGTCAGCTGGGCCCAGGGCGGGAACAAGGAAGCCGCCGACTTCGGCGCCATGAAATACCTGGCACTCGCCGCCTTCACGCTCGTGGTGATCCTGCTCTTCCAGCGCTTCGCCAAGGGCTTCCTCAAGCAGATCGCCCTGCTGCTCGGTCTGTTCATCGGAACACTCGCCGCGATCCCCTTCGGGATGGCCGACTTCACCGCCCTGCGCGAGGCGCCCGTCGCTGCCCTGCCCGGACCCTTCGCCTTCGGCGCACCGGAGTTCCAGCCCGCCGCGATCCTCTCCCTGTGCATCGTGATGCTGGTGCTCATGACCGAGTCCAGCGCCGGGATGCTCGCCCTCGGCGAGATCTGCGAGCGCAGGAGCGACGGCCGTACGATCACCCGCGGTCTGCGGACCGACGGCATCGCCACCCTGATCGGTCCCGTCTTCGGCGGCTTCCCCACCTCCGCCTTCGCCCAGAACGTCGGAGTGGTCTCGCTGACCCGGGTCCGCTCCCGCTACGTCGTCGCCGTCGCGGGCTGCGCCCTGCTCGTCCTCGGCGCCTTCCCGGTCCTCGGCGCGGTCGTGTCGATGGTCCCCATGCCGGTCCTCGGGGGTGCCGGCATCGTCCTCTTCGGCTCGATCGCCGTCTCCGGAATCCGTACCCTCTCGGAAGCCGGACTCGACGACAGCTCCAACATCATCCTGGTGGCCGTCGCGCTCGGAGCGGGCATCATCCCGCTCGCCGCGCCCACCTTCTACGCCGACTTCCCGGCCTGGGCACAGACCGTGCTCGGCTCGGGCATCAGCGCGGGAGCGCTCGTAGCGGTCTCGCTCAATCTTTTCTTCCACCATCTCGGCACCCGGAGCCGTCACACGGCCCCGGCACTCAAATCCTCCTAGGGTCCTGCCGTGCCCACACCACCCCCGAGGAATGAAGGAAGCACCGCCATGGCAGCACCTTCGACTGTCGAACGCATCGTCGTCGAGAACTGTGCGATCGCGACCGTAGACGCCAACGACACCGAGTACGCCACCGGCTACCTCGTCGTCGCCGGCAACAGGATCGAGTCCATCGGAGCCGGCAAGGCGCCCGAGGGCCTGGAGAACGTGGTCCGCCGGATCGACGCCACCGGTCATCTCGTGACGCCCGGTCTGATCAACACCCACCACCACTTCTACCAGTGGATCACGCGGGGCCTGGCCACCGACCACAACCTCTTCAACTGGCTGGTCGCCCTCTACCCGACCTGGGCCCGCATCGACGAGGCCATGGTCCGCGTCGCCGCCCAGGGTTCGCTGGCCATGATGGCCCGCGGTGGTGTCACCACCGCGATGGACCACCACTACGTCTACCCGAAGGGCTCCGGCGACCTGTCCGGCGCCATCATCGGGGCCGCCCAGGACATGGGTGTCCGCTTCACCCTCGCCCGTGGATCGATGGACCGCAGCGAGAAGGACGGCGGCCTGCCGCCGGACTTCGCCGTCGAGACCACCGAGGGCGCCCTCGCGGCGACCGAGGAGACGGTGAAGAAGTACCACGACGCCTCCTTCGACGCGATGACCCAGGTCGCCGTGGCCCCCTGCTCCCCGTTCTCCATCTCCACCGAGCTGCTCCGGGAAGGCGCCGCGCTCGGCCGCCGTCTCGGTGTGCGGATGCACACCCACGGCTCGGAGACCGTGGAGGAGGAGAAGTTCTGCCACGAGCTCTTCGGCATGGGCCCGACGGACTACTTCGAGTCGACCGGCTTCCTCGGCGAGGACGTGTGGATGGCCCACTGCGTCCACATGAACGACTCCGACATCGAGGCCTTCGCCCGCACGAAGACCGGTGTCGCCCACTGCCCGTCCTCCAACGCGCGGCTGGCCGCGGGCATCGCCCGCGTCCCGGACATGCTGCGCGCCGGGGTCCCGGTCGGCCTCGGTGTCGACGGCACCGCCTCCAACGAGTCGGGCGAGCTCCACACCGAGCTGCGCAACGCGCTCCTCATCAACCGTCTCGGCGCCCACCGCGAGTCCGCGCTCAACGCCCGCCAGGCGCTGCGCCTCGGTACGTACGGTGGCGCCCAGGTCCTCGGCCGCGCCGACAACATCGGTTCTCTGGAGGCCGGCAAGCTCGCCGACTTCGTGCTCTGGAAGATCGACGGCATCGGCCACTCGTCGATCGCCGACCCGGTCACCGCGATCGTGTTCGGCGCCGCTGCCCCGGTGACGGCCTCGTTCGTCAACGGCAAGCAGATCGTCGAGAACAACCGCCTGCTGTTCGCGGACGAAGAGGCGATCGCCCGCGACGCGCGCGCGGAGGCCCAGCGCCTGGCCCGTATCACGGCCCAGGGCTGATCCTCCCCAAGGAGTCCGACCGAGGGGGACGGCCCTCGGTCGGTCGCCACGGACCCGAGCGGGGCCCGTGGCCGGCCGGACGGGGGGTGCCCGTACGTAAAGAGGTACGGCACCCCCCGGACGGTCGACGTGTGTCAGCCCTCCAGGCCTCCCCGGGCACACGACGCATTTCGAAGGATGAAGAAGTACCCCCCACTTCCTCATGAGCCGCACCCGTGAGGCGCACGACCTGCACCGCTTTGCACCACCTCCATGACACCCACGTCCCCGCCGACGTGTTACCCGACCGGAGGAACCTCCGTGGCCACCAAGCCCAGGTTTCGCAATGATGCGCACGACGCAGGCGCCGACACCGAAGACCAGAAGCATCCGGTCGACGAGACTCTGCCGCCCCTGAAAATGTTCACCAGCGGTCTTCAGCACGTGGCCGCCATGTACGCGGGGGTCGTGGCCCCGCCCCTGATCGTCGGCGCGGCCGTCGGACTCTCCGGCACCGAACTGACCTTCCTCACCGGAGCCAGCCTCTTCACCGCGGGACTCGCCACCTTCCTCCAGACACTCGGCGTCTGGAAGATCGGCGCCCGGCTGCCGTTCGTCAACGGCGTCACCTTCGCCGGCGTCGCCCCCATGCTGGCGATCGTCGACACCACCGACAACAAGGCCGACGCCCTGCCGATCATCTTCGGCGCGATCATCGTCGCGGGTCTCCTCGGCTTCATAGCCGCCCCGTACTTCTCCAAGCTCGTCCGCTTCTTCCCGCCCGTGGTCACCGGCACCGTGATCACCCTCATCGGCATCTCGCTCCTTCCGGTCGCCTTCGGCTGGGCCCAGGGCCCCAATCCGACGGCCGAGGACTACGGTTCGACGACCTACCTCACCCTCGCGGCGATCACGCTCGTCGTCGTACTCGTCCTGCGCCGCTTCACGCGGGGCTTCCTGAAGCAGATCGCCGTCCTGGTCGGTCTGGTCATCGGCACCCTCATCGCGATCCCGTTCGGCGTCACGGACTTCAGCCCGGTGGCCGAGGCGTCCGTGATCGGCTTCCCGTCGCCGTTCCACTTCGGCGCCCCGCAGTTCGCGCTCGCCGCGATCATCTCCATGTGCGTGGTCATGCTGGTCTCGATGACCGAGTCGACCGCCGACATGCTCGCGCTCGGCGAGATCGTCGACCGTCCGGCCGACGAGAAGACCATCGCGGCCGGACTGCGCGCCGACACCCTCGGCTCCGCCATCAGCCCGTTCTTCAACGGCTTCATGTGCAGCGCCTTCGCTCAGAACATCGGTCTTGTCGCCATGACGAAGATCCGCAGCCGCTTCGTGGTCGCCTGCGGCGGTGGCTTCCTGGTCCTGATGGGCCTGTCGCCGATCGCGGCCTCGCTGATCTCGGTCGTTCCGCGGCCGGTGCTCGGCGGCGCGGGCGTGGTCCTCTTCGGCTCGGTCGCGGCGAGCGGCATCCAGACCCTGGTCAAGGCCGGCCTGGAGAAGGACAACAACGTGCTGATCGTGGCGGTCTCGCTGGCCGTCGGCATCATCCCGATCACGGCGCCGGACTTCTACCACGCATTCCCGGAGACCGCGAAGATCATCCTGGACTCGGGCATCTCGACCGGCTGTGTCGCGGCGGTCCTGCTGAACCTGGTCTTCAACCACCTCGGCAAGCGCGGCGACGAGGACACGGTCACCGCACCCATGGAACCGGGCGAGGAGATCTCCGAGGCCCGCACCTCCAAGGCGGCGCACGTCCACTGAACGCGCCCCGTCCGTCCATCGAGCCGGTCCCCGCGGATGCCGCGGGGGCCGGTGTCGTGCGTGGAACGGCAGACCTCGGTGTCCATGCGGAGCTCGCCGCTTCCGCCGACCCCGACGCGGTGCCGACGGTCGTCCTCATCAACCCCAACACGTCGACGGACACGACCGCGATGATGACCGCGATCGCCCGGCGGACGCTGGGACCGTCGGTCCGTGGGGTGACCGTGGCGCGCGGCCCGCGGATGCTCACCGACCCGGATGCCCTGCGCGCCGCCGCCCCGGAGGTGGTCGCCGCCGGCCGGCGAGCCCTGGTCTCCGGCACCTGCCGGGCGCTGGTGGTGGCCGCGTTCGGCGACCCGGGGCTCGCGGAACTGCGGGCGCTCACCCTGGCCTCGGCGCGCGGGCCGGTGCCGGTCCTCGGCATCGGGGAGGCGGCCGTGCTGGAGGCCGCCGCGTCCGGGCGGCAGTTCGGCATCGCGACGACCACGCCGGGGCTGGCAGGGTCCATCGTCGAGCGCGTCGCCGCACTCGGCCTCTCCGACCGCTTCACCGGCCTCCGTCTGACCGAGGGAGACCCGCAGGCCCTGTCCGCCGACCCGGATGCGCTCCGCGAGAGCCTGGCGCGGGCGGTTCGGGAGTGTGTCGTACGGGACGGTGCCCGGGCCGTCGTCATCGGTGGCGGCCCACTGGGCGAGGCGGCCGAGTCCTTGCGCGCCCGGTTCGAGACACCGGTGATCGCCCCGATCCCGGCGGCCTGCCGCAGGCTCGCGAAGCTGCTGGGACCCGGGCCGGAAGGCACCCCGCCCTCATGACCACGCGGAGCCGCGCGGCTCCCCACTACACCGGACGCCAGTCCGGGCGTCGGCCGCTCAGGCCCACCACACGGTCGAGCAGGGGAGCGCCGTCCGGGACCGGGACGATCGGGCCGAAGAAGCCCTCGTCGGCCGGAGCGTCCTCCTCCGGAGTCAGCAGGGCCTCGGACACGGCCAGTTCCTCCTCGCTCACCTCGTACGCCTGGCCCGTCGAGCGCGCCAGGTCCCAGCCGTGGATCAGCAGCTCGTTCAGCGCGACCTTGCCCATGACGGCCGCGGGCATGTCGATGCCGCCCGCCTGGGTGTCCCCCTCCCAGGCGCCCGGCTCGCGCCAGGCCGCCGCCAGTTCGTTCAGGGCCTTCGGCAGGGCCGCGCGCCAGTCGTCCTCCAGGACCGGCCGGACCGATCCGGGCGGTGTGCCGGTCGTCGCCCCGAAGTCCTTGCGGGCCGCGTCGCGGAAGGCCACGCTCAGGCTTGCGACATGGGCGAGCACCTCCCGCACTGCGTACTCGGGACAGGGTGTCGGGTCCCCGAGCCGCTCGTCGCCGATGCCCTCGGCGAGTCGTGCAACCCGCTCGGCGGCCGTTCCCAGATCGATGTGCTCCGTCTTCTCCATGCAAACTGAGACCGTCGAGGACGCCAGAACTCATCGGTCCGTGCCGATCCGGCGCCCGCACTCCTTCGCCAGCACGGGATAGGCCGCCGCGATCGCCTCGTACAGCCGTCGGCTCAGCAGTCGTTCGGCCTCCGCCCGGCCCGTCGACCCGTACAGCCCGTCGAGCAGCGTCTCGTACCGCGACAGCGCGTGCCGCAGATAGCTCACCTGCCACCGCACCAGCGCCCCCGCCGCCACCCCTCCGGGACTCCGGGCGCCGAGCAGATGGCGATGTCGCACGGCCCGCCGCTCCAGCTCGGCGGCGGGGAGACGCGGCACCTCGATCGGCTCCGCCCGGATCGCGGCGAGGACCGCATGCCGACGGGCCTCGGCCCCCGCCTCGCCGGCCGAGGAGCGCCGTCCCGAGGAGGCGGCGCACCGGGTGAACTCCGGTGTCCGCTCCACCGCCTCCACCCGCGCCAGGCGATACAGCCGCACCGGCGCGATCGACCACCGCCGCGGATCCCGCCCCTGCACGTCGGGCGCCCCCAGCAGGTCGCGCACCATCGCGTCGGTCCAGCCGCGCGCCCGCAGTCCGGCGAGCGTCACATACGTCATACGGTCCGTCATGCTTCCCCCTGCATTCGGTCACGGAGAGTGACGAACCCAGTGAAACGCACCCCACTGACAGTCGCACCGGTGGCCGCCCTCTTGCCGACCCGCCGGACACCTGTCATACAGGTCTGGACCATTCCGACGGACGGAGGCATTCCTGTGCAACGCCCGCTCGCCGCCGCCGTGTTGACCGTCGCCGCCCTCGCCCTCGCGGCATGCTCCGGCGGCCCGGAAAAGGACACCCGCAGCCCCACCGCCCCCACCGGAGTCACAGCGTCCGCCGGCAGCGCGAGCACCGTCCACGTCATGTGGGGCGCGGCCGCCGACGACCGCGGGGTCACCGGCTACGAGGTCTACCAGCAGGGCCGCAAGGTGAAGGACCTCCCCGCCACGACGCTCATGGTCGACATCGTGAACCTCGCCCCCGCCACCCCGTACACCTTCACCGTCCGCGCCCGCGACGCCGCCGGAAACCGCTCCGCGCCCAGCGCGCCCGTCCCGGCCACCACCCTCGCGGCGACCGCCCAGGACCGCACACCCCCGACGGCCCCGCGAGCCCTGCGCGCCGCCCCCGACGGCAGCCACGCGGCCACCCTGACCTGGACCCCGGCCCGCGACGACACCAGGATCACCGCGTACGACATCTACCAGGCCGACGCCCGCGTCCACACCGTCCCCGGCACGGCGACCACCGCCCGCATCACCGGCCTGCGGCCCGGCACGGTCTACTCGTTCACCGTCCGCGCCCGCGACGCCGCGGAGAACTCCTCCCCGGACAGCAACCCGGCCGACCTCACCACCACCCCGGCCCCCGGCGCCGCCCCCAACACCGCCCCGACGAACCTGAAGGCGACCGCCACCAAGGGCGAGATCACCCTCACCTGGACCCCGCCGGGCACCGGCGCCCCGGTCAAGGAGCACCAGCTCTATCTCAACGAATCCTTCGCCACGACGATCATCTGGGGCGCCGAGCCCCCACCCGGCCCCGCCACCTACACCTTCACGGTCCCCACCACCCCCGGCACCCGCTACAGCGTCAAACTCCGAGCCCGCCTCCCCGACGGGACCTGGGGTGACTTCTCCGCCCAGCGGACCGTTGTCGTCCCATGACGGCGCCGCCACAGGCGTCGGCGTCCGGCGCGCGCCGGAACTACCCTGGGAAAGGTGGCAGGGACCGTGCTCTCCAACACCGGGCTCGACGCGTTCCTCGACGGAACACCGGAGCTCCGCGACCCTTCGTCCGCACGCGCCGCCGACGCCGTGCTCGGGTTGTTGTCGCTGCGCGGGGCCGACCGGCGGAGCGGGCTGCCCGAGCCGACCGTGCACCTCGTGCGGCATCTTCTCGTCGAGGACGTACCGGCCTTCGTGTACGCGACGCCCGAGGAACTGGCGGCCTACCCCGCCGTGCTGGTGGCGCTCACCGAGCGCGTCCGGGAGGCCGGGCGGCTCAACGCCAAGCGGCAGGCGCGGATCGTGGCCGCCATCGAGGAGATCGTGCCCGACTTCGAGCGGGCGATGCGGGATCCCGGCAATCTGACCTGGCAGCGCTGGTACGCCTCGCTGCTGCGGGCCGACGGCGCCGACCCCGCTGACGCCGATGCCGTGCGTGCCTGGCTCGCCGCCCACGACGGGGTGACCCCGCCGGACGGGCTGCGCAGGGCCGACCTGATGAACCGCAGCGAGCTCGCCGACATGGTGCTCGCCGAGGCGCTCACCAGCGCATACGTACGAGAGGTGGAGGTACCCTCGCCCGCCGGGCCGCTGCTCTCCGACGGGGACGTCTCGCACGGGGTCGGCGAGGTCGCGGGCCGGCTGGTCGACCGCTGGACCGCCGAGGGGCTCGCCGGGGCGCTCGCGGGGCCGTACGCCCATCTCGCGCCCGGCCCTGACGCCTTCCCGCACCTCGTCCTCGCCGACACCCTCCTCGACGAGCACCTGAACTACTACGAGGACTCCGCCGTCCCCCTGCCGCCGCCGCCCGTCGAGGCACACGACCCCCAGCGGTCCGTCGAGGCCGGTGCCGATCTGCTCGCCGCCGCTGTCGAGGAGATGAAGAGCGAGACCGGCGGCCTGTACGACGGGGAGGCCGCCCATCTGCTGTACGCGCTCTACCAGCGGGGCTCCTGCGCCGAATCGGTCGCCCGCAGGGCCGCCGAGTTCGAGGACTGGCCGGTCGACCCCCGTCTGGAGGACGCGCCCGTACTCGTACCGGCGAAGGCCCATGACGCCTATGTCGTCCCGCCCGTCGACGAACTGTCCCGGCTCGTGGGGACCCCCGTCACCGACGACGACCGCGCTCGCCTCGAACCGTCCGCCCGGGCCATGGCCGACACCGTCGACCGGCTGGCCGGGACCGGGATGGTCTTCCGTACCGGCGACGCCTTCGGCCTCACCCCGTGGGGCGTCGAGGTGCTGCACTACCTGATGCGGGTCCGGGGCGTCGCGGCACCCGACGCCGCGGAGACCACCGCCTGGGACGCCCCGACCGTGATCGCCGCCGCGGAGGGCTGGGCCGCCTCCCCGGCCACGCGCGTCCTGACCGACTGGCTCCACGCCCGCGGGGACACCGACGCCGCCTGGTCCCAGCTGCTCGCCGCCCTCGGCACCGTCAACGCCGGGACCTACGAGGCCGCCGACACCCGAGCAGTGTTCGGCTTCCTCGACCCGGCCGCCGCGCCCGTCGAGGCCCTGCGCGGAGCGCTCGACGACCCGGTGATGGGCGCGTACGCGTACGGCGTCCTGCGGGCCAGGGGCGAGCCGGCGGACGAGACCCGAGTGCCGCTGTCCGCCCGCGCCGTGCTGATCCTGGACCGGCTCTCCCGCCGCACGGCCGGGCGGGCGGTCCTCGACTCCGCCGCCGAGGGCTGGCCGGGCGGTGTCGACGCGCTGGTGAAGGAGATGGCGGCGGCCGACCCGTACCGGGCGGAGCGGACGCTCGGCGCGCTCGGCCTCAAGGTGCCCGGGCTGTCCGGGGCGAGGACGGGGAAGCCGCGGGCACGACGCCGGAACCGGGGGAGGCGCCGCGCCCGCTGAGCGACCCCGTGGGGGATCGAGCGACGCCCGTCAGGAGACGGCCGTCAGGTACATCCCGGAGGCCCCGGCGCCGGCCGTGTTGCGGCAGGAGAAGTTCCCGCTCGGCTGAGCGTGGATCAGCGCGAGACAGCGGCCGAGCGCCGACTGGCCGTAGTGGTTGGGGTGCACGTTCTCCTGGATCGGGCCCTGCGTCTCGTTCTGGTCGATCCAGCGCACCCATTCGCTGGTCGTGGCCGAGGCGGGCACCGTGGCGCTGACCTGCTTGCTGGCCTTCGCACACACCTCGCGGCCCTGCAGCATGTCCCGCAGATCCATGAACTGCACGCCCTTGGCCGCGGCGACACCCTTGAGACGGTTGGCGACCTGCGGGACGAGCGAGTCCCGGGCCCAGTCGGAGTCCAGGTTCCAGAACGGGCAGCCGCCCGTGTTGGTACGGCTCCAGCCGCTCTCGCCGTAGCGGTTGTCCGCGGCGCGCGGGATGGGGGAGGGGTACGACTGGAGGACGATCCGGTAGGAGGAGGCGGCATACCCGGCGCCGGACATCACCGCCCGGATCTCGTCCACGGACTTGCCGACGCCCGCCATCGCGGCGTCGATCTTCGCGTCGACCTCGTCCTGCTGGTCGTCGTGGCAGTACGAGTACCAGACGATGTAGTCGGTCGCGCAGTTCCGGATGATGTCGGCGAAGCCCAGGTCGTTGCCGCCGATGGACAGCACGATCGTCTTCACGTCGTGGGAGGCCGCGACAGCGGCGAGCTGGTCGGCCTGCGGGGCCTCACCCTTGTACGCCCGTCCGCCGTTCGACGACCGGAAGACGTTCTCGGTCGTGGCGCCGGAGCAGGCGATGTTGATCAGCGCGGAGGCGATCCCGGTGGCGCTCTTCACCTCGGACGCGTCGGAGCGGTGGCAGCCGTTGGCGGCGGTGGTGCCGTACACCCGGGAGGGGTCGTACGTGCTTCCCGTCCATGCCCGGTCGGTCCCGTTGCGGCTGCCGCTGGTGGTGAGGCTGTTGCCCTGCCAGCGCCCGGCTTCTCCGGAGATGTAGCTGTCGCCCATCGAGACGACGGCGGTGGGGCCGGAACCGGAACTCGCGGCGGCGGGGGACGTGCCACCGGCGGCCACCAGGCCGGTGACGGCCAGCGAGGCGGCGAGAACCGCGCGCAGGGCGCGGTGGGGAGTGCGGCGGGGGGTGGGCATGGCTGTGCTCCTGCGTCCTTGCAGTGGAGTGAGGGACAGCCGCCGGCCGGTGGCAAGGCGGAATCTGGCATGCCGTGGCTTGTTACCGCTAGGTAGCTGCGCGTCTCGGTTGCGTCACATGCCCTGTGAAACGCACTGGAGCGAAAATGGCTCCGCCCCCGGTGCTGTGCGTTCACCGGGGGCGGAGCCTGTTCGTGATGTGACCGAAGGTGCTGCTCGGCTGCTGTGCGGGTCAGCCGGCCAACTGGTCAGCCGGTCAGCTGGTCGTACGCCGGGAGAGTCAGGAAGTCGGCGTAGTCGGCGTCGAGAGAGACGTGCAGCAGCAGGTCGTGCGCCTGCTGCCACTTGCCGGCCGCGAAGGCCTCCTCGCCGATCTCCTCGCGGATCGCGGCCAGTTCCTCCGCCGCGACCTTGCGGGCCAGTTCGGGAGTGGCCTTCACGGTCTTTCCGTCGTGCTCGAAGACCACACCGGCGTTGATCCACTGCCAGATCTGCGAGCGCGAGATCTCGGCCGTGGCGGCGTCCTCCATCAGGTTGAAGATGGCGACCGCGCCGAGGCCGCGGAGCCACGCCTCGATGTAGCGGGTGCCGACCTGGACGGCGTTGCGCAGGCCGTCGTACGTCGGCTTCGCGTCGAGGGAGTCGATCGCGATCAGGTCACCGGGCGCCACCGAGACGTCCTCGCGCAGCCGGTCCTTCTGGTTCGGCCGGTCGCCGAGCACCGCGTCGAAGGAGGCCATGGCGATCGGGACCAGGTCCGGGTGGGCGACCCAGGAGCCGTCGAAGCCGTCGCCGGCCTCGCGGTCCTTGTCCGCCTTGACCTTCTCGAAGGCGACCTTGTTGACCTCGGCGTCCTTGCGGGACGGGATGAAGGCCGCCATGCCGCCGATCGCGTGCGCCCCGCGCTTGTGGCAGGTGCGGACGAGGAGCTCGGTGTACGCGCGCATGAACGGGGCCGTCATCGTGACCGCGTTGCGGTCCGGGAGCACGAACTTGGCGCCGCCGTCACGGAAGTTCTTGACGATGGAGAACAGGTAGTCCCAGCGGCCCGCGTTGAGGCCCGCCGCGTGGTCGCGGAGCTCGTAGAGGATCTCCTCCATCTCGTACGCGGCCGTGATCGTCTCGATCAGCACGGTGGCGCGGACGGTGCCCTGCGGGATGCCGACGTAGTCCTGGGCGTAGACGAAGATGTCGTTCCAGAGGCGGGCCTCCAGGTGCGACTCCGTCTTCGGGAGGTAGAAGTACGGGCCCTTGCCGAGCTCGATCAGGCGCTTGGCGTTGTGGAAGAAGTACAGGCCGAAGTCGACGAGCGCGCCGGGTACCGGCCGGCCCTCGAACGTCAGGTGGCGCTCCTCCAGGTGCCAGCCGCGCGGCCGCATGACGACCGTGGCCAGCTCGTCGGCCGCCTTGAGGGCGTACGACTTGCCCGACCTCGGGTCGGTGAAGTCGATGTTCCGGGTGTACGCGTCGATCAGGTTGACCTGGCCGAGGACCACGTTCTCCCAGGTGGGGGCCGAGGCGTCCTCGAAGTCGGCGAGCCAGACCTTGGCGCCCGAGTTCAGGGCGTTGATCGTCATCTTGCGGTCGGTCGGGCCGGTGATCTCGACACGGCGGTCGTTCAGGGCCGCCGGGGCCGGCGCGACGCGCCAGGAGTCGTCCGCGCGGATGGCGGCGGTCTCCGGGAGGAAGTCGAGGGTCGAGGTACGGGCGATCTCGGCGCGGCGCTCCGCCCGGCGGGCGAGGAGCTCGTCCCGGCGTGGCGTGAACCGCCGGTGCAGCTCCGCCACGAAGGCGAGGGCCGCGTCGGTCAGCACCTCCTCCTGCCTCGGCAGGGGCTCGGCTTCGACGACGGCCAGGGGGGACGGCGCTGGTGCGGACATGAACTGTCACTTCCTTCAGCGGGCTTCACGGGCGGTGCCTTGCGGCCGCCGGGCGTCGCGGTTCGGCACGGAGTGCCGCGTGCGCCGAGATACGACCGCGAGCGCCGTCAGAGGATCAGGCGCTTCTGAACAGTGGATACTAGTTTCCTCATGGTGGAAGTTCAATCGTTTGTTGATGTCGAGATTCTCCGGATCGACAGAAGGTGGCGCTCAGTGCCACGTTCTTCACTCCAGGTGCGCCAGATCCGCCTCCGTGTCGATGTCGTAGGGCTCGGCCACATCCGAGCAGTCCACGAGCGTGATCGCATCCCGGTGCGCCCTCAGATAGTCACGTGCCCCCTGGTCGCCGACCGCACCCGCCGCGATGCCCGCCCAGCGCGCCGCGCCGAACAGCACCGGATGGCCCCGCTTCCCCTCGTACGAGGCCGCCGCGAGGGAATCGCGCGAGCGGTACGCCGACCGGACCCGCGCCACCGCCTCGGCGCCGATCCCCGGCTGGTCGACCAGGGAGACCAGCGCGGCGTCCACCGGCAGCGCGTCGGCGGCGAGCGAGGCCAGTCCGGACCGCAGCGACGACCCCATGCCCTCCGCCCACTCCGGGTTGTCGACCAGGACGCAGCCGGGGAGCTCGGCCCGCTCCCGTACGAGACCGGCCGAGGCCCCCAGGACGACGTGGATCACCTCGCAGCCCCCCTCGCGCAGCACGCGCACCGCGTGCTCGACCAGCGGGCGGCCGCGATGGGTCAGGAGCGCCTTGGGGCGGCCACCGAGGCGCCGCCCACCGCCCGCGGCCAGCAGCAGACCGGCGATCTGCGGGGAGGAACGAGGTGTCTGTGTCATGAGGACTGCATACCCCATGCGCCCCCGTGCGCCGGGCGTGCACACGGACGCCTGAATTACGTCCACGGAGTGGCGCACCCGGCGCGCGATGGCGTTAACTGGCTCGCGACTCCCGGCGCCTGACCATCGTTCGACGGGTCTGGTCGGTGTGTGGAGTTCGCCGCACAGTGTCGTGCGAGGGGGAGAACTTGTTGCGAAGCGTTGGGCAGAGGCGTGTGAGGACCGGCAGCGGCGAGGACCCGAGGGTGGCGGAGCTGCGTGCCGCCGTCTCCCGGCTCCGTCGCGAACTGGCGGGCCATCCGGTCGAGTTCACCGACCGGGGCATCGCCGAGGACGAACTCGCCGCGCTGGACGCGATGGCCGCCGGCGGAGTCCCCGAGGTACGGCGACTGCGCCGCTCCCTGCTGCTCATCGCCGGCTCGATCGGCTCCGTCAGCGCCCTGTCGAACGGTCTTACGGGTGTCCGTCAGGCCGTCGAGCTCTTCGGAGAGCCCCCGCGCGAGCTTCAGTGACGTCGTCGCGTGCGACGGGGTCGGCCGCGGCTTGCGGGGCGGCGGCGCCTGTCCCATAGTCCAAGGTATGGACGCGCGCGAGGCGGCGCTGCGTCAGGCGTACGACCATGCCGTCCGCTGGCTGGCCAGCCTGTCCGACCGCCCGGTCCCCGCCCGCGCCTCGGTCGACGAGATCGTGCGCGCGCTCGGTGCCGCACTGCCCGACGATCCCGGCACACCCGCCGACGTCGTCGACCTGCTGGCCACGGCCTGTGAACCCGGGCTCACCGCGTTCCCCAGCGGCCGCTTCTACGGATTCGTGGTCGGCGGCGGCGAACCGGCCGCGCTGGCCACGGACTGGCTGGTCAGCGCCTGGGACCAGAACTCCGTGATGCGCACCGTCACCCCCGCGTACGCGGCGGCGGAGGAGATCGCCGGCGCCTGGCTGCTCGATCTGCTCGGTCTGCCGGACGACAGCGCCGTCGGCTTCACCACGGGCGCCACGATGGCGAACTTCACCTGCCTCGCCGCCGCGCGCGACGAGGTGGTCCGGCGCGTCGGCGGGGACGTCGCCCGTGAGGGACTCGCGGGCGGGCCGGCCGTACGGGTCGTCGCCGGCGAGCACCGCCACATGGCCATCGACCTGGCGCTGCGCTACCTGGGCCTCGGGAGGCCCGAGCTGGTGGCGGCGGACGACCAGGGACGCATCCGGCCGGAGGCCCTCCGGGAGACGCTGGCGGCCGGCGGGCGGAGCCCCACCCTGGTGATCCTTCAGGCCGGAGACATCCACTCCGGCGCCTTCGACCCCTTCGCCGAGACGATCCGGACCGCTCGCGAGGTGGACGCATGGGTGCACGTCGACGGCGCCTTCGGGCTCTGGGCCGCCGTCTCACCGCGGTACGCGCATCTGACGGCGGGCTGCGATCAGGCCGACTCCTGGGCGACCGACGCCCACAAGACCCTGAACGTCCCGTACGACTGCGGCCTGGCGATCGTGCGCGATCCGTCCGCGCTCAGGGCGGCGATGGGACTGCGGGGCGACTACCTCATCCAGCACGCGCTCGGCGACCCCATCGACAAGGTCCCCGAGCTCTCCCGGCGCGGCAGGGCCTTCCCCGTATGGGCCGCCCTCAGATCCCTCGGCCGATCAGGCGTGGCCGACCTCGTCGAACGGCTCTGCCGGCACGCCTCCGCGTTCGCCACCGGCATCGCCGGGATCGACGGCGCCACCGTCCTCAACGACGTGGTGTTCACCCAGGTCTGCGCCGAGTTCGGCGACGACGCCCGCACGGAGCGGGTGCTCACCCGGCTGCTCGACGACGGCACGACATGGATCAGCGGCTCCACCTGGCACGGCCGCCGGGTCATGCGCATCTCGGTCAGCAACTGGTCCACGACCGACGACGACGTGACGCGCGCGCTCGACGCGATACGGCGGGCCGCCGCGGGCGAGTGAGGCGGCGGGTACCCGGGCCCGCGGCCCGGCCGCCGCCACGAGGGGCCCGCACCCTGAGGGGCTGCCACCGCGAGGGGCCTGCGCCCTGCGGGCCCGCGACTCGGCGTGGCTACCGTCGGATCAGGCGGCGCGCCGTCGCCGTCGCCACCGCCGCAGTGCGGGAGTCCACGCCGAGCTTGGCGAAGATGTGCACGAGGTGGGACTTCACCGTCGCCTGGCTGAGGAACAGCGCCTTGCTGATCTGCTGGTTCGACAGCCCCTCGCCCACCAGCTGCAGCACCTCCAGCTCCCGCTTCGTCAGCGCCTCCGCCGGCGTCCGCATCCGGTCCATCAGCCGGTGCGCCACCGCAGGGGCCAGCGCCGACTGGCCCGCCGCAGCCGTACGGACCGCCGCCGCCAGCTCCTCCGGCGGCGCGTCCTTCAGCAGATAGCCCGAGGCGCCCGCCTCGACCGCCGCCAGGATGTCCGCGTCCGTGTCGTACGTGGTCAGGACGAGGACCCTCGGGCCACCGGCCCGCGCGGTGATCGCCGCCGTGGCCTCCGAGCCGTGCATCCCGGTCCCGAACTGCAGGTCCATCAGCACCACGTCCACCCCGCCCGCCGCAGCCAGCTCCACGGCCCGCTCGGCGGTCGCCGCCTCGCCGACCACGGCGAAGTCCGGCTCCGTGTCCAGGACCGCGCGCAGCCCGGCCCGTACCACCGGATGGTCGTCGGCCAGCAGAAGACGGATCGTCATGTCGACACTCCAGCGGGAAGAGGGAGGGAGACGGCGACAGCCGTGCCCTGACCGGGCGCGGACTCCACCGTGAACGTGCCACCGAGCGACTCCGCCCGCGAACGCATGGCCGGAAGCCCGAATCCACCCTCCGGGGAGGCGGTGAGCAGAGCAGGGTCGAAGCCCTTGCCGTCGTCGACCACGTCCAGCGTCACCGACGCGTCCATGAACGACAGCGTGATCTCCGCGCGCGCCGCCGAGGCGTGCCGCGCCGTGTTCGCGAACGCCGACTGCGCGATGCGCAGCAGCGCCACCTCGTACGGGGTCGGCAGCTCCGCCGGCGTCCCGCTCAGCGTGAAGCGCGCCCGCAACGGCACCTCGGGGCTCGGTTCGCAGAGCCGCTCCAGCGCGGCCGCCAGCGAACCGTGCTCCAGATCCGGCGGCGACAGCGCCCGTACGAACCGCCGCGCCTCCGCCAGGTTGTCCTGCGCCGCCCGCCGCGCCCGCTCGATGTGCCCGGCGGCCGGCGAGCCCTCCGGCAGGGTCCGCTCTGCCGCCCGCAGCAGCAGCTGGATCGAGGAGAGACCCTGTGCCAGCGTGTCGTGGATCTCGCGGGCGAGGCGTTCGCGCTCCGCGAGCGTGCCCGCGTGCCGCTCGGCCGCCGCCAGTTCTGCCCGGGTCTCGATCAGCTCCTCGACCATCCGCCGTCGCCGCTCGCTCTCCCGGTACAGCGCCTGGTAGCCGAGCACCGTCGCCACCGCCACCGCCGCGCCGAGCAGGGGCCCGATGAAGACACCGGGGTTGAGCGGCGCACCGTGCCGTACGTACGACAGGATCGCCGCGACCGCCGTCAGCCCGACCGCCGGCAGCGACCAGCGGATCGGCAGCAGGTGCAGCTGGAGGAAGTACAGCGGAAAAGCCACCCACAGCCCGTCGGGGGTGGCCCACAGCAGCGCCAGCCAGGACACGCACAGCGCCGCCAGCCACACCGCGGCGGCCCGCTGGGAGTCTCGTACGGACGGCAGGGCCGAGCCCGTCGCGTACACCGCGGCGGTCACCACCGCGAGGGCGACGCCGGCACCCGAGTCCGCCCGGACCGCCGCCAGCGCGAGCAGGCCGGCCATCAGCAGATGCAGGCAGAGGCGCAGCGCGCGCAGGACGGGGGTGAGGGAACGCGGGTCCATGATCTGTCCAGCGTAGGCGGGGGCAGAAAATCCGGACTCAACCGAAAGTTTGATTGCGGAGCCATCCGTGGCGCGATGCCGCGGCCCGCCGGCCGCCGGGAAGCTTGGTGCCATGTTCGTGGCATGGAGAGACCTGAGATTCGCCAAGGGGCGTTTCACCCTGATGGGCACGGTGATCGTGCTGATCACGCTGCTCGTCGGACTGCTGTCCGGGCTGACCTCCGGGTTGGCCCGCGAGAACATCTCGGCGATCACGGGGCTGCCCGCGGACCGGTTGTCCTTCGCCGCCCCGCCCTCCGGTCAGTCGGTCTCCTTCACCAACTCGACGGTGACGGAGAGCGAGTGGCGGCAGTGGGCCAAGCGGCCCGGTGTCACGAGCGCGCAGCCGCTCGGCATCCGCACGCTCAACGCCGCCGCCGGGGACCGTACGGCGGCCGTCTCCGCCTTCGGTACCGAGCCGTCGGCCGGTCTCGCGCCGGAGAGCGGGAAGCTCGGACCCGGCCGGGTCGTCCTCTCCGAGTCCGCCGCTAAGGAGCTCGGTGTCGCGGAGGGCGGGGCCGTACGCCTCGGTCCGCTGGAGGCCACCGTCGCGGCCGTGTCGGGCGACGCCTCGTACAGCCACACGCCCGTGGCCTGGACCTCGCTCGACGACTGGCAGCAGCTCGGGCACAACGGCACCACGCCGAAGGAGCAGGCCACCGTCATCGCGCTGAGCGTCGCCCAGGGCGCGGACGTCGGGGCGGGCGACGCGGCGCTGGGCACCGAGTCGCGGACGATCGACGAGGCTCTGACCGCCATAGGGTCCTACCAGGCCGAGAACGGCTCGCTGCAGATGATGCGCGGCTTCCTCTTCGTCATCTCCGCGCTGGTCATAGGGGCCTTCTTCACCGTCTGGACGATCCAGCGCAGCGGGGACGTGGCCGTGCTGAAGGCGCTCGGCGCCTCGACCCCGTACCTGCTGAGGGACGCGCTCGGGCAGGCGGTGCTGATGCTCACCGCGGGCACGCTGCTCGGCACCGGCCTCGCGGTCGGCGCCGGCGTGCTGATCAGCGGTGGGGACGTGCCGTTCGTCCTGGAACCGCTGACCGTGCTCGGGCCCGCCGCCGTGATGATCGTCCTCGGTGTCCTCGGCGCCGCCCTGTCCATCCGGCGGATCACCGCCGTCGACCCCCTGACCGCGCTCGGGAGTGCCCGATGACTCTGCTGCTCGACGACGTGACGCTGACGTACCCGGACGGCGAGGGGCGGCTCACCGCCCTCGATTCGGTCTCCCTGGAGGTGCCGGCGGGCCACCTGACCGCGGTCGTCGGCCCTTCCGGCTCCGGAAAGTCCAGCCTGCTGGCGGTCGCCGCGACGCTCGTCAGCCCGGACCGGGGGCGGGTGGTGGTGGCCGGGACAGAGACGGCTTGGCTGGATGCGGCGGGGCGGGCGGCGCTGCGGCGCGAACGGGTGGGGATCGTCTTCCAGCAGCCGAATCTGCTGGGGTCGCTGACGGCGATGGAGCAGTTGCAGGTGATGGCGCATCTGTCGGGAGCCAGGCCGAAGGCGGTACGGGAACGGGCCCTGGCCCTCCTGGACGCGGTCGGCCTCGCTGACCTGGCGGGGCGCCGCCCGCACCAGCTCTCGGGCGGCCAGCGTCAGCGCGTCAACATCGCGCGGGCGCTGATGAACGAACCGTCGGTGCTGCTGGTCGACGAGCCGACGAGCGCGTTGGATCATGAGCGGGGGGCGGAGGTCGTGGCCTTGCTCGCGACGCTGACGCGGGAGCGTGGGACGGCGACGGTCCTGGTGACGCACGACTACACGCATCTGGCGTGCGCGGATGGGACGGTACTGGTCCAGGACGGCCGGGTCACGGAGCGGGCGGCGGCGGTTTGATCTTGGGCGCGCGCCCCGCCGGGGCGGCGCCCCCTTCCACAACCGGAGTGGCTGGGCGGCCCGGTGGGCGCCGCACTTTCGGGCGCAGTGCGCCCCCGGGCGCTACGCTCCGCCGTTGGTCGCCGCGGTGTTCGCCAGCGCCGTCGAGAGTTCCTGCGCGACCTCCTGGAGGATCGGGACGATCTTCTCCGTCGCCGCCTCCGTCACACGCCCCGCCGGGCCCGAGATCGAGATCGCCGCCGCGGTGGGGGAGTTGGGGACCGACACCGCGAGGCAGCGGACTCCTATCTCCTGCTCGTTGTCGTCGACCGCGTACCCCGCGTCCCGGACCAGCGCGAGCGCGTCCAGGAAGCCGTCCGGCGTGGTGATCGTCTTCTCGGTGGCGGCCGGCATTCCCGTACGGGCGAGCAGCGCGCGCACCTCCTCCGCCGGGGTGTAGGCCAGCAGTGCCTTGCCCACGCCCGTGGAGTGCGGCAGCACGCGCCGGCCGACCTCGGTGAACATGCGCATCGAGTGCTTGGACGGCACCTGGGCGACGTACACGATCTCGTCGCCGTCGAGCAGCGCCATGTTCGCGGTCTCGCCGGTCTCCTCGACGAGCCGCGCGAGGTACGGGCGCGCCCAGGTGCCGAGCAGCCGGGAGGCGGACTCGCCCAGGCGGATGAGCCGGGGGCCGAGCGCGTACCGGCGGTTGGGCTGCTGGCGTACGTAACCGCAGGCCACGAGTGTGCGCATCAGTCGGTGGATGGTGGGCAGCGGCAGTCCGCTGCTGGCGGAGAGCTCGCTCAGCCCGACCTCGCCACCGGCGTCGGCCATCCGCTCCAGAAGATCGAAGGCACGCTCGAGGGACTGGACGCCACCGCTCGCGGCGGCGGGCTTGGCGGCGTCGGTGGTGCTGGCGCTGGACGTCGGCACGTCAAGGTCCTTTCGGGGCAGGCGGGCAAGGCAGCAGCCTACCGGGCCGTCCGGTCGGACACACGGTCCCGGTCGCGGTGTACGGGCCGGTCAGGGGGGTGTTTGTCCGGTGTCGGCGGCTGCCCGGCGACATCCGCCTCCTCCCTGCATGTACGGAGCTACGTTCTACTGTACGAAATTCTCATTCCACTTCATGGAAACGTCCAAGTTGAGTGCGGGGCGAGCGGCGGCGACGGGGTCATGCTGGAAGTGTGCCCTTGACGGCATGTCGTCCCGAGTGAAGACTCCTTCAACAGTTCGTTGAAATTCTGCTGGAAAGGGGTACGGGTGGACGTCAACCTGGTACTGCGCTCGACACGCGTCATCACCCCCGAGGGGACGCGGCCCGCGTCGATCGCCGTCTCCGGCGGGACCATCGCCGCCGTGCTGCCGTACGACGCCGAGGTCCCGGAGGGCGCCCGGCTGGAGGACGTCGGCGACGACGTCGTACTCCCTGGGCTCGTCGACACCCATGTGCATGTGAACGACCCCGGCCGCACCGAGTGGGAAGGCTTCTGGACCGCCACCCGCGCCGCTGCCGCCGGTGGCATCACCACGCTCCTCGACATGCCGCTGAACTCGCTCCCACCGACCACCACGGTCGAGCACCTGCGGGTCAAGCAGGATGTCGCCCGCACCAAGGCGCACATCGACGTCGGCTTCTGGGGCGGCGCGCTGCCCGACAACGTCAAGGACCTGCGGCCGCTCTTCGACGCCGGTGTCTTCGGCTTCAAGTGCTTCCTGTCGCCGTCCGGTGTGGACGAGTTCCCCGAGCTGGACCAGGAGCAGCTGGCGAACTCGCTCGCCGAGATCGCCGGGTTCGGCGGCCTGATGATCGTCCACGCCGAGGACCCGCACCACCTCGCCGCCGCCCCGCAGAAGAGCGGCGAGAAGTACGCCGACTTCCTCGCCTCCCGGCCCCGCGACGCCGAGAACACGGCGATCGAGAACCTGATCAACCAGGCCCGGCGCCTGAACGCCCGCGTCCACGTCCTGCACCTGTCGTCCTCCGACGCGCTGCCGCTGATCGCCGCCGCCAAGGCCGAGGGCGTCAAGATCACCGTCGAGTCGTGCCCGCACTTCCTCACGCTCACCGCCGAGGAGGTCCCGGACGGCGCCACCGAGTTCAAGTGCTGCCCGCCGATCCGCGAGGCGTCGAACCAGGACGCGCTCTGGAACGGTCTCGCCGACGGGACGATCGACTGCATCGTCTCCGACCACTCGCCCTCCACGGCCGACCTCAAGACCGCCGACTTCGCCTCCGCCTGGGGCGGCATCTCCTCCCTCCAGCTCGGCCTGCCCGCGATCTGGACCGAGGCCCGCCGCCGCGGCCACAGCCTGGAGGACGTCGTCCGCTGGATGTCCGCGGGCCCCGCGCGCCTCGCCGGCCTGGAGAAGAAGGGCGCGATCGAGGCCGGCCGCGACGCGGACTTCGCCGTCCTCGCCCCCGAGGCGACCTTCACCGTCGACCCGGCCGAGCTCCAGCACCGCAACCGCGTCACCGCCTACGCGGGCAGGACCCTGCACGGCGTCGTCACCTCCACCTGGCTGCGCGGCGAGCGGATCGTCGACCGCGGCATCCTCACCGAGCCCTCCGGCAGCCTCCTCGAAAGGAACAACTGACGTGTCCGCCATACCCAGCTTCACCGGCGACGCCAGCCCCTACGGCGGCGGCGACCCGTACGCCGACTACCGCACGGCGGACTTCCCCTTCACGCAGTACGCGGACCTCGCCGACCGCCGTCTCGGCGCCGGTGTGATCGCCGCCAACGACGAGTTCTTCGCCGAGCGCGAGAACATGCTCAAGCCCGAGGCCGCGGAGTTCGACCCCGAGCACTTCGGTCACAAGGGCAAGATCATGGACGGCTGGGAGACCCGTCGCCGCCGCGGTGTGTCGGCCCAGCAGCCGCACCCGACCGAGGACGACCACGACTGGGCGTTCGTACGTCTCGGTGCCCCCGGCGTCGTACGCGGCATCGTCGTCGACACCGCGCACTTCCGCGGCAACTACCCGCAGGCCGTCTCCGTGGAGGCCACCTCCGTGGCCGGCTCGCCCTCGCCCGAGGAACTCCTCGCGGACGACGTGAAGTGGACGACCCTCGTCCCGCGCACCGCCATCGGCGGGCACGCCGCCAACGGCTTCGCCGTCGACGTCGAGCAGCGCTTCACCCACCTCCGGGTCAACCAGCACCCCGACGGAGGCATCGCGCGCCTCCGCGTGTACGGAGAGGTCGCCCCGGACCCGAAATGGCTCGGCGTGCTCGGCACCTTCGACCTCGCCGCGCTCGAGAACGGCGGCCAGGTCGAGGACGCCTCCGACCGCTTCTACTCCCCGGCGACCAACACCATCCAGCCGGGCCGCTCCCGCAAGATGGACGACGGCTGGGAGACGCGCCGCCGCCGCGACAAGGGCAACGACTGGATCCGCTACAGCCTGGTCGCCGAGTCCGAGATCCGCGCGGTCGAGATCGACACCGCGTACCTCAAGGGCAACAGCGCGGGCTGGGCGGCGCTCTCCGTGGCGGCCGAGGGCTCCGAGGACTGGACCGAGATCCTGCCCCGGACCCGCCTCCAGCCCGACACCAACCACCGCTTCGTGCTGGACACACCGGCGGTCGGCTCCCGGGTCCGGATCGACATCTACCCCGACGGCGGTATCTCCCGCCTCCGCCTCTTCGGTTCGCTCACCGACGAGGGCTCTGCGCGCCTGACGGCGCGCCACCAGGAACTGGGCGGGTAACGACACCCCGCCCGGCCCGCGAGGGCGCACCGGCCGACAGCACCGGTGTGCCCTCGCGAAAGCCCCCTCCTGTTTTTTGGGCTCGGTCGCCTCCGGGCGCTTCGAGCCGGGCTCGCTGCCCCGACCGTGCTCGCCCCGCTCGTTCCTCGCGGGCCTGCGCACGCTCGCAGCTGTTCCCCCGGCGCGCCCTTCGGCTCACGCGCCGGGCTCCCGGGGTGACCGCCGAGGAGGGGGCCGTCGTTCGGGTCGGGGCGTTGTTCCGGTCTACGCCGCGTGGCCGCCGTCCACCGAGAACTCCGCGCCCGTCACGTACTCCGCGCCCGGGCCCGCCAGGAACGCCACCGTCGCCGCGACCTCGTCCGCCGTGCCGAAGCGGCTCAGGGCCGTCAGGGACGCCTGGTCCGCCGCGTACGGGCCGTCCGCCGGGTTCATGTCGGTGTCGACCGGCCCCGGGTGGACGATGTTCGCGGTGATGCCGCGGCCGCCCAGCTCTCGTGCCAGCGCCTTGTTCAGTCCGATCAGCGCCGACTTGCTCATCGCGTAGAGCGTGCCGCCGGGCCCCGGTACGCGCTGCGTCATGCACGAGCCGATCGTGATGATCCGCCCGCCCCGGTCCATCCGCGCGGCCGCCGCCTGGGCGGCGAGGAAGGCCCCTCGTATGTTCACCGCGAGGACCCGGTCCACATCCGCCAGAGCCAGCGACTCCAGCGGGGCGACCACCCCGACCCCGGCGTTGTTGACCAGGACATCGATCCTGCCGAGGGCGTCCGCCGCCCACTCCACCGCGCCCGCCGCGTCCCCGGCGTCCGATGCGTCGGCCCGCAGGGGAAGCGCCTTGCGGCCGGTCGCCTCGATCCGCGCGGCGACCTCGTTCGCCCGCTCCTCGCCGGTCACGTAGGTGAACGCCACGTCGGCGCCCTCCTCGGCCAGCCGGAGCGCCGTCGCGGCGCCTATCCCGCGGCTGCCGCCCGTCACCAGGACCGCCTTGCCGTTCATCGTGGACATCCCGAAACCTCCGTAAGAACACTGCCAAGTGGTTGCGGGTTCAATCGAACTCGGCGGGTCGTCACGGTGCTGGCGGCAATCGGACACCGACGCCCACCGATGAGTTCCGCCGAGCGGTGGAGTCGGAGCTTGTGAGACACGATGGACCGGGGGATCCCGGCAGAAGCGAAAGGGCAGCACCATGGGCAAGCTCTCCCTCACCCAGTTCGTGACGATCGACGGCGTCTACCAGGCACCCGGCGGGCCCGACGAGGACCCCAGCGGCGGCTTCGAGCACGGCGGCTGGTCCGTCCCGTACGGCGACGACGACTTCGGCGCCTTCATGGACGAGGTGTTCCAGCGGCCCGCCGCCTTCCTGCTCGGCCGCCGTACGTACGACATCTTCGCGGGCTACTGGCCGAAGCAGACCGACCCCGCCAACCCCGTCGCCTCGAAGCTCAACTCCCTCCCCAAGTACGTCGCCTCCACCACCCTCAAGACGGCCGACTGGGCCGGCACGACCGTCCTCGGCGGCGACGTCGTCAAGGAGGTGGCGGCGCTGAAGGACCGTCTGGACGGCGAGGTGCAGATGCACGGCAGCGGCGGCCTCGCCAAGTCCCTGCTGGCCGCCGACCTCATCGACACGCTCCACCTGCTCGTCTTCCCCGTCGTCCTCGGTACGGGCCTGAACCTCTTCGACGGCGCCCGGCCCACCGCCTTCCGCAACGTCGGGACCAGGACGACCGGCTCGGGCATCGCCATCAGTACGTACGAACTGGCGGGCCGCCCCGAGTACGGGAGCTATGTGTAGCCGAAACATGTAGCCGCCACCGGTTTCTCCGGGTACGGTGATCGTCCCGCGTGCGAGCCGCCGAAGTCTCCACCCCGTCCGACGAGTTGGAGCAGGCCCGCGATGACGTCGATTGCCGCTTCCGTACCCCTTCGCGCCCCGCGCCGCGCCTGGCTCACCGACCTCCCGGTGCTGCTCGTCGCCGTCGTCTGGGGCGCCAGCTACCTCGCGGCCAAGGGCATCACCACCACCCACACGGTCGTCGCCGTCCTGGTCCTGCGGTTCGCCGTCGTCCTGCCCGCCCTCGTCGTCGCCGGGTGGCGGGGGCTGCGGGCGCTGACCGCCCCCCAGTGGCGCGGCGCCGGACTTCTCGGCCTGATCCTCAGCGGGATCTTCCTCCTGGAGACCTACGGAGTCGTCCACACCTCCGCCACCAACGCGGGCCTGATCATCAGCCTCACCATGATCTTCACGCCGCTGGCCGAGGCCGCCGTCACCAGGACCCGGCCGCCCCGCGCCTTCCTGGCCGCCGCCGGGCTCTCGGTGGCCGGCGTGGTGCTGCTGACCCAGGGCGGAGGCTTCACCACCCCGTCCCTCGGCGACCTGCTGATGCTGCTGGCCGCCTTCGCCCGGACCGTGCACGTGCTGGCCATGTCCCGGATCAAGGCGGTCGAGGGCGCCGACTCGCTCTCCCTCACCACCGTCCAACTCGGCTCCGCCGTCGCCGTCTTCGCCCTGCTCGCCGCCGCCCCCGGCACCGGCGCGTCCCCCTGGTCGGTGGCGCTCGACTTCGGCCCGCGCGAATGGGCCGGGCTGCTCTTCCTCTCCGTCTTCTGCACGCTCTTCGCCTTCTTCGTGCAGATGTGGGCCGTCCGCCGCACCTCCCCCTCGCGCGTCAGCCTCCTGCTCGGGACGGAACCCCTGTGGGCCGCGGCCGCCGGCATCGCGATCGCCGGTGACCGGCCCGGTGTGCTCGGCATCGCAGGCGCCGTTCTCGTCCTCGCGGGGACGAGTTGGGGCCGTCGAGCCGCGGACGAGGGCGGCCGGTAGGTTCTTGCGCCATGCGTTCACTCTCGTACGACATAGAATTCCGCGCCCGCGCACGGCGCACCCAGGGATGGGGACTCGGGCTGCTGGCCCTCGCCGGACTGATGTGGATCTGGCTGGCCGTGCTGATCTTCTCGCCGTACGAGGCCGAGTGGGACGGCCGGAGCAAGGACTGTGTCTCCCGCTGGAGCAGCGAGAACCTGCACAACAGCGACAGCAGGTGCGTCGACGAACGCGACTGGCCCGAGCTCCTCGCCGTGCTCGGCGGCTCGGTTCCCCTCGCCGTCGTCGGCAGCGTCCTCTACACCAGCGGTTCGGTCTCCCACCGCATGGCCGAGCACCTCGCCGAGGTCACCCGCCTCACCGAGGCGAGCGCCTGACCCGGACCCGCGCGTAGCGGTCGGCGACGCGCCGCCCGGCGGCAAGGTACGGGGCGAGGTCAGGGACGCTCGGAGAACTGCAGCACCCCGCCGACGGCGAAGCACACCGCTCCCGCGAGCGTGCCCCAGTTCGCGATGTCGACATTGAGCAGATTCCCGGTCGCCGGCCGGGTGAAGGCGGCCAGTGCCGACACCATGAAGAGGACCGACCCCAGCTGGTTGATCGCGACGATCCACCAGGCCAGGTCGTGCGCGCGCACGCGCGGCCTGCCGTGGCAGACCTCGACCAGGGCGAGGTGCCCCGAGACCAGGAACAGGGTGCACCCCACCATGTCGGGGGCCCAGACGAGCCGGTTCATCTGATGCACCGAGAGTCCCTGGAGCAGGGAACTCAGCAGATTGACGCCGAACACGAGCGTGCCGGCGAACAGCAGGAAGGTGCTGAGCCAGTCGATCCGGGCCGGTTCGTAGCGCCACCACGACCAGGGCCGCGCGGTGAGCCTGCCCGCCTCGCCGTCCCGGCGGGGTGTGTTGATGCTCTGGAGGAGTGAGGCGTACCCGCCGGTGTTGAAGAACAGGCCGCCGGTGAAGTAGATCCAGGCGCTCGTCACGTCGCCCGGGCCGAACTGCGCCAGTCCGGCTCCGAGGGCGAAGAGCGCGCCGCCGACCGTGAACGCGCCCGCAGCGATGGCGTTCAGCCTGCGCGCGCGGGCGACGGCCACCGCGTCCGCCCGTCGGGTGCGGGCTTCCGCCTCGCCCGTGGCCCGTACGGTCAGCCGGGCTCGTTTGCGGGCCAGGCGGGACTCCCAGACCGCGGTGCCCCCGTCCCGTGGTCGCCAGGTGAGCCGGGTCGTGAACGGTCCCGCACCCTCGGCGTGCTCCTCGGCTCTGCCCACCCGCCGACTGTATCCCGTTGGCGACAAAGGGCGCCTTTCGGGCATGCGCTAGGTCAGCACGTTGACGGCGCGGGCGACGACGAGGCCGAGGATGAGCAGGGAGACGAGCGACTGCACCGCCATGGCCATCTTGGCCCAGGGGGCCAGTGGCATGACGTCCGTCGGGCTGAAGGCGGTGGCGTTGGTGAGCCCGAGGTAGAGGTAGTCCACGAAGCGCGGACGCCAGCCGGGGGTGGCGAGCTCGGGGCTGAGCTGCTGGGGGAAGGCGAGCGCCGGAGCGGCGGGCATGTGGTGGGCGCGGGCCGCCGCACCACCGCAGTCGAGTTCGAAGTACAGCAGGGAGAAGGCGAGGACGGTGCCGGCCCAGACGGTCCCGCCGGTCTGCAGCAGACTCGCCGCGGAGGCGGTCTCCTTCCCACCGTGGATGATGTCGTCCGTCAACTGGACGGTCGACCAGACGGCGCCGAGCGCCAGGACACCGACCAAGGCGATCGACACGGCGCGCAGGGCGGCCGAGCGGCGGTCGATCCGGCCCGGGTCTCCCGCGATCAGCGCAAGCAGGAGCAGGCCTTCGATGCTGGGGAGCACCCAGCTGGGGGCCAGCCGAAGGGCGTCGGGGAGCAACAGGGTCAGCGTCATCGCGGCCACGACGGCGGTGGCCATCGGCCAGCGGGCCTCGCCGGCGACCTCGTCCTGCCGCTGCGGCCCCGCAGGGGGGTCGGTGGCGTGCTGTCGGCTCACGTCGGTAGCCCCCTGTCGGTGTCGCCACCACCCCACTACACCTCCGACGGCCGCGCAGCGCCCGGGATCCGTCCGGGTCAACCGAGCGACCGGAACGGCGGATGTCGCGTCAGGTGCGCCGCTTGGTGTCGGCGATCATGACGATCGCGAAGCCGACCACCGCGATCGCGATATTGGTGAGGATCTCCCGGCCCTCCAGGAACGAGACGTTCTCCGTCAGGAACCGGGTGAACCCCATGAACGGGAACCAGCCCGTCAACTCGCGCAGCACCCCCGCGATGCCGCCGATCAGCACCACACCGCCCACGAACTCCAGAATCTTCTTCATGGGCCGATCCTGGCGTCGCGCTCCTCGCGCCCGCGTCGGCCGGTGGGACAGAGCCGGTGCTACCGAAGTCTCGTACCGCGCGACTTTGGTAGCCATCGGCCGTTCCGACCCGGCCCCGCCCCCCTGACGTGCGTACTTTGGTTCGTATGACTCGTACGGACCGCTACGCCTGGCTGCTGCCCTCGGCCATGGCCGACCCTCCGGCCGACGCCCCACCCGGCCGCAGGCCGCGCCGCACCGTACGCGACTGGGTCGTCGACACCACCCTGTTCCTCCTCGCGGTCCTCTTCGGCATGATCGCGGCCGACGCCACCGACGACCTGAACAGCCACGCCGTCGCCGTGGCCGACCAGGTCGTCGGTGCCGCCGCCTGCTGCGCCCTCTGGCTGCGCCGTCGCTGGCCCGTCGGCCTCGCGGTCGCGCTCAGCCTCGTCAGCGTGGCCGCGCCCCTCGCCGGCGGCGCCTTCCTCGTGAGCCTGTTCAGCCTCGCCGTCCGGCGGCCCTTCCGCCAGGTCGCCTGGGTCGGCGCGCTCTCCCTCGCCGGCACCACCGCCCAGGTCTTCGTGCGCCCCGACCCCGCCACCGGGACCGTGCCCGGGATCCTCATCGGCTTCATCCTGGTCCTGCTCATGACCGCCTGGGGGATGCTCGTACGGTCCCGGCGCCAGCTCGTCGAGGCCCTGCGCGAACGCGCCCGGCGCGCCGAGGCCGAGGCGGAGCTGCGCGCCGAGCAGGCCCAGCGACTCGCCCGCGAGGCCATCGCCCGCGAGATGCACGACGTCCTCGCCCACCGGCTCACCCTGCTCAGCGTGCACGCCGGAGCGCTGGAGTTCCGGCCCGACGCCCCGCCGGAGCAGGTCGCCCGCGCCGCCGGAGTCATCCGGGACAGCGCCCACGAGGCCCTCCAGGACCTCCGGCAGATCATCGGCGTCCTGCGCGCCCCGGGCGAGGGCGCGGAGGGCGACCGGCCGCAGCCCACCCTCGCCACGCTCGACGCGCTGGTCGCCGAGTCCCGCGAGGCCGGTACGAAGGTCGTCCTCGACTCCACGATCGACGATCCGGAGGCGGTCCCCGCCTCCACCGGCCGCACCGTCTACCGGATCGCGCAGGAGGGCCTCACCAACGCCCGCAAGCACGCCCCCGGCAGCGAGGTCACCCTCACCGTGCGCGGCCGTCCGGGCGACGGACTGACCATCGACGTCCACAACCCGGCCCCCACCGGACCCGTCCCGCACGTCCCCGGCTCGGGTCAGGGACTCATCGGCCTCACCGAGCGCGCCACCCTCGCCGGCGGGCGCCTCGACCACGGCCCCGCCCCCGGCGGGGGGTTCGCCCTGCACGCCTGGCTACCGTGGCCCTCATGACCATCCGTCTGCTCGTCGTCGACGACGACCCCCTGGTCCGCGCCGGCCTCACCTTCATGCTCGACGGCGCCGACGACATCGAGATCGTCGGCGAGGGCACCGACGGCCGGGACGTCCCCGACCTCGTCGCCCGCCTCGCCCCGGACGTCGTCCTGATGGACATCCGGATGCCGCACGTCGACGGCCTCACCGCCACCGAACTGCTGCGCGCCCGCCCCGACGCCCCCGAGGTCGTGGTCCTCACCACCTTCCACGCCGACGAGCAGGTGCTGCGCGCCCTGCGCGCGGGTGCGGCCGGATTCGTCCTCAAGGACACTCCGCCCGCCGAGATCGTCGCCGCCGTGCGCCGCGTCGCCTCCGGCGACCCGGTGCTCTCGCCGGCCGTCACCCGCCAGCTGATGAGCCACGTCACGGGCCGGCCGGAGCAGCCGAGGAGCGCGACCGCGGCGGGCAGGCTCGCCGAACTCGCCCAGCGCGAACGCGAGGTCGCCGTCGCCGTCGGCCGCGGGCAGTCCAACGCCGAGATCGCCGCCGCCCTCTACATGAGCGTGCCGACCGTCAAGACCCATGTCTCACGGATTCTCGCCAAACTCGGCCTCAACAACCGTGTCCAGATCGCGCTTCTCGTCCACGACGCCGGCCTCCTCGACGAAAACGACACCGCCTAGGGTGGGGCGATGTCCGTCATCGAACTGGGGGAGTGGGGCGCGGACTTCACCGCGAATCCGTATCCCTACTACGCGAAGCTCCGCGAGAGCGGTCCCGTCCACCACATCCGTATGCCCGACGGCTGGGAGTTCTGGCTCGTCGTCGGACACGAGGAGGGGCGGGCGGCCCTCGCCGACCCGCGTCTGGTGAAGTCGCCGTCCGTCATCGGCGTCGTCCCGGTCGACGAGGAGGTCATCGGCCCCAACCTGCTCGCCGTGGACGCACCCGACCACACCCGGCTGCGCAAGCTCGTCGCACGGGAGTTCACCGGGCGGCGGGTGGAGGCCCTGCGTCCCCGCATCCAGGAGCTCGCCGACGGACTCGTCGACGCCATGGCCCCGGCGGGCCGCGCCGATCTCGTGGACTCCTTCGCGTTCCCGCTGCCCATGACCGTCATCTGCGAGCTCCTCGGTGTCCCGGCGGCCGACCGGGACTCCTTCCGGCACTGGTCGAACGAGCTGGTCGCGCCGGCCACCGGAACCCCCGCGCGGGAGGTCGTCGAGGGCTTCGGCGCGTACCTCGACGATCTCATCGAGGACAAGCGGGCCTCCGGTCCCCAGGACGACCTGCTCTCCGCGCTGATCGCCACGCGCGCCGAGGACGGCGACCGGCTCTCCCTGCCCGAACTACGGGCGATGGCATACCTGTTGCTCGTCGCGGGGCACGAGACCACCGTCGGTCTGATCACCAACACGATGCGGGCCCTGTTCGCCCACCCCGACCAACTCGCCGAACTCCGAGCCGACTTCGGGCTGCTCGACGGGGTGATCGAGGAAGGGCTGCGCTACGACGGGCCTGTGGAAACCACCACCTTCCGGATCGCCAAGGAGCCGACCACCGTCGGAGGCACCGACATCCCGGCCCGCTCCGCCGTCTTCGTCTCCCTCGCGGCCGCCGACCGCGACCCGAACCGCTTCCCCGAACCGGACCGCTTCGACATCCGCCGCGAACCGCGCGGCCATATGGCCTTCGGGCACGGCATCCACTACTGTCTCGGCGCACCGCTCGCCCGTCTCGAGGGCACCATCGCGATCCGGACACTGCTGGAACGATTCCCGCGGCTGGAACTCGACCCCGAGGGCGCTCCTTGGGAGTGGATGCCCGGCCTGCTCGTCCGCGGTGTGCGCCGCCTTCCCGTCCGGTGGTGACCCCGATGACCGATCCCTCGCACGACCTCGACCTCGACCTCGCGCGGAAGGTCCTGGACGCCCAGCCGTTCAGCCGGCTCGTCGGCGCCCGGATCACCGCCTTCGGCGACGGCGCGGCCACGCTCGAGGTCGACCTCCGCGAGGAGCTCCAGCAGCAGAACGGGTTCGCGCACGGCGGTGTGCTCTCGTACGCCGCCGACAACGCGCTCACCTTCGCGGCCGGCACCGCGCTGGGCGCGGCCGTGCTGACCGCCGGCTTCTCCATCCAGTACGTCCGCCCCGCGCGGGGCCGCACGCTCGTCGCCCGCGCGAGCGTGGTCCACGCGGGACGACGGCAGGCCGTGGTCCGGTGCGACCTGCTGACGGTGGACGAGGCGGGCGACGAGACCCTGTGCGCGGTGGCACAGGGAACGGTCCTCTCGGCGAACGGCTGAGGGGACGCGCTACGACATGATCTCGGCGTAGGACGGGATCCGGCCCACGACGGGATCCCGACGTAGGGCTGGATCCAGCGCTACGACATGATCCCGACGTAGGACTGGATCCGGCCCACGACGGGATCCCGCTCTACGACGGGATCTCGGCGAGCGCGACAGGTCGGCGCTCGCGCCGTGAGCGCTCGCAGGCCTCCGCGATCCGCAGGGCCTCAAGCGCCTCGCGGCCGTCGCACGGATTGGGTGCCTCGCCGCGGACCAGCCGGACGAACGCGTCCAGTTCCGCCTCGTACGCGGGGGCGAACCGCTCCAGGAAGCCCGGCCAGGGCTTGACCGGGGCGGGCGGTCCCGAGGGCTCCACCGAGGTGAGCGGGGTCCGGTCGTCCAGGCCGACGGCGATCTGGTCCCGCTCGCCCGCCAGCTCCATCCGGACGTCGTAACCGGCGCCGTTGCACCGGGTCGCCGTCGCGGTCGCGAGCGTGCCGTCGTCCAGGGTGAGCACCGCCGCCGCGGTGTCCACGTCGCCCGCCTCGCGGAACATCGCGGGGCCCGCGTCCGAGCCGGTGGCGTACACCTCGACGACCTCCCGCCCGGTCACCCAGCGCAGTATGTCGAAGTCGTGCACCAGGCAGTCCCGGAAGAGACCGCCGGAGAGCGGCAGATACGCGGCGGGCGGCGGGGCGGGGTCGGAGGTGGCCGCGCGTACGGTGTGCAGGCGGCCGAGCCGACCCGTCCGCACGGCCTCGCGGGCGGCGGCGTACCCGGGGTCGAAGCGGCGCATGAAACCGAGCTGGAGCTCCGTGCCCGCGGCCTCGACCGCCCGCAGCGCACCGAGCGTGCCGGGCACGTCCAGGGCGATGGGCTTCTCGCAGAAGGCGGGCAGTCCGGCACCCGCCGCACGGCCGATCAGCTCGGCGTGGGCGGCGGTGGCGGAGGCGATGACGACGGCGTCGAGGGCGTGGTCGAGGAGGGCGTCGACGGTGGGCGCCGCGCCGGCGCCGATCGCCCCGGCGACCTGAGCGGCCCGGGTGGCGTCCGCGTCCGCCACGACAAGCGATTCGACCTCCGGATGGCGGGCGAGCACGCCCGCGTGGAAAGCCCCGATACGTCCCGTTCCGATCAGTCCGATGCGCATGGCCCCCAAGGTGGTGCCGAACGGAGACCCTGTCAAGGATTTGTCAGGACAATCGGACTTCACCACTTCCTGTCATCTTCTCCTCGGGCTACGCTCCCGTCCGTGTCCAAGCCGCCGTCGTCCGCCTCGCTGCCACCCTTCTCCGTGGACCGCACCAGCCCGGTCCCGCTCTACTACCAGCTCGCCCAGCAGCTGGAGGCGGCGATCGAGCAGGGGGTCCTGACCCCCGGAAGCCTGCTCGGCAACGAGATCGACCTCGCCACCCGGCTGGGCCTGTCCCGCCCCACCGTCCGCCAGGCCATCCAGTCGCTGGTCGACAAGGGCCTCCTGGTCCGCCGGCGGGG
The DNA here is from genome assembly GCF_055596705.1 of Streptomyces sp. NPDC039609. NCBI lineage: Bacteria > Bacillati > Actinomycetota > Actinomycetes > Kitasatosporales > Streptomycetaceae > Streptomyces > Streptomyces sp. NPDC039609. The sequence goes on from NZ_JBVIUJ010000018.1 coordinate 104,950, forward strand.
CGTCGGCACCCAGGTCGTGCACAGCCAGGTCAGGCGCCCGCTGGAGCTCAGTAGCCTCTACGACGACCTGGAGGCGGCCGGCCAGCGCCCCGCCACCCGCGTTCTCGCCGACCGCGTGGAACCCGCCACCGCCCGGGTCGCCGCCGCCCTCGGCGTGCCGGAGGGCAGCGACGTGCGGTACGTGGAGCGGCTCCGCTCCGCGCACGACGAGCCGATGGCGTATCTGCGCAACCATCTGCCGGCCGGACTCCTCGACCTGGACCCCGGACAACTGGAGACCACCGGCCTCTACCGCCTCATGCGCGGCGCCGGTATCACTCTCCACAGCGCCCGCCAGACCGTGGGCGCCCGGTCCGCCACGGCGGCCGAGGCGGACCTGCTGACCGAGGAGGAGGGAGCCCCGCTGCTCACCATGGAACGCACCACCTTCGACGACACCGGTCGTGCCGTCGAGTTCGGATCGCACCTCTACCGGGCCTCCCGGTACTCCTTCGAGTTCCAGCTCCTGGTGCGCCCCTAGCCGTACACCCGCCCCGCGAAGATCCGCGCGATCCCCATGACCGATACTGCAATGCACGCAGAAGGACACAAAGGAGGGCACGGCCTCGTGACCAGGCTTCGGACAGGAGGGGTACGCGCCGCAGTCGGCGCCGTGCTCGCGGTGGCGCTCACCGCCGCACTCGCCGGGTGCAGCAGCACCGGCGGGAAGCGCGCGGAGGACGCCCGCAAGGCGGCCGCGGCCCAGGGGAAGGCGGCCGTGAACACCCCCCGGTGGACCTTCGCCATGGTGACCCACTCGGGCGACGGCGACACCTTCTGGGACATCGTCCAGAACGGCGCCGAGCAGGCGGCCGTGAAGGACAACATCAACTTCCTCTACGCCCACAGCGACGAGGCGCAGCAGCAGGCGCAGCTCATCGACTCGTACATCGCCAAGGGCGTCGACGGACTCATCGTCACCCTCGCGAAGCCCGACGCGATGAAGACCGCCGTCGAGAAGGCGGTCAAGGCCGGAATCCCGGTGATCACCGTCAACTCCGGATCCGAGCAGTCCAAGGCCTTCGGCGCGCTCACCCACATCGGTCAGGACGAGACCGTCGCGGGGGAGGCCGTCGGTGAGGAGCTGGACAAGCGCGGGAAGAAGAAGGCGCTGTGCGTCCTCCACGAGCAGGGCAACGTCGGCCACGAGCAGCGCTGCGCCGGGGCGAAGAACACCTTCGGCGGTGACCTGCAGAACCTGTACGTCGACGGCACCAACATGCCCGACGTCCAGGCGTCCATCGAGGCCAAGCTCCAGTCCGACCCCGCCATCGACTCCGTCGTCACCCTCGGCGCGCCGTTCGCCGACGCCGCCGTCCAGGCGAAGAAGACAGCGGGCTCTGAGGCCGAGGTCGACACCTTCGACCTCAACGCCAAGGTCGCCTCCGCGCTCTCCGCGGGCACCCTCGGCTTCGCCGTGGACCAGCAGCCCTACCTCCAGGGCTACGAGGCCGTCGACCTGCTCTGGCTGTACAAGTACAACGCCGACGTCCTCGGCGGCGGCAAGCCGGTCCTCACCGGCCCCCAGATCATCACCAAGGACGACGCCGAGGCACTGAAGGGCTACACGGAGCGGGGCACTCGATGAGCGCGACCGCCCCGTCCGACCTCGACCACGTCGACGAGCGGCTGCTGCGCACCTCCCCGCTGAAGAAACTGCTGGCCCGCCCCGAGCTCGGCTCGGTGGTCGGCGCGGCGGCCGTCTTCCTCTTCTTCTCGCTGATCGCCGACAGCTTTCTGCGCGCCTCCAGCCTCGGCACGGTCTTCTACGCGGCTTCCACCATCGGCATCATGGCGGTGCCCGTAGCGCTGCTGATGATCGGCGGGGAGTTCGACCTCTCGGCCGGCGTGATGGTCACGACCTCGGCGCTGATCTCCTCGATGTTCAGCTACCAGATGACCGCGAACGTCTGGGTCGGCGTCGGGGTCTCGCTGGTCGTCACCCTCGCCATCGGCGCCTTCAACGGCGTCATGCTGACCCGGACCAAGCTGCCGAGCTTCATCATCACGCTCGGCACGTTCCTCATGCTGACCGGACTGAACCTCGGCTTCACCAAGCTGATCAGCGGCACGGTCTCCACCAAGTCGATCGCCGACATGGAGGGCTTCCCCTCCGCCAGGAAGCTCTTCGCCTCCCAGCTGACCATCGGCGACGTCGAACTCAAGGTCACCATTCTGTGGTGGATCGGCCTGGTCGCGGTCGCCACCTGGATCCTGCTGCGCACCCGCTTCGGCAACTGGATCTTCGCCGTCGGCGGCGGTGCCGACGCCGCCCGCGCGGTCGGCGTCCCGGTCGCCAGGACCAAGATCGGCCTCTACATGGGCGTGGCCCTCTGCGCCTGGATCTCCGGCCAGCACCTCCTCTTCTCCTTCGACGTCGTCCAGTCCGGAGAAGGCGTCGGGAACGAGCTGATCTACATCATCGCGGCCGTCATCGGCGGCTGTCTGATCACCGGAGGCTACGGCTCCGCCATCGGCTCGGCGGTCGGCGCGTTCATCTTCGGCATGACCAGCAAGGGCATCGTGTACGCGGAGTGGAACCCGGACTGGTTCAAGTTCTTCCTGGGAGCGATGCTCCTGCTGGCGACCCTGCTGAACGCCTGGATCCGCAGGCGCGTGGAGGCAACCAAATGACCACCCCCCAGCCCACCGCCCCGGCGCCCGCACTCGTCGAGCTCGACGACGTCAGCAAGTACTACGGCAACATCCGCGCCCTCGAAGGGGTCTCCCTGGAGGTCCACGCGGGCGAGATCACCTGCGTCCTCGGCGACAACGGGGCCGGCAAGTCCACCCTCATCAAGATCATCGCGGGGCTGCACCGGCACGACGCCGGCACCTTCCGGATCGAGGGCGAGGACATCGCGCTCTCCAGCCCGCGCGAGGCCCTGGACCTCGGCATCGCCACCGTCTACCAGGACCTGGCCGTCGTCCCCCTCATGCCGGTCTGGCGGAACTTCTTCCTCGGCTCCGAGCCCACCAAGGGCGCCGGACCCTTCAAGCGCCTCGACGTCGAGCTCATGCGCGAGACCACCCGCACGGAGCTGCTGCGCATGGGCATCGACCTGCGCGACGTCGACCAGCCCATCGGCACCCTCTCCGGTGGCGAGCGCCAGTGCGTGGCCATCGCCCGCGCGGTGTACTTCGGCGCCAAGGTCCTGGTCCTGGACGAGCCGACCGCCGCCCTCGGCGTCAAGCAGTCCGGAGTGGTCCTGAAGTATGTGGCCGCCGCCCGTGACCAGGGCCTCGGAGTGGTCCTCATCACCCACAACCCGCACCACGCCTATCTCGTCGGCGACCGTTTCATCCTGCTCAAGCGCGGTGTCATGTCGGGCAGCCACACCAAGGATTCGGTCACCCTGGACGAGTTGACCCGGCAGATGGCGGGCGGCAGCGAGCTGGAGGACCTCCGTCACGAGCTGGAGCGCCCCACCGCGCCGTAGCCCCCGCGCCGCCGTCGCAACCCGCCTCCCGACACCGCACCTGGCAGAATCGAGCCGATGAGTACCTACCGCGATCTGACCCAGCGCGGGGCCACCCGAGGCGCCGCGCTGCGGACCGTCGGCTCCCGAGAGCGGCGCTCCCACCTGACCGCGCCCCGGGTGCCCACCGTCGGCATCGACATCGGCGGTACGAAGGTCATGGCCGGCGTCGTCGACGCGGACGGCACCATCCTGGAGAAGGTCCGCACCGAGACCCCCGACAAGTCCAAGAGCCCCAAGGTCGTCGAGGACACCATCGTCGAGCTGGTCCTGGACCTCTCCGACCGGCACGACGTGCACGCCGTCGGCATCGGCGCGGCCGGCTGGGTCGACGCCGACCGGGCCACCGTCCTCTTCGCCCCGCACCTCGCCTGGCGCAACGAGCCGCTCCGCGACTCCCTGCAGTCCCGGCTGGCCGTCCCCGTCATGGTCGACAACGACGCCAACACCGCCGCCTGGGCCGAGTGGCGCTTCGGAGCCGGACGGGGCGAGGATCACCTCGTCATGATCACCCTCGGTACCGGCATCGGCGGGGCGATCCTGGAGGACGGCCGGGTCAAGCGCGGCAAGTACGGGGTGGCCGGCGAGTTCGGCCATATGCAGGTCGTCCCCGGCGGCCACCGGTGCCCCTGCGGCAACCGCGGCTGCTGGGAGCAGTACAGCTCCGGCAACGCCCTGGTCCGCGAGGCCAGGGAACTGGCCGCCGCCGACTCCCCGGTCGCGTACAACATCATCGAGCGGGTCAAGGGGCACGTCCCCGACATCACCGGCCCGCTCATCACCGAGCTGGCCCGCGAGGGCGACGCCATGTGCGTCGAGCTCCTCCAGGACATCGGGCAGTGGCTCGGCGTCGGCATCGCCAACCTCGCCGCCGCCCTCGACCCCTCCTGCTTCGTGATCGGCGGCGGCGTCAGCGCCGCCGACGACCTGCTGATCGCGCCCGCCAGGGACGCCTTCCGGCGCCACCTCACCGGCCGCGGCTACCGCCCCGAGGCCCGGATCACCAAGGCCCAACTCGGCCCCGAGGCCGGCATGGTCGGCGCCGCCGACCTCGCCCGGCTCGTGGCCCGCCGCTTCCGCCGTGCCAACCGCCGCCGCGCCGAGCGCCACGAGCGGTACGAGCGCTACGCCCAGGCACTGCGCGGCGGCACCGAAGGACGCACCTCCCGCACCACCCAGGACCCGGATTCATGACCGTTCCCTCCCCGACCACCTCACCCGAGCAGGAGACCAAGCTGCCGGAGGACAGGCGCCACATGATCCGCCGCCGCTGGCTGACGGCGATCATCATCGTCCTGCTCGTCGGCATCCCCGCCGGCTATCTGGTGATCTCCGCCGGCCAGAGCCGCGACAGCGGTCGCGACAAGGAGCGCGAGTCCTCGGCCACCGGGCTGGTCGACAACTGGCCGTCGCTGATGAAGCGCCGCGTCTTCGAGGTCCCGGTCCCCGCGGGCAGCACCGGGGTCGCCTACTACGAGACCAGCAACTGGAAGACCAGTCGGCTGTACGTCCAGTTCACGACGAACGGCGGCGGGCTCGACACCTTCCTGAACGACGTCGGCTCCAGCCGCTCCGAGCTGGTCCCCGGCGAGGTCACCATCGGCGAACGCGACGCCGCCATCGCGGGCTGGGACTTCACGACGGACCAGAACTGGTCCGGCACCACCGTCCGCAAGGACAAGCCGCGACCCAGCCAGGACATCACCGTCGACCTCACCGACCCCGCCGCCCCGAAGGTGTTCGTGGTCTCCACGACCACGCCGTGACGGTCCCGGTCGTCGGGAGGTGCGCGACCCGAAGCCGGCCCGCAGCGCGGCCTCGTCCAGCGCGAAGCCGTCGTCCCCCGAGACCAGGGGTACGGTCACCAGCCGGGCGCCGGCCAGGTCGGCGCAGGCGGAGTAGGCGTCGTAGCAGGGTTCGAACGTGAGGACCTCGTCCCCCGGGTCGCAGAGGGCGAGCAGGGCGGCCGACAGCGCCTCGGTGGCACCTGAGGTGACGACACCTCGGTGTCCGGCCGGTACCGGACACCCGTGGTGCGCCGCCGGTAGGAGGCCACCCTCCTGGGCGTCGCGCGGCGCCACTCGGTCGGCGCTCGCCCGGGAGGCGCCGGTCCCGCCACGGGAGCAACCGCGAGGGGCAGCCGGGACCCGGCTGCCCCTCGCCGCGTTGCCGCAGCCGCGAAGAGCCGCCCTGCGCCGACGAGGCGCGCCGGTTCCACAGGCCCCGCCTGGAAGGGCTTCCCTCGGAGATGAGAGGGTCTGGCGAGTGAGTGAGACACTGACGAACACCCTGCAATACCGCCTCGACGGGCGAGAAGACGCTCCGGTACTGGTGCTGGGCCCCTCACTGGGCACCACATGGCACATGTGGGACCGCCAGATACCCGAGCTCACCCGTCAGTGGCGCATCGTCCGTTTCGACCTGCCGGGGCACGGCGGGGCACCCGCGCGACCCTTCACCTCCGTCGCCGAGCTGGGCGACCGCCTGCTCGCCACGCTCGACGAGCTGGGCGTCCAGCGCTTCGGCTACGTGGGCTGCTCCATCGGCGGCGCGGTCGGCCTCGACCTCGCCCTGCGGGCGCCCCATCGGGTCGCCTCCCTCGCCCTGGTCGCCGCCTCGCCCCGGTTCGGCAGCGCCGACGAGTTCCGCCAGCGCGGTGTGATCGTCCGGACCAACGGCCTCGAACCCATGGCCCGCACCGCCCCCGAGCAGTGGTTCACCCCCGCCTTCCGCGCGGCGCAGCCCGCGATCGTCGAGTGGGCCGTGCAGATGGTCCGCACCACCGACCCCGGCTGCTACATCGGTGCCTGCGAGGCGCTCGCCGGCTTCGACGTACGGGAAGCCCTCGGTCGCATCGGCATCCCCGCCCTCGTGCTCGTCGGTGCCGACGACCAGGTCACCGGACCCGCCGAGGCCCGCACGCTGGTCGCCGGGATCGCCGACGCCCGGCTCGCCGTCGTCCCCGGCGCCTCCCACCTCGCCCCGGTCGAGCAGCCCGCCGCCGTCACCGAGCTGCTCACCAGCCACTTCGCCGGGATCGTGCACGACACGCAGAGCGCCCTGCCCGCCTTGGCGATGCCGCCCGTCTCCGCCCCGGTCGTGCCCGTCGCCGAGATCGCGCCCGCCGAGCCGGCGGGCGAGGAGCAGGGGGACGTGCGGCCCGACCCGTACGACCACGGCGTCAAGCTGCGCCGCGAGATCCTCGGCGACGCGCATGTGGACCAGGCCTTGGACGACGAGTTCGGCGCCGACCTCCAGGCCCTCGTCACCCGCTACGCCTGGGGCGAGGTCTGGAGCCGCGAGGGTCTGGACCGTCGCACCCGCAGCTGCGTGACGCTGACCGCGCTGATCGCGGGCGGCCACCAGGACGCGCTCGGCGACCACACCCGGGCCGCCCTGCGCAACGGTCTGACCCCGGACGAGATCAGGGAGGTCGTGCTGCAGACCGCGGTCTACTGCGGGCTGCCGGCGGCCGAGAGCGCCCTGCGTGTGGTGGGACGGGTGATCAAGGAAGAGACCACCCCCCAGGCGTAGGCTGACCGGGCCCCGTCCGGCCCGTCGTGAGGTGGAGTCCCGTGAAGCTGACGAAGAAGTCGCACGCCTGTGTCCGTCTGGAGAAGGACGGGCGGACGCTCGTCATCGACCCGGGCGGCTTCAGCGAGGAGGACTCGGCGCTCGGCGCCGACGTCCTGCTGGTCACCCACGAGCACGCCGACCATTTCGACGAGGACCGGCTGCGGGCCGGCCTGGAGTCCAACCCGGCGGCCGAGATCTGGACGCTGCGCAGCGTCGCGGAGAAGCTCTCGGCCGCCTTCCCCGGCCGCGTCCACACCGTCGGCCACGGCGACACCTTCAGCGCGGCCGGCTTCGACGTCCAGGTCCACGGCGAGCTGCACGCGGTGATCCACCCGGACATCCCCCGGATCACCAACGTCGGCTTCCTCGTGGACGGCTCCGTCTTCCACCCGGGCGACGCGCTGACCGTCCCCGACCACCCGGTGGACACGCTGATGCTGCCGGTGATGGCCCCCTGGAGCAAGATCTCCGAGGTCATCGACTACGTACGCGAGGTGAAGCCGCGCCGGGCCATCGACGTCCACGACGCCCTGCTCACCGACCTCGCCCGGCCCATCTACGACCGGCAGATCGGCGCCCTCGGCGGCACGGACCACGGCCGGCTGACGCCGGGCGACTCGACCGAGCTGTGATCCACCGGCCGCGGGGCGGGTGACTGTCACACCCCGCCGTTAGGCTTGCGCTCATGCGCATCGCGACCTGGAACGTCAATTCGATCACCGCCCGCCTGCCCCGACTCCTGGCCTGGCTGGAGAGCACCGGCACGGACGTGCTGTGCATCCAGGAGACCAAGTGCACCGTCGAGCAGTTTCCCGCCGACGAGCTGCGCGAGCTGGGGTACGAGTCGGTGGTGAACGCCACCGGACGGTGGAACGGCGTGGCCCTGCTCTCCAAGGTCGGTCTGGAGGACGTCGTCACCGGCCTGCCGGGCGGGCCCGACTACGAGACCGCGCAGGAGCCCCGGGCGATCGCCGCGACCTGCGGCCCGGTCCGTGTGTGGTCGGTCTACGTGCCCAACGGCCGTGAGGTGGCCCACGAGCACTACGCGTACAAGCTCCGCTGGCTGGAGGCGCTCCAGGCGGCCGTCGCCGAGGACGCCGCGGGGGAGCGGCCGTTCGCCGTCCTGGGCGACTACAACATCGCGCCGACCGACGACGACGTCTGGGACCGGGCGGCCTTCGAGGGCCTCACCCACGTCACCGACCCGGAGCGGGCCGCGCTGGCAGGACTGCGCGAGACGGGCCTCGCCGACGTGGTCCCGCGGCCGCTGAAGTACGACCACCCCTTCACGTACTGGGACTACCGCCAGCTCTGCTTCCCGAAGAACCGCGGGATGCGCATCGACCTGGTGTACGGCAACAAGCCGTTCGCCGACGCGGTCAAGGACAGCTATGTCGACCGCGAGGAGCGCAAGGGCAAGGGCGCGTCCGACCACGCACCGGTCGTCGTCGACCTGGACGTCTAGGAGCCCGCCCCACGGCCCTGGGCCCAGGCGGCGTTCCAGCCGGCCAGTTCGGCCGGTCGGTTGGTGATGACCGCGTCGGCGCCGAGCGAGTCCAGGGTCTTCCAACGGTCCGCGGTGTCGACCGTCCAGACCATCACGGCCACGCCCGCCGCATGGAGCTTCGCCACGGTCTCGGGGTGGGCCGTCAGCTGGCCGAAGGCCGGGTTGTAGGCGCTCAGCCCGAGCTCTTCGGCGACCGCGACCGGGTCGGGGTCAAGCGTGTCGCGCAGCAGGCCGAGGGGGAGCTCGGGGGCCAGCGCGCGGGTGTGTCGCAGCGCCTCGGGGTCGAAGCTCTGCACCAGCACCCGGTCGGCCATGCCGTGGTCGCGTACCTCCTTGACGATCCGCGCCACCTGCTCGCGGCTGTGACTGCCCTTGATCTCCAGGACCAGGTTCCCGCCCCGAAGACGCAGATCGTCCAGCTGGGCGGCGAGGGTGGGGACCCGTGCGCCGGTGAACGCGGGGGCGAACCAGGAGCCGGCGTCGAGCCGGTTCAGCTCCCTGGCGGTCAGTCCGCGGATCGGCCCGGTCCCGTCGGTGGTCCGGTCCACCGTGGCGTCGTGGAGGATGTACGGCACTCCGTCCCGGCTCGGCTGGACGTCGTTCTCGATCCACCGGGCGCCGCCCCGGCGGGCGACCTCGTCGGAGAGCAGCGTGTTCTCGGGCGCGGCGGAGGAGGCGCCCCGGTGGGCGATCACCGTCATTGGCGAGCCGGGCGCCCGCAGGAAGGCATTCGCGGCACGCTGCTCGGCGCCGGCCCGGCCCTGGCCCGAGTCGGGCGCGGCGGCGGGCGGTGCTTCCCGCGCCGTCAGAAACGCGACGGTCGAGGCGCACGCGAGGGCGATCACGAGCGAGACGGCGGCGGTGCGCCGGCCACGTCGCGGGCCGGCCGGCGGGGTCTGGGGCTCTGGCATGGGCATCACCTTATGGCCGGGCCCGCACCGGGGACGCAACGGCCCGCCCGGGCCGGGACGATCTCCGCGCGCCGGGTGGTGCCACCGGAGGGTGAAATGCGACGCTGGTCGGATGAACATCCCGTTCCTGGACATCTGGCGCAAGCGGCCCGAGGCCGATCAGTCCCCCTTGGCCGCGGCCTTCGACCGTGATCCGGAGGGGGTGGGTGAGTTGCTCGCCGAGTGCGAGCTGCTGCGCGCCAGGGCTCAGGCCGCGGGGGTGAGCCTGGACGACACCGCGCGCTCACTGATGGCGCTCGACCAGCTTCCGCCGCGTTGGCGGGACGATCCGGAGGAGCTGCCCTGGGTGGGCAATGACGCCGGGCTGTACCTGGGCACGGTCATCGTGCGGACGGTGCCGGGGGCGGCCTGGCAGGTGTGGCCGGGAGGCCGGCCGGTGGTCCGGCTGGCCTCGGGACGGGAGATCGACGTGGTGACGGCGGGGCTCGACTGGGCCGTCGGCGGATCGCCGGAACTCTCCCAGGTGTACGGGGAGGCGGCCGAGTTCTGAGCGGCCCCGACGAGGCCTCGGATCACCTCTCTGCAGTAAATACGGCTAATGCCGTTTTCATGCGTGTCTGGCATGAAGTCCCTTTTTGTGGTGGATAGTTTGCGCTGACCTCGACACAGCTGAGAATTGGGGCAGGGCAGCGTATGGCCGTCGTCGATCCGTTGATCGAGCTGCGTGACGTCAACAAGCACTACGGCACATTGCACGTTCTGCAGGACATCCGCCTCACCGTCGGCCGCGGGGAGGTGGTGGTGGTCATCGGACCGTCCGGCTCGGGCAAGTCGACGCTCTGCCGGGCCATCAACCGACTGGAGTCCGTGGAGACCGGCGACATCCTCATCGAAGGACAGCCCATCCCCGCCGAGGGGAAGGCGCTCGCCCGGCTGCGGGCCGAGGTCGGCATGGTCTTCCAGTCCTTCAACCTCTTCGCGCACAAGACCGTCCTCGCCAATGTCTCCCTCGCCCAGATCAAGGTTCGCAAGCGCAAGAAGGAGGAGGCCGACCGGCGTTCGCGCGAACTCCTCGACCGGGTCGGGCTCGCCGCCCACGCCGACAAGTTCCCCGCCCAGCTCTCCGGTGGTCAGCAGCAGCGCGTCGCGATCGCCCGCGCGCTCGCCATGGACCCCAAGGCCCTCCTCTTCGACGAGCCGACCTCCGCCCTCGACCCCGAGATGATCAACGAGGTCCTGGAGGTGATGCAGCAGCTCGCCCAGGAGGGCATGACCATGGTCGTCGTCACCCACGAGATGGGCTTCGCCCGCTCCGCCGCCAACCGTGTCGTCTTCATGGCCGACGGCCGCATCGTCGAGGACCGCGCCCCCGAGGAGTTCTTCACCAGTCCGCGCAGCGAGCGCGCCAAGGACTTCCTGTCCAAGATCCTCAAGCACTGAGCGGGGGCGGGACATGCACCGTGCGCGACGCACTCTCACGGTCCTCGCGCTGCTCGCCTCCGCCGTGACCGCGCTGGCCGCCTGCGGCAAGGAGGGCAGCCCGCCCGTCAAGGGCCCGCAGCCCGACGAACTCCCGGTCTACCAGGTCCAGTCGGCGTTCCAGCTGCCCGACTCCCCGACCTGGCGGAAGGCGAAGCAGCGCGGCCGCCTGATCGTCGGCGCCAAGGAGGACCAGCCCTACATGGGGGAGAAGGACCCGGCCACCGGACGGTACTCGGGCTTCGACATCGAGATCGCGAAGATGATGTCGGCCTCGCTCGGCTTCGACCCGGCCTCGATCGAGTTCCGGACCATCGCCTCGGCCAATCGCGAAACCGCCCTGCAGAACGGCCAGATCGACTACTACGTCGGCACCTACACCATCAACGACAACCGCAAGAAGCTCGTCGGCTTCGCCGGCCCCTACTACATGGCAGGACAGTCGCTGCTCGTCCGCACCGACGAGAACGACATCCACGGACCGCAGGACCTCGACGGCAAACGCGTCTGCTCGGCCGCCGGATCAACCCCGTACCAGCGCATCGAGAAGGACTACCCGAAGGCGGACCTCGTCGCCTACGACACCTACTCCGTCTGCGTCGACAACCTGCTCACCTACCAGGTCGACGCGGTCACCACCGACGACACGATCCTCATGGGCTACGCGGCCAAGGTGCCCGACGAACTCAAGGTCGTCGGCAAGCCGTTCTCGAAGGAGCCGTACGGCATCGGCGTCCCCCACAGCGACAACGCCCTGCGCTTCGCCCTCGACGACGCCCTCGCCGTCCACGAGAGGAACGGCGACTGGAAGAAGGCGTACGACGCGACCCTCGGCCTCTCCGGAGTCCCCGCCCCGCAGCCGCCCGCCATCGACCGCTACCCGGCGAGCTGAGGAGGCAGGCACGCATGGACGTCCTGACACAGAACTTCTCGCTCTACTGGGAAGGCTTCCTCGGCACCGTCGAACTCACCGTCTACTCCTCGGCACTCGCGCTCGTCCTCGGCTTCGTGATGGCCTCCTTCCGCGTCGCCCCCGTCGGCTCCCTGCGGGTCTTCGGAACGGTCTGGGTCACTGTCCTGCGCAACACCCCGCTCACCCTGCTCTTCTTCGCCGTGATACTCGGCCTGCCGCGCTTCGGACTCGTGCTCCCCTTCGAACTGTTCGCGGTCCTCGCGCTCGGCTGCTACACCTCGGCCTTCATCTGCGAAGCGCTGCGCTCCGGCATCAACACCGTGCCGCGCGGTCAGGGCGAGGCCGCCCGCAGCCTCGGCATGACCTTCGGGCAGACCCTCAACGCCGTCGTCCTGCCCCAGGCGTTCCGCTCCGTCATCCCGCCCATCGGCTCCACGCTCATCGCGCTCGCCAAGAACTCCGCGATCGCCGGTGCCTTCAGCGCCACCGAACTCCTCGGCACCTACAAGACGTTGAGCGAGCTCGGCTACAACATCATCTGGACCTTCGTCTGGATCGCCGTCGGATACCTGATCATCACCCTCACCATCAGCGCGATCTTCAATGTCCTGGAGAAGCGCTGGGGAGTCGCCCGATGACCGATTCCACCGCCCTGTACGACATCCCCGGTCCACAGACCCGCAAGCGCCACCGGCTCTACGGTGTCGTGTCCACCGTCGCGATCCTGGCCCTGGCCGGCTGGATCCTCCATCTCCTCTTCGACACCGCGCAGTTCACCGCCACAAAGTGGTCGCCCTTCGAATACATCGGAATCCAGGAGCTGTTGCTGCGCGGCCTCGGGAACACCCTCAAGGCCTTCGCGTACGCCTCGGTGTTCTCGCTCGCACTCGGCGCCGTCCTCGCCACCGGACGCCTCTCGGAACGCGCGGTGTTCCGCTGGGTCTCGACGCTGCTCGTCGAGTTCTTCCGCGCCATGCCCGTGCTTGTGATGATCTTCTTCATCTTCGTGGCGCTCAAGGTCCAGCCGCTGCCCGCGCTGGTCGCCGGACTGACTCTCTACAACGGCTCGGTGCTCGCCGAGGTGTTCCGCACCGGGGTCGACTCCGTCGACCGCGGACAGCGGGAGGCGGCGTACGCGCTCGGGATGCGCAAGACCCAGGTCATGACCTACGTCCTCGTGCCGCAGGCGGTCCGGGCGATGCTGCCGACCATCATCAGCCAGCTGGTGGTGGCACTGAAGGACACCTCGCTCGGCTTCCTCATCACCTACGAGGAGTTCCTGCACGCGGGCAAGCTGATCGCGTCGAACCTCGACTACGATCTGCCGTTCATCCCCGTCGTGATGGTGATCTCGCCGATCTACATCGGGATGTGCATGCTGCTCTCCTGGTTCGCCACCTGGGTGGCCCGGGTGGAGCGTCGCAGTCCCAAAACCAAGGCCGCGGACGTCCACCCGGCCGAACCAGAGACGCTGCTGCCGGGTGGGGGTCCTCCCACGAGGCCCTAGCGGCCACGCAGCAGCTCGCAAGAGCCGAACCCGTCCGGCAGCAGCCGGTGATCACTTCTCCCGCAGCGGGACCGACACGTACGAGGGGTCGGCCGACGGGGAGGAGAAGGTCAGCTGTGCGCCGGTCGGGTTGTGCTCGATGTAGAGCGGGTCGACGGTGTCGACGACCAGGGCGAGACGGTGGCCCGCCGGCACGTCGTAGGCGGTGGAGAACAGCTCCAGGTCGACGGCGAACGGCTTGCCCGGTGTCTTGTCGTGGAAGGTGTACGGGGCATTGCTGACCAGCTTGCCGAGGCCGAGCGGGCCCACGTCGTAGAGGTAGGCGACGAGGGTTCCGCTCTCCTTGGTGGAGGTGACCGTGGTGTGCAGCTTCGTCGTCCCGCGCACCCGCTGTGGCGTGCCGTACCGCTCGGACTGCCAGACACCCGCGAAGGGGCGGGGGAGGAGCGGGATCGAGGCGACGGGCGGCGTCTTCAGGAACTGGTCCAGGACGTTGGAGAGCAGCACGACGCCGCCGTTGGCGCCGGAGTCGACGTTCGCCCAGATCCTCTGGGTACCGGCGAGGGCGATCTTCCGCTCGTTCGCGCCCACCGACTTCCAGTCCGGGTAGCCCTCGTAGCCGCCGGTGGAGCGGGACTTGAGCTGGACGGGCTGCTCGCGGTCGATGCCGTTGTCGACGCCCTTGAGGTAGTGGTCGAACCAGCGCCGCGTGCTGGTCCAGGTGTCGTTGGGCAGCCCGAACAGGCCGGTGGCCTCGGCGGTGGCGTGGTCGCCGGGGCGGAACTCCAGGCGCTTGGGGCCCTGGAGCTTCTCGTAGAAGGAGGCGTACTGGTTCGGCGGGAAGATGGTGTCGCCCCAGGCGTTGCCGAGCATGATCGCGGCGCCGTTGGCGTTGATCCGGTCCAGATGGGTGGCCGCTGAGCGCTCCCGGCCCCAGGCGATCATCTCCTCCTCCTTGGCCAGGTTGGAGGAGAGGAAGTCGCCCAGGATCTGCCGGAGTTCGGGGCCCGGGCGGCCGGTGAGGTACCCGGCGCCGCCGAGCAGGGCGGCGGCCTGGAGGTGCTGGGTGCGGCCGCTGTAGATCGACTCGATGAGGTCGGCCCAGCCGCTGAGGGCCGCGACGGCCTTGATCCGCTTGTCGTGCGCGGAGGCGAGGAGGCTGATCCCGGCTCCGTAACTCACCCCCGCCATACCGACCTTGGCCGGGTCGGCCGGGGTGTTGGCGAGGGCCCAGTCGATGACCTTGGAGGCGTCGGCCACGTCCTTCGGTCCGGCGGTCTCGATCTCACCGCCGGACTGCCAGAAGCCGCGCGAGTTGTAACTGACCACGACGTAGCCGGAGTCGGCGAGTTTCCTGGCCTGCGCGAGGTACTCGATCTGCGGCATCGCCCAGCTGGTGGGAAGCACGATCACGGGGTAGCGGGTGGAGCCGTCGGCGCCGGCGGGGGTGACGACGTTGGCCTTGAGGATCGTGCCGCCGTCTCCGGCGATGTCGACGAAGCGGATGCCGGGCTCGGCGGCGTGGGCGGCGGGGGCGAGCCCGAGGGCCGTCCCGGCCACCAGGGCGGCCGAGACGGCGAAGACCAGAGGTGTGCGCACGGGTCACTCCTACTCGTGTCACTGGTGGGGACAGTGAAAGTGACCCGACGGTAACCGCCAGGACTTACCTGGGGTAACTGGTCGGTAAGTTACGCGAGGGTAACGATTAGTGGTCCGCGAGCGCGCTCTTCTTCTGCCACTCGGACCAGGACAGGTTCCACTCTCCGTAGCCGTTGTTCAGGGCCTGCGTCCCCTTGGCGTCCGATCCGGTGATCTCGAAGGGGTCGCCGACCTGTACCGCGTCGTACACACTCCGCGCGTTCGCGTCGCTCATTCCGATGCAGCCCGAACTCTTGTTGGCGCTGCCGAAGTAGGCCGCGTTCCAGGGTGCCGCGTGGGCGTACATGCCTGACCAGGTCAGCCGCATCGAGTAGTCGACCATCTTGTCGTAGGCGTCGCCGAGTCCGACGGTCTCGGAGCGCATGTTGATGGTGCCCTCCTTGGACATCAGGACCGTCTTCCCGCGCCAGGACGCCTTCTCGCCGCCGGGCGTCCCCGCCGACATCGGCACGTCCTGGACCACCTGACCGTCGCGGAGCAGCGTCAGCCGGTGGTTGTCGAGGTCGACCTTCACCAGCTGGTTCCTGCCGATCGAGAAGGTCGTGGTGTAGTCCCGGACGAACCAGCCGCCCGTGCCGGAGTCCGTACCGCTCAGGTCGGCGTCCAGGGTGACCTTCGTGCCGGCCTTCCAGTACTCCTTCGGCCGCCAGTCGACCCGGTCCTTGCCGGACCAGTCCTGCATCCAGCCCCAGGAGCCCTCGGTGTTGTTCGACGTCGTGACCTTGAGGTGCTTCTCGACCTCCGCCTTGTTCTTCACCGGGTGGTCGAACACGATGGACAGCGGCTGGGCGATGCCGACCGTGGTGTTCTTCCCCGGGGCGAGCGTCAGCTTGTTGACCTTCTCGGGAGCGGCGGTGGAGAACTCGGCCTTCGCGCTGCCGCCGGCCGAGTCACGCGCCTCGATGGCGTACGCCGTCCCGGGCGTGGCCTTACGGGAGGAGGTCCAGCTCTTCCCGTCGGTGGCCACCTTCCCCTCCAGCCGCCCGCCCTTGGAATCGGTCACGCTCACCTGCTGAAGCCGCTCCCCCTCGGCGAGCGTGACGACGACGGGCTTGCCGGCCTCGGCGTTCGCCCCGGACGGGCTCACCGCGATCCGAGTCCTGGGAGCCTCCTGTCCGCCACCTTTCGCGTCGCCCGCTCCACCCGATCCACCGGAACACGCGCTGAGCGCGAGGGCCAGTGCGGTGGTGACGAGCAGGGCGGGCACGGGTATGCGCTTCACGAGGACGACCTCCGGTGGTGATCTCTTACGCCGGGTGAGAGGGCCGTCGGCCGGAATCGGTTCCGAATATGTGGACTATTTCGCCGATGTCGGATGTGAGATGGGCGATACGGCGGCGTGCGGAAGCCAGGTCGGCGCGTCGCCGGCCTGGCATGATGGACCGGCTCCCTCCCTCGACGACTTGATCGGTGCCATGTCCCCCACCTCCCACAGCTCGGCCGGATCGGGACTCACGTCGTATCAACAGACCCTGCGGGAACGAGTTCTGGCCGCCCCGCAGGTCGCGGCGCCGACGCCGTGGCGGTCCGTCTTCGAGCCGTGCGCTGCCGTCGGCGGGCTGGTCGGGATCGGGTTCGAGGTGGATCCGGTGAGCGGGGAAGACCTGGTGATGGTCGTCTCGCACGCCGGACACGGACTGTTCGACGCCACCACCGGGGAGCGGATCGCGAGGGACCCGCACCCCGACCCCGAAGGCGAGCTGCCCGAAGGGCCCGAGCTCTCCTGCCCGGGGCTCGGTCCGCTCGCGGGGACGCGGGTGCGGATCGCGGGGCTGTACGGCGGAGGGCTGCACTCCACCGCCTCGGGCGGGTGGAGCGTCGAGGCCATCGGGCCCGACTGGCCGAACGAGCGGGTCCTGCTGAGTACCGGCGGAGGTATGCACCGGGGGCAGCACGGCGAGACGTGGTGGCATGTCTTCCACTCCCGCTGGTCCGAGCTGCGGGCCGTCGGCTTCTCGCCCTCCGGGCGGACGCTCGCCGTCGCGACCAGCAGCGATCTGACCCTCTGGAGTCGCGCCGGGGAGGCGTGACCCCTCCGGATCTGGCATTCCGGCGGCGGTCGCCCCAAGCTGGGGGCGTGGAGAACACCAGCGACGTACCGGACGTCTTCGACCCCCGGATCTACGCCGACGGGCTGCCGCACGAGGCGTTCAGGGCCCTGCGCGACCGGCGCCCCGTCGCCTGGCAGGAGGAGTACGAGGTCCTCGGCTGGCCCCCCGGGCCCGGGTTCTGGGCCGTCACCCGTCACGCCGACGTCGTGCGCGTGCTCAAGGACTCCGTGGACTACTCCTCATGCCTCGGCGCCACACAGATCCGTGACCCCGACCCGGCCGATCTGCCCTTCATCCGGCGGATGATGCTCAATCAGGACCCACCCGAGCACGGGCGCCTGCGCCGGCTCGTCAGCCGGGCCTTCACACCCGGCCGCATCGGGCGGTTCGCCGGGACCGCGCGGGCACGGGCCCGCGCGCTGCTGAAGGCGGCCGTCGACACGGGACCCGAGGTCGACCTCGTGCGGGCCGTGACCGACGACTACGCGCTGCTCAACCTCACCGACCTGCTCGGAGTCCCCGCGAGCGACCGCGGCCTGCTGCTCACCTGGACCGAGCGGGTCATCGCCTACCAGGACCCGGACGAGCCACCCGTCCTCGACGAGCGGGGCCTGCCGGTCAACCCCCGCTCGCCCGCCATGCTCGCCGAGATGTTCGACTACGCCCGCGAGCTCGCCGCGTACAAGCGGAAGCACCCCGCCGACGACATCATGACCGCGCTCGCCACCTCCGAACTCCTCCCCGCCGAGCTGGAGATGTTCTTCTTCCTGCTCACCGTCGCCGGCAACGACACCGTCCGCAGCGCCGCCCCCGGCGGCCTGCTCGCGCTCGCCGAACACCCCGACGAACGCCGACGGCTCTGGAGCGGGGACGTCACCACCGACCGCGCCGTCGAGGAGCTCCTGCGGTGGCACCCGCCCGTGCTCTCCTTCCGGCGCACCGCCGCCCGCGACACCGAACTCGCCGGTCGGCCCATCGCCACCGGCGACAAGGTCGTCGTCTTCCACGCCTCCGCCAACCACGACGAACGCGTCTTCACCGCCCCCCACCGGCTCGACCTGGACCGGACGCCGAACCCGCACGTCTCCTTCGGCGAAGGGCCGCACGTCTGCCTCGGCGCCCACTTCGCCCGGTTGCAACTGCGCGTCCTGCACGAGGAGGTGCGGGACGTCCTCACCGATCTCACGCTCACCGGCCCGCCCCGTCGTCTCGTCTCCAACTTCATCAACGGCGTCAAGTCCCTGCCGGTTCGGGTGCGGGAGCAGTCCGTGCGGCACGCGTGACATCGGCGACCAGCTCCACCACATCGGGGCCGTACGCATCGGAGTTGACCACCTTGAGGAGCAGCACGAAGGCGCCGGAGCCGTACTTCCGCTCCAACTTCTCGTGGTGCCGGGCCAGATAGCGGCTCGCGGCCTGGTTGCTGATCGCGGACTGGCCGCAGAAGAGGAACACCGGCAGGCCTCCCTCGCCGCCGGTGAGCCGCGCGAGGACGACGAACTCCGCCTCCCCGGGAACACCCCGGTACACCTCGCCGTCGACGATCGTGAACATGCCCCGGTCCGCGACCGGTTCCGACTCCACGTTCATCGTCAGCCCCGGCAGCAGCGAGGAGAGATGCGCGGCCATCCGGCGGTTGGAGTACGGCCCGCCGACGCAGAACTCCGCGCGGTCCCCGAGGCCCTGCCGCGCCATGTCGTGCTGGACTATCTCCGGCCGCGCCCCGCAGTCCTTGATCAGAGCGGAGAGCTCAAGGAGCGCGGACACGTCCACGTTGTGCACCGCCCGCTCGCTTCCCGCCTTGCGGTTCACCACCAGCAGGCATTCGGAGCCCCCTGTGAGGCCGAAGAACGCCTGCTTGCGCCGGAGCTTGCGGCGCCAGAGATACGTCCTGGCCAGCCAGCCCAGCGAGGCGCTGACCCCGGTCGCGAGGACTCCCAGCACGACATTGCGCAGGTCTTCATTCATGGGCGGGCATGGTAGCGGGGGAGCGGCACTCTGTTCGAGGCGGTCCTTTCCGGACGGGCGGGGGGAAGTTACGCTGCGCGGACGGTCGTTGACTGGAGGTAGGGATGCGTCGTTCCGTGCTGCGGAATGGATCGGTTCTCGTCGTCGCCGCGACATGGCTCTCGGTGGGGGCGGCGGCCCCTCCGACGCCCACTCCGCACCCGTCCCCGGCGAAGGAGCCCGTCGCCGTCGGATACGGCGGAGCCGTCGCCAGCGTGGACGCCGACGCCTCCGCCGCCGGGATCGAGGTGCTCCGCAAGGGCGGCAACGCCGTCGACGCGGCCGTCGCCGTGGCCGCGGCACTCGGCGTCACCGAGCCGTACTCCGCGGGCATCGGCGGAGGAGGCTACTTCGTCCACTACGACGCCAGGACCCGTACCGTCCACACGATCGACGGCCGCGAGACCGCCCCCGCGTCGGCGGACAGCCGGCTCTTCATGGAGAACGGGAAGCCCATCCCGTTCGAGGAGGGCATGACCAGCGGCCGGGGCGTCGGCACTCCCGGCACCCCGGCGACCTGGAAGACCGCTCTCGACGCCTGGGGCAGCAAGCCGCTGCGCACCCTCCTCGAACCGGCCGAGCGCCTCGCCCGCGACGGTTTCACCGTCGACGCGACCTTCCGGTCCCAGACTGCCGCCAACGAGGCCCGCTTCCGGGACTTCCCCGCCTCATCCGAGCTGTTCCTGCCCGGCGGCCAACTCCCCGTCGTGGGCTCCGTCTTCAAGAACCCCGACCTGGCCCGTACGTACGACACGCTGGGCCGCGAGGGCGTCGGCGCGCTCTACCGGGGCCCGCTGGCCCGGGACATCGTCGACACCGTCCGTAAGCCACCCGTACGGGACGGGGCCACCCGGGTGGTCCGCCCCGGCGATCTGACGGAGCGTGACCTCAAGGCGTACGAGACCGAGCGGCGCCGGCCGACGCGGGTCTCCTACCGGGGCCTCGACGTCTACGGCATGGCCCCGTCGTCCTCCGGCGGTACGAGCGTCGGTGAGGCGCTCAACATCCTGGAACGGACCGACCTCTCCACGGCCTCGCAGACCGCCTATCTGCACCGCTTCATCGAGGCGAGCCGGATCGCCTTCGCCGACCGGGGGCGCTGGGTCGGCGACCCGGCCTTCGAGGACGTGCCGACCCGCGAGCTGCTCTCGCAGCGGTACGCCGACTCCCGCGCATGTCTGATCCGCGACGACGCCGTGCTGACCAGCCCGCTCCCGCCGGGCGACCCGCGCGATCCGGCGGCCTGCGCGAGCGGGGGGACGGCGGCGCCGACCACGTACGAGGGCGAGAACACCACCCATCTGACGGTCGCCGACAGGTGGGGCAACGTCGTCGCGTACACCCTGACGATCGAGTCGACGGGCGGCAGCGGCATCACCGTTCCCGGCCGCGGCTTCCTGCTCAACAACGAGCTGACCGACTTCTCCTTCGCCCCGGCGAACCCGGCCGTCCACGACCCGAACCTGCCGGGCCCGGGGAAGCGGCCCCGCTCCTCGATCTCCCCGACGATCGTGCTCGACGGACACGGACGACCGGTGCTCGCCCTGGGCTCCCCGGGCGGCGCCACCATCATCACCACCGTGCTCCAGACGCTGACCGGCGTCGTGGACCGGGGCCTGCCGCTCGTCGACGCGATCGCGGCCCCGCGCGCAAGTCAGCGGAACCAGGCGACGACGGAGCTGGAGCCGGGGCTGTGGAACAGCCCGTCGAGGGGCGAACTCGAGGCGATCGGCCACGGGTTCCGGCAGAACCCCGAGATCGGGGCGGCGACGGGCGTACAGCGACTTCCGGACGGCCGCTGGGTGGCCGCGGCGGAGACGGTGCGCAGGGGCGGCGGCTCGGCGATGGTGGTGCGGCCGGCGCGGTAGGGAGGACGGTCGGCGGGGCTCGGGGCTCCGACGGGTCGCGAGGGCGGGCGGGGACGGCCGATGGCCTGTGCCGACGGCCCCGCCCGCCGAAGTCAGGCGCCCGGGCAGGCGTCGCCCGCGCCGACGGGCCCGGGCCTACAGCGCCGTGAGGATCCTCGGGCCGTCGTCGGTGATCGCGACCGTGTGTTCGGCGTGGGCCGCGCGGGAGCCGTCCATGGTGTGGACCGTCCAGCCGTCCCGCGCCGTGTAGTGCTCGTCCCCGCCCCCGCCGATCAGCATCGGCTCGATGGCGAGGACCATCCCGTGGCGCAGCGGCATCCCGCGACCCGGGCGTCCCTCGTTGGGGACGCCCGGGTCCTCGTGCATCGTGCGGCCGATGCCGTGACCGCCGAAGCCGTCCGGGATGCCGTAACCCGCGTCCCGGCAGACCCGGCCGATCGCGTGCGCGATGTCCCCGATGCGGTTGCCGACGACGGCCGCGCCGATGCCCGCCTCCAGGGCGGCGTACGCCGTGTCGATCAGCCGGGTGTCCGCGGGGCGGGCCCGGCCGACGGTGAAGCTGATGGCCGAGTCGCCCGCCCAGCCTCCGAGGAGCGCCCCGCAGTCGACGGAGACCAGATCCCCGTCCGCGAGGCGCCGGTCGCCCGGGATGCCGTGCACGATCGCGTCGTTCACGGAGACGCACACGACCGCGGGGAAGGGCACCGGGGCCCAGTCGGGGTGGTAGTCCAGGAACGGCGAGCCGGCCCCGGCCGCCGCGAGGACCTCCCGGGCGGCCAGGTCCAACTCCCGCGGGCTCACGCCGGGCGCCGCCTTCTTCCGCGCGGCCGCCAGCGCCTCGGCCACCACCCGTCCGGCCTCGCGCATGGCGCGCACCGATTCATCCGTCTTGATCTCGACCATGCCAATTACTATACCGGTATTAGAATGGTCGCCATGGTGCGTACACCCCTGACCCCCGAAGAGCGTGAGCGCGGCGAGCGGCTCGGCGTCCTGCTGCGCGAGGCGCGCGGCGGCCGTTCCATGGTCGAGATCGCCGCGGCCGCCGGACTCTCCGCCGAGACGCTCCGCAAGATCGAGACCGGGCGGGCCCCCACCCCCGCCTTCTTCACCGTCGCGGCGCTCGCGGGAGTTCTGGGCCTCTCGATGGACGAGATCGTCACGCGCTGCGCGCTGGTGCCGGTCTGACCCTCGTGCCGGCCGCGTCCGCCGCCTCTCGGCCCGTCTCAGACGGAGACGGCGAGCTGGACGCGGCTGTGGCGCGGCCGGTCGATCTCATCGATCAGCGCACGCGCGAAATCCGCGTGCGCGATCCGGCCCGGCCCGTCGATCACGGTGCCCACCGCCGTCCGGTAGCCGCCCGTCACCGTCGCCTCCGGGTTCAGGTCCAGCGGCGGGACCACCATCAGCCAGTCGAGTTCCGGCCCTGCCTCTGCGCCCAGCAGCTCGAACTCCGCCACATGCCCCTGCGAGAACGTGCGGAAGGCCGCCGGGAATTCGGGTCCGTCCATCACCCGTACGCCCGGCGCGGTCTCCAGGGTCGCCCCGATCCCCACCGTCAACAGCCGTCGCACGGCTGCCCGGTCGAGCCCGGTGACCAGGGCCCGAGCCGCCGCCGTGAAGTACTCCTCCGAGGGGATGTCGAGGCGTGCCGAGGCGTTCACCGCCGCGCCGTGGCCCGCCGCGAGGGCCGCCACCGACGCCGGATCGGTCACGTCCCCGCGTACCAGCCTCACCGAACCACCCTCCAGGTCGCGGTACTTCGCCGGGTCGCGCACCACGGCTGTCACCTGGTGTCCGCGGGCGACCGCCTCGTTCACGGCGGCCCTGCCGACGCGCCCGCCCGCCCCGAAGACGATGATGTTCTTGATGCCGTCGTTGTTCTTCGTGTCGTCGCTCATGACGGGACCGTAGAACGGTGGTGCCTGGTTACTTCAACGATACTGGGCTAGCTTCGGACGCATGATCGAGAGCGAGCCCCGTCCGCTGAGTCCCGAGATGTTCCACGACCCCGACTGCTCCGAGCGGGCGCAGCCCGTCCGGGTCGGCGGCAAGTGGACCGCCATGGTGCTGCGCTGCCTGGAGGACGGACGGCCACGGCGCTTCTCCGAGCTGCGCGTGCCGCTGCACTGGATCACGCCCAAGGTGCTCACGGAGACCCTCCGTGCCATGGAGCGCGACGGCTTCGTCACCCGGACCGTCCATGACGAGAACCCGCCCCGGGTCGAGTACGCGCTGACCGCTCTCGGCCGCTCGCTGCTGGAACCGCTGGACACAGCCTGTGCCTGGGCCCGTGCCCACGTGCCCGAGATCACCGAGGCCAGGGCCGCGTACGAGGGGGGTCGGACCTCTGCGTAGGCTCGGCCGCATGATGTCGGAGGAGCTGCGGCGCGGCCGCTACGTCAGTCTCACCACCTTCCGGAAGAACGGGACGGGGGTGGCGACGCCGGTCTGGTACGCCGTGGAGGGCGACGAGCTCTACGCGTGGACGCGCAGCGACTCCTGGAAGGTCAAGCGGCTGAGGAACGACCCCCGCGTCGTGGTCGCCGTCTGCGACCTGCGCGGCAACGTGCCGGAGGGCGCCGTGCGGACCGAGGGCACCGCCCGGCTGCTGGAGGGGGAGGAGCTGCGCCACGTGCGCAAGCTGCTCTCCCGCAAGTACACCTGGCAGTACTGGCTCGTCGACTGGCCCGCCACCGTCGCGCGGCTCGGCAAGCGGCCGCACACCGGGATCGTCGTGCGTTTCTGACCCGATCGCGCGACAGCCGGGCCCTGGGCGAAAACAGTCTGTAGCCGTCCCGTAACACGACTGGGGTCGAATATCCGCGGACCGGAAGCTTCCAGTCGAGTGCGCGGGCGGTGCGGGCGGTATGACGGTGTATCAACTCCCGGCAGAGGTCAGTGCGTTCGCGCACCACCTGCGAGACATGGTGGTCCGTCTGAGACCGGACGAGGGCTGGTACGGAGTCTTCGCGAGCCGGGACCCGGAAGGGCTGCGATCCTGCTTCGACGGTACGGAGATCCTGCCCTGGGACGTCGTCGCGTCCCTGCTCCACGACCTGGGCGAGACGGACGCCGGTCCCGGCGTCGCCCGGGCGAGGGCGCTGCACACGGCGGCCTCCGCCGCCCACGACCGGCTGCCCGGCGGTGCGGAGGCGCTGCGCGAACGACTCGCCCTGATGGAGACGGAACGGCAGTACGCCGAGAGCCGGTACCGCGACCTCGACGCCCGACTGCGCGCCGACCCCGCCTCCCCCGACGCACCCCAGCTGAGGGGCGACCTCGCCTGGGCCCGGGACGACCACGCCCGTGCCACGGCCCGCATCACCGAACTGACCGGCCGCCTGGCCCGATTGACGGGCGAAACGGACGGCGGGCGCGGCCCGACGTGGACCGCCGGCCAGCCGCTGCCTACGGACCCCGAGCCCGCACCGGTCGCCCATGATCCCCAGCCTTCCCGGAAGCGCGCCGCCGCCAAGCGGCGCCCCCGGGGCGCCCGGTACGCGTGGATGGACGAGACCGAGGAGGCCCGGGAGGCCGTGCCCGTCCCCGAGCTGCCCGTGGCCGGGGCTGCTCCGCGCGGCGCCCGGTTCGGCGGGGTCGAGGCGCCCACCGCCCCGGAGCCCCGTGCCACCCCGCCGAAGGTCGCCGAGGATGCTGCCCGCGCCGCGGGGAACGCGGTCTACGCCCTGCAGCGGCTGCGCGCCCAGGGGCGGGGCGGTGAGGCGCACGCGCTGCTCTGCGAGGCCGCCGCCGGGCCGCCCGCCTGGCTGCCCGCGCTCGCGGCGGAGCTCCACCGCGCCGGTCTCGACGCCGACTGGACCACCCTGCTCTGGGAGGCGGCCTCGCTGCCTCCCGGCCGGCTCACCGCCGTGGCGGGCGCGCTCGCCGACGCGGGCCGGGCCCAGGACTGCGACCAGTTGCTGCGCCAGGGCGTCGCCCGCCCCGTGGAGGAGCTCGCCGGAGCCTGTGCCACTCTGCGTGCCGAGGGCCATCACCGCGAGGCGCACGCGCTGCTCGCCGCGTTCGTCCAGGTCCGC
Organism: Streptomyces sp. NPDC039609; assembly: GCF_055596705.1. Lineage (NCBI taxonomy): Bacteria > Bacillati > Actinomycetota > Actinomycetes > Kitasatosporales > Streptomycetaceae > Streptomyces > Streptomyces sp. NPDC039609. The sequence goes on from NZ_JBVIUJ010000018.1 coordinate 129,986, forward strand.
ACCGCCGAGGACGCCGCCCGGTTCGCCGCCGCCGATCCGCACGGCCTCGTACCGCAACTCCTGGAAGCCGCCCGCGCGGTGTCCCCGGCACGCGAACGGGACCTGGTGCACGCGCTGCGCGTCGCGGGACTCGCCGGAGGCTGACGCCCCGGCAGCCCCCGGAGAGCAGCCCGCACCGACAGCGCCGACAGCGCCGGAGCCCGGGAAGCGCCGGACGGCAGCGGAAACCACGGAAAGGCGCCCACGACCGGCGCGTACCGCGGCCGCCGACGCGTACCGACACGTACCGTTGAGCAACGGGACGTGTCGGTGCGTGTCCGACGTGGACCACTCGGGTACGAATCATGATCGACTCCGGCGGTTCCCGGCGGTGGTCTTGCTCCGGGATGGGACGGGGCTTACGTTCTCCTCCTACGCACCGTGTCTACGTGCGTAGAGGCTCTCTGACGCCGCGCCGAAGGAGCAGCTCATGACCGACGTCGTACGCGCCGCACTCGTCCAGGCGACCTGGACCGGCGACACCGAATCCATGATCGCCAAGCACGAGGAACATGCCCGTGAGGCGGCCCGGCAGGGGGCCAAGGTCATCGGATTCCAGGAGGTGTTCAACGCCCCCTACTTCTGCCAGGTGCAGGAGCCCGAGCACTACCGCTGGGCCGAACCCGTCCCGGACGGGCCGACCGTCACGCGGATGAAGGAGCTGGCCCGCGAGACCGGCATGGTGATCGTCGTCCCCGTCTTCGAGGTCGAGGACTCCGGCTTCTACTACAACACCGCCGCCGTCATCGACGCCGACGGCTCCTACCTCGGCAAGTACCGCAAGCACCACATCCCGCAGGTCAAGGGGTTCTGGGAGAAGTACTACTTCCGCCCGGGCAACGCCGGTTGGCCGGTGTTCGACACCGCCGTCGGGAAGGTCGGCGTCTATATCTGCTACGACCGCCACTTCCCCGAGGGGTGGCGCCAACTCGGCCTCAACGGCGCACAGTTGGTGTACAACCCGTCCGCCACCTCGCGCGGCCTCTCCTCCTACCTCTGGCAGCTGGAGCAGCCGGCGGCCGCCGTCGCCAACGAGTACTTCGTCGCCGCCATCAACCGGGTCGGGCAGGAGGAGTACGGCGACAACGACTTCTACGGCACCAGCTACTTCGTCGACCCCCGCGGCCAGTTCGTCGGCGAGGTCGCCTCCGACAAGGCCGAGGAACTCGTCGTACGCGACCTGGACTTCCGCGTCATCGAGGAGGTCCGGCAGCAGTGGGCCTTCTACCGCGACCGCCGTCCCGACGCCTACGACGGGCTGGTGCAGCCGTGAACGACCTCTACGACCGCCACCGCGCCGTCATCCCCGACTGGGTCGCCCTCTACTACCAGGACCCCATCGAGATCACCCACGGTGAGGGCCGCCACGTCTGGGACGTCGAAGGGAACCGGTACCTCGACTTCTTCGGCGGCATCCTCACCACCATGACCGCGCACGCCCTGCCCGAGGTCACCAAGGCCGTCACCGAGCAGGCCGGCCGGATCATCCACTCCTCGACCCTCTACCTCAACCGGCCGATGGTCGAGCTCGCCGAGCGGATCGCCACCCTCTCCGGCATCCCCGACGCCCGGGTCTTCTTCACCACCTCCGGCACCGAGGCCAACGACACGGCCCTGCTGCTCGCCACCGCGTACCGCCGCTCCAACCAGATCCTGGCGATGCGCAACAGCTACCACGGCCGCTCCTTCTCCACCGTCGGCATCACCGGAAACCGCGCCTGGTCCCCGACCGGCCTCTCCCCGCTCCAGACCCTGTACGTGCACGGCGGCGTCCGCACCCGCGGCCCCTACGCGCAGTACAGCGACGAGCGGTTCGTCGAAGCCTGCGTCGCCGACCTCGAAGACCTCCTCGGCCACACCCGGGACGTCGCCGCGCTCATCGCCGAGCCCATCCAGGGCGTCGGCGGCTTCACCTCCCCGCCCGACGGCCTCTACGCCGCCTTCCGCCGCGTCCTGGACCGGCACGGCATCCTGTGGATCTCCGACGAGGTGCAGACCGGCTGGGGACGCACCGGCGACCACTTCTGGGGCTGGCAGGCGCACGACCAGGCGGGCCCGCCCGACATCCTCACCTTCGCCAAGGGCATCGCCAACGGCATGTCCGTCGGCGGAGTCGTCGCCCGCGCCGAGATCATGAACTGCCTCGACGCCAACTCCATCTCCACCTTCGGCGGTTCACCGGTCACCATGGCCGCGGGTCTCGCCAACCTCGGCTACCTCCTCGAACACGACCTGCAGGGCAACGCCCGGCGTGTCGGTGGGCTGCTGATCGAGCGGCTGAGGGCGGCCGGCGCGGGCGTCGAGGCGGTACGGGAGGTGCGCGGCCGCGGCCTGATGATCGGTATCGAACTGACCAGGCCCGGTACCGACGAGGCCGACCCCGCGGCGGCCACGGCCGTTCTGGAGGCGGCCCGCGAGAACGGACTGCTCATCGGCAAGGGCGGCGGCCACAACACCAGCTCCCTGCGGATCGCCCCGCCGCTCTCGCTCACCGTCGCCGAGGCCGAAGAGGGCGCGGCCATCCTCGAACAGGCCCTCCGAGCCCTCTAGTTCATCCCTACCGAGGGGGACAACCCGTGAGCACCCGCACCCTCATCCGCGGCGGCCTCGTCGTCACCGCCGCCGACGAGATCCACGCAGACGTCCTGATCGAGGACGGCAGGGTCGCCGCGCTCGCCGCGCACGGCTCCGACGCGGCCGCCGGCTGGACCGCCGACCGCGTCATCGACGCCACCGACCGCTACGTCATCCCGGGCGGCGTCGACGCGCACACCCACATGGAGTTGCCGTTCGGCGGCACCTTCGCCTCCGACACCTTCGAGACCGGCACCCAGGCCGCCGCCTGGGGCGGCACCACCACCATCGTCGACTTCGCCGTGCAGAGCGTCGGGCACACCCTGCGCGAAGGACTCGTCACCTGGTACGCCAAGGCCGACGGCACGTGCGCCATCGACTACGGCTTCCACATGATCATGTCCGACGTGAACGAGACGACGCTCAAGGAGATGGACCGGCTCGTCCAGGAAGGCGTGAGCTCGTTCAAGGGTTTCGTTCGGCCGCGTGACCAGGGGTTTTCTAGCGGAGTAGGCCGTGTGCCGTGCGAGGTGGCGGCGTGAGGGGGCCAGCGGGCCGGGGTGTGTCCCCGGCCCGCGTCAATGGTGGTCTGTTCGTTGGTCGGCGTGAAGGGATGGCTGGGAAATGACCCGGACTCTGATTACCGGTGGTCTTGTGATCACGGCCGCGGACGAGGTGCACGCGGATGTGCTGATCGAGCATGGCCGGGTGGTGGCGTTGGCGGCACCGGGGACGCAGGAGTGGACGGCGGACCGGGTGATCGACGCGTCGCAGAAGTATGTGATCCCGGGCGGGGTCGACGCGCACACGCACATGGAGCTGCCGTTCGGCGGCACGTTCGCGTCGGACACGTTCGAGACCGGGACGCGTGCGGCGGCGTGGGGCGGGACGACGACGATCGTCGACTTCGCGGTGCAGTCGAGGGGCGAGCCGCTGCGGGCCGGCCTGGACGCCTGGCATGAGAAGGCGGACGGGAAATGCGCGATCGACTACGCCTTCCACATGATCATGTCCGACGTGAACGAGTCCACGTTGAAGGAGATGCCGAAGCTCATTCAGCATGGCGTTTCCTCGTTCAAATTGTTCATGGCGTATCCGGGGGTCTTTTATTCGGATGACGGGCAGATCCTCCGGGCGATGCAGGTTGCCGGGGAGACCGGCGGGCTGATCATGATGCACGCGGAGAACGGCATCGCGATCGACGTCCTCGTCGAGCAGGCGCTCGCCCGGGGCGAGACGGATCCGCGCTATCACGGGGAGGTCCGCAAGGCCTTGCTGGAGGCGGAGGCCACGCACCGGGCGATCCAGCTCGCTCGCGTCGCGGGCAGTCCCTTGTACGTGGTGCACGTCTCCGCGCAGGAGGCGGTGGCCGAGTTGGCGGCGGCGAGGGACATGGGTCTGCCGGTCTTCGGCGAGACCTGTCCCCAGTACTTGTTCCTGTCGACGGACAACCTGGCGGAGCCGGACTTCGAGGGTGCCAAGTACGTCTGCTCGACGCCGCTGCGGCCGAAGGAGCACCAGGCGGCGCTGTGGCGGGGGCTGCGGACGAACGATCTCCAGGTGGTGTCCACCGACCACTGCCCGTTCTGCTTCACAGGGCAGAAGGAGCTGGGCCGGGGCGACTTCTCGAAGATCCCCAACGGCCTGCCGGGCGTCGAGAACCGGATGGACCTCCTGCACCAGGCGGTGGTGGACGGACACATCTCGCGCCGCCGCTGGATCGAGATCGCCTGCGCCACCCCGGCAAGGATGTTCGGCCTCTACCCGCAGAAGGGCACGATCGCGCCGGGCGCGGACGCGGACGTCGTCATCTACGACCCGCACACCGCCCAGACCCTGTCGGCGGAGACCCACCACATGAACGTCGACTACTCGGCGTACGAGGGCAAGACGGTGACCGGCCAGGTCGAGACCGTCCTCTCGCGCGGCGAACTCGTCATCGACCAGCGCAAGTACGTGGGTCACGCCGGACACGGAGTGTTCGTGCCGCGCGGTCTCTGTCAGTACCTGGGCTGAGTAGCCCGGGGTCTTCTCGTACCGAATCGAACTTGGAGGTCCCCGCGTGGACTTCGGACTCGTCCTGCAGACCGACCCGCCCGCCTCGCAGGTCGTCGGCCTGATGCGCCGGGCGGAGCGCAACGGATTCCGCTACGGCTGGACCTTCGACTCCGCCGTGCTGTGGCAGGAACCCTTCGTCATCTACAGCCAGATCCTCGCCAACACCACCAAGCTCCACGTGGGCCCGATGGTGACCAACCCGGGCACCCGCACCTGGGAGGTCACGGCCTCCACCTTCGCCACCCTCAACGACATGTACGGCAACCGGACCGTCTGCGGTATCGGCCGTGGCGACTCCGCGATGCGTGTCGCCGGCCGCAGGCCGAACACCCTGGCCCGCCTGGGCGAGGCGATCGGGGTCATCCGCGATCTGGCGGAGGGCCGGGAGGCCGAGGTCGACGGCAAACCGATCCGCATCCCCTGGGTGAAGGACGGGAGACTCCCGGTCTGGATGGCCGCGTACGGCCCGAAGGCCCTGGCGTTGACCGGACAGAAGGCCGACGGGTTCATCCTCCAGCTCGCCGACCTCTATCTCACCGAGTGGATGGTCAAGGCCGTACGGCAGGCCGCGACCGAGGCGGGCCGTGACCCTGCGTCCATCACCATCTGCGTGGCTGCCCCTGCCTACGTCACGGCCGACGACTCGGCCGAGGCCCTGGCCCACGCCCGGGACCAGTGCCGCTGGTTCGGCGGGATGGTCGGCAACCACGTCGCCGACCTGGTATCCCGCTACGGCGAGCATTCCTCGATGGTCCCCGACGAGCTCACCGAGTACGTCAAGGCCCGCCAGGGCTACGACTACAGCCACCACGGCCGCGCCGGAAACCCCTCCACGGACTTCGTCCCCGACGAGATCGTCGACCGGTTCTGCCTCCTGGGCCCGCCCGAGGCCCACATCGAGAAGCTCCGGGCCCTGCGCGACCTCGGTGTCGACCAGTTCGCCGTCTACGACATGCACGACGCGAGGGAGGCCACGATCGACGCGTACGGCCGGCACATCATCCCGGCACTATGCGACTGACTGCCGCGTCCGCGCCCGCCCACGGGGTCATCGAAGCGATGCGCTCGGCGGCGTGGGCGATCAGTGTGTCGAGGTGGGGCCGGAGTTCCGTGAACAGCTCGGCGAGTGCGCGGTTGCGCTCCGCCTCGGCCGCCTGAGCCGCACTGGGGTCGGCGAGGTCTTGTCGGGGCGGGTCCGTGACGGTCCAGGCTCGAACGTTTCGTGGGCCCGGGCCGGTGGTTCAACTGCATCTGGAGGACGGCCTGGTCGGGCGGGGGAGGAACCGGGGAGAGACCGGGGCCGCCCGGCGCGGCGGTGACCCCGGTCCTCCGTCAGGCGGTCGGGGCGTGGACGGGGCACAGCCGGACGCGGACGAGTGCCCTGGGGGCCGAGCGGGGGCGGGTGGTCACACCCATCCCTCGCGGGCGGCGAGCACGCCGGCCTCGAACCGGCTGTGGGCGTTCAGGCGGGTCATCAGGTCTGCGGCGAGCCGACGGACCGTGCGTACCGAGACGGCGAGGTGGCGGGCGGCGACCTCGTCGGTGCAGCCCTCGGCGAGCAGCCGCAGCAGTTCGCGCTCCTGGGGGCCGAGGCCGCGGTGGTCCTTCGGCAGCGGAACGCCCCACGGGGTGCCGTTCTTCCACACCTCTTCGAAGAGCATCACGAGGGCCGTGACGGCACCCGGGCTGTGCAGGACCAGGGCCCCCTTGAGGGGGCTGCCCGGCTCCAGCGGGACGACGGCGACCTTCCGGTCCACGATGATCATGCGCATCGGCAGTACGGGGACGGTGCGGGTCTCACTGCCGAGCGACGAGAGCCACCGTACGTAGCCGGTGGTCGCCGCGTCGTTGCGCAGACTGTCCTGGTAGATGGAGCGCACGGAGACGCCGCGCTCCAGGGCCAGTTCGTCGGGCCCCTTGGCGGCGGACATGTCCTCGGGGCGCTGGGCGCCGCCGATGACGAAGGAGAGGCATTCCTCCGCGGTGTTCTCCGCCAGCTCAGCCAGCCGGTCGCGGACCGCGTCGATGCCGTCGAGGCATTCGGCGACCTCGGGCAGGTATTCCCGGCGTGAGCTGCCGTACTCGGCGGCCAGTGCGGCGATGGATTCCTTGGCCTCTTCGAGTTGTTTCTGGTGCCGTGTCAGGGTCGCGGTCTGGCGGGCATGCAGGGCGCTGAGGCTCACCCCCGGATCGACCGGGCGCAGGCCCTCCGCCCCCGGCCCGGCGGGCCGCAGCAGATGCAGGCGCGCAAGCTGGTCCAGGGTCGTCCGGACGGACTTCTCGGTGAGTCCCGAACGTTCGCAGAGCTCTTCGATCCCCAGCTCGGGGGAGTCCAGGAGCGAGCGGTAGACGACTTCTGCGGCGGGCTCCAGGCCGAGAGCTTCGAGCATGCCTTCACCTCTTTCGTACACGTGCGGTGCCGACGGGGATCGGGGGTACGCGATGTTCCGCGATTCCACGTGGCCGCAGCAGGCCGGCAAGAGGTGAGCCGGCGGTAAAGAGTGTGCGGACGCCTACAGATGGTCGGTCCGTGAGCGTCCCCCCTATTTGTCCGCACGCTACACACATCGTCCTGCACTCCCCCGAGGTCAGTCGGACACCGAAGTTCCTGTCGGCGTCGGGGGTGAGCATAACTCGCTTTCCTATTGAGGGGCACGATTAAATTCGTGTTCTTGCCCGTGTACTCCTTGACGAAGTGGCAGTCGATCCCTCCGTTTAGGGGGATCGGGGGGTGGGGGTTCGCGGAGCCTGGAAAGGTATGCCCCGGCGCCTTCGGCCGGTTTGCCGACATGCGGCTCTATGTCAGGAATGGAGGCATGTTCTCCAGGCGAGTGCGGGGTGGCATCTCGCGGCCAGGCACGACACTGCCAAGTGGGAGAACGCTGAGGTCAGCACCTTCTCGGTGGGTCTTCGGGTTTGCACCATGGTGACAGCGCGGATCATGCCAGCCCCAGGTCCTTTCGGCGAGGGGGTGGGGGCGGACAAGCTCTGGTCATCGCCCGGTCGACGGCGCCCAACAGGGGCCGGACGGGCGGGAATCAGCCACCCCCCCCTTTCGAGGAGCAGCGTCATGTCTGGGAACAGTCGTTTTGCCGTCTTCACCCTCTGTGTCCTGGCTATGCTGGTCGGAGTCTTCGCCGCCGTCGCCCCGAGCTCCGCCACCGGTTCCGCCACGGCTTCCGCGGTGACCGCGACCGGCCCGTCCAACACCTACAGCTGGGGCCCGTGACCCCGAGGAGCCGCGCCGTGCTCGCCGTATTCATCCGCATGACTCCGGCCCCCGGCGGCGGGAAGCCCCCGCCCGAGGTGGTGGTGGAGGAGGTCGTGTGGGCGGCGGCCGAACCGCAGGACCGTCTGGAGCACCTCACAGTCGTCGACGACGAGGCCGGCCGGTTCGGCCTGATGGCCTTCGTCCTGGCACACGACCAGCAGAGGGCGGCCGCCCAGACCAGGAGCCTGATCGACCGCGCCGTGAGGCGCGCGGGCGTCCTACGAGGCTGGAGCGTCATCGAGTGCTCCGCTCTGGACCTGCCCCCACAGCCCTCCAGGGAGTCCTAGTCCTGGTCGACGCTCCCGCAAGAAGGAGACCGACCTCCTCCCCGCGGGCTGTCGCCCCTCCCCATGCTCCCCTCGCAGAACCCTTCGCGCGGCTGTGCGCCGCTCGGCCAGGTGGTCGTCGACAACCGCCGGCCGGGCGGCGCACAGTCGTTTCCGCCGCGGTTTCCCGGCCGTCCGATCACGGTCCCCCGCACCGGCGTCCCGGAGCGGCGCCACCTCCCGCTCCGGCAGGCCCGGAATGTCGGCGCCGTCCTCCTCTCGCGCGGGTGGAAGGACCCGGGCCCCACCGCTCAGCCTCGGAGCTCCGCACGCGGGCCACCTGAGTGCCCCATCGGACAGGCCGGCGTGGCGGCGCCGATCCGCCGGGTGCGGAACCGTTCGAGGATCTCCACCGCGGGCACCTTGGAGCCGGGCGTACGGAGACTCGACTCGCGGTCACCGCCGAACCTGGAGCAGACGTCGATGTGCGCGTCGTACGCCGTCGACATCGCGTCGAGCAGGATCCGGTAGGACTTGTCCACTGCCGGATCGGGCTCCACGAGCAGCGGCTTCACCCGGCTGATCAGCTTGAGCAGGACCCGGTGGTCGCGCACCTGAAGACCGCTGAACTTGGCGTTGATGTGCGGGGGCATCATCGCGGGCCGTACCGCTTCCGCGTAGTGGGAGCGGGTGAAGTCGCCCGCGTACCGCATGGAGGCGCCGGACCCCACCATCAGGATCGTGGCGTCCTCCAGCAGCCGACAGGCGCCCTCCACGTCGTCCGGATCGTCCTCCAGAGACTCCCTGAGGCAGCCGATGGTCACGATCAGGGCCTGGATGAGCGCGAAGAACACCTGGTGGCCCAGGCACCAGCGGATCAGAGGATCGCCTTCTGCCTCCCCGGGCCCGGCGCCCGCGTCCGGCGTCAGGACCCGCGCCGCGTGCTCGAACGGCGTGCCGACCACTCCCATCCGCCACAGCGCGCGGAAGGTGGTCCAGAACGCCTCGCGCAGTTCAACCCGTTCACCGTCGTTGAGGCTGATCCCGACGGACAGGGCGTCGCCGAGCTGGCTGCGGAGGGCTTCGAGCACGGTGTAGGTGAAGGTCTCCACCGGGTTCCCGGTGACCCGGACCGCGCCGAAGAACCGGTCGTGTTCCTCGTACAGGTCCTCCGGCAGGGACTTCCGCTCCGCGTCGGTGTAGCCGGAGGCGCCGACCGGAGTGGACAGGCGGCCCAGGGCGGAGTCGACGGCGGCCAGCGCCTGCCGGTCGGAGTCGTGCGGGGATATGCCGATGACCGTCCGCAGGGCGTCCGCGACGCGCTGGTTCATCATGCCGCTGAGGGTGCTCCGCGAGACGGGGAGGTGCTCCGCCTTCAGCAGGTGCAGGGGCGGGACGGTCGCACGGCCGGCCTGGATATCGGTTCCGGTCACTTCGCGGACTCCTTCGTGCCGGGTACGAGCGTGACCGGCAGGCTGCTGTACCCGCGGAGGAAGGTCGAGCGGAGCGGCGTGGGTTCGTCCGCGAGCTCGATCCGCTCCGCCCGGCCGCAGAGGGACTTCAGTACGGCGGTGATCTCGGCCCGCGCGAGGTACGAGCCGAAGCAGAAGTGCCGCCCGGCCCCGAAGGCCAGGTGCTTGTTGGGCGTGCGTGCCAGATCGAAGACCTGCGGGTCCCGGAACGCGCTCTCGTCGCGGTTGGCGGAGGAGTTCCAGGCGATGACGTGGTCGCCTGCCCGGATCCTCCGGCCGTGCAGGGTGACGTCGGCCGTGGCGGTTCGGCCGGTGTGCATGGGTGGCGTGGTCCAGCGCAGGACCTCTTCCACCGCCCCGGCGACCGGGACGCGGCCTTCCTTCAGCGCCCGCCACTGCTCGGGGTACCGGGAGAAGGCGTGCACGGCGCCGGCCATGGCCAGGCGGCTGGTGTGGTCGCCCGCCAGGATGAACCCGTAGCAGTTGACGACCACCTCGTCGTCGGTCATCGGCTCCCCGTCGATCCGGCAGGTGGCCATCGCGCTGATCAGGTCGTCCTGCGGATCCTCACGGCGGGCCTCGATGATCTCCTGGCAGTAGACCAGCAGTTCGTTGCGGGACAGCCAGACGTCCTCCTCGCTCAGCCCGTCCTCGTCCGTGCTGAGCGCCTTGACGCTCAGGTCGAGCAGGTACTGGTGGTCCTCGGCGGGGAAGCCGAGGAGGTCGCAGATCATCCCCATGGGGATCCGCTCCGCGACGTCCTTGGCGAAGTCGAAGGTGCCGGCGGCGGATTCGATGGCACGACCGATGAGGCCGTCGACCCGCTGCTGCAGTTTGTCCGTCACGGCCTTGCGGGTACGGGGGCTGAACGCCTTGAGCAGGATCGTGCGCATGGCGTTGTGGCGGGGCGCGTCGGTGAGCGCCAGGATCTTGCCGGCTGCCGGATCCCCGCCGGCCTTGTGCAGGGACGACATCATGTTCCCGGGCTTCGAGCTGAATCGCTCGGAGTCCTGCAGGACGGCCATGACGTCCGCGTAGCGGGACACGACCCAGAATTCCGACCCGCGCTCCGTGGCGGGATGCAGGTACAGGGGCCGCTCTTCCCGGGCCCGCCGCCAGAATTCCTCGATGTCGGTCCGCAGGAAAGTGTTCGGGTCCGTGAGGTCCACGGTATTGAGATCGTCGGCGAAGGCGCCGCTACGAGACATGAAAAGCTCCTGGAATTTCGGAATGCGCTATCAGAGCGCGGATGTTTCGGCGGGTATTTCCGTGCCGGAAAGATCGGCGATGAGCATCGCCAGACGATCCAGCCCTGCTTCGATCTCCTCCGGAGACACCACGCTCACGGACAGGCGCAGCTGGTTCTCCCCGCCCCGGCCGCCGTAGAAATGGCTCATCGGTGTCCACAGGACCCCGTACTTGTCGGCCCCGTATTCCAGCGCGGCGTCGTCGGCGGCGAACGGCACGGTGACGACCACGAAGAAGCCGCCGGAGGGCGTGTTCCAGGAGACGCCGTGGTCCTCGCCGCGCGGAAACCTGCGGGCCAGCCCGTCCAGCAGCAGGTGCAGGTTCCGGCGGTAGAGCAGGATCTCGCGGGCGTTGGCCTCGACCAGACTGCAGTCGTGCTCCAGCAACTTTCCTCCCGCGATGGCCTGGGCCACGGGCGGGGTGTTCACGGTGATCATGCTCTTGATCTTGGACAGTTCGTCCGCGAGGAGCGTGATGCCCCCGTCCGGCCCGAGGACGCGCTGGTCCGCGACGACGAAGCCGATCCTGGCGCCGGGGAAGCAGGTCTTGGAGAGCGAGCCGAGGTAGAGGACCCGCCGCCCGGTGTCGAGGGCCTTCAGCGTCGGCAGGCGCTCCCCGTCCACGGCCTGGAACAGGCCGTACGGGTTGTCCTCCAGGATGAGCAGGTCGTACTCGGCCGCGATGGCGAGCAGCTCGTGCCGGGCCGCCAGGTCCAGGCGCGCCCCGGAGGGGTTGGCGAAATCGGGGACGAGGTAGAAGGCACGCGGCCGCTTGCCCGCGGCGCGCACCGCCTCCAACTGGTCGACCAGGTCGCCGAGGTCGATTCCGCCCTCGTCCTCCCGGACGGGCCACACGGGCATGTCCACCATTCGTGCGGCGCCGGTCAGCCCGACGTAGCCCGGCGACACCGTCAGGACGACATCGTGCTCGTCGGTGCGGAGGGCACGGAGCGCCACCACCATGGCCTCCTGGCAGCCGACCGTGACAACGATCGACTCGGGGTCGACGTCGACGCCCTCGTCGCGGGCGAGGTGACGGGCGAGTAGATCGTTGATGAGGCCCTTGGCCCGGCCGTACTGGAACAGGGTGCGGCGCACGAAGGCCGCGTCCGCACCCTTCTCGGCCGCCAGGTGGTCGCAGAACCTCCGCAGGTAGCGGGGCAGGTCCTCGACGTCGTAGTAGTCCTCACTGGGGCGGCCGGGAGCGAGCGATATCGCTTCCGGGAACCGGCCGGCCACCTCGTTCAGGAAGTTCATGGAGGCGAGCGCCGGATCCCCGAGCGCCGCGTGCAGTCGATCCGCGCTCAGATCGGCGGCCAGGAGTTCCACTCCGCTGGTGTTCATACGTCCTCGTTCGGCTGGGGGACCGGCGATCCCGTGACTACTTCGACTCGCCCTGCACCGACGGGGTGCCGGTGGGCTCTTCCGCCGGCATCGCCCCGGCGGTGGCTTCCGCGGTCGCTTCCTCGATGGAGCGGTTGCTGAGCGCGGGCATGGTGACCAGGGCCACCAGGACCATCAGGAGGCCGCCGACGACGAACGGCGCCCGCACACCCGCCTCACTGGCGAGGTAGCCGCCGAGGACACCGCCGAAGGGGGCGCCCACGAGGGAGATCAGGCGGCTGGCGGAGAGCACCCGGCCACGGATCGCCGCCGGCGCGAGACGCTGCCGCAGAGAACCGACGACGACGATCTGGACGCTCATCGAGAAGCCGATGACCGCCATCATCGCCCCGGCGATCCAAGGGCTCCCCGTGAGGCCCTGCCCGACGATCGCCAGTCCTTCGAGGGTCATGCCGACCCCGCGCATGGTGCCCACGGGGACCTTCTTGGCGATCGGGGAAGCCACCAGGCTGCCGATCAGGGCGCCCACCGCGGTGGAGCTCAGAAGCAGGCCGTAGCCGATCTCACCGAGACCGAGGTGCTCCTTGGCCAGCAGGACCAGCAGCGACATCTGGGCGGTGAAGACGAAGTTGCCGACGGCGGCGGTGGCGGACAGGGTGCGCAGGACCCGATGCCCGAGCAGCCAGCGCAGCCCCTCCGCGACCTCGGCGCGGAGGTTCCGGCGGGCCGGCTGCTCGGCCGGGGCGTTCCCGAAGTCACCCTTCAGCGAGCCGACGCAGACGGCGCTGACCAGGAAGGAGAGGGCATTCCCGAGGAAGGGCAGGGAGTTCGACAGGGAGAAGAGCACACCGCCGAGCGAGGGGCCCGCGAGCTGTTCGCCGTTGATCTCGGCCGCTGAGATCCGACTGTTGGCCCGGATGAGCTCCTGCTCCCCGGGGGCGACCACCGGCAGGACGGCCTGGGCGGCGATGTCGAAGAAGATGTCCCCGCACCCCAGGGCGAAGCCCGCCACGATCAGCAGGGGGATGTTCGCGTGATCGGTCAGTACGGCGACCGTGAGGAGGGAGATGACGGCGAGCCGGAACACGTCCGCGCGCAGCATCACCGTCTTGCGGTTCCACCGGTCCACCAGGGCGCCGGCCGGCAGCCCCAGCAGGAACCAGGGCAGGGTGCCCACGGCGCCGACGGCACCGATGAGCAGGGGATCACTGGTCAGTTGAACCGCCAGCAGAGGCAGAGCGGCCAGCTGGATGCCGTCGCCGAGCGACGAGGCGATCTTGCCCACCCACACCTTGTTGAAGTTGCTGCTCATGGGCGCCTGTGGCGCCTTCTCAGCCTTGGTGATCGTCAACAGTCTTCTCCTGAGAGGGGATTTCTTATGGACGGCTGTGCGGGATGTCAGCCGCCTTCGTGGCCAAGATCCGGCCTATTTCGGACAGCGGGCCGGGCTCGGTCATGGCCCCGTGTGCACAGTCGATGGCGTGCACGTCGACCCGGCCGCTCGTATGCGGGGACCAAACATCGGGAGTGGGGTCACCGTCCGCCTTGTCGGCGGTCGCGGCGAAGAAGAGGATGTCGCCCTTGAACGTGCCGGCATTGATGCGGTCGCTCAGGTTGGCGATGTCCACGAAGACCTTGACCAGCGCGTGGAGTCCGTCCGGGCCGAGCTCGGCCAGGGGGCTCTCGGGCGAGGCCGGGTCGTGTCCGACGGACTCGGCGATGGCCCCCAGGACCTCCGGACCGTCGTACGACAGCCGCTCGCTCTCCCAGCCGTCGGCCGGCAGGTAGCTGTCCATCATGGCGAGCAGGGCCACTTCCTCGCCCTCCTCCTGCAGACGGACCGCGAGGGCGTGCGCCACGATGCCGCCGAAGGACCAGCCGAGGAGGGAGTACGGGCCGGAAGGCCGGACGCTACGAATCTCGTGCACGTAGTCCTCGACCATCTCCGCGAGCCCGGGTGCCGGAGCATCCGGCTCACTGAACCCGCGGGCCTGCAGACCGAAGACGGGCCGGCGGGGATCCAGATGGCGCAGCAGACCGGAGTACGCCCAGCTCAGCCCGATGGCCGGATGGATGCAGAACAGCGGGTCCAGCTCCCCTTCGGCACGGAGCGGGAGCAGCACGCCCAAGGAGTCCCCGGGGGAACCACCGGGCACCCGGTCCAACTGGGCGTCGAGGGTGGCGACGGTGGGGGCTTCGAAGAGGGTGCGGAGGGGGAGTTCGACGTCGAGGGTGGTGCGGATGCGGCTGATGAGGCGGGTGGCGAGGAGGGAGTGTCCGCCGTGGGTGAAGAAGTTCTCGTCGATGCCGATGGTGGGCAGGCCCAGGGTCTCGGCGAACAGGCCGCAGAGGATCTCCTCGCGGGGGGTGCGGGGCGCGCGGCTGGTGGGGGTGGCCGGTTGTTCGGGGGCGGGCAGGGCGCGGTGGTCGATTTTGTTGTTGG
>NZ_JBVIUJ010000019.1:0-143886 GCF_055596705.1 Streptomyces sp. NPDC039609
GGCGATGACGAGGGAGGGTACGAGACCCAGCACCCCGAGGCTCAGCAGCGGAACGACCGCCAGCGCCAGCCGGGCCCGCAGCCCGGGCAGGGCGGGTCCGGACCCTTGGACCGGCGGGACGTCCGGACTCTCGACGGGGACGGCTTGCTTCACGATCGGTGACCTCTCGAGGCGCAGGACATACGACAGGGACGCCGTACGGTACATCCCGCTCCCCGAAACGTCGCCTCCCGGGTCGGATCATAGGAAGAGGGTCTACAGCCGGTGGCGGACCCACACGTTGGGTTCGACATAGACGGCGTAGCCGCGCGCGGCCTCGCAGTGGACCGGAACCAGCGCGCCCTCGACCTCGACGGGGCCGTCCGTGTCGAACGGCAGGCCCGTCCACTCGCGCCACTGCTCGACGGAGGCGCCGATCGTCATCGAGGCCGGGGCGACCGCCTCGATCGTGGCGCCCGCGCGGACGTGGACGCGCAGCCACGGGTCGTGGGGCAGGCCGTCCGACTCGCGGGTGCGGAAGGCGTACTCGTGGATGGAGGCGGCGGCCTCCAGGTGCTTGCCGTTGGGGCGGACCGGGGCGACGACGTCGGAGAAGCCGAGCCGGCGGGCGTTGTCCCGCATGGCCTCCAGCATCTTCGCCGAGAGCCCCTGCCCGAGCGCGCTCGTGTCGACGGTGACCTCGATCGCGCTGACGGTGTCCGGGGTACGCCCGTGCCGCCGGTCGGAGAACGCCCACAGCAGCACCTGGTCCCAGCCGGTGGCGGGCAGTTCGCCGCGGCCCTCGGCCCGGAGCTGGAAGGGCACGCTGAGCGCGCGGGCGACGACCCTGCCCTCGGAGTCCGTGGCGACGAGGACGTACTCAGGCAGCTCGGCGACGATCCGCCCGAAGTGGGACCAGCCGACCGGGTCGTACATGACGAACTCCGGCCAGAGGTCCTTCATCCCCCACATCGGAGCTTCGAGCTCGGGGCGTTCGGCGAGGGTCGTTATGTTCAGCTCCATGAGGGCGCAGGCTAACGCCCGTTCACGCATACCCCAACTCATTTACGGCAGCCGTGAGGTCACGGCAGCTTCTGGTCCGGGCAACCGCGCAGGACCGTCTTCATCGCGTCGCGCTCGCCCCGGGTGACCCACACCCCGTACTTCTTCTTCACGGCGACCTGTGCGGCCACATAAGTGCAGCGGTACGCCTTGTTGGGCGGCAGCCAGGTCGCGGCGTCCCCGTCGGACTTGCGGCGGTTGGCGGACGCGTCGACGGCGAGGAGGTTCAGCGGGTCGTTGGCGAAGCGGTGCCGCTTCGCCTCGTCCCACTGCTGCGCGCCCTTCTGCCAGGCGTCGGAGAGGGCGACGAGATGGTCTATGTCCACCTTGCTGCGGCCTCGGACGAAGTCGACGCGGTCCCCCGTGTACGGGTCGTCGGCGAGGACCCCGGAGGCGACCTTGCAGCGGCCCTCCTTGAAGCGGACGTCGGAGAGGTCGCGCTGGAGAATGTCGTCGCGGGTCCCGCAGCCGTTGCCGTCGACGTCGATCCAGGCACGGCCGAACTTCTCCCGTTCGTAGCCGGTCCTGGGGGCGCGGCCCTTGACGGTGAGGGTGTCGACGGCGGCGAGCGCGGGGCCGCCCCCGCCCGGGGCGGCTCCGGCCGGGGAACCGTCAGGGTCCGCCGTGCAGCCGGAGGTTATGAGGACGGCGGCGGCAAGTGCGGCGAGGGGGAGGGTCTTCGGATGGCTGGGCACGCGGGGATCCTAGCCAGCCCCTTTGCGGTCCAGACCATTGAGCTGTTCGGCGCGCGGAATCGACAGGGGGCGCGTAGCGTCGAATGAGCTGTTTGTCCCCTTTCAAAGGAGTCGCGAAGATCATGGGGATCATGGACAAGCTCAAGGGCATGATGGGCCAGCATCCGGACAAGGCCGAGCAGACCGTCGAACGCGGCGGCGACATGATCGACCAGAAGACCGGCGGGAAGCACGCCGGCAAGGTCGACCAGGGCCAGCAGAAGGCACAGGAGTACATCGACAAGCAGCGGGGGCAGGACCAGCCCCCGACCTGACGACTCCCCCGCACCTGTGCGGCCGTGGGGTGCGCCGCGCGCGCAACCCACGGCCGCGGTGCTTCCGGACGCCTTCGGTCGCGGCGCTTCCGGCGCCCTCAGATCTTGCCGATCCCCAGGGTGTTCTCGCCGGGCAGCAGGCCGGAGCCGATGACGGCCAGCCAGGGTCCGCCGAGGAGCTCGGCGAGCCGGGCGGTGGACTCGGACCCGAGGGCGGCCCAGGGGGCGGCGGCCAGTTCGTCCGTACGCAACTCCACCCCCGCACGCAGGGCGCGGCCGGCGTCGGTGACCGAGCCGTCGGCGGAGAGCAGACCTCGGGCGGTCAGCCGGTCCCGGGCCGCCGACCAGGCACTTTCGCTCCAGCCGCGGCTCGCGAAGGTCTGCTCGGACGCGGCCCCGACGGCCGCGAAGGAGACCAGGGACTCGGCCGGGTCCAGGCCGGCGGCGAGGAGGGCGGTCAGATGGCCGTCGCCGCGGTGCTCGCGCAGGATCGTCGCGGCCTGCCAGAGCACCAGGTGCGGGGCCTCGGGCCAGGGCAGCTCGGCGTTGGCGGCGGCGAGCGGACGACCGGCCGTCACCGCGGCCCCGGCGGCCCGCCGGGCGAGCGCGGCCGCCTCGGCGAGGCCCGGCCCGTCGACGACCTCGGGACCGAGGACGGCGCGATAGGCACGGTCGACGGCGCGCAGCCGGGCGTCCAGGGCGTCGGCGGGCGCGGCGGTCCGCCAGACCTCCGGCACGTATCGGGCCACCATCTCCGGGCTGAAGCTGTAGAACGCGGAGCCGACCCGCTCGGCCCCGGCCGGACCGAGGGGCGCGGCACGCCAGGCGAAGTAGGCGGGCCAGCGCTCCTCCACGTCGTGGCCGAGCGCGCGGGCCTCATCGAAGGCCTCGGGGGCGTAGTAGAGCAGCGCGTGGAGGGGTTCGAGCAGATGCCACATCTGCCGTACGCGCCCGGGCTCCACGGTGTGCTCGACGGCCGTGCCGATCTCGGTGCTCATGTCCGCCTCCTCGGTCGAATTCCACCTTCATCTTGACGCTGACTAGATTGCTCCCGTCCGGCGAACTTGTCAATGCCTAGATCAGGCGTAGGCTGCTGTTCATGAGCAGCCGGAGCACCTATCACCACGGCGACCTGCGGCAGGCGGTCCTGAGCGCCGCCCTCGACGTCATCGCCACCGAGGGCCCTTCCGCCCTGAGCCTGCGCGACCTGGCGCGCCGCGCGGGCGTCTCGCACGCGGCCCCGGCCCACCACTTCAAGGACCGCGCGGGCCTGCTCACGGCCGTCGCGGCCGAGGGCTTCGACCTGCTCGCGGCGGCCCTCGCGCAGGCGAAGGACCTGAAGGACGCCGGGGTGCGGTACGTGCGCTTCGCCACCGAGCATCCGGCGCACTTCCAGGTGATGTTCCAGCCGGACCTGCACCGGCCCGACGACCCGGAGCTGCTCGCCGCCAAGGAACGGGCCGGCGCGGGGCTCCAGGCGGGCATCGCGGGCGTACCGGCCGACGGCCGGGGCCCCGACGCCCGCCTCGCGGGCGTCGCGGCCTGGTCGCTGGCCCATGGCTTCGCGACCCTGCTGCTCAGCCACAACCTCGCGGGCCCGATCGGCGAACAGGACCCCGAGGAGGTCTTCCGCACCCTCGCCGGGCTGCTGTTCGCGTCCGACACCGCACAACCGGCCCAGGAATAAGCGGAGTCGCGCTCCACTTGGTCACGTACATGACGACGAAGACCACGAAGACCTTCACCACGTCCGTACGCCTCACGACCGTCGCCGCCTTAAGTGCCGCCGCCCTCACCGCCGTTCCGCTCGGCGGCGCCGTCGCGGCCGAACACCGGCACGACGGCTCCTGGCGCGGCGCCTGGGCCACCTCGCCGCACGCCCCGACCGCCCCCTTCGCCCCCAACTGGTCCCAGCAGGGCTTCTCGAACCACACGGTCCGCCAGGTCGTCCGCGTCACCACCGGCGGCACCAAGGCCCGTATCGAGCTGTCCAACCGCTACGGCACGACCCCGCTGCGGATCACCGGTGCGACCGTGGCCCGCACGGACGAAGGCGCCTCGGTGAAGGCCGGTTCGGTCCGGCCGCTGTCCTTCGGCAAGGGCCGCTCGGTGACGATTCCCGCCGGCGGGACGGCGTACAGCGACGGCGTGCCGTTCACGGTGAAGGCGCTGGAGTCGGTGACGGTCACCCTCTACCTGGCCGCGCCCACCGGACCGGCCACCTTCCACCACTTCGCCTCCGCCACCAGCTACCGCGCGGACGGCGACCACCGCTCGGACCGCGACGGCACCGCGTTCAAGGAGAGCAGCGAGTCCTGGTACTACCTCTCCGGCGTCGAGGTGAGCGGCGGCGCTCCCGCCCGCCGGGACGGCATCGTGACGTTCGGCGACTCCATCACCGACGGCGTCGGCTCGGGCCCGGGCGTGAACAACCGCTACCCCGACGAGCTGGCCGAGCGCTTCGCCGCCGCGGGCAAGCCACGGAGCGTCCTCAACCACGGCATCGGCGGCAACCAGGTCACCAACGACACGACCTGGGCGGGCGAGAAGGGCATCGAGCGGTTCAAGAAGGACGTCCTGACCGAGCCGGGCGTGCGCACGGTCATCGTCCTCGAAGGCATCAACGACATCGGCGGCAGCGGCCCGGCCTTCCCCGGCGGCCCCACACCCGAGGTGTCGGTCGAGCAGCTCATCGAGGGCCACCGCTCCCTGATCCGCCAGGCCCACGCCCGGGGCATCAAGGTCGTCGGCGCGACGCTGACCCCGATCAAGGGCTCGTTCTACGACACCCCGGTCAACGAGGCCAAGCGGGACGCGGTCAACGAGTGGATCCGCACCTCGGGCGCATACGACTCGGTGGTCGACTTCGACCGCGCCGTGGCCGATCCGTCCGACCCGGACCGGATGCTCCCCGCCTTCGACTCGGGCGACCACCTGCACCCGGGCGACGCCGGCTACAGGGCGATGGCCGAGGCGCTCGACCTCGACGCGCTGTAGGAACCCGGGTCCGGGGCCGGCCGGCCCCGGACCCACCCACGCTCTACGACCCCAGGATCGTGGTCAGGAACTCGCCCGTCCACGCCAGCAGTTCGCGCCCCACCACCGGCTTCCCGCCGATCTTCCCGCTCGTCGGGCGCGGCACCAGGATCTGGTGGACGGCCGGCTTGATGACCGTCCGCGGGTAGAGACGCTTGAGCCGCAGCTCCTGCGACTCGCGCAACTCCACCGGGGCGAAGCGGATGTTCGGGCCCTGGAGCACGATCTCGCCGACCCCGCACGCGCGGGCCAGCATCCGCAGGCCGGCGACCAGGAGCAGGTTCTCCACCGGCTCGGGCAGCTTGCCGTAGCGGTCGGTGAGCTCCTCCCGCACCGCCTTGACGTCCTCCTCCGTGTTGGCGGAGGCGATCGCACGGTACGCCTGGAGGCGGAGCCGCTCGCCCGGCGCGTAGTCGTGCGGGACGTGCGCGTCGACCGGAAGCTCGATCTTGACCTCCAGCGGCGGCTCCTCCTCGACACCGCCCTCCAGGGAGGCCCGGTAGTCGGCGACCGCCTCGCCCACCATCCGTACGTACAGGTCGAAGCCGACACCCGCGATGTGACCGGACTGCTCACCGCCGAGCAGATTGCCCGCGCCGCGGATCTCCAGGTCCTTCATCGCCACGTACATGCCCGCACCCATCTCGGTGTGCTGGGCGATCGTCGCGAGCCGCTCGTGCGCGGTCTCGGTCAGCGGCTTCTCCGGCGGGTAGAGGAAGTACGCGTAACCCCGCTCGCGCCCACGGCCGACGCGGCCGCGCAGCTGGTGCAGCTGCGACAACCCGAAGTTGTCACCGCGCTCGACGATGAGCGTGTTGGCGTTGGAGATGTCGATGCCGGATTCGACGATCGTCGTGGAGACCAGCACGTCGAACTTCTTCTCCCAGAAGTCGACCACGACCTGCTCGAGGGCCGACTCCGACATCTGGCCGTGCGCGGTCGCGATCCGCGCCTCCGGCACGATCTCCCGCAGCCGCGCCGCCGCTCGGTCGATCGACTCGACCCGGTTGTGGATGTAGAAGACCTGGCCCTCGCGCAGCAGTTCACGGCGGATGGCCGCGCCGATCTGCTTCTCCTCGTACGGGCCGACGAAGGTGAGGACCGGGTGCCGCTCCTCTGGCGGGGTGGTGATCGTCGACATCTCACGGATGCCGGTGACCGCCATTTCGAGCGTACGGGGGATGGGGGTGGCGGACATCGTCAGGACGTCGACGTTGGCACGGAGCTTCTTCAGCTGCTCCTTGTGCTCGACGCCGAAGCGCTGCTCCTCGTCGACGATGACCAGGCCGAGGTCCTTGAACTTGGTCTCGGAGGAGAAGAGACGGTGGGTGCCGATGACGATGTCGACGGAACCGTCGTTCAGGCCCTCCATCGTCGCCTTCGACTCGGTGTCCGTCTGGAAGCGGGAGAGCGCGCGGGTGACGACGGGGAACTGCGAGTACCGCTCCGAGAACGTGCCGAAGTGCTGCTGGACGAGGAGCGTGGTGGGGACCAGGACCGCGACCTGCTTGCCGTCCTGGACCGCCTTGAAGGCCGCGCGTACGGCGATCTCGGTCTTGCCGTAGCCGACGTCGCCGCAGATCAGGCGGTCCATCGGGACCGTCTTCTCCATGTCCTCCTTCACCTCGGCGATGGTGGACAGCTGGTCGGGCGTCTCCGCGTACGGGAAGGCGTCCTCCAGCTCCCGCTGCCAGGGGGTGTCGGGGCCGAAGGCGTGGCCGGGGGCCGCCATCCTCGCCGAGTAGAGCTTGATCAGGTCGGCGGCGATCTCCTTGACGGCCTTCTTCGCGCGCGCCTTGGTCTTCGTCCAGTCCGCGCCGCCGAGCCGGTGCAGGGTGGGGGCCTCTCCGCCGACGTACTTGGTGACCTGCTCCAGCTGGTCGGTCGGGATGTAGAGCCGGTCGCCGGGCTGGCCGCGCTTGGCCGGGGCGTACTCGACGAGGAGGTACTCGCGGGTGGCGCCCTGCACCGTCCGCTGAACCATCTCGATGTACCGGCCGACGCCGTGCTGCTCGTGCACGATGTAGTCGCCGACCTCCAGGGTCAGGGGGTCGATCGTCTTGCGCCGCTTGGCGGGCATCCGCTGGCCGTCCTTGCCGGCCGCCTTCTGCCCGGACAGGTCGGTCTCGGTGAGCACCGCCAGCTTGAGCGCCGGGTCGACGAAGCCGAAGTCGATCGAGCCGGTCGCCACATGGACCACGGACGGGGAGACCTCGGCCAGGTCCGCGTCGAGGCGGGCCGCGATGCCCTCGCCGCCGAGGACCTCGACCGTGCGGGTCGCCGGGCCGTGGGCCTCGGTGACGTAGACCGTGCGCCAGCCGTCGGCCAGCCAGCCCTTGGTGTCGGCGAGCGCCCGGGCGGTGTCGCCGCGGTACGTCTCCGGGGCGTGCATCCCCAGCTTCACCGTGTCCGCGTCCAGCGTCTCGTCCGCCGCGAACGGGGAGACCGACCACCACATCATGTCGAGCTCGCGCGCCCGGTCCCGTACGTCCGCGATCCCCCACAGGGAGGCCGCGCCGACGTCGATCGGCGCCTCGCCGCCACCGGCGGTCGCCGCCCAGGACGCCTGGAGGAACTCCTGCGAGGTCGCGACGAGGTCGGCGGCGCGCGTACGGACCCGCTCGGGGTCGCACACGACGGCCATCGAGCCCTTCGGCATGACGTCGAGGAGCAGCTCCATGTCGTCGACCAGGACCGGGGCGAGGGACTCCATGCCCTCGACGGCGATCCCCTCGGCGATCTTGCCGAGCAGCTCGCCCAGCTCCGGGTGCTCCTCCGCGAGGGCGGCGGCGCGCCGCTTCACCTCGTCGGTCAGGAGCAGCTCACGGCAGGGCGGGGCCCACAGCCCGTGCTCGGCGACCTCCAGGGAGCGCTGGTCGGCGACCTTGAAGTAACGGATCTCCTCGACGTCGTCGCCCCAGAACTCGATCCGGAGCGGGTGCTCCTCGGTCGGCGGGAAGACGTCCAGGATGCCGCCGCGCACGGCGAACTCGCCGCGCTTCTCGACCAGCTCGACCCGGGAGTACGCGGCGGCGGCCAGGCCCTCCACGATCTCGTTCAGATCCGCCGTCTGCCCGGTGCGCAGCGCCACGGGCTCCAGGTCGCCGAGGCCCTTGACCTGCGGCTGGAGCACGGAGCGTACGGGCGCGACGACGACGGAGACCGGGCCGGCGGACGGGTCGTCGGCGGACGGGTGGGCGAGACGGCGCAGCACGGCGAGGCGCCGTCCGACGGTGTCGGAACGGGGCGAGAGCCGCTCGTGCGGCAGCGTCTCCCAGGAGGGGTAGTCGACGACCGTGTCCGGGTCAAGGAGGCTGCGCAGGGCGGCCGCCAGGTCCTCGGCCTCCCGGCCGGTCGCGGTGACGGCGAGCACGGTCCGGCCCGCCTCACGGGCGAGCGCGGCCACCGCGAAGGGGCGCGCGGCCGGGGGGCCGACCAGATCCACGTGCATACGGTTGCCGTCGGCGGCGGCCTTCACCGCCTCGGCGAGGGCCGCGTCCTTGACGACGAGGTCGAGCAGACCGTGCAGGCTCATGGACTTCCATCCCGGTGGGTTTACGGCAGCGGGCAACGCGAACGGCCCGACACGTCTCACGGGCCGGGGGTCCCGGCGCGACGGCCGGGTGGGACCAGCCTACGACGTGGCTCCGTCACTCGCGCGAAGGATTGCTGTCACCGGGGGCGAGGACACGGAAGGAGGGCCGGTCACCCGGCCCTCCTTGCCGTTTCCCACCGGATCGGTGGGACCGGGTCGACACTGACGCGTACGGCCCCGGTGACCGTCACCGGGGCCGTACGATCCCATGGGGGCACCCCCGTGGCCCCCTCGGGACTACTCGGTCGCGATCGCGTTCAGGACGTTCATCCGGCCCGCGCGGAACGCCGGGACCAGCGCCGCGAACAGGCCCACGAACGCCGAGCCCACGAAGACCGTCAGGATCGTCGGCCACGGGATCTCCAGGACCCCGAGACCCTCCAGGGCCAGCAGCTTCTGGGCCGCCGTGCCCCAGCCCATGCCCAGGGCGAGGCCGAGCAGGGCGCCGAAGAGGGCGATGACCACCGACTCCAGGCGGATCATGCGGCGCAGCTGGCGGCGCGAGAGGCCGATGGCCCGCATCAGGCCGATCTCCCGGGTCCGCTCGACCACCGACAGGGCGAGCGTGTTCACCACACCGAGCACGGCGACGATGATCGCGAGGGCGAGCAGGCCGTACACGATGTTGAGCAGCTGGCCGACCTGGTCCTTCAGGTCCTGCTTGTAGTCGGCCTGGTTCTGCACCTTGTACTGCGGGTAGGCGGCGAGCGAGTCCTTGAGGGCCGCGTACGCCTCCTTCTCCTTGCCGTCCTCGGCCGTCGCGAACATGATCATGCTCTTCGGCCGCTTGTCGGCGGCCAGATGCTGCGCCGCGGTGGTGATGCTGGTGTACATCACGCCCTTGTCGACGTTGTTCTCGTCCGAGGTGATCGCCGCGACCTTCAGCTTCGCGCTGTCGCCGCCCTTGAAGGCGACGGTCAGCTCGTCGCCGACCTTCACGCCGTGTTCGGTGGCGTAGTCGCTGCCCACGGACATCGCGTTCGTGCCGTACGCGGCCGAGAGCTCACCGGCGGTCGTGTCGCGCCGCAGGTCCTGCGCGTAGGTCGGCTCGGCGGCGACCAGGCCCTTCTCCACGGGCTTGCCCCGCGGGTCGGTGATCGTCGCCTCGACCCAGGTGTACTCGGTGACGTGGCTCAGGCCGGGCGTCTTCTCCACGGCGGCCTGGGCCTGCGGCATGACCGGCTGCCCGTTGCTGGACTGGATGATGAAGTCCGCGCCGACCGAGCGGTCCAGCTCTTCGGTGGCCGAGGCGACCATCGACGAGCCGACCACCGACAGGCAGGCGACGAGGGCGAGCCCGATCATCAGGGCGGCGCCGGTGGCACCCGTACGGCGCGGGTTGCGCAGCGCGTTGCGCTCGGCCATCCGCCCGACCGGGCCGAAGATCCGCAGGACGATCGTGCCGAGGACCCGGACGACGCCGCCCGCGAGGAGCGGTCCGACGACGATGAAGCCGATGAGGGAGAGGACGATGCCGAGGCCGAGCCAGAGGGAGCCGGCGGAGGCCTTCTCCGCCTGGGTGGCGGCCCACAGCGCGGCGGCGCCGCCCAGCGTGAGGAGCAGGCCGAGCCCGCCCCGCACCATGCCGGCCTTGCCGTCGGCCGGGGTGCCCGCGTCGCGCAGGGCGGCCATCGGGGAGACCTTGCCGGCCCGCCGTGCCGGGATGTACGCGGCGAGGACGGTGACGACGATGCCGAGGAGGAGACCGACGGCGGGCGTCGTCCACTTCACGGTCAGGTCCTCGGTGGACAGCTCCATGCCCATGGAGGACATGAGCTCCATCAGGCCGATGGCGAGTCCGACACCGGCCGCGACGCCGGCGATCGAGCCCACGACACCGAGGAGGACCGCCTCGACGAGGACGGAACGGTTGACCTGCTTGCGGCTGGAGCCGATGGCCCGCATGAGGCCGATCTCGCGGGTGCGCTGGGCGACCAGCATGGAGAAGGTGTTGACGATGAGGAAGATGCCGACGAGGAAGGCGATTCCGGCGAAGCCGAGCATCGCGTACTTCATGACGTCGAGGAAGCCGGCGACGTCCTCGCGGCCCGCGTCGGCGACCTCGGCCGCCGTCTGGAGGGTGTAGCCGCCGCCGACCGCGGCGGCGATGTTGCTCTTCAGCTTGTCGTCGCCGACCCCGGGCACGGCGTCGGCCGTGATCTGGGTGAACAGACCTTCCTTGCCGAGGAGTTCACGCTGCGCGGTGGCGGTGTCGAAGTAGACGACGGTGGCACCGGGGTTGGTGACCTTGAACTCGACGATGCCGGAGATCTTCGCCTTGAAGTCGCCCGTGACCGCGATCGTGCGCAGCTCGTCGCCGATCTTCAGCTTGTGCTTCTCGGCGGTGCCGGCGTCGACCATCACCTCGGTGGGGCCGCGCGG
Organism: Streptomyces sp. NPDC039609; assembly: GCF_055596705.1. Classification (NCBI taxonomy): domain Bacteria; kingdom Bacillati; phylum Actinomycetota; class Actinomycetes; order Kitasatosporales; family Streptomycetaceae; genus Streptomyces; species Streptomyces sp. NPDC039609. The sequence continues at coordinate 11,064 of NZ_JBVIUJ010000019.1, forward strand.
CTCGTGGCCGGAGGCGACGTCCACCGAACGCAGCTCGTTGGCGCTCCAGTTGACGGCGATCGTCGGGGCGCCGCTGGTGGGTCCGACGTTGTTGTCGCGGGAGTCGACGACGGTCACGCTCAGGGAGATGACCGAGCCCTGGGCGGCCTTGACGCCCTCGGCCTTGCGGACCTGCTCCACGAGGGAGGCGGGCAGGGTCTCGGGGCGGCCGGTCTGCGGGGTCTCGTCGTCGACCGCCGCGTCCTTCGGGCTGAGCGTGACGTCGGAGGCGGTCGAGGAGAAGAGCTTGTCGAACGTGGTGTTCATGGTGTCCGTGAACACCAGCGTGCCGCTCACGAACGCCACGGACAGCAGGACGGCGACGGCGGAGAGCGCCATGCGGCCCTTGTGCGCGAAGAAGTTGCGCAGCGAGGTCTTGAGCACGGTCATGACGTCCGCCCGCGCGCGTCGAAGTCCTTCATGCGGTCGAGTACGGCGTCGGCGGTGGGCCGGTACATCTCGTCGACGATCCGGCCGTCCGCGAGGTACAGGACGCGGTCGGCGTGGCTGGCGGCGACGGGGTCGTGGGTGACCATCACAATGGTCTGGCCCAGCTCGTCCACCGACTGCCGCAGGAAGCCCAGCACCTCCGCCCCGGCCCGGGAGTCGAGGTTTCCGGTCGGCTCGTCACCGAAGATGATCTCGGGGCGCGCGGCGAGTGCGCGGGCCACGGCGACCCGCTGCTGCTGGCCGCCGGAGAGCTGGTTGGGCCGGTGCTTGAGGCGGTCGGCGAGACCGACCGTGGACACGACGCGGTCGAGCCACTGCTGGTCCGCGCGGCGGCCGGCGATGTCCATCGGCAGCGTGATGTTCTCGAGCGCGTTGAGGGTCGGCAGCAGGTTGAACGCCTGGAAGATGAAGCCGATCCGGTCCCGCCGCAGCTGCGTGAGCTTCTTGTCCTTCAGGCCGGTGATCTGCGTGTCGTCGAGGAAGATCTCGCCGCTGGTGACGGTGTCGAGACCGGCGAGGCAGTGCATCAGGGTCGACTTGCCGGAGCCCGAGGGGCCCATGATCGCGGTGAACTGCCCGCGGGCGATGTCCACATCGACGTGGTCGAGCGCGACGACCCGCGTCTCGCCCGCACCGTACGCCTTGACGACCTGCCGCGCCCGCGCGGCCACGGCCGTATTGCCTCCAGTGTCCCCGCGCTGGGGGATGGTCACAGCCGAAGTCACGGTATGTCTCCTATAACTGAGTATGCGCAGGAACGCGTAGGTCAGGTGGGGCTTGTTTCCGAGTCTGCGGGGAGCCGGGGCTGCTGGTCACTGGTGCTCGTCGCACTCTTCGCCCTGGGGTTATCCGTAAGACCAAGCTAAAGACGGACAGGGCACTTCCTCGTCCTCCGTCGGGACGAACAGGCCCTGCCCTCTATGGGGGAGGGGCCCCTAGGGGTTCTCCACCCGTGGATCGAGTGAGAGGCTGAGCCGAGCAGATTAGATGTACGACCCATTCAGGTTGGCGTCGACGGATACCGGCGGGTGCGGCGGTGGATGTGTCGATGCGCGGAGAGGGGATTCCGGCGTGAGCAGGACGACGACGCGGCAGGTCACGCCATCGGCCACCACGCCGCGCGGACGCGGCCCCGTCGTCGCGGCCCTCATGCTGGTGATGGGCCTGACCGCGCTCGACGGCACAGTGGTCTCGACCGCCGTACCGCAGATCGTCGGCGACCTCGGCGGCCTCTCGGTCTTCTCCTGGCTCTTCTCCGGCTATCTGCTCGCCGTGACGGTGACACTGCCGGTGTACGGCAAGCTCTGCGACACCTTCGGTCGCAAGCCGGTCCTCATCGCCGGAACCGTCCTCTTCCTCATCGGCTCCCTGCTGTGCGCGTCGGCCTGGAACATGGGCTCGCTCATCGCGTTCCGGGTCGTCCAGGGCCTGGGCGGCGGCGCGCTCCAGGGCACGATCCAGACGATCGCCGCCGACCTGTACCCGCTGAAGGAACGCCCGAAGATCCAGGCGAAGCTCTCCTCGGTCTGGGCCACCGCCTCGGTCGCGGGACCGGCGGCGGGCGGACTCCTCGCGGGGTACGGGGACTGGCGCTGGATCTTCCTGCTGAACCTGCCGGTGGGCCTGCTGGCACTGTGGCTGGTCGGACGATTCCTGGTGGAGCCGGATCGGGCGCCGGACAGGACACCCCGGAAGGTCTCCGTCGACTGGGCCGGGGCCCTCGCCGTCTTCGCGACCGGAACCCTCCTCCTCACCGCGCTCGTCCAGGGCGGAGTCGCCTGGCCCTGGCTGTCCGCCCCCTCCCTCGGCCTCTTCGGGGGCGCCCTCGCCCTCGCCGGGGTGACCGTCCTCGTGGAACGCCGGGCCGCCGAACCGATCATCCCCGGCTGGATCTGGCGCCGCCGCACGATCGCCGCGGTCAACCTGGCCCTCGGCGCGCTCGGCCTGGTGATGGTCGCCCCGACCGTCTTCCTGCCCACCTACGCCCAGGCCGTCCTCGGCCTCGGTTCCACGGCCGCCGGCTTCGTCCTCTCCGCCATGACCCTCAGCTGGCCGGTCACCGCCGCCCTGTCCAACCGGGTGTACAACCGCATCGGCTTCCGCCTCACCGCGATCGTCGGCATCACCCTCGCACTCCTCGTCCTGCTCGCCTTCCCCTTCCTCCCCTTCCCCGGGGAACCGTGGCAGCCGGCCCTGCTCATGCTGCTGCTCGGCGGCGCGCTCGGCTTCTTCCAGCTCCCGCTGATCGTCGGCGTCCAGTCGACCGTCCCGTACGAGGAGCGCGGTACGACCACCGCGTCCGTCCTCTTCTGCCGCCAGGTCGGCCAGAGCGTGGGCGCGGCCCTGTTCGGAGCGATCGCCAACGGCGTCCTGGCCGCCCGCCTCGGCGCCGGCCAGGACCTGGACAGCCTCGCGTCCACGCTCTCCCACGCGGACGACACACTGCGCCGCGCGATCGACGCGGCCGTCGACTACGTGTACCTGGGCGCGGCGGGGGCAGCGGCACTGGCCCTGCTGGTCCTACTGGTCCTGGCCCCGCGCCGCTTCCCGATCCTGAGGGAGGCGGAGCGGGCCGGCGAGGGGTGAGCGGGACGGTGAAGTACGCAGGTCGCGTCCGGTGCGAAAACCCCTACGCCGGTGTCTGCGGCCCCTGTTAGCCTCCAGCGGCCCGTGTGATCCACGGGCCTCACGTGCACACAGGGGAGGGACACGTGTCCGACATCAGAAGAAGTGACACCCGAAGATTCGGCGGCAGAGCGCTGGCGGTGGGGTGCGGCCTGGCAGCCATCGTGGCGGGCGTGCCCGGTACGGCGTACGCGGTGGACAATCTGCCGCCGAAGCAGCCGCTCGTCCAGGATCTGCAGTCGGAGTTCAAGGCGTGCGGGACCGGTGACACCAAGGTGTACGTCGCGTCGCCCACGCCCACGCTCACCGCCGTGCTGTACGACCCGGTGGAGGACGACCAGCCCGGTGGGGCCAACATGGTCCAGGGCGAGTTCGAGGCCTGGTGGACCGACGCCGCCGGGGCCGAGCAGCGCCTCACGTACACCACGTACCAGACGCGCTCCGGGGTGGGGCAGAGCTGGCGGATGCCGCAGGGCATCCCTGCGAACACCGTCGTCTCGTGGCACGTCCGCGCGAACGACGGCACCGCGACCTCTGCGTGGAGCTCCGAAGGCGGAGGCTCCGCCTGTCAGTTCGTCATCGACGACGTGAGCCCGGAGAAGGCGGTCGTCACCTCGGCGGAGTACCCGCAGGAGCAGTGGCAGGACGGTGTCGGCGTCTACGGCAGCTTCACCCTGGACTCCCCTTCGCCGGACGTCGTCGCGTACGACTACGGCTTCATCGGCGGACCGTACGGGACCGTCCGTCCCGACGAGATGGGCGGACCCGCCACCGTCCGTTTCCTGCCGCTCCGGAGCGGCCCGGACTACGTGACCGTCCGCGCGATCGACCGGTCGGGGCGCAGCAGCACGACCACCACGTACCACTTCTACGCGAAGGCCGGCCGTGCCCCCGTCGCCCACTGGAAGCTGGGCGACGCGGCAGGGTCCACAACGGCCGCTGCCGAGACCGGCGCAGCCGCCCGCGCCGGCACCGGAGTCGTCTTCGGCGGAGAGGCGCCCAAGGGCACCGGCATCACCTCCAGCGCGCGCCTCGACGGCAGCAGCCATGGCTTCCTCACGCCGGACGCTCCGGCCGTCGACACCCGCAAGACCTTCGCCGTCAGCGCCTGGGTGCGCCCGGCGCAGACCGACCGCACCATGACCGTCGCCAGCCAGGACACGGACAAGGGGGCCGGCTTCGCCCTCGGACTCCGCAGTCGGGACTCCGGCGCCACCTGGTCGTTCACCGTCGGCGCCGCACGGGTGACCGGCGGCGCGCCGGAGACCGGCGAGTGGGCCCATCTGCTGGGTCTCTACGACACCGAGACCGGCCGCGCCAAGCTCTACGTCAACGGCCACGAGGTCGGCAACGCGGTCCAGGCCGCACCGGCGGAGGCTACCGGCGCCTTCCAGATCGGCCGTGTCCGGGACGGATCCCGGTACCACGCCCGCTGGCACGGCGACCTCGGTGACATCCAGGCGTACGACCGCGTCGTGGTGCCGGACGAGGTGACCCGGCTCGCGTACCGGAAGCCGCAGCTGCTCGGCCACTGGTCGCTGGAGACGGCGACGGACGGTGTCAGCCCCGAGCAGAAGGGCGGCGCTCCGCTGCGACTCGGCCCCGGGGCCACGATCCACCGTGGCCCGGACGACTCCTGCATCCCCGACCTCGACCCCGACTGCCCGGTCGTGCCGTACCCGCTGGTCGGAGACGGGAACCTGAAGCTGGACGGCGAGAGCGGACACGCCACTCTGGACGGGCCCGTCGTGGACACCGCGGACAGCTTCACGATCGGCGTGGTCGTCCGCCTGGCGGACGACGAGCCGAACCGTCCGATGACCTTGCTGTCCCAGGCCGGCGAGCACACCGACGCGTTCAAGCTGCGGTACGAGCCGACGACGCATGCCTGGCAGCTGGTCGTTCCGGAGAAGGACGAGGCGGGCGCGCCCGAGAAGGTGGTGGCGCAGGTCGCGGGCTACCACGGCGCCAACAGCGATCGCTACGAACTGGCCGTGGTCTACGACGACGCGACCGACAAGATCAAGCTCTACATGAACGGGTACACCGACGCGGCGGCGACCGCGGACCTCCCCAACGGCTGGCACAGCAACGGCCCGCTCCAGGTGGGACGTTCCCGGACCGCCGACGGCTGGGGCGAGTACCTGCACGGCGACCTCGACGAGATCCAGGCGTACGCCGGTGCCCTGCGGGACAAGGACATCAACGGCCTGGGCGGGAGCACCGATCCCTGCCTGTGCGGCTGACCCACAGCCCGCTCTCCCCGGCCGCCCGCCCCGCCGATCGACATGATCACGGGGCGGGCGGCTCGGGCTCCTCGGCCCCCGGCGTCTCGTCCTTCGGCCGGGCCGGACGGCCCGTCAGGGCCGCCAGGGAGGTGCGGATGTGGTCCATGTGGGTGTGGATCTCCTCACTGGCCTCCGTGTGCTCGCCCAGCACCCGCTCCGTCGCCCGCTCGATCCGCTCCCGCTGCGACCGCGCCTCGGCCAGCAGCTCCTCCGCCCGGGCCTCCGCGTCCTCCTGGCCGTGCCGGGCCTGCTCCTCCGTCGCCGCGAGGGCGCGTCGGGCGTCCGCGAGACGGGCCTCCGCGGCGGTGAGGAGTTCCTCGTGCCGGGCGCCCAGTTCGGCCGCCCGAGCCGTCGCGACCCGCTCGGCCTCCTCCCGTACCGCCGTCTGCTCCTCCCGCTGGGCCGCCACCAGCGCCGCCGCCCCGCGGGCCGCCTCCTCGAACGCCTCCCGGGCCTCGGCGCGCTGACCCTCCGCCGCGCGAAGAGCCGCCGCCAGCGTGCTCCCGGCCTCCTCACCCGCCGCGCCGAGCGTCGCCGCGGCCACGGCCTCCGCCTCCGTCCGTACCCGCTCCGCGTACGCCCGCGCCGCCTCCTCCACGGACCGCGCCGCCTCCTCCGCCTCTGCCGCGAAGGCCTGTGCTTCCGACTCGGCGGCCCGCACCAGGCTCTCCTCCTCCGCCTCGGCGAGTTCGAGCAACTGCCCCGCCCGTTCACCCAGCGACTCGTACCGCTGCGGAACCAGCGCGGCGACCTCCGTACGCAGCCGGTCCGCCTCCTCCCCCATCTCCCTCGCGAGGACGGTCAGCCGGGCCGCCCGCTCCCAGGCGGCGTCGCGTTCGTCGGAGAGCGCGGCGAGACGGCGGTCGACCTGCTTCGGGCGGTAGCCGCGACCACGAGCGACGGCGAAACTCATCCCTGACACCCCTTCCGTAATGTCCGCAATGACTTACATGCCAGGATGCGTCATCGGACACGACAAAAGGCGCCCGACGTGCGTACACGTCGGGCGCCTTCGGTCACGAACGGCGTCATGCCTGCCGGAGCCGTACTAGAGCAGTCCGTCCCACATCTGCTCCAGGAGCACCGACCACCAGTTCTCCGGCGACGCCAGCGCCGCGGGGTCCAGCATCGCCAGCTGCGCCTGGAAGTCGACCGTCCAGCGGCCCGCCTGCTCCGGATTGAGCCCGAACCGCAGTCGCCACATCCGGCCGAGCAACGCCATGGCCCGGGTGAACTCCGGCAGCCCGCTGTTCACGAACTGCGGCGGCACCGGCTGTCCGCCAGGACCGGCCTCGACCGGTACGGCGACAATGTGCGCCGTCCCGTACTGGACGCAGATCGCCCGCCCGAAGTCCGAGCCGATCACGAGGTACGAGCCCGCGTCCGACGCCGGCTGAACCTGCCGCTGCGTGGCGAGCTCCGCCAGCGTCGGCACCACCGGCTGGGCCGGCTGCGCCCAGAAGAACGGCCCGAAGTCGGCCGGCAGACCCGCCCATACGAGGGTCAGCGCCACGACCTCCGGCACACCCTGCCGGGACACGGCCCGCTGGTCGAACCGGCAGATGCCGGGGCCGAAGGCACCGGCCAGCTCCTGCGCGACACCGTCCGGGGGGATCGGCGGGGCCGGCTGCACCTGCGGCAGCGGAGCACGGATCGGCGCCGGACGCGCCGGACCGTCCGCGACCTGATGCAACTCACCCTGGTGAGTGAGGAGCTGCCGCATTCCCTGCTGACGCCCCGCGTGATCCTTGCCGTACGGAGCGATGTTGGTGATCCGCGCCTGCGGCCAGGTCTCCCGGATCATCCGTGCGCAGTAACCGCCCGGCAGCTCACAGGACTCCAACTCCGTGTGCAGCTCCAGCACCTGCTGCGGCGGCACGTTCATGGCGCGCAGCTCGTGCAGGATCTGCCACTCGGGGTGCGGAGTGCCGGGGGCGGACCGCCGGATGATCTGGGCCTCGGAACCGTCGGGGGCGCGGTAACGCAGCACGGCCTGGTAGCCGGGGCCGACGGTCGGCTGACCGGCGGGCTGCTGCGGGTACCCGTACGCCGGAGGCGGGGTGCCCGGCGCGGACGGCGGGGGCACCGGCGGTCCCGGCGGACCACCGGGACCGGGCTGCGCCAGCATCGTCGCCGCGTGGTGCACACCACCGGGCGGGGTCCCGGGAGCGCCCGGAGCACCGGGAGCGCCAGGAGCACCGGGAGGTCCGGGCGGGGCGACGAGACCGCCGGGCCCGGGGTGCGCCAGCATCGTCGCCGCGTGCGCGACACCGGCACCGTCGGACCCACCGGGCGCACCCGGAGGCGCCGGCGGGGGCGGCGGCGCGCCGGGTCCACCCTGGTTCGGGTGCGCCAGCATCGTCGCCGCGTGCGCGACACCGGCACCGTCGGACCCACCGGGCGCACCCGGAGGCGCGGGCGGGGGCGGCGGCGCGCCGGGGCCGCCCTGACTCGGGTGCGCCAGCATCGTCGCGGCCTGGTGCACGGGCTGCGGAGGCGTGGGAGGTCCAGGAGGCTGAGGCCCGTCCGGCCCGAGCTGCGCCACGAGCTGCGTCGGTACGTATCCACCCGCGGGCACACCGGGAACCCCCGGCGCCTGCGGCGGCGGAGGCGGATTCCCCCCACTCCCCCGCGCACCCCGCGGGGGCAGCGCGGCCTTGCTGGTGGCGGCATCCGCGATGTCCCCGGCCGTGGGCGACGGAACGCGCACACCAGGAGCGGGCGTACCACCGGGCACACCAGGAGCACCGGGGGCCGGAGGCACACCGGGGGCGCCAGGGACGCCGGGAGCACCAGGGGCCGGAGGCGCACCCGGGCCACCGGCGGCCGCCGGAGTACCGGGAGCACCGGGCGGCGTCGGTCCACCGATCGAGCCCGCAGCCCCCGGGGCGCCGGGGGCCGAAGGCGTACCCGAACCGCCGGCAGACGCCGGACCGGCCGACGCGCCGGAACCGCCGAGCGGACCCGCACCCGCCGGCGGCGGAGCGTTCCGGTCCAGGGCCGGGGTGGCGATCGCCGTCGGCGGGAGCGCACTGCCGCCCGACATCAAGGCCGTCGGGGCGTCCGCGCCCACCACCGGAGGCGGCGTGTCGTCGTCGTCCGCGCCCGAGAGCGGCGGGGCGAAGACCGTGGCCGGCAGCGGCACCGAACCCTCCGCACCGCCCGAGCTCGCGTTCGCGTCCACCCACGGACTGCTCGCCGGCACCCCGTCCGAGGCCGTCGGCTCGTAGTCGACCGGACGGCCCACCGAAGCGCCCTCCGAAGCCGACGCAGGTGCAGGCGCAGGTGCAGGCACAGGCGTAGGCGTAGGCACCGAAGCCGGCGCCGCCGCGCCCGTCGCCTCCGCGGCCGACGAACTCCCGCCCGCCTGCGAAGCGTTCGGACCCTTCGGCAGAGCAGACGGCAGGCCGAGCTTGTCCGCAGCGTCCTGCAGCCACTCCGGCGGGCTCAGCAGGAACGACGTCGCATTCAGATCGATCCGCTCCGGCGGCGCAGGCGCCGCAGCACCCGCGTCGGCACCCTCCGACGCCCCGTACTCCTCCTCGTACCGGCGGATCACCTCACCCACCGGCAGCCCGGGCCACAGCGTCGCATCGCCGCTGTCCCGCGCGATGACCAGCCGCTGCCGGCCACCGTCCGAGGTCGGACCCTCCTCGCGGTCCTCCGCCCACACGACGAAGCCCAGCCCGAACTCCCGTACCCGCACCTCGCGTTGCTGGTACGCCGGCACATCACCGTTGATCCATTCCTCGGCGCGCTCCTGCGCCTGCGCGAACGTCACCACAGCCAGCTCACTCCCCCACCGGGACCACGGGCACGGCGCGCGCGAAGCCGCCGTCCACCATCAGGTTCGCCACCGTCTCCAGCTCCGGCGGATTACCGGCCAGCCGCTGCAGAAACGCGTCGAAATCCTCGCCGCACGGCAGCAGCAACCGCTCCACGCGCTCGTTCACACTCCAACCGTCCTGATCCCGCGCGTCGTCGTACGCGCAGAACCACACTGACCCGATCCCCTCGCCCTTCACCTTCAACGCGAGAATCCCGCCCTGCACGAACGCGACACCCAAGTAGTCCTTCGTCAGGTGATCGCGCAAGCACTTGTTGACGTAGACGAGGTCATTGACCCCCGCCTCCTCGCGCACCGTGAAGAACGGCTGATCCACCAGCAGACCCAGCTCCGCGTCGAGCCCCGCGCCGACCGGCGCGCAACCGCCCGCCGCCTTCAGGAACGCGCGGTATGCCCCCGGCAGCCGGTAACCCAGGTCCTCCTCCACACCGAGCAATTGCTGCTCGGTCACCGACACCAGACCCTTCGGCAGCCCGAAGTGCGCCGGGCGCGTCTCCTGCAACGGACGCGTACCCCGCTTGCCATGGTCGACAGCAGCCGTCGCCACCCCGCCGTGGTGACGCAACAACGCCTTCACCTCGACCGGTACGAGCTCCATCCGCCGACCGCCCGCCACGTGGTGCCAGGTCCAGCCGTGCGGAGTCGCCACCGCGGGGATCGTGCCCCACAGCTCATGCCCGGTCGCGGCCAGCGCCGCGTTCGCCGACACGTAGTCCGTCAACCGCAGCTCGTCGACACCGAACCCCTCAGGAGGATCGGCGATCTCCGCTGCCGCCCGGGCATACGGCGAAAAGTCGGGATAGCCCTGCTCATCCACCCGTACCCCTCTCGGGTGCCGGGAAGCACGGACCGGGTCCGGGAAGTGCACGACCTGCCCGGCGTAAGCCGCGTTCGGTGGCGCGGCATGCTGCCCGAGCCGACCTGTCGTCATGGCGGTTGCCCCCTGCGCTGGCTGCTGGCTGATTCCGCACAGCCTATGCGCTGCCACAACCCCACGACCCGGCCCGATACGGCCACCACCACAGCCCGTGACCAAGTGTCACGACCGGATGACACACCGGCGATAGTTCCGACACACCGACACCCCTTTTGTGTACCCCGCTTCCACATGAGGCGTCCCATTTGGCAGTCTGTTCCCGCAACTCGGGGGATTGCAGGAGGGGAAGACACGCACCATGCACGCAGCACAAACGCCCACTCAGGGTGACCCACGCCTCAACTGGAGCAGCGCCGAGCCCACCCGCGCCCCGTTACTGCGCTTCCGCCGCGACGGCATCCTCCCCACCGTCGGCGCCGCGCTCTCCGTACGTGGCGAAACCCTCACCTGCACCGCGGGCCGCGGCGACCAGCCGCCCCGCCTTCACGCACTCGTCCAGGACTTCCTCGACACCCTCACCAGCGGACAGCGCGAACGCTTCACCGGCCGCTGCCCCGAAGCGATCCTGCTCTCCCGCCACCTCACCGCCACCGAGAACGGCCGCTCCAAGCGCGCCCAGCGCAAACCCCTCACCCACGGCGAGGCCCGCCGCTCGCTCAAGCACGCCAAACTGACCGCGCGCCGCATCCGCGAGGACGGCGACCCGCTGCACGGCAGCTACGCCGCCCCCTGCCGCTCCTGCACGGCGATGCTCGCCCACTTCGGGGTACGCCCCGTCGACCCCACCTCGACTGTCGAGAACGGCTGACCGCACCTTCATGCCCGACCACCTGAGCACCACCCGGTTCCCGGTCAACGTCGACGCCGCCCTCCGCGAAGCGGGATGGCAACCCGGCCGCTGGGACATCAAACTCGCCGAACAATGGGCCGACACCCTGCGCGCCCACGTCTCCCCGGGCGGCCACCGACACAGCGTCTTCCCGGCGGCCGTCGAGGCATGGGCGGAATTCGGCGGCCTGCGCGTCACGGCACCCGGCAGCGGCCGCCAGATTGCCCCGGCGACCGTACGCTTCGACCCGCTCGCCGGCCTCCACCTGGCCCGCACCCTCGCGGACCTCGGACGCGCCCTCGGCACCGAGATCGCCCCCCTCGGCGAGGAAGGCGAGCACCAAGCGGTGGTCGCGATCGACCAGGAGGGCCGGGTGTACAGCCTGGACCACACAGGAGACTGGTTCCTGGGCCAGGACATCGACGCGGCGCTGTCGACACTGATCACGGGAACACAGCCGACGCGGCTGGTCACGGGCTGAGCCTGGGGCCGGGGGCGGGACCGGCAGATCGGGCATTGGATATCGGACATTGGATCCGATATCCAGGATGTAATGCAGGAACCCTGCACCGGATCCGACACCCGGATCGACACCCGGATCGACATCCGGGATCCGACATCAGGGACCGACTACGCCGCCGGCTCCCCCACCGGCAGCACCGCCGACACCCGGAAGCCACCCACATCCGTCGGACCCGAGACGAACGCACCACCCAGCCGGCTCACACGCTCCCGCATACCGACCAGACCGTTCCCACCGCTCGGCAGATGAGCATCGGTCGCCGCCGCGTCCGACGGACCGTTCTCCACCTGCATCGCGACCTCGGCGTCCCGGTGCGCGAGCCGAACCACGACCTTGGCACCGGCCGCATGCTTGTGCACATTGGTCAGCGCCTCCTGAACCACCCGATACGCAGTCCGCTCGACCTCCGCCGCATACGCCCGCACCTCACCGAGCACCATCAGCTCCACGACCGCACCGGCCAACCGCGACTGCTCGACCAGATCCTCCAGAGCATCCAGACACGGCCCGTCCTCCGAAGCCGCCTCCGCCGCAGCCGCAGCCGCCCGACCGACCGCGGCCAGCGGCACCGGAGAAGCCACGACCGGAGCCACGTCCTCCCGCAGAACGCCCAACATCTCGCGCAACTCCGTCAACGCCTGGCGACCCATGTCACCGACCAGCGCCGCGTTCTTCACAGCCTTCTGCGGATCCTTCAACGCCACCGCCTGCAACGCCGCCGCATGCACCACCATCAGCGACACCCGATGCGCCACCACGTCGTGCATCTCCCGCGCGATCCGGGTCCGCTCCTCCTGCCGCGCCCACTGAGCCCGCTGCTCCGCCCGATCGGCAAGCAGCGACAGCTCCTGCTCCAGACTGTCGGCCCGCTCCCGCAGACTCTCCATGAGCCGCCGCCGGGCACCTATGTAGAGGCCGAACAGGACCGGAGGCGCGTTGAGACCCAACGTCATGAAGACCGCGACGGTCGGGACGTACCAGCCACTGGGATCGAAGTCCGGCTGACCGACATCCGCCTGCGCGACGTCCTGACGCACCCGCACCACGGTCACGACGAACACGGCGAGCGTCGACATACCGGCGAGAGCGGCCGTGATCCGCCGGGGCACCTCGGAGGCGGCGAGCGAATAGAGCCCGACGATCCCCATCAGATAGCCCATCTCGGCCGGCGTGACGGCGATCGAGACCAGAACCACGGCGATCGGCCACCGACGCCGCACGAGCAGCGCGGACCCCACGATCAGCCCGAACAACACCCCCACGGGCACGGGCAGCCCCGCCTTGTCGGCAAAGCCGACCCCCTCCAGCCCGCACTCCAGCGCGGACACCACGGCCAGCCCGACATCGAGCACCGCACTACGCCGTCTCCCCCACCACCACCAGCCCCGGGCGGCCATAGCCGCCGCGTCCTGATGCGCCCCCGTTGTGGTCATGCCCTCCAGCGTACGGGCGAGCGCGAGTCATTTTCCGGAGACAGCCGGACGCGGGAGCGCCGCACGTCAACGGCGCGCACACACCAGTCCCTCGAACTAATGAATCGCCCACACATTCGACCCCGGACGTCCGCATTCCGGACGACGGTGTTCATATGACATCCGAGACGAGCCGGTACACGGACTTCGAGACCCTGCGCGAACAGGCGATCGCGTTACGCCGCGAGGGCCTCGGCCTGCGCCAGATCCGAGACCGCCTGCAGGTCTACAACAACGACATCCTCCACCGCCTGGTGAAGGGCGAGCCCCCACCGGAGTGGACGAAGCGCCCGAACGCGAAGGACGACCTCCGGGACCGAGCACGCGAGCTGCGCCTCCAGGGCAGGACGTACGACCAGATCCAGCTGGAGCTGGGCTGCTCGAAGAGCTCGATCTCCCTCTGGGTACGGGACCTGCCGAAGCCGGAGCCCCGGTACACGGAGACCGAGCGTCGTGAGCGGATGAACGCGGGCCTGCGCCACCTTCGCGCGGCGCAGGACGAGGAACGACAAGCGACGAAACGCTCGGCACGTGACGCCATCGGCCGACTGTCGGACCGTGAACTCTTCATCGCGGGGGTCGCGCTCTACTGGGCCGAGGGAGCCAAGGACAAGACGTACAGCCGACGCGAGTCACTGCAGTTCATCAACAGCGACCCGCAGGTGATCACCTTGTATCTGAGGTGGCTCGAACTGCTCGGAGTCACGCGAGAGCGCATGCACTTCCGCGTAAGCATTCACGAAACGGCCGACGTCGCCGAGGCCGAGAGATTCTGGGCGGCGCTGGCCGGCGTCGATATTGCGACCTTCCAGAAGGCGACCCTCAAGCGGCACAACCCGAAGACGGTCCGGAAGAACACGACCGAGGCGTACAGAGGATGCCTGGTCATCTACGTAACCAAGAGCGCAGAGCTCTACCGTCGCATGGAGGGGGCTTGGTACGGCATAGTGTTGGGTGCCGGTCCGAAGACCTGACCGAATGTCCGGTTTAGTCGGACATCATCCCCTGTGGTGTAATTGGCAGCACTGAGGCTTTTGGTGCCTTATGTCCGGGTTCGAGTCCTGGCGGGGGAGCAACAACACACAAGGCCTGTGTTCGGGTCCTGACCTCCACGGTCGGGACCCGCACTCATTTCCGCCCCGAAACCCCCCGGTATCCTGCGGTTGTCCACCACCCGAAGCCGAAGGGCATTCCCGTGAGCGCCAACCGCCCGGCCGCCGTCGTCGTCCTCGCAGCGGGTGAGGGCACCCGCATGAAGTCGAAGACCCCCAAGGTCCTGCACGAAATCGCCGGACGTTCCCTCGTCGGACACGTCGTCTCCGCCGCGCGGGAGCTGGAGCCCGAGCACCTCGTCGTGGTCGTCGGGCACGCCCGTGAGCAGGTCACCGCGCATCTCGACGCGCACTACGCCGGGACTCGTACCGCCGTGCAGTACGAGCAGAACGGCACCGGTCACGCCGTCCGCATGGGTCTCGAGGAGCTGGGTCAGGCCCCCGAGGGGACCGTCGTCGTCGTGTGCGGCGACACTCCGCTGCTGTCCGGGGAGACCCTGAAGGCGCTCGCCGGCACCCACGCCGCCGACGGCAATGCCGTCACCGTGCTGACCGCCGAGGTGCCGGACTCCACCGGCTACGGGCGCATCGTCCGGGACGCCTCGGGTGCCGTCACCGCGATCGTCGAGCACAAGGACGCCTCCGAGGAGCAGCGCGCGATCAAGGAGATCAACTCCGGCGTGTTCGCCTTCGACGGCCGGCTGCTCGCCGACGCTCTGGGCAAGGTCCGGACGGACAACAGCCAGGGTGAGGAGTACCTCACGGATGTGCTGTCCATCCTGCGTGAGGCGGGCCACCGGGTCGGCGCTTCGGTGGCCGGTGATCACCGCGAGATTCTCGGTATCAACAACCGGGTGCAGCTCGCCGAGGCCCGTGCCCTGCTGAACGCGCGTCTGCTGGAGCGGGCGATGACGGCCGGTGTCACGGTGGTCGACCCGTCTTCGGTGCTGGTCGACGTGATGGTGACGTTCGAGCCGGACTCCGTCATCCACCCCGGTACGCAGCTGCTCGGTGCGACGCACATCGGCGAGGACGCCGAGGTCGGCCCGAACTCGCGTCTGAAGGACACGACGGTCGGCAAGGGCGCTCGGGTGGACAACACCGTCGCCGATTCCGCCGTGATCGGCGAGAGCGCCTCCGTGGGCCCGTACGCGTATCTCCGTCCGGGGACGAACCTGGGCGTGAGGGCCAAGGCGGGTACGTATGTGGAGATGAAGAACGCGAAGATCGGTGAGGGCACGAAGGTCCCCCATCTGTCGTACGTGGGTGACGCGACGATCGGTGAGTACACGAACATCGGCGCGGCGAGCGTCTTTGTGAACTACGACGGTGAGGCGAAGCACCACACGACGGTGGGGTCGCACTGCAAGACGGGTTCGGACAACATGTTTGTGGCTCCTGTCACCATCGGGGACGGTGCCTACACCGCTGCGGGGTCGGTGATCACGAAGGATGTGCCGTCCGGTGCGCTGGCCGTGGCCCGGGGCCAGCAGCGGAATATCGAGGGTTGGGTGGCTCGGAAGCGGCCCGGCAGTGCTGCCGCGCAGGCCGCTCAGGCGGTCCCGGAGGAGTCCGCCGGCGAAAGCTGACCGGAAACGGGTACGTCGAACTCGGCGTACCGTGATACGTGCACATAAATTCGGCTGGCTCGCACACGCGCACGGGAGCGCGGGGGTCGCGGCCAGAAGACACGTCTGAGGAGACAGTGCTGTGACCGGGATCAAGACGACCGGCGAGAAGAAGCTGATGCTCTTCTCCGGCCGCGCCCACCCCGAGCTGGCCGAGGAGGTCGCACACCAGCTGGGTGTCGGTCTCGTGCCGACCAAGGCTTTCGACTTCGCGAACGGTGAGATCTACGTCCGTTTCCAGGAGTCGGCTCGTGGCGCGGACTGCTTCCTGATCCAGAGCCACACGGCTCCGATCAATAAGTGGATCATGGAGCAGTTGATCATGATCGATGCTCTGAAGCGGGCTTCCGCTCGGAGCATCACCGTGATCATCCCGTCGTACGGCTATGCCCGTCAGGACAAGAAGCACCGCGGTCGTGAGCCGATTTCGGCGCGTCTGGTCGCGGATCTGCTGAAGACGGCGGGTGCGGACCGCATTCTCACGGTCGATCTGCACACGGACCAGATTCAGGGCTTCTTCGACGGTCCGGTGGACCACCTGTCGGCTCTTCCGGTCCTGGCGGACTACGTGGGCAACAAGGTGGACCGGTCGAAGCTGACGATCGTCTCCCCGGACGCGGGCCGTGTGCGTGTGGCCGACCGCTGGTGCGACCGTCTGGACGCGCCGCTGGCGATCGTGCACAAGCGTCGTGACAAGGACGTCGCCAACCAGGTGACGGTCCACGAGGTCGTCGGTGACGTGAAGGGCCGGGTCTGTGTCCTGGTCGACGACATGGTGGACACGGGTGGCACGATCTGTGCCGCTGCCGATGCGCTGTTCGCGCACGGCGCGGAGGACGTCATCGTGACGGCGACGCACGGCATCCTGTCGGGGCCGGCCGCGGACCGTCTGAAGAACTCGAAGGTGAGCGAGTTCGTGTTCACGGACACGCTGCCGGTGCCGAGTTCGCTGGAGCTCGACAAGATCACGGTTCTGTCGATCGCTCCGACGATCGCGCGTGCCGTGCGCGAGGTGTTCGAGGACGGTTCGGTGACGAGCCTCTTCGAGGAGCACTGAGCGGTCCCCAGGAGTCTCTGAGCAAGGCCCGCTTCCCTTTCGGGAGGCGGGCCTTCCTCATGCCCTCGGCGTCCTGCCCTCGGCGTCCTGCCTTCAGCGTCCTGCCCTCGGTCATGTCCTCAGCGCGTCCACCGCGATGCGTGCGGCCTTGCCGATGGCCGCGTCCGCCGCCGGGAGGGTGACCGTGGTCGTGGCGGCCCGGGTGAAGACGGCGATGGCGTAGCGGCCGCCGTCGGGGTATTCGACGACTCCGGCTTCGTGGCGCAGGGTCGGCAGGGAGCCGGTCTTGCCGCTGACGCGGACGTCGTCGAAGGGGAATCCGGCGGCGAGGCGGTGGCTCCAGGTCTGGAGTCCGAGGATGGTGCGGAGTTCGTGCGCGTACGCGCCTGTGCAGAGTTCGTCGCGCCAGATGGCGGCGAGGAGGGCGGCGATCTCTCGGGCTGTGGAGCGGTTGGTGCGGGTGGGGTCGAGGGCGCGGAGGCGGGTGACGACGGTGGGGTCGGTGAGGGCGGCGGGTGTGCCGTCGGCGTCCTCGCGGAGGGTGGCGTAGAGCTCGCGCATGGTGTGGACGGCGATGGTGCGGGTGAGGCCGAGGTCGGCCATGGTGCGGTTGACGGTGTCGAGGCCGATGGTGTCGATGAGGAGGTCGGCAGCGGTGTTGTCGCTGACGGCGACGGCGAGGCCGGCGAGGTCGCGTAGGGAGAGGCGGGCGGCGTCGCGCA
Source organism: Streptomyces sp. NPDC039609 (assembly GCF_055596705.1). Lineage (NCBI taxonomy): Bacteria > Bacillati > Actinomycetota > Actinomycetes > Kitasatosporales > Streptomycetaceae > Streptomyces > Streptomyces sp. NPDC039609. The sequence goes on from NZ_JBVIUJ010000019.1 coordinate 28,473, forward strand.
TGGTGGCGAGGCCGGTGGCGCCGGGTGAGCGGCCTTCGGCGGGGATGTCGACGGGGTGGCGCAGGTCGATGTGGCCGTGGGCTGCTTGTCGGTAGAGGGCGGCGATGACGCACAGCTTGTGGACGCTGGCGGTGGGGGTTTCGAGGTCGGCGCCGATGGTGATGGTGGTGCCGGTGTCGATGTCGGTGGCGTGGAGCTGTCCGGTGACGCCCGCGTCGGTGAAGGCCGAGGTGATGCGTGTACGGGTTGCGGCGGTCACAGGGGGAACTCCGATGCGGGGCGGGGGAAGAGCACTCTCGAGGATGCGCCGGTGGGGGTGTCGGTGATCATGCCCGCGTGGTCGCGGAGGGTTTCGTGGGCGGTGGCGGCGAAGAGGCGTACGGCGGGTCCGTCGCGGCCTTGGGGCCAGGCCGTGGAGGTGCGCCAGGTGACGGGGTTGTCGCGTAGGGGGCGCCAGATGGTGCCGGGTTCGGCCGGGGAGCGGGGTTGGAGGGCGACGGCGCCTCCGGAGAGGACGAGTCCACGGGTGAAGTCGGGTGCTGCGGCTTCGTGGACGGTGGCGGGGGTGCAGCCGTGTCGGGCGCAGGCTGTGAGGGTTTCGTCGTGGAGTGCGGGGGCTTCGGCGCGGGGGAAGAGGACGAGGTCGCGGCCGGTGAGGGCGGCTGCGGGGATGTCGGGGTGGGTGGCGAGGGGGTCGGTGTCGGGGAGGAGGACGCCGAGGGGCTGGTGGAGGAGGGGGCCGAAGGCGAGGCCGGGGGCGGGGCAGGGGTGGCGGACGACGCCGACGTCGAGGGTGCCGGCGGTGAGTTCGGCGGTCTGCTGGGTGCTGGTGAGTTCACGGAGGTCGAGGTCGCCGCCCGGGGAGCGGTCGCGGTAGGTGATGAGGAGGGCTCCGACGGCTGCGGCGCCGAGGCGGGGTGGGACGGCGGCGCGGAGGGTGCCGGCCTGGCCGTTGCGGACGCGGGCGACGGCGGCGGTGAGCCGGTCGGCGGCGGTGAGGAGGTGTTCGGCTTCGGTGAGGACGAGGCGGCCGGCGGGGGTGAGGGTGGTGCCGCGGCTGGTGCGGTCGAGGAGGCGGACGCCGAGTTCGTGTTCGAGGCGTCGGATGCGTTGGGAGAGGGAGGGCTGGGCCATGTGCAGGCGTTCGGCGGCGCGTCCGAAGTGTTGTTCCTCGGCGACGGTCCGGAAGTACCGCAGGTGCAGCAGCAGGTCCATGGGCGGCAAGGATAGGCAGTCGGCCGTGGCTGTCCCGGCGATCGGGGTCCGGCGATCCGGGAGGGCCCGGGAGGGGATCCGGGAGGACCCGGCAGGCGATCCGGCAGGGGATCCGGGAGGGGTCCTGGTGATCCAATTGGGTGGGGCGGCGCGTGGCGAGTAGACTGCCGTAGTTGCTCGGCGAGGGAGGCCGTACCGGTGAGGTGCGGCGGTCCGTTATCGACGCGCTCTTCGTAGCAGGCCAGTCGTGGCCGGGTAGCCACACTGTTCTGTTTCTGCTTACGAGGAGTGCATATGTCCGAGGTGAAGATCTCCGCCGAGGTTCGTTCCGAGTTCGGCAAGGGTGCGGCCCGTTCGATCCGTCGCGAGAACAAGGTTCCCGGCGTCGTCTACGGTCACGGCACCGAGCCGGTCCACGTGACGCTTCCGGGCCACGAGCTGCTGCTCGCCCTGCGTACCCCGAACGTTCTGCTGGCCCTGGACATCGACGGCAAGAACGAGCTGGCGATCCCGAAGGCCGTCCAGCGTGACGCGATCAAGGGTTACCTGGTCCACGTCGACCTGATCCTCGTCAAGCGTGGCGAGAAGGTCACCGTCGAGATCCCGGTTCAGGCCGAGGGCGAGCTCGCCGCCGGTGGCAACCTGCTGGAGCACGTGCTGAACACGCTCTCCGTCGAGGCCGAGGCCACCCACATCCCCGAGGCCGTCACGGTCTCCGTGGAGGGCCTGGAGGCCGGTGCCTCCATCCTCGCCAAGGACATCACGCTCCCGAACGGTGTGACCCTGTCCACCGACGCCGACGCTGTCGTCCTGCAGGTCCTGGCCGCGCAGGCCGAGGAGCCGGCTGCCGAGGCCGCCGAGGGCGAGGCCGCCGAGGCCGAGGGCGCCGAGGCCTGAGCCGTAGGCTCTGTCTGACGCGGACGGGGTGGTGGGCTGCGGCCCGCCACCCCGTTCCCCTGTTCCCCGCCCAGTAGTACGCAGACGAGGAGACGTCCCACGATGACGGACGACGCGAACGCCCCCTGGCTGATCGTCGGTCTCGGCAATCCGGGTCCCGAGTACGCCGCGAACCGCCACAATGTGGGCTTCATGGTCGTGGATCTGCTCGCTGACCGTATCGGCGGGAAGTTCAAGCGGGCGCAGAAGGCGCAGGCGCAGGTGGTCGAGGGCCGGATGGGTCCTCCCGGGCCGGCCAACCGTCGGGTGATCCTCGCGAAGCCGATGTCGTACATGAATCTCTCGGGCGGTCCGGTGACGGCGCTGCGGGACTTCTACAAGGTGCCGACGGCGCACGTGGTGGCGATCCATGACGAGCTGGACATCGACTACGGGGTGCTGCGGCTGAAGATCGGCGGTGGCGACAACGGCCACAACGGTCTGAAGTCGATGACGAAGGCGATGAGCGCCGAGTATCACCGGGTGCGGTTCGGGATCGGTCGTCCGCCGGGTCGGATGCAGGTCGCGGATTTCGTTCTGAAGGACTTCTCGTCGACGGAGCGCAAGGAGCTGGACTACTTCGTGGACCGGGCGGCGGATTCCGTCGAGTGCCTGGTGGCGGAGGGTCTGGAGCGCGCGCAGTCCGCGTACAACTCCTGATCGGGGCGGCGGCCCGTGTGCAGCTCCTGATCGACGCGCCGGAACAGTACGACTGTACGATCGCGGGTCATGACGCACGCCCGTAACGCCGCCATGGCCCTGGTCGCCCTGCTGCTCCTTGTCGCGGGAGCGTGGTCGTCCTGGGGTTCGGCGCAGCACATCCTGCTTTCCAAGGGCCGTGAGCACGGCACGTTGACGGTGACCGGCTGCAACGAGGAGACGTGCAGCGGCCGTTATGTCCCGGACGGTTCGCCTTCGCCGCACAACACTCTGACGATCGACCGCTCGGTGGCCGTGGACAAGGGCCAGACGGTGCCGGTGGTAGTGAAGCCGGACACGACGGAGGCCGTACGGACGGGGTGGGGCGGCGGGCTGCATGCCTGGCTGCCGTTGGGCGGGGCGCTGCTGCTCGCGGCGCCGCTCGTCGGGGGCGGGCTGCGGCTGACGCGGACGGCGTGGTCGCTGGCGGGTGCGGGCGCCCTGCTGCTGGTTGGAACGTTCTTCGCGTTGTGACCCATAACGGGAGGGGCTGGCGGGATTGTTATCAAGCCATGGGTTAAGGATGACTTAAAGGGACGGTTAGGCTGCCCTCGCTGCCCCCCACGGCATCCCTCTCATCTCCCAGATGGACGACTGCACATGCGACGATCCCTCATTCCCGCCGGCGCGCTGGTCGCGGCCCTGGCGGGCTCCCTCGTGCTGGCTCCGGTGGCTTCGGCCAGCGACAGCCCGCAGGTCCTTCCCCTGCACCAGGCGAAGGACCTTCCGTTGACCGCCGACGAGTTCGGCACGCAGGAGAAGACCTGCGCGGACATCCCGGCCACCAAGGACGGCTGGCACTTCGTGCTGCCGGGCAGCGGCAAGGGCGAAAACGCCGTCTTCACCAAGCTGACGGTGGAGTTCCAGCCGGGCGGGGTTCAGACCATCACGGTCTTCGGCCCGCCCTCCGACAAGCACGCCTACGTGAGCTCCGAGCCGGGCGCCAAGCTGATCTCGGCAACGGCCGAGGTCAAGGGCAAGTTCAAGAAGGAGTGGTTCAACCTGTCCCACACCTGCCCGTCCAGCACCGACGCGACGCCGACGGGCACCCCGTCGACCTCGACCTCCCCGTCCGGTACGCCGTCCGGCACCCCGTCGGAGACCCCGAGCGAGTCGGCCACGTCCGGCACCCCGGGCACCTCCGCCACGCCGTCCGCCACGGACTCCGCTTCCGCCGGGGCGACGCCGTCCGCCTCGACGAGCGCCGGCGCCGGTGGCGACCTTGCCGAGACCGGCTCCAGCGCGCCCGTCGGCATCATGGCCGCTGCCGCCGTCGCCCTCGCGGGTGCCGGTGCGTTCATGGTGACGCGTCGCCGCAAGGCCCAGCAGCACTGATCCACCGGTACAGCGAAGTGCCCCCGCCGGAAGGGTTTCCGGCGGGGGCACTGTCGTACGCGGTGCAGGTCAGCCGGTGTTGCGGAGGCCGGCCGCGACACCGTTCACCGTGAGCAGGAGGGCTCGGGCGAGCAGCGGGTCCGGGTCCTCGCCGCGCTCGGCCGCGGCGCGCTGACGGGCCAGCAGGGCGACCTGGAGGTAGGAGATCGGGTCCAGGTAGGCGTCGCGGATGGCGAAGGTCTGCTGGAGCACCGGGTTGGAGTCGAGCAGCTTCCGGCCGCCCGTCACCTTCAGGACCTCGGCGACGGTGAGTGCGTGCTCCGCCTCGATGGTGGCGAAGACGTGCTTGAGCTCGTCGGGGACGAGGGTGTCGACGTAGTGGCGGGCGATCCGCAGGTCGGTCTTCGCGAGCGTCATCTCGACGTTGGAGAGGAAGTTGCGGAAGAAGTGCCAGCGCTCGTGCATCTCGCCGAGGACCGCTTCGAGGCCGGCTTCGCGGAGGGCCTTGAGGCCGGAGCCGACGCCGAACCAGCCGGGGACGATCTGGCGGGACTGGGTCCAGCCGAACACCCACGGGATGGCGCGGAGTCCGTCGAGGGAGACGCCGGAGCCGGGGCGGCGAGAGGGTCGTGAGCCCAGGTGTAGGTCGGCGAGCTGGTCGACGGGGGTGGAGGCGAGGAAGTACGCAGGCAGGCCGGGGTCCTCGACGAGCTTGCGGTACGCGGTGTGGGCGGCCTCGGAGACGGTGTCCATGGCCGCGTCCCAGCGGGCCAGGGACTCGTCGGACTGGCGCGGCGCGGTGTGCAGGGCGGAGGCCTGCAGCGTGGCGGCGACGGTCAGTTCGAGGTTCTCGCGGGCCAGGGACGGGATGAGGTACTTGTCGGAGATGACCTCACCCTGCTCGGTCACCTTGATCTCGCCCTCCAGGGTGCCCCAGGGCTGGGCGAGGATCGCGTCGTGCGAGGGGCCGCCGCCTCGGCCGACGGTGCCGCCGCGCCCGTGGAACAGCCTCAGCCGAACCCCGTATCGGTGGGCGACGTCCCTCAGCCTCCGCTGGGCCCGGTGGATCTCCCACTGCGAGGTGGTGATGCCGCCGAACTTGGAGGAGTCGGAGTAGCCGAGCATGACCTCCTGCACGTCGCCGCGGAGCGAGACGAGGCGGCGGTAGGAGGGGTCGGCGAGCATCCCGTCGAGGATGACGTCGGCGGCCTTCAGCTCGTCGGTGGTCTCCAGGAGCGGCACGATGCCGATCTTGGCCCAGCCGGCGTGCAGGTCGATCAGTCCGGCCTCGCGGGCGAGGACGGCGGCGGCGAAGACGTCGTCGGCGCCCTGGCACATCGAGATGATGTACGACTCGATCACCTCGGGGCCGAAGCGCTCGAAGGCCTCCTTGACGGTGTGGAAGACACCGAGGGTCTTCTCGCCCGCGGCGTCCAGCGGGGCCGGGGTGGGCGCGAGCGGGCGGCGGGAGCGCAGCTCCTTGGCGAGCAGCTTCTGCCGGTAGTCGCGGGGCATGTCGGCGTACCGCCAGGACTCCTCGCCGAGCCGGTCGAAGAGCTGGCCGAGTGCGTGGTGGTGGGCGTCGGCGTGCTCACGGACGTCCATGGTGGCGAGCTGGAGGCCGAAGGCGGACAGGGTGCGGATGGTGCGGTCCATCCGGCCGTCGGCGAACAGGGCGCCGCGGTGCTCGCGCAGCGAGGTCTGGATCAGGGCGAGGTCGTGGACCAGCTCGGCGGTGCCGAGGTAGTCGCGGCCGTCCTGGTGCGGGGTTCCCTGGGCGAGACGCTCTCGGGTGTTGAGGAGCTTCTGGCGGATGCAGGTGGCCTTGAGCCGGTACGGCTCCTCCGCGTTGAGGCGCTTGTAGCGGGGGCTGATCTCGGGCAACCGCTCCAGGTCGGCCTGGAGGGAGGTGAGCAGTTCTTCCGTCGCGCCCGCGTACCGGATGGAGTTGGAGAGGAATCCGCGCAGCTCGTCGATCATCTCGAGCGCGTCGGTGATGCCGTGCTCGTGCTGGAGGATCAGCACGTCCCGGGTGACGGCGGGGGTGACGTTGGGATTGCCGTCGCGGTCGCCGCCGATCCAGGTGCCGAAGGTCAGCGGGCGGGTCCCGGCCGGCAGATCGATGCCGACGCGCTCGAGCTCGGCGGCGAGGTCCTCCAGGACGTCGCCGACGGCGCCGGCGTGCAGCTCGTCGAGGTAGTAGATGGCGTTGCGGGCTTCGTCGGCGGGCTCGGGGCGGACGACCCGGAGCTCGTCGGTCTGCCAGATGAGGTCGATGTTCTCGGCGAGCCGCAGGTCGTGGCGGCGCCGGTCGGCCTCGATGACCGGGGTCTCCAGGAGGGCGGCGATCCGGCGCAGCTTGTTGAGGACCGAGCGGCGGGCGGCCTCGGTGGGGTGCGCGGTGAAGACGGGCCGTACGTTGAGGTTCCGTACCGTCTCGCGGACGTGCTGGGGGTCGCCGTCCTTGAGCATGTCGGCGGTGCGGGCGAGCAGTCCGCCCTCGGCGGCGCGCTTCTCGCGCATCTCGCGGCCGCGGTGGACCTGCTCGGTGACGTTCGCCAGGTGGAAGTACGTGGAGAAGGCGCGCACCAGCTTGGCGGCGGTCTCCAGGTCGGTCTCGCCGAGCAGCTCGGCGGCTGCCTCGCCGTTCTCACGGGTAAGGCTGCGGACCTTCTCGACGAGGTCGAGAAGGTCGTGTCCTTCCTGGCGGACGAGGGTCTCGCCCAGCAGATCGCCCAGTCGGCGGATGTCGGATCGCAGCTCGGCGCTGGCGGTGGGGGTCTGGTCGGCACTGCTCACAGGTGCGGCTCCTTGCAGTGTTTGAGCACGTCTGGAGGGGTACTGGAGGCTTGCGGACCGCGCTGTCCGACGCACACAGGATAGGTGTCCATTCCCTGGACTCCGCCCTAGCCCCTCTTGCGCCCTCTTGCCGCGCGCCACCGCGCTGCCATACTTACGTCGCCGTAGGTTACGGAGGCGTAGCCACGCGCTCTTTTTGTCCCGTTCCGCTCACTTTCATCCTCATCCCTTCATCCCCAGGGGACACCCATGACCACAAGCCCCGAGATGCTCGAAACCGAACAGGCCCTGCCCCCCGCCACGCTCGGCGGGGACAAGAAGCGATCGATCGAGCAGATCACGCTGCTGCTGTTCATCACGGTGCCCTTCATCGCCCTGGTCGCGGCCGTGCCGCTGGCCTGGAGCTGGGGCGGCGTGTCCTGGCTCGATCTGGGCCTGCTGGTCGCGATGTACTACATCGGCTGCCACGGCATCACGATCGGCTTCCACCGTTACTTCACCCATGGCTCCTTCAAGGCCAAGCGGCCGCTGCGGATCGCGCTCGCGATCATGGGCTCGCTGGCGGTGGAGGGCCCGCTGGTGCGCTGGGTGGCGGACCACCGCAAGCACCACAAGTTCTCCGACGCGGAGGGCGACCCGCACTCGCCGTGGCGCTTCGGCGAGACGGTGCCGGCCCTGATGAAGGGGCTGTGGTGGGCGCACATCGGCTGGATGTTCGACGAGGAGCGCACGCCGCAGGCGAAGTACGCGCCCGATCTGATCAAGGACCCGGCGATCCGGCGGATCTCCCGTGACTTCATCTTCTGGACGGCGCTGTCCCTGGCGATCCCCCCGGTGGTCGGCGGTCTGGTGACGATGTCCTGGTGGGGCGCGTTCACCGCGTTCTTCTGGGGTTCGCTGGTCCGGGTCGCGCTGCTGCACCATGTGACGTGGTCGATCAACTCGATCTGTCACGCGGTCGGCAAGCGCCCCTTCAAGTCCCGGGACCGTTCGGGCAACGTGTGGTGGCTGGCGGTGCTGTCCTGCGGCGAGTCCTGGCACAACCTGCACCACGCGGACCCGACCTCGGCGCGGCACGGGGTGCTGCGGGGCCAGGTCGACTCCAGCGCGCGGCTGATCCGCTGGTTCGAGCAGCTGGGCTGGGCGTACGACGTGCGCTGGCCGAACGCCTCCCGGATCGAAGCCCGACGCCGGGGCGAGCCCGTCGACGCGGCATGATGGAGAACGTGGCGATCGACGGCAGTACCAGCAGCAGCGAGAACAAGCCCCGGCGTGGCCGCCGGGTGAGGATGACGGGCGCGGAGCGCCGCGAGCAGCTGCTGGACATCGGTCGGACGCTCTTCGCCGCGAAGGGGTTCGAGGGCACGTCGGTGGAGGAGATCGCGGCGAAGGCCGGGGTGTCCAAGCCGGTGGTGTACGAGCACTTCGGCGGCAAGGAGGGGCTGTACGCGGTCGTGGTCGACCGGGAGATGCGCCAGCTGCTGGACATGGTGACCGGGGCGCTGACCGCGGGCCACCCTCGGGAGCTTCTGGAGCAGGCGGCCTTCGCACTGCTGGACTACATCGAGCGGTACACGGACGGTTTCCGGATCCTGGTCCGCGATTCGCCGGTGGCGCAGTCGACCGGCACGTTCGCCTCGCTGATCAGCGACATCGCCACGCAGGTCGAGGACATCCTGGGTCTGGAGTTCAAGGCCCGTGGCTTCGACCCGAAGCTGGCCCCGCTGTACGCGCAGGCGCTGGTGGGCAGTGTGGCGCTGACGGGCCAGTGGTGGCTGGACGTCCGCAAGCCGAAGAAGGCGGAGGTCGCGGCGCATCTGGTGAATCTGGCGTGGCACGGCCTGGACGGTCTCGAGCAGAAGCCGCGGTTGATAGGGCATCGCAAGAGCTGACCTGCCGGTTCGGCGGTTCACGGGCGCCCCGCACCTCGTCCAGGTGCGGGGCGCCCGGGTGTAACCGGGGCTTGGTCGACCGCGGCTCCGTCATCGCGGCTTCGTCGCTACGGCGAAGATGCGGCGGAAGGGGAAGACCGTGCCGTGCGGCCCCGGGGGGTATGCCTCGCGCAGCAGGTCGCGGTATTGGGCGAGGAAGGCGTCGGTCGCCTCCTGGTCGCCTTCCAGTGCGGTCAGTACGGGGCGCAGGGCGGTGCCCTTGACCCAGTCGAGGACGGGGTCCTCGCCGAGCAGGAGTTGTGAGTAGGTGGTCTCCCAGGTGTCGGTCTCGCAGCCGAGGTCGGCAAGGCGGTTCAGATAGTCGGCCGCGTCGAGGACATGCACGAATCGCCGCCCCTCGCCATGGAGGCGGTCGCGCCATTGCGGGGCGTCGCAGAGTTCGCCGAGCAGGGCGTGGCTCGGCGAGGTGAAGTTGCCGGGGACCTGGAAGGCGAGCGTTCCGCCCGGCTTGAGGCCGTCGATCCAGGGAGCGAAGGACTCGGGGTGGTTGGGGACCCACTGGAGGGCGGCGTTGGAGACGATCAGGTCGTAGGGCTCTTCGGGAGTCCAGTGGGCGGCGTCGGCGCGCCGGAAGTCCAGCCAGCCGCCGCCGGACGTGGTGCCGGCCCAGTCCTTCTCGGCCTGTTCCAGCATGTCCGGTGAGAGGTCGAAGCCGGTGATGTGGGCGTCCGGCCAGCGGTCGGCGAGCAGGACGGTCACATTGCCGGGGCCGCAGCCGAGGTCGGCGATCCGAGCGGGACGGTCACCTGTGGGGAGGTGTGGTATTCGGGCGAGCAGGTCGAGGAAGGGTCGGGCGCGGTGGCCGGAGTGCCGGAGGTACTGCTGCGGGTCCCATGTCGGTGCGGTGGACGCCGAGGATGGTGCGGAATGCATGTTCGAGCCCCCTTGCTGGAACGAGTTGCCGAAGCGGAACAGGGTTCCGGCCCGGTCCTTCCCCATAGTCCAGCGGAATATATCTTGACGTCAAGAGACTTTATGTCAACAGACCCTCTACACTGATCGACATGGAGGACGAGGTCGACCGGCTGGTCGCTGCATGGCGCCGTGAGCGCCCGGACCTCGACGTGGAACCGCTCGAGGTGTTGAGCCGCGTCTCACGGCTCGCCCGCCACCTCGACCGCGCCCGTCGGCTCGCATTCTCCGAGCATCAGCTGGAGCCCTGGGAGTTCGACGTCCTCACGTCGCTGCGCCGCGCCGGCGCCCCGTACCAGCTCTCCCCCGGCCAGCTCCTCACCCAGACACTGGTCACCTCGGGCACCATGACCAACCGCATCGACAGGCTCACCAAGAAGGGTCTGGTCGAGCGGCTGCCCGACCCCAGCGACCGGCGTGGGGTCCTGGTCCGTCTGACCCCTGAGGGCCGCGACCGGGCCGACCAGGCGCTCGCCGGGCTGCTCGCCCAGGAGCGGGCCATCCTGGCCCAGCTCTCCCGCACCCAGCGGGGCGAACTGGCGGGGCTGCTACGCCAGCTGACCGCCCCGTTCGACAACATCCCCGGCTAGCGGATGCCCGCCCAGCTCGGCGGGGCCGACACCGGCCCGGCGCGCCAGGGCGACCGCGGCCAGCGTGGAGTGCACGCCCAGTTTTCCGAGCACGTTCTGCATGTGCGTACGGACGGTGTGCGGGGAGAGGAAGAGCCGCTCGGCCACGGCCTTGCGCCCCAGGCCCGCCACCATGCAGCGCAGCACCTCCACCTCGCGCGGGGTCAGCGACTCGACCAGCTGTTCGCTCTCGGTCCGGTGCTTCCGGGCCGCCGTCAGCTCCCGTAGAACACCGGTGAGAAGGGCGGGCGGCAGATGCGTCTCGTCGCGCAGGACACCGCGGATCACGGCGAGCAGCCGCTGCAGCGAGCAGTCCTTGGCGACCCATCCCGAGGCCCCGGCCTGCAGCGCGAGGGCGGCCCGGTGGGCATCGTCCTTCTCCGCGAGCACGACCGTACGGACGGCCGGCTGGGCCGAACGGACCCCGGCGACGAGCGAGATGCCGTCGACGACGCCCTCGCCGTTGTCCGGTACGACCCGGGCCACCGCGACCGAAGCCGCCGGCCCGGCGACCGCGCCGAGGTCGGCGTCGATCAGCATCACGTCGTACCGGCGCCCTTCGGCGACCGCGCGGTCCAGACAGCGCAGGGCGGCGGGGCCGCTGCCCGCGGCGGACACGTCGACGTCCGGCTCCGCCGCGAGCGCGGCCGCCAGAGACTCGGCGAAGATGCGGTGGTCGTCCACCACCAGGACCCGGATGCGACCCACGGACACCCCCAAGTGTCGAGGAACGGACCGGCGCGGGTACGGCGCCGGGGACGGGGGTCCGTCGACCGCACGGCCGCCGCCGTGCAGTGACTGTTACCCCGTCCCGAACGCCGTACCCGACTGGTCTCGCCCCCTGATCAGCACCGGCCCCCACCGGCGCTGTGCATCAGAGTACGGGCGGGGCGCCGCCACGGAAGCCGATTCGCAGAAGTGGCCGAACACCTCGGTACAGCTGCGACGCATGTGTCCGATCGCGACAGAAGTCGACAATTGAGGGGCTCTTTCCGGGCATTCAGAGCCGTCGCGCACCCTCCGACGGCACCGCGGGGAAGATCCTCGGGGTGGTGAACCCGGCCTCGGCGAAAGCCTTCTCCACCGCCGCGGCCACCTGGTCAGCCGCCCGCTCCTCCACCAGGACGACCGCCGAGCCGCCGAAGCCGCCGCCCGTCATCCGCGCCCCGAGCGCCCCGGCCGCGTTCGCCGCCTCGACCGCCAGGTCCAACTCGGGGCAGGAGACCCGCAGATCGTCCCGGAGCGAGGCATGGCCCTCCGTGAGGACCGGGCCGACCGCCCGCGCGTCCCCGGCGTCGAGGAGGGCTATGGTGCGCTCGACCCGGTGATTGTCCGAGACGACGTGCCGGACATAGCGGCGAACCGATTCGTCACTCAAACGCGCGAGAGCATCGGGCAGTTGCACGTACGGAACTTCGCGCAGCGCGCGCACACCGAGCGCCCGCGCACCGGCCTCGCACCCGGCGCGTCGCTCCGCGTACGCGCCGTCCCCGAGCGCGTGCTTCACCCGGGTGTCCACGACGAGCAGCCGCAGCCCGCGCGCGGCGAGGTCGAAGGGCACCTGGCGGTACGAGAGGTCGCGGGTGTCGAGGAAGAGCGCATGGCCGTCGTCCGCGCACGCGGACGCCATCTGGTCCATCACCCCGCAGGGGACGCCGACGAAGGCGTTCTCCGCGCGCTGGGCGAGAACGGCGAGTTCGGGACGGCTCAGACCGAGCCCGAACAGATCGTTCAGGGCGAGCGCGGTGACGACCTCCAGGGCGGCGGAGGAGGAGAGCCCCGCGCCGGTCGGGACGGTCGAGGCGAGATGGATGTCCGCCCCGGTGACCGGGTGGCCCGCCTCGCGCAGAGCCCAGACGACTCCGGCGGGGTACGCGGCCCAGCCCGCGCCGGAGAGGGGTTCGAGGGCGTCGGCATCGAGCTGGACGACCCCGCCCTCGACATCCGCGGAGTGCACCCGCAGCACCCCGTCGTCACGCCGGGACACGGCGGCCACGGCCGCGTGCGGCAGGGCCAGCGGCATCACGAAGCCCTCGTTGAAGTCGGTGTACTCACCGATCAGGTTGACGCGCCCGGGGGCGGCCCAGACGCCCTCCGGCGCCGCCCCGTACAGCGCTTCGAACTCGCCCGCCACGCTCATCCGCGTCCCCGCTCCCGCTCTCTCGCGAACGCCCACGCGTCGCGCACGATGTCCGCCAGGTCCGGGCGGGACGGAATCCAGCCGAGCCGCTCGCGCGCGGACTCCGCCGAGGCGACGAGCACCGCCGGGTCACCGGGCCGGCGCGCGGCCGTCACCTCGGGAACCGCGTGCCCGGTCACCTTGCGCACCGTCTCGACGACCTCGCGCACGGAGAAGCCGTTGCCGTTGCCGAGGTTGCAGATCAGATGCTCGCCGGGCGCCATGGCGCCGAGCGCGAGCAGATGGGCCTCGGCGAGGTCGGCGACATGGATGTAGTCGCGCACGCAGGTGCCGTCGGGGGTCGGGTAGTCGTCGCCGTAGACGCGGATCGCCTCCCGACGGCCGAGGGCGACCTCCAGGACGAGCGGAATCAGGTGCGACTCGGGGTCGTGGCGCTCGCCGCAGTCGCCGTACGCGCCCGCCACGTTGAAGTAGCGCAGCGAGACCGCGGCGAGGCCGTGGGCGGCGCACTCGCCGCCGATCATGTGGTCCACGGCCAGCTTGGAGGCGCCGTAGGGGCTCGTCGGAGCGGTCGCCGCGGACTCGGTGATCGGGACGGACTCCGGCTCGCCGTAGGTGGCGGCCGTGGAGGAGAAGACCAGCTTGCGCACGCCCGCCGCGCGCATGGCGGCCAGCAGAGCCATCGTCCCGCCGACGTTGTTCTCCCAGTACTTCTCCGGCTTGGCGACGGACTCGCCGACCTGGGAGAAGGCGGCGAAGTGCAGGACGCCGTCGTAGGAGCCGTCGAGCCACCTCGCGGCGTCCTGGACGCGGCCCTCGACGAACTCCGCGCCGGCCGGGACGCCTTCGGCGAAGCCGGTGGAGAGGTCGTCGAGGACGGTGACCTCGTGGCCCGCCTCCAGCAGATGGCGGGCGACCGTGCTCCCCACGTATCCCGCGCCGCCCGTCACCAGGTATTTGGATGTCGCAGCCTTCATGTGGTCGCCACCTCTCGGAGTCGCTCGGCCGCCGCCTCCGGCGGCACGTCGTTCATGAACGCGCCCATGCCGGACTCGGTGCCCGCGAGGAACTTCAGCCTTCCGGGCGCCCGCCGGACGGTGAAAAGCTCCAGGTGCAGCCCGAACTCCTCCCGGTCCGCGCCGGCGAACGGCGCCTGGTGCCAGGCGGCGATGTACGGCGTGGGCGGCTCGTCCGGACCGAAGATCCGGTCGAAGCGTCTCAACAGTTCCAGATAGATCTGTGCGAAGTCTGTGCGCGCCGCGTCGTCGAGGGCCCGGAGATCGGGCACCCGGCGTGTCGGGTGGAGGTGGATCTCGTACGGCCAGTGCGCGGCGTACGGCACGAAGGCGATCCAGTGCTCGCTCTCCAGGACGACGCGGGCGCCGTCGGCGCGCTCGCGGGCGACGAGGTCGTCGAAGAGGTTGCGTCCGGTACGGGCCCGGTGCTCGGCTGCGTTGCGCAGCTGGAGGGCGGTACGGGGGGTGGTGAACGGGAACGCGTAGATCTGGCCGTGGGGGTGGCCGAGGGTGACGCCGATCTCGGCGCCCCGGTTCTCGAAGCAGTAGACCTGCTCGACGCCGGGCCGCTCGGCGAGCTCGGCGGTCCGGTCGGTCCAGGCGTCGAGGACGAGCGCGGCGCGCTCGGGGGTGAGGTCGGCGAAGGACGCGTCGTGGTCGGCCGTGAAGCAGACGACCTCGCACCGCCCGGCGTCCCCGGCGAGGGAGGGGAAGCGGTTCTCGAAGACGGCGACCTCGTAGTCCGCGGCCGGGATCTCGCTCTGCCGCCCGTCGACGGAGGGACAGAGCGGGCACTCGTCGGCGGGCGGGTGGTAGGTCCGCGTCTGCCGGTGCGAGGCGATGACGACGTTGTCCCCGAGGAGCGCGTCGTACCGGATCTCGGACCGGGAGGAGACGGGATCGAGGGGCCGCGCGTCGACACCGTCGCGAACGGCGTCGCCCCGCGCGTCGTAGTAGATGAGCTCGCGCCCGTCGGCGAGCGTGGTGACGGTCTTCTTCACAAGGTGTCCTCAGAAGGGAACCAAACAGAACCACGCACAAGGAACCACAACCAAACATCGACAGTCAACGCTCAGGGCGCTTTGTGCACGTTGGTTCCTACGGACGCGGCCCGCGCGGCCCCTAGGGGTGCTCCCTCCGCGCGCCCGGTACGGGTGCGTGGTCCAGCAACCCCGTCCGCGCGGCGAGCGCAGCCGCCTCCAGGCGGGAGCCGACGCCCAGTTTCATCAGGACCCGCTGGACATGCGTCCGTGCCGTGCTCGGGGCGATGCCCATGCCCGCGGCGATCAGGCGGGTGTCCTCCCCCTCCGCCACCCGGACCAGGACCTCGACCTCCCTCGGCGTCAGCATTCCGAGCAGCCGCTGTCCCTCGTCGTCCGGCTGGACCGCCGGGTTGAGCAGCTCGGCGAAGGCCCCCTGGAGGAGCTGCGGCGCCACCGCCGTCTCCCCCGCCCGCGCCTTGATCAGCGCCCGCTCGACGCCCTCGATGCGCTCGTCGTGTCGTACGTACCCCGACGCGCCGGCCGCGAAGGCGGCCGCGATCCCGCGCGGCGAGGGCACCGGGCCGAGCACGACCACGGCCACCTGCGGCCGCTCGCGCTTGATCCGCACGATCGGGTCGAAGACGCCCGGCTCGGCCGGGGCGGCCGTGCCGAGCAGACACACCTCCGGCGCCCGGCTCACCACCAGCTCCGCGGCGCCCGCCACCGGGGCGGCCGCCGCGAGCACCCGGTGCCCGCGCAATTTCAATGCCGAGGCGAGCGCCTCGGCGAGCAGTCGGTGGTCGTCGACCACCATGAGCCGCACGCCCATCGAGCAACCCCTTATCCCCCCTGGTGCCGTCCCCCGGCCCCAGCACTCCGATGACCCGGCAAACTACACGCTCCTGGGGGCATACGTTCCCGAACTCCGACGGAATGCCACCCACGGGCCGAAATCGCCTCGCTCGGACACCTCCTGGCGGAACATCAGACGCTGTCCCATGGCCGGATCGGACCGGCCGGATCGCCCGGGGCGGACATACGGACGGCCCGGCGCATCGACAGGTCGACGCGCCGGGCCGTCCCGGTCACCGGCGGGGTCAGTTCGTGCTGAACCCCAGCGCCAGGTACTCCTTGAGGTCCGTGGAGGACGACTCACGCGGCTTGCTGACCATCAGCGCGGAGATGAACATCCGGCCGTTCCCGTAGAGGATCTCGGAGTAGTCCTCGCTGAAGGTGTCCTCCGCGTCGCGCACCGACTTGTCCGACGGGTTCTCCATGAGGACCGTCGCCTTCATCGTGCCGCCGTCGATCGAGACGACCTGTCCGCCCTTGTCGTACGGCGGAACCTTGTACGCGATGAGGTTGCCGCCGTCCATCCGCAGCGGCACCAGCGTGTACCGGTCCCCGGCGTCCGCCTTGTCGGCGGTCGTCTTCCCGTTGGCCAGGTCGAACGAGACGATCTCGTTGGTCTCGTCGCCGTACTCCCCGGTGGAGCCCTCGTGCTCCTCGGTCGGCAGGTAGAGCCGGTTGTTGCCGACGAGCACCTTGGAGCACGACTCGACCTTGGTCGAACGGCAGCGGGCCGCGAACCGGTCCGCGTTCGCCGCGATCTTGGCCTTCAGCTTGCCGGTCTTCTCGTCGATCGAGAAGAAGTCCGAGATGCCGCTGCCGTCACCGGCGGTGTCGCCGACGTCGGCCGCGACGACCAGCGGCTTGGTCGAGACGACCGACGCGTACTTCACGCCCGCGGGCATCTTGTACTGCGAGATCGGCCGGCCCGTCATCGGGTCGAGGTTCTGGATCATGACGTACCCGGCGTCGTACGACCCGCACTTGCGCGCGGCGACGATGCCCTCGCCGCCGCCGTACCCCATGTCGTAGCAGCTGTTGCCGTCGACAGACGGCTTCCACCGCGGGTTGCCGTTGGCCAGGTCGAAGGCGGCGCCGCCGTCCGTGCCGCCGGCCGCGACGGTCGTGCCGCTCAGCGTGACCTCGCTGAACCGCGCCTTCTGGTCGCCGGCCGAACCGCCGGTGACCGACGTCGACCACACCAGCTTGCCGGTGGCCAGGTCGACCACGCCGACCTCGGTGCACGGCTGGTAGAACTTCGGCGCGACACGCTTGGCCGCCTCGAAGAGGATCGGGACCTTGTGGTCGGCCGTGACATGGCGCGAGGAGCCGCAGACCTGGCCCGCCAGGGGCAGCGTCCACAGCGGAGTGCCCTTGTCGAGGTCGTAGGCGACGATCGAGTTGACGCCCGTCTTCACGAACGCCTTGTCCGTGATCCAGGAGCCGGTCACGTCCGTGAGGTCCGTGACCTTCGGCTTCGGCAGCTGGAAGGACAGCTTGGACTGGGTGTTGGCGGGCACCTTCTCCTTGCCGTTGCCGCCGAGCCCGTTGCCCTTGTCCCCGCCCTGGCCCTGGGTCGAGCCGGATCCACCCTTGGCGTTGGGGTTCTCCTCACCGCCACCGGAGTTGGCGTACCAGATGCCGCCGCCGACGATCAGGGCGACGGCGACCACCGCGGCGATCACGATCTGCATCTGCGTGGACAGCTTCTTGCCGCCGCCGGCCGGCACGGGCGCCTGCGGGTACTGCGGCTGGGTGGGGTAGCCGTACCCCTGCGGCCCGGGAGGTGCCCCCATCGGCTGCGTCGGCGGCTGCGGATACCCGTACTGCGGTTGCGTCGGCGGCTGCGGGTATCCGTACTGCGGCTGCGTGGGCGGCTGCTGGGGATACCCGTAACCGGGCTGCTCCGGCGGCGGCGTCGGCGCGCCGAACCCGCCGGGCGGGGGGTCCTGGGGCGCGCCGAAGCCCCCCTGGGGCGGGCCGGGCGGCTGGTTCGGCGGGGGGCCCGGCGGCTGGTTCGGCGGGGGCGGTGGCTGGGTCATGGCGTGAGTACCTCTGAGGTGTCGGAAGGAGGGTGGGGAATCGGTGTCACTTGCCGAAGGCCATCAGCGTCTCCCTCTCCCGTTCCTCTTTGTCGGTCGTGCCCGCGATGAGACTCTGCACAAGGATGAACCGGCCGTCGACGTACAGCGCCGGGGAGGCGTAGTAGCGCGACGCGGCGCGCCCCGCGGCGCGCGGAATGCGGAGCAGCTCGACGGCCTTGCTCGCGCCCGGTGCGACGGTGGCCAACGAGCTGGGCTCGTCGAGCAGCGCCGCCATCCGGACGACGAGCGAGCCGCCCTCCATCCGCAGCGGCCAGGCCATGCGTCCCGGGATCCCCGGGATGTGCCGGACCACCTTGCCGCTGTTCAGGTCGAAGGCGACGATCTCGTTCGCCTTGCCCTTGGACGGCGCGAGGGTGGCGATGTAGGCGGTGGAGTCGTCCGCGACGACCTGACAGCGCTGCAGATTGCCGTCGTGGGTGGACTCGTCCGCGCAGCCCTCGGCGTACTGGCCGTCGCCCTGGAGCGAGGTGCGCTTCGTTCCGTCCTCGTTGAGGACGACGATGCCGTGGCCGCCCTGGGCGCGGTTGGTGGCCGAGACGATGAGCGGCCGCACGGAGAGGACGTGGTCCACCCGGTAGCCGACCGGGAGCCGGTACTTCCAGCGGGACTTGCCCGTCACCGGATCCACCTCGTGGATCTCCTCCTGCGCTTTGTCCGCGTCGGCGGTCGGGCACGAGACCGCGGCGACGAGCTTGGGGCCGCCGGCGTACGCGTACGGCTGGCACTCGCTCTTGTCCCACCGGCCGAACAGCTTCTTGCCGTCGCTGAGGCGGTAGCCGGTCGAGTACCCGTGCCTGCCGAAGGTGACCGTTCCACTGCTCATCGCGATGGAGTAGTTGGTCATGAAGTCGAACGTGTCCTCCTGCACGACCTTCTGCTGCCACCCGAGCTTGCCGGTGCGCAAGTCGACCATCTGGAGCCGTCGGCAGTCGCCCGACTCCGCGTGGAGCTTGTCCTTGAGGGCGAGCGCGATCTTCCCGTCCTCGGAGGGCAGATGCGGCGCCTTGCAGATCTCGGTGTCCAGGGTCAGTCGCCACTTCACCGTGCCGTCCTTCACCGAATGAGCGGTGACCGTGCGGTACATGGCGGTGACGACGATGTCCCCGTCGACCCAGGGGCCGAAGATGAAGCCGCCGAGCTGGGGCACGTCGATGTCGTTCTTGCGGACCCAGAGGACGGAGGCGTCGCCGGGGCCGCGGCCCTTGTTGTAGTCGGCCGCGGCGGCGGCGTCCGGCCCGGGGGGACCCGAGGGCTTCGGGGAAGGCATCCCCACGGTGGGAGTCGTGCTCGGGGACGCCGCCTTGTCGTCCTTGCGCTCCCCGGTGCCGGAGAGGGCGTACCAGGTCACACCGCCGACGGCGAGCAGCGCCGCCACGACCGCCGCGATCACGGCGGTCGTGCGGCGCCTGCGGCCACCGGGCGGCTCGGCCTGCGGCTGCTGCTGCGTCGGCGGTGGAGCCGACGGGGGCGGTCCGTACGGGCCGGGCTGCCCGCCCCCGTACGGATTGAGCCGTCCGTACGGTCCGTGCGTCGGTTCGGGCGGAGCCGGCTGCTGCGGAGTGCTCATCGCTGTCGGACCATCACTTACTGAAGGCCATCATCGTCTTGACTTCCTTCTCCTGCTTGTCGTTCGACGCGCTCACCCGGCCGCTGGACACCACGAACGTGCCGTTGCCGTAGGCGTAGCCGGCGTCGTAGAAGGTGTTCTCGATCTGGGCCGTCGACGCCGGGTGCTGGAGCAGCATCTTCGGCGCTCCGCCGGTCGGGGCGAGGGTGGCGACACCGCCGCCGGTGTCGTACGAGGCGTCCACGTAGAGCAGGACGTCCGCACCCTCCATGCGCAGCGGGGTCATGGTCCGCTCGGCCGGGGCAGAGGCGCGCCACTTGGACTTGCCGGTGTTCAGATCGAAGGCGACGACCGCGTTGGCGGTGCCGTAGGCGGCCTCGGTGGCCATGTAGAACGTGTTGGCGTCGGCGGCCACGCCCGTGCAGCCCTGGAGGTTGCGGCCGAAGACGACGAACCCGCCGCCGCACTTGGGCGCGTACTTGTCCTTGCCGCCCTCGATCTGCGAGCGGAGCTTGCCGTCCGCGGTGACCGCGAAGACGGTCCACTTCTTCTCGTCACGCTGCTGGGCGGAGACGACCAGCGGGTTCACCGAGTAGATCTTGTCGACTTCCCAGTTGGGCTGGAGCTTGAAGGTCCACCGGGGCTTTCCGGTGTTCGGGTCGACCTCGCTGATCTGCTCCTGCTTGTTCTTGTAGTCGCTGGTGGGGCAGCTGGCCGCGGCGATCAGCTTCGCACCGCCCGCGAACGCGTAGGGCTTGCAGCCGCTGGTCGGCCCGGTGAAGAGGTCGCGCCCGTCGGCGAGGGAGTAGCCGTGCGAGCTGCCGGTGCCGGCCGCGGTGACCGTGTTGCCGCTGACGGCGAGGGTGGTGTCGGACAGCGAGCTGAAGCCGGTGCCCTTGGGGACGGACTTCTTCCAGCCGACCTTGCCGGTCTTGAGGTCGACCTTCTGCAGCTCGGTGCACTTGGCGCGGTCGCCGGCGCTGTCGTTGACGCCGATGACGAGGCTGCCGTCGGCGGCGGGCTCCGGGGCGGTCGTGCACAGCTCGAAGGGCAGGTCCAGGTGCCACTTGGCGGAGCCGTCGCTGAGGCTGTAGCCGTCGAGGCTCTTGTACATGCCCTTGACGACGACGTCACCGACGATCCACGGGCCGAAGACGTCGGCGCCGTTGCGGGGCAGGTCGACATTGTTCTTCAGCAGCCAGTTGATCTTCGCTTCGCCGGCCTTGCGGCCGGCGTTGAGGTCGTCCTCGGCGTTGCGGCCGTCGCCGCTGCCGTCGCCCTGGTCCACGGACTCGGACGCCTTCGGAGTGCCGCTGGTCGCGGTCGGCTTGGCGATCGGCTCCTTCTCGTCGTCACCGCTGAGGGCGAACCAGGTGCCGCCGCCGATGACGAGGAGTCCGGCCACGGCCGCGGCGACGATGACACCCGGCTTGCCCTTGAAGAAGTTGCCGCCACCGGAGGGGGTGGGAGCGGCGGGGTACTGGGGCTGGCCGGGGTAGCCGCCGTAGGGACCGGGTTGACCGTACGGACCGGGCTGCTGGTTGTACGGGCCGGGCTGCTGGCCGTAGGGACCCGGCTGCGGCGGCTGGCCGTACGGGCCGGGCTGCGGCTGCTGCTGGGGGTAGCCGTAGCCGGGCTGCGGCGCCTGCTGCGGATAGCCGTAACCGGGCTGCGGCGGCTGGGTGTACGGACCGGGCGCGGCGGGCGGAGGAGTCTGCGGAGCCTGAGGTGTCTGCGGAGCCTGAGGTGCCTGCGGAGCCTGCGGCGGGACCGGGGGCATCGGCGGGACGCCCTGTCCCGAGCCGTGGTCCTGCGGATCCTTCGATGCGCCGAAGCCCGGCGGCTGGTTGCTGGGCGGCTGGGTCATCAGCGTTCCCCCTTGATGTGAGCGGGTTTTCTTTCTACCACTCCCGGGTTGGCGCAAAAGTGACCGGTCCGTCCCTTGTTCCCAAGGGAGGACCGGCCCGTGATGCCCTCGTTACGCGTCCTGCACGGCTTCTCTACGCGTCCTCTGCCAGTTCCAGCCAGCGCATCTCCAACTCCTCGCGCTCCCCGGCCAGTTCCCGCAGCTCCGCGTCCAGCTTCGCGACCTTCTCGAAGTCTGTGGCGTTATCGGCGATTTGCGTGTGCAGCTTGGCCTCCTTCTGGGAGACCTTGTCGAGCTGCCGCTCGACCTTCTGCAACTCCTTCTTCGCCGCGCGGGCGTCCGCGGCGGAGACACCGGGCTTCTGCTGCGCGCTCTGCGCCGCGGCGGCCGGGGTCGGCACCGACGCCTCGATCATCTTCTGACGCCGTTCCAGGTACTCGTCGATACCGCGCGGCAGCATCCGCAGCGTCGCGTCGCCGAGCAGCGCGAAGGTCCGGTCGGTGGTGCGCTCGATGAAGAACCGGTCGTGGGAGATGACGACCATCGAGCCGGGCCAGCCGTCGAGGAGGTCCTCCAGCTGGGTCAGGGTCTCGATGTCCAGGTCGTTGGTGGGCTCGTCGAGGAAGAGGACGTTCGGCTCGTCCATCAGCAGGCGCAACAGCTGGAGCCGGCGGCGCTCGCCACCGGAGAGGTCGCCGACGGGTGTCCACTGCTTCTCCTTGGAGAAGCCGAACTGCTCGCAGAGCTGACCGGCGGTCATCTCCCGGCCCTTGCCCAGGTCGACCCGGTCACGGATCTGCTGGACGGCCTCCAGGACGCGCAGCGTCGCGGGCAGTTCGGTGACGTCCTGGGAGAGGTAGGCGAGCCGTACGGTCTTGCCGACGACGATCTTCCCGTCGGCGGGCTGGATGTCGCCCTGGGTCACGGCCGCGTCTGCGAGCGCCCGCAGCAGGGAGGTCTTGCCGGCGCCGTTGACGCCCACCAGGCCGATGCGGTCGCCGGGGCCGAGCTGCCAGGTGAGGTGCTTGAGCAGCGTCTTGGGGCCGGCGGTGACGGTGACGTTCTCCAGGTCGAAGACCGTCTTGCCGAGCCGGGCGTTGGCGAACTTCATCAGCTCGGAGGTGTCGCGCGGCGGCGGCACGTCGGCGATCAGCTCGTTGGCGGCTTCGATGCGGTAGCGGGGCTTGGAGGTACGGGCGGGGGCGCCACGCCGCAGCCAGGCGAGCTCCTTGCGCATCAGGTTCTGCCGCTTGACCTCCTCGGTGGCGGCGATGCGCTCGCGCTCGGCGCGGGCGAAGACGTAGTCGGAGTAGCCGCCCTCGTACTCGTGCACGTCTCCGCGCTGCACGTCCCACATGCGGGTGCAGACCTGGTCGAGGAACCAGCGGTCGTGGGTGACGCAGACGAGCGCGGAGCGGCGCTCCTGGAGGTGCTTGGCGAGCCAGGCGATGCCCTCGACGTCGAGGTGGTTGGTGGGCTCGTCGAGGACGATCAGGTCCTGGTCGTCGATGAGGAGCTTGGCGAGCGCGATCCGGCGGCGCTCGCCACCGGAGAGCGGGCCGATGACGGTGTCGAGGCCCTGCTCGAACCCGGGCAGGTCGAGCCCGCCGAAGAGCCCGGTGAGCACGTCACGGATCTTGGCGCTGCCGGCCCACTCGTGGTCGGCCATGACACCGATGACCTCGTGCCGGATGGTGGCCTTCGGGTCGAGCGAGTCGTGCTGCGTGAGCACCCCGAGCCGCAGCCCGCCACTGTGCGTGACACGCCCGGTGTCGGCCTCCTCCAGCTTGGCGAGCATCCGGATGAGGGTGGTCTTGCCGTCGCCGTTGCGGCCCACGACGCCGATCCGATCGCCCTCGGAGACGCCGAGCGAGACACCGTCGAGCAGGGCACGTGTGCCGTACACCTTGCTGACAGCCTCGACATTGACCAGATTGACGGCCACTTTGACTCCTGTACGGGGGGATGGATCGACGTCCAAGGGTAGACGCCGGGCCGGTGGGACGACGTGCGGCGTTTTCCTCCGAGACCCGGCCCCGCACCGGGCAGGGCCAGGACGCCCCCTAGCAGCGGGCCAGGGCGCCGCTCCCCCCGGTGGTCTTGTCGGCGAACACCCAGCCCTCGGACTCCGTGCCCTGGATACGGGCGTAGATCCACTTGTTGCCGTGGGCGTTGGTGACGTAGCAGTGGTAGTAGACCTTCGCACCGTCCTTGACCGCGGTCACCCAGCCGCACTCCGCGTACGGCCCGGTGTAGAGGTGGGAGTTCTGGGACAGGTATCCGTAGCCGTCGCTGCCGTTCGAGTGGGCCCATCCGGTGCACGCCGTCGAGACCGGGGTGGGCTCCTTCGCCGTGGTGCTGGGCGTGGGCGTCGGCTTCGCGGAGGCGGTCGGGGTCGCGGTCGGCTTGTCGCCGTCGCCGGGCGTCGTCGGAGTGGCACCTGACTTCCCGCCCCCGTCCGAGGGAGTGCCGGCGGGCGTCTCGCCGGGGCTCATGGACGTCAGGTCCCCTGGGGAGGTCGGGTCGCCGCCCGAGCCGGCGCCACCGGACATGTCGCCGTCGGCCGGGGCGCTCGCCGTGGGTCGTGCCGCCTGCGGGCCACCGGCCGGCTCGCTCTCCGTGTTCATCAGCCCGTAGGCGACGCCGCCACCGACGACGACGGTCGCGACCGCCGCCGCGACGACGGTACGGGTACGACGGCGGCGCGCACGGACGGTCGCGGTACGGGTCTCGGAGCGCCCCGCACCCCCGGTGGGCGATCCGGGCGGGAAGCCCGGCTGCCCGGCGCCGGGTACGCCGGGCTGCTGGAACGGCGCGGCGGCGGAACCGAAGGAACCGGGCGGGGTGACGGGCCCGGGGGCCGGCGCCGGTACGAAAGCGGCCGCCGGAGCCGGGGCCATGGGACCGGGGGCCTGGGTCATGGAACCTGGAGCCGGGGTGGCGGGACCGGGAGCCTGGGTCATGGAACCGGGAGCCGGGGTCACGGGACCGGGGGCCGGGGACGCGTGGCCAAGGGCGTGGGTGACGTGACCGGGAGCCGGGGTGACGGGACCGGGAGCGGGCGGAGCCTGTGCGTACCCCGGCGCGGGGTCCATGCCCCCGCCCGTGGCGACCGCCTCCAGCATCTCGCGCGCCTGCCCGGCGTCGGGCCGCCGGTGCGGCTCCTTGGCCATCAGCGCCCGGAGCACCGGTGCGAGCGGTCCCGCTCGCACCGGCTCCGGCAGCGGCTCGGTGACGATCGCCGACAAGGTGGACCAGGCCGACGTGCGTCGGAAGGGCGACGTGCCTTCCACCGCCGCGTACAGCGTCATGCCGAGCGACCAGATGTCCGAGGCGGGGCCGGGGTCCTGTCCCTGTGCGCGCTCCGGCGGCAGATAGTCGAGGGACCCGACGAGTTGACCGCTCTGGGTCAACTTGGCCATGGCGTCGTCGCCGGAGGTCTCCATGGTGGCGATGCCGAAGTCGGTGAGCACGACCCTCCCCCAGCCTCCGCCTCCGGCCGGGGGGAGCCCCGTCTCGCTTCGCTCGGCGCGTTCGAGGAGCACGTTGCCGGGCTTGACGTCCCTGTGGAGGACCCCGGCCCGGTGAGCCGCGTCGAGCGCGTCCATCAGCTTGGCGCCTATGGCGGCCGCTTCACGCGGGTCCAGCGGGCCGCGCTGCGTCAGCACGTCGTCGAGGGAGGGCCCGTCGACGAGCTCCATGACGATGACCGGCAGTCCCCGCTCCTCGACCACGTCGTGCACGGTGACCACGCCGCTGTGCCGGATACGGGCCGCGGCCTGCGCCTCCCGCTGCATCCGTACCCGCAGATCGGCCAGTTCGGCCGCCGAGGCGTCGGTATAGGCCCGCAGCACCTTGACCGCGACCTCACGGTTCAGCAACTGGTCCACCGCCCGGGCGACCACACCCATGCCACCGCGCCCGATCGTCGCGGTCACGCGGTACCGCCCGCCCAGAACCTCGCCGACCAGTTCCGCGCCGTTCGCCCCCGTCACCTGTCACACCCCGTCCGTCGCACTGCTCGAATCCACCACCGCAAGAAATCCAGCGTAGGGGTACGCCTACGTGCGAGTGCGCACGGTCCGAAGCCTGGCCGCGCGGGTGAACACCGGCCCGGACCTGAACCTCCGGCGGCCTCGTGGAACCTTCGACGGCTGTTGTCCGGCAACACATCTGACCTGGGGTCAGGGCATTCGCGCGTTCCGTCCGCGGCCCGCCCGTTCGACCAGGAGCCAGCCCGCCAGGGCCATCGCCACCGCCATCGGGGCGGTGACCTCGACCGCGATCAGCGTCGCCGAGTGGCTCTCCAGAAGGCCCCCGAAGCCGACCATGGACAGGCCCAGGACGCCGAAGAGCGCCAGGGTGACGCCGACGACGGCGAGCGAAGCGAGATGGGGGTCCCCCCGGCCGGAGCCTGGGGGAGGGCCGCCGCCGGGCGCGCGGGGGCCGCGGGGGCAGGGCGCTCGAAGCGGCGGAAGGCGGTGACCAGCAGGCCGGTCAGGACGGCCGCGGCGGCGATACGGAGGGGCAGCTGGGCCCACCACGTACGTGCCGGAGCCACTCCCCCGTGCCGGACATGCGCCGCCGGACGGCCCCGGCCCCGGAGCGTATCCGCCACTCCGCCGGCACCGCCCGCGCGCCTGCCAACCGGCCCCATGTCGTCGGCCGGGCGGGCGATCCCCCGGCCACGGCTGCCGCTCTCCCGAGCTGGCGCATCGTCATGTTCTTCTGGTGCCGGGCACACCCGGCACCTCCAGCCCGCCCAAGGAGAGGTCCATGCCCGGACTCCCACGCCTGGCGATCACCGCCACGGCCGCCCTCACCCTCGCTCTGCTCGCCTCCGCGCCCACCTCCGCCGGAGAGCCGATCGTCACCGATCCGCGCATCGTCGCCCACTTCGACTTCGCTGCCGGCCAGACCCCGGAGAACATCGTCCTCTCGCCCGACGGCTCCGCCAACGTGACGTTCGCGTTCGCCCGGCAGGTGGCCCGCGTCGGCAAGGACGGCGACACGCGGATCCTCGCGACCCTGCCCGCCGTCGCGAACCCGAACACCCCCGTCATCGGAGTGGCCGCGGTCCTGGGTATCACCCGCGCCCACGACGGCACCCTCTATGTCACATACGCGACCGGGACGAGCGAGACCGGCGTCTGGCGCATCGGCCCCCACGGCGCCCCGCCCGTGCAGATCGCCGAGCTTCCGGCCGACGGGTTCCCGAACGCCCTCGCCCTCGACGAGGAGTGCGGCACGCTCTACGTCGCCGACTCGGTCCGCGGCACCGTGTGGAGCGTCCCGCAGGAGGGCGGTACGCCCACGGCCTGGGCCACCGGGACCGCGCTCCAGCCCGTCGCCCCGCCCGCCGGCTTCGGCGTCGGCGCCAACGGGCTCAAGTTCCACAACGGCGCCGTGTGGGTGTCCAACACCGACCGCCAGACCCTGCTGCGCATCCCCGTACGCGCCGACAAGAGCGCCGGCCCGATCGAGACCCGGGCGACCGGGCTCATGTGGATCGACGACTTCGGCTTCACCGGGAAGGGGGACACCGTCCTCGCCGCGCTGTTCATGGACAACGACATCGCTCTCGTACGTCCCGACGGCACGCACGAGATCGTGCTCACGGAGCAGGCCGGGCTCTCCAACCCGACCTCCGTGGCGGTGCGCGACAAGACCGTCTACGTCACCAGCTCGTCCTTCATCGAGCCGGTGAAGGACCCGAACCTGCTCCTGGCCACGCTCAACCTGGGCAAGGGCAAGGGCAAGGGCAAGGGCTAGGGCCCAGGGCCAGGTTCTAGGGCTGGGGCAGGACCGTCGCGCCCGGCGCCGGCGACATGGCCACGTGGGCCGTGCGGCAGGTGCCGGAGGCGATCAGGGCGGCCGCCACGGCGTCCGCGGCCTCCGCGTCCTTCACCAGGAACGCCGTCGTCGGTCCCGAGCCCGAGACGAGGGCCGCCAGGGCTCCCGCCGCCGTACCGGCCTCCAGGGTGGCGTTCAGAGCGGGCCGCAGGGACACGGCGGCCGGCTGGAGGTCGTTGGCCAGCGCGCCGGCCAGGGCGGTCACGTCGCCGGTACGCAGGGCCTCCAGGAGCGCCGGGGAGGCCGCGGGTTCGGGCACGTCGACACCCTCGGTGAGCCGGTCGAACTCGCCGAACACCACCGGGGTCGACAGCCCGCCGTCCGCGACGGCGAACACCCAGTGGAACGTGCCGCCCACGGGGAGCTCCGTCAGGATCTCGCCGCGTCCGACACCGAGCGCCGCCCCGCCGACCAGGCTGAACGGAACGTCGCTGCCGAGCTCGGCACAGATCTCCAGCAGCTCCGCGCGCGAGGAGTTCAGGCCCCACAGCGCGTCGCAGGCGAGCAGCGCGCCCGCGCCGTCCGCGCTGCCGCCCGCCATGCCGCCGGCGACCGGGATGTCCTTGGCGATGTGCAGACGCACGTCCGGGGAGATGCCGTGCCGGGCGGCGAGCAGCTCCGCCGCGCGCGCGGCGAGGTTCGTCCGGTCCAGCGGGACCTTGTCCGCGTCCGGTCCCTCGCAGGTGACGGTCAGCTCGGCGGCGGGTGCCGCCGTGACCTCGTCGTACAGCGAGACGGCGAGGAAGACGTTGGCCAGGCCGTGGAAGCCGTCGGGGCGCGCCGCGCCGACCGCCAGCTGGACGTTGACCTTCGCCGGCACCCGTACGGTGACGCCCGGGGCGGCATTGGAACCCGCGCCGCTCGCGGCCTCCGTGGCGCCGCCGGTCGCCGTCACCGCGCCGCCGAGGCGGTCCTGGGACCCCTGACCCGTACCGCTCACGCCTTCGCCTCCGCGATCCGCGCGAATTCCTCCACCGTCAGCGCCTCGCCCCGCGCCTGCGGCGAGATCCCGGCCTTCACCAGCGCCTCCTCCGCCGCCGCGGGCGAGCCCGCCCAGCCGGCGAGCGCGGCCCGCAGGGTCTTGCGGCGCTGCGCGAACGCGGCGTCGACGACCGCGAAGACCTCCGCCTTGGATGCGGTGGTCGCCACCGGCTCCGTACGGCGGACGAGCGAGACGAGACCCGAGTCGACGTTCGGCGCGGGCCAGAAGACGTTGCGGCCGATCGATCCGGCCCGCTTCACCTCGGCGTACCAGTTCGCCTTCACCGACGGCACGCCGTACACCTTGTTCCCGGGCTTCGCCGCGAGCCGGTCGGCGACCTCCGCCTGGACCATGACCAGGGTCCGGTCGATGGTCGGGAACCGGTCCAGCATGTGCAGCAGGACGGGCACGGCCACGTTGTACGGGAGGTTCGCGACGAGCGCCGTGGGCGGCGGGCCCGGCAGCTCCTGGACGTGCATCGCGTCGGAGTGGACCAGCGCGAAGTGGTCCTTCTTCGCCGGCAGACGGGCGGCGATCGTCGCCGGCAGCGCCCCTGCCAGGATGTCGTCGATCTCGACGGCCGTGACCCGGTCCGCGGCCTCCAGGAGTGCCAGGGTCAGCGAGCCGAGCCCGGGGCCCACCTCCACGACCACGTCGTCGGGGCGCACCTCGGCCGTGCGGACGATCCGCCGGACCGTGTTGGCGTCGATGACGAAGTTCTGGCCCTTCTGCTTCGTGGGGCGCACGCCGAGGGCTGCGGCCAGTTCACGGATGTCGGCGGGGCCGAGGAGGGCGTCGGGGCCTTCGGGGCCGGTGGTGGTGCTCACCGGTACAGCCTACGGCTCACGGGTACAGCCTTCGGCCGCAGTGCGGCCACGGGCTCGCGCCGCGCTGCACGTAGAGCTTCTTCGCCCGGTACGTCTGCTCCGAGGCGGACGCGTTCTGGGCGGTCCCGCTGCCGCCGAGCGAACGCCAGGTGCCGGGGTCGAACTGGTAGAGCCCGCCGTACGTGCCCGAGGGGTCGACCGCGTTCGGCCGGCCGCCGGACTCGCAGGCCGCGAGCGCGCCCCAGTCCAGCCCGTCCGCCCCGTCCACCGACGAGGGCAGCGGCCGGGTGCCGACCTTCACCTTGCGGGTGACCGGCTCCCGCACGATCTCCTCGGCGATCTTCTTCGGCTTCTGCCTGACGCCGTTGACGGTCCGCAGGGCGTACGTGACCCGACGCACTCCGCGTACCCCCTGCCGTTCGACGACCTCCGTGCCCGCGAAGAGTTCGGGGTCGCGGGTCCTCTCGACGGTGTACGGGATGGGCTCCTCCCGGACCTCCTTGGCGCCGGTGATCCGCATGACGGTGATCGTCTGGCCGTCGCGCGGGAAGGAGTCCGGCGGTACGGAGGTGGTGTCCTGGCCGGAGAGGGTGATCCCGGCCTCCTCGACGGCCTCGCGGACGGTGGCGGCGTTGGTACGCAGGGTCCGGGCGCGGCCGTCGGCGAGGAGGGTGACGGCCCGTTCGGTACGGACGTCGAGGGCGAGGCCCTGGCGGGTGATGGGGGCGGAGCGGGAGACCGAGAGGTACGCGCCCTCGGCGCGGACGCCGAGCTGGCGCAGGGCGCCGTCGACGGTCCTGGCCGTGGTCCACACCTGACGGCGCTGTCCGTCGAGGGTGAGGGCGACGGGCCGGCCGTAGCGCACCACGACCTCGTCGCCGCTGGCCAGGTCCTCGCCGGGCGCCGGGGCGACGATGTCGTGGGAGCCGACGGCCAGGCCCTCGTCGGCGAGGAGCTCCTCGACGTCGTCGGCGAAGGTGTGCAGGGTGCGCGGCACGCCGTCGACGGAGAGCCGGATGGCCTTGTCGTTGGCGACGAAGGCGCTGGTGCCGCCGGCGAGGAAGGCGACGACGAGGGCCTGCGGGACGATCCGTCGCAGCCCCTCGCCCGCGCCGGGGAGGGTCTTGCGGCGGCGGGCGGCCCGCCGGGCCTCGGCGCGCGTGCCCCGGCCCGCGGCCTGACCGGGGGCCTGGCCCTGGGGCGCCTGAGCGGCGGGCCGGCCCGGGGCCTGACCAAGGGCCTGGCCCGGGAGGACGAGCGGGGCCGCCTGGGTGGGCTGCTCGTGGACGGGCAGGTCCGCCGCCCGTCGTCCGGCTCGGTGACTGCCCTGGGAAGTGCTCACGAGGCCGGGACCCTAGCCCCGGCGGTGATCACTCTCCAAAACGACCCGGCTACTACACGTAACCGTTATGCATCAGTAATCGAAGGCGGTGGCCGTGTTCACGGCGATCGCCTCGCAGAGCTCCTCCTCCGCGACCCCCCGTACGGCCGCCATCGCGCGGACGGTGACCGGGATCAGGTACGGCGCGTTCGGCCGTCCGCGATACGGCGCCGGGGTCAGGAACGGGGCGTCGGTCTCGACGAGGACGAGCTCCAGCGGGGCGACGGCGAGGGCGTCGCGCAGCGGCTGCGCGTTCTTGAAGGTCATGTTGCCCGCGAAGGACATGTAGTAGCCCTTCGCGGCGCAGATCTCGGCCATCTCGGCGTCGCCGGAGTAGCAGTGGAAGACGGTCCGCTCCGGCGCGCCCTCCTCGTCCAGGACGCGCAGGACGTCGGCGTGCGCCTCGCGGTCGTGGATCACGAGCGCCTTGCCGTGCCGCTTGGCGATCTCGATGTGGGCGCGGAAGGAGCGCTCCTGGGCGGCCATGCCCTCGGGGCCGGTGCGGAAGTAGTCCAGGCCGGTCTCGCCGACGGCCCGTACGTACGGCAGGGCGGCGAGCCGGTCGATCTCGGCGAGCGCCTCGTCGAGGGCGGCGTCCCCGCCCGCCGCACGGGCACCCTGGCGGGACCAGCCGTCCGGGTCGCCGAGCACGATCCGGGGGGCCTCGTTGGGATGGAGGGCGACGGCGGCGTACACGTTCTCGTGGGCCGCTGCGGTCTCGGCGGCCCACTGGGACCCCTTGAGGTCGCAGCCCACCTGGACGACCGTGGTGACGCCGACGGCGGCGGCCTTGGTGAGGGCCTCCTCGACGGTGCCGGACTGCATGTCCAGGTGGGTGTGCGAGTCGGCCACCGGCACCAGGAGGGGCTCGGGCAGCGGCGGCGGGGCGTCCTTGGAACTCATGACCCCGATCGTACGAGGGGCCATGAGTTCACTCGCGGTGGCCTGCGGGGCAGGTGGCTACGGAGCCGATGGCCCGCGGGCCGGTGGTCGCCGGTGGTGACGGAGCCAGGGCTACGACGCCGGGGGCTTGCGGTGGAACAGGTCCGACAGATGGCGCCTGCGGGATTCCTTCACGTACACCGGGCCGGGAGCGTCCCCCTCGGGTGCCTCGCCCCGTTCGAGGTCCTGACCGATCGGCCCCGCCAGGCCGATCGGGCCGGCGGGCGTGACCGGCCGCTTCGCCCCGGTTGCTTCGGCGGCTCCGGCCGCGCGCGGATGGTAGGCCTGTTCCCACGAGTCGAGCACCGAGGAAACCTGGCCCGCACGCATGATGCGGACGACATGGCCGCCGCAGTTCATGCAGGTCGGGCTGGACAGCGGCGAGGGGACCCGTTCGCCGCCGGCCTTGTAGACGATGAATTCCTGGCCGGCCGCGTCGACGTGGTGCTCGATGTCGTACGCCTGCTCCCAGCCGTACCCGCACCTCATGCAGGCGAAGGCGTACGCCTCGTGGGCGACGGGTATGCCGGTGCCGGTGATCTCACTCATGCCAGCTCCTCTCCACTGGATCCAGTGGACGCCTTTTCGGGCCGGAGCGCATCAGCGCCGGACGAACAATGGAACACCCTTTGGCGTTCCCTTGCTCTCAGGCCTTCAGGAGGCCCGCCGCGCGGGTTTCGCTTTGCTTTTCACGATAGCTCTTTACCCTTTCCGGGGCCCGTCGCAGCCGCGTTCTTTGCCGCGACGACGGCATCGAACACCTCCCGCTTGGGAAGCCCCGCCTCGGCCGCGACCGCCGCGATCGCCTCCTTGCGCCGCTCCCCCGCCTCCTCGCGCACCCGCACCCTGCGCACCAGCTCCTCGGCGTCGAGCTCGGCGGGCGCGGTCTCCGGGGCGCCCTCGACGACGACGGTGATCTCACCCCGCACGCCGTCCTTCGCC
This sequence comes from Streptomyces sp. NPDC039609, assembly GCF_055596705.1. Taxonomy (NCBI): domain Bacteria; kingdom Bacillati; phylum Actinomycetota; class Actinomycetes; order Kitasatosporales; family Streptomycetaceae; genus Streptomyces; species Streptomyces sp. NPDC039609. The sequence continues at coordinate 60,404 of NZ_JBVIUJ010000019.1, forward strand.
CACTCCGCCAGCTCGCCCAGGGCGCCGCGCTTGACCTCCTCGTACGTCTTGGTGAGCTCGCGGCAGACGGCGGCCCGGCGCTCGGCGCCGAAGACCTCGGCCATCGCGGCGAGGGTGTCGTCGAGCCGGTGCGGGGCCTCGAAGTAGACGAGCGTCCTGCGCTCCTTCTCGACCTCCCGCAGCCGCCCGAGCCGCTCGCCCGCCTTCCTCGGCAGGAAGCCCTCGAAGCAGAAGCGGTCCACGGGCAGCCCGGACAGGGCGAGCGCGGTCAGCACGGCGGAGGGGCCGGGGACGGCGGTGACCTTGATGTCCTGCTCGACGGCGGCGGCGACCAGCCGGTAGCCGGGGTCGGAGACGGACGGCATGCCCGCGTCGGTGACGAGCAGCACCCGCGCGCCGCCGACGAGCGCCTCGACCAGTTCGGGCGTACGGGCGGACTCGTTGCCCTCGAAGTAGGAGACGACCCGGCCCGTGGTGTGCACACCGAGGGCCCGGGTCAGGCCGCGCAGCCGCCGGGTGTCCTCCGCCGCGACGATGTCGGCGGTCTCCAGCTCGGCCGCGAGCCGCGGCGGCGCGTCCCCGATGTCCCCGATGGGCGTACCTGCAAGTACCAGCGTTCCTGTCACATGGGTCATCCTCCCAGCCCGGACAGGCGACTCGCACAGGCGCGTTCCCTACGATGGCGCGGTGACCAGTACCGCACCCGAGGCCCTGCAGGGTCAGCACGCCGTGGAAGAGCCCCCGTCGTGGCAGCAGCGTCTGCGGCGCTTCGGCTACGCACCGCCCGCATCGAGGGCCGCCGGGCCGGGGCTGCGGGAGCGTCTCGTGCCGTCGTACACACGGCCGTCGAAGCGGCTGTGGTCGCTGCTCGGAGTCACGCCCGGGGCCTCGGACGTGATCTGGCGGCTCGCCGCCTGGGGCGGTCCGCTGCTCGTGGCGCTGCTGGCGGGGCTGCTGCGGTTCTGGAACCTGGGCAAGCCGAACGCGGTGATATTCGACGAGACGTACTACGCCAAGGATTCCTGGGCGCTGATCAACCAGGGTTACGAGGGGGCGTGGCCGAAGGACATCGACAAGTCGATCCTCGCCAACCCCGACGCGGTCGCGATCCCCACCGAGCCGGGCTATGTGGTCCATCCGCCGATGGGCAAGTGGGTCATCGGTCTGGGTGAGAAGATCTTCGACTTCACGCCGTTCGGCTGGCGGTTCATGGTGGCGCTGCTCGGCACCCTCTCGGTGCTGATGCTGTGCCGGATCGGGCGGCGGCTGTTCCGCTCCACGTTCCTGGGGTGTCTGGCCGGTCTGCTGCTCACGGTGGACGGTCTGCACTTCGTGATGAGCCGTACGGCGCTGCTCGACCAGGTGCTGATGTTCTTCGTGCTCGCCGCCTTCGGCTGTCTGGTCGTCGACCGTGACTGGGCGCGGCGGAGGCTGGCGGGTGCCCTGCCCGTGGACGAGGAGGGGGTTCTGCGGCCGGACGCGGACATCGCGGAGACCCTGCGGCTCGGCTGGCGGCCGTGGCGGCTCGCGGCGGGGGTGACGCTGGGGCTCGCGGCGGCGACCAAGTGGAACGGTCTGTACGTCATGGCCGCGTTCGGTCTGATGGCGGTGCTGTGGGACGTGGGCGGCCGGCGCACGGCGGGCGCTGTCCGGCCGTACGCCGCGGTGCTGCGGCGCGACCTGATCCCGGCGTTCGTCTCGGTGGTACCGGTCGCGATCGTCACGTACCTGGTCACGTGGACGGGCTGGATCGTCACGGACAAGGGCTACTTCCGCAACTGGGCGACGGAGCAGGACAAGCTGAACGGCGGCGGGACGTGGGCCTTCCTGCCGGACTGGCTGCGCAGCCTGTGGCACTACGAGACCGAGGTCTACAAGTTCCACGTGGGCCTGAACTCGCCGCACACGTACGAGTCGAATCCGTGGAGCTGGATCGTCCTGGGCCGCCCGGTCTCGTACTTCTACGAGTCCCCGTCCCCTGGCACGGCGGGCTGCCCCACGAACGCGACGGAGAAGTGCGCCCAGGAGGTGCTGGCCCTCGGCACACCGCTGCTGTGGTGGGCGGCGTGCTTCGCGATCCTGTACATCCTGTGGCGCTGGGCCTTCCGCCGGGACTGGCGGGCGGGCGCGATCGCGTGCGGAATCGCGGCGGGCTGGCTGCCGTGGTTCCTCTATCAGGAACGCACCATCTTCCTTTTCTACGCGGTGGTGTTCGTGCCGTTCCTGTGTCTCGCGGTGACGATGATGATCGGCGCGATGATCGGCCCACCGGGCTCCTCGGAAAGGCGGCGGACGTTCGGGGCGGTGGGGGCGGGAGTTCTCGTTCTTCTCATCGTCTGGAATTTCATCTACTTCTGGCCGATCTACACGGGCACGTCGATTCCGATGGACCAGTGGCGGAATCGGATGTGGCTGGACACCTGGGTTTAGCGGGGGGCCGATCTCCGGCGGGCGCAGGGTGCGGCGGCGCGGGCACCCTCGCATAGGTTGGCCCATTCATCCGACGCACCGCAACGAGGACCGGCCCATGCGCAGCAGCACCAGGATCCGCCTGATCGAGCCCGCCGACGCCGCCCCGATAGCCGCGCATCGGGTACGGGACGTCGAGGCCTTCCGGCCGTGGGAACCGGCCCAGCCGGCCGACTTCTTCACCCCGGAGGGCCAGGCGGAGCGGATCGACAGCCTGTTGGCCGGATACCGGGCCGGCACGGTCTGGCCGGGCGTGGTGCTCGCCGAGGACCAGGTGATCGGGCAGATCACCGTCGGAGGCATCCTGCCGCAGCCACACCTGCGCCGCGGCTCCGTCGGATACTGGATCGCCGGCGTCGCCCAGAATCAAGGGCACGCCGGGCGCGCTGTCGGGCTTGCACTCCGGGTGATGACGGACGAACTCGGATTGCACCGCGCCGAGGCGTCCACCAATCTGGAGAATCTGCCGTCGCAACGGGTCCTGCGCCGCAACGGGTTCAACCCGTACGGCGTCGCGCACTCCTCGATCTTTCTCGACGGGAGCTGGCGGGACGGGCTGCTGTGGGAGCGGATCCTCGGCGACTGAATGACGCCAGGGGGTGCTCCCCCTGGCATCATCGGGTCCGCCGGCAGCCCGGCCGGTGTCTTCCGGCGTCACTCGGCACCGGGGTTGCGGAAGCCCTAACTGCCCGCCTCCGCACGGCGCTTCTTCGGGGCGGACACGCAGAACGGGTGGCCGGCCGGGTCGAGGACGACCCGCCACAGGTCCGGGCGGGGCTGGTGGTCGGGCACGGTCGCGCCCCACTCGACCAGCCGGGCCGCGGCCTCGTCGAGGTCCTCGACATCGAAGTCCAGGTGGAGCTGGGACGGCATGTCCTGGCCCGGCCAGGTCGGAGGACGGTAGCCGTCGACCCGCTGGAAGCCGATGACCAGCCCCTGTTCGTCGACGATCCCCGCGAAGTCACCGTCGGAGCGCTCGTGCAGGGACATTCCGGTGGCCCGCGCGTAGAAGGTGGCAAGCGCCAGGGTGTCGGCGCAGTCGAGGTTGATCGCGGTCAGCTTCATTCGCATGACGTCGAGCGTAAGTCCCTTCCATGCGGGGGGAGTCGGAGGGTCGCCGGCCTGCGCGCCTGCCCCTCACGGTTCCGTTCCGGTAACAACCGTCACCCGTGACACACCTGTCACCTAGGCTGCCGTGATCACCTGGGGAGGGGAGCGCGGTCGTGCGCAGTGGAACGAAGGTGGCCATCGTCGGAGGAGTCTTCGTCATCGTCGCGGGTGGAGTCCTGTACGGGGGCTACACCCTGGCCGGCGGGATCAACGACGGCTCGGGGGCGAGCACCAAGGGCGCCGAGGAGAAGAGATCCGGGCCCGTCACGGGGGACGAGGTCGAGAACGCCGCGAAGGAGTTCTTGGCCGCCTGGGCGGCGGGTGAGTCCGACCGGGCCGCGCAGGCGACCAACAACCCCGTCGAGGCCGGGCCGGCCGTGCTGAACTACCGCGAAGGGGCGAAGGTCTCCAAGGCCGAGATCACCCCGGGCGCGGCGGTCGGCACGAAGGTGCCGTTCACGGTGAACGCCACGGTGACGTACGAGGGGCAGTCGAAGCCCTGGACGTACTCCTCGGAGCTGACCGTGGTGCGCGGGCAGACCACCGGGCGAGCGCTGGTCGAGTGGAAGCCGAGCGTCATCCACCCGAAGCTGACCGAGAACTCGACCCTGCGCACCGGCGCGGCGAAGACGGGCGCCGTCAAGGCCGTCGACCGCAAGGGCGTCGAGCTGACGAAGGAGAAGTACCCCTCGCTCGGGCCGATCCTGGACCAGCTGCGCGAGAAGTACGGGGAGAAGGTCGGCGGCGAGCCGGGCATCGAGACCTTCGTCCAGTCCGACACCGAGGGCGTCCCCGACACCACCCTCGTGACCCATGTCCCGGGCAAGCCCGGACGGCTCGAGACGACCATCGACGCGACCGTCCAGGCGGCGGCCGAGCGGTCGGTGAAGAAGTACGGGCAGGCGTCGGTGGTGGCGATCAAACCGTCGACGGGTGAGGTGCGGGCAGTGGCCAACAGCCCGTCCGCCGGCTTCAACACGGCGTTCGAGGGCCAGCAGGCGCCCGGCTCGACCCTGAAGATCGTGACGGCGGCGATGCTCCTGGAGAAGGGCTTCGTGACGGCGAACGGGACCGCGCCGTGTCCGAAGAACGTCACGTACTACGGCACGCCCTTCCACAACCTCGAAAACTTCGCGCTCGGCGACGTGCCTTTCTCGCGAAGCTTCGCCAAGTCCTGCAACACCGCCTTCATCAAGTGGATCGACGATGTCGACGACGACTCCGCGCTCGGCAAGGAGGCCCGGGACGTCTTCGGGATCGGCCTCGACTGGAAGACGGGCATCAAGTCGTTCGACGGCTCCGTCCCCGAGGCGACGCAAGGCACGGCGGCGGCGCAGTACATCGGGCAGGGCACGGTGCAGATGAACGTGCTCAACATCGCCTCGATCACCGCCACCGCGAAGTACGGGACGTTCAAGCAGCCGTTCCTGGTGTCCAAGGAACTGGACGGCCGGACGTTCGCCGAGGCGTCGCGTTCGCTGCCGGACCCGGTGGCCCGTCAGCTGCGCTCGATGATGCGGGCGGCGGCGACCGGCGAGGGCACGGGCGCGCAGGCGATGGCGTCGGTCGGCGGGATCAAGGGCGCGAAGACGGGCTCGTCGGAGGTCGACGGCCAGTCCACCTCCAACAGCTGGTTCGCCGGCTACTCCGACGACCTGGCGGCCGCCGCCGTCGTGCAGGAGGGCGGGCACGGCGGGACCGCGGCGGGCCCGGTGGTCGCGAGCGTGCTCCGCGCGGGGTGAGTCCCGGAGGGATCGGGGTGACGCGCGGGGTGAGTCCCGGAGGGATCGGCGTGACGCACGGGGTGAGTCCCGGAGGGATCGGCGTGACGCACGGGGCGCGCCCAGGCCGATCACAGGGGCGAGCCCAGAAGGAGATCGGGGCGGCTCGCGGGAGCGGGCCGCCCCGGACCAATCCATTCGCGTGGCCCGTACACGGACCGCTAGCGTGCGGGCCATGACCTCTCCTGAATCCCACGCGCACCCCCAGTTCGCCGAGGCCCTCCGCGAGCTCGGCCTCGATGTCGAGATCCGCCGCTTCCCGGACGAGACCCGCACCGCCGCGCAGGCCGCCGAGGCCATTGGCTGCGAGGTCTCCGAGATCGTCAAGTCGCTGATCTTCGCGGCGGACGGGGTCCCGGTGCTGGTCCTGATGGACGGCTCCTCACGGGTCGACGTGGAGCGGGTGCGCGAGGAGCTGGGTGCCGAGGCCGTGACGCGGGCCGACGCGAGGGTCGTGCGGGAGACCACGGGGTACGCGATCGGGGGCGTCCCGCCGTTCGGGCACCGCACCCGGACGCGGGTCCTGGCCGATCGGGGGCTGCTCGACCACGAGGTGGTGTGGGCGGCGGCCGGTAACCCGCACGCGGTGTTCGCCCTGGACCCCAAGTCGCTCATCGCCCACGCGGGCGGCGCGCTCGTGGACGTCCGCGAGCGGACCAAGTGACGCCGCTGGTCGCGGCGGCGGTACTGCTCGCCGCCGTCACCCACGCCGGCTGGAACGCGCTCGCCCACACGATCCGCGACCAGTTGCTCTCCTTCACGCTGATCGCCGGCGGCGGAGCGCTGATCGGCGGCGTGGCGGCCTTCTTCGTACCGCTGCCCGCGGCCGGGGCATGGCCGTACCTGATCGCGTCGGCCGTGCTGCACGTGGGCTACATGGCTCTGCTCATGCGGTCGTTCACACTCGGCGACTTCGGCCAGATGTACCCGATCGCCCGGGGTACGGCCCCGCTGGCCGTCACGTTCCTCGCGGCCGCCTTCGTCGACGAGATCCCGGACGGCTGGCAGCTCACCGGGGTCGCGTTCGCCTGCGCCGGTCTGACGGGCCTGGCCCTGTGGGGAGTTCGTGGCTCCGGCCGCCGCCCCGACTGGCCGGCGCTGCTCGCGGCCGGGGCGACGGGCCTGGCCATCGCGGGCTACACGGTCGTCGACGGCGTCGGCGTACGCGCCTCGGGCACCCCGCTCGGCTACATCGCCTGGCTGATGCTCCTGCAGGGCGCGGTCATCCCGGCGTACGCCCTGTGGACCCGGCGGTCCGCCCTCCTCCCCCAACTCCGGCCGCACGCCGTCCGGGGACTGCTCGGGGCGGCACTGTCGACCGCCGCCTACGCCCTGGTCCTCTGGGCCCAGACGAAGGCGGCCCTGGCCCCGATCGCGGCGCTGCGGGAGTCCTCGATCATCGTGGGCGCGGCCATCGGAGCGCTCTTCTTCAAGGAGCGGTTCGGCGGGCCGCGGGTGGCCGCGGCGGGTCTGATGGTGGTGGGCATCGGCCTGATGCTGCACGCGAGTTGACCGTCGCCGCCCTGGCCCCTACTCCCCCAGCACCTCGGCGAAGTGGGAGTTCACCGCGAGGAGCCCGCCGTCCACCCGGAGGTTCGTTCCGGTGATCCAGGCCGCGTCCCTGGAGGCGAGGAAGGCGACCGCCGCGGCCACGTCCTCCGGGGTGCCGACCCGGCCCAGGGGGTAGACGCGGTCGGCGAGCGCGGCCAGTTGCTTCTCGCGGGAGTGCCAGGCGCGGGTGGCGATCGTGCCCGGGGTGACCTGGTTGACCCGTACCCCGCGCGGGGCGGCGGAGCCCGCGAGGGTCCGGGTCAGGGAGGCGAGGCCCGCCTTGGCCGCGCTGTAGGAGTGGTTGCCGAAGTACGCCTCGGCGTTGACCGATCCGATGTTGACGATCGCGCCGCGCCCGCCCGCCGCCAGCAGGGGCAGCGCGGCCCGGGCGCAGCGGACCGCGCCCATCAGGGTGACGTCGAACTGCTGCCGCCAGCCGTCCTCGGGCTCGTCCTCGAAGGGACCGACGTCGGGCCGGTCCCGGGCGAAGGCGTTGTTGACGAGGACATCGAGCCCGCCGAACGTCTCCGCGGCGTACGCGACGGCGGCCGCCACCGACTCCGGATCACCCACATCGCACCTCACGGCACGCGCGCCCGGTAGCGCGGCGGCGGTCTCCCGCGCCACCTCCTCGTCCAGATCGGCGACCAGGACGCGCGCGCCCTCCTCCGCAAGCCTGCGCGCGGTCGCGGCCCCGATGCCGCGCGCCCCGCCGGTGATCAGTGCCGCGTACCCCTCGAACCTGTCCATGGGCCGATCACAGCACCGACCGCACCGCCCGCACCAGAGCCTGGGCGCGCGGGTCCGCCGTGACCGTCTTGCGCATTCCGTTCGTCACGTAGCCGAAGGCGACGCCCGATTCGGGGTCCGCGAAGCCCAGGGAGCCGCCTCGGCCGGGGTGGCCGAAGGACGTGGGGCCGAGCAGGGGGGAGGCCGGGCCGTGCAGCATGTGGCCCAGGCCGAAGCGGGTGCCGACCATCAGCACGCGGTCCGGGCCGGCGGACTCCTCGGTGCGGGCGAGGGTCAGGGTCGCCGGGGCGAAGAGGCGGGGGCCGCCGTCGACCGGGCCGAGTGTGGCGGCGTAGAAACGGGCCAGCGCGCGGGCCGTGGAGACGCCGGCCGAGCCGGGCAGTTCGGCCGCGCGGTAGAGCGGGTCGTTCTCGTCGGGCTTGGGGTCGACGGCGCCGAAGGCGCGGCGGGTGAGGGAGTCCGGGTCGCGGTAGGCCTCGGTCACCGAGCGCTTGGGACGCAGCTTCAGGGCCCCGCTACCGGGCGGGTCGATCTCCTCGACCGGGCCGAGGCGCCCGGCGCGGTGGGCCTCCTCGGGCGGCAGGCCTATCCAGAGGTCGAGGCCGAGCGGGCGGGCGATCTCCTCGGCGACCCAGCGGCCGATGGTGCGGCCGGTGACCCGGTGGACCAGGCCGCCGATCAGCCAGCTGAAGGTGTGGGCGTGGTAGCCGTGTGCCGTGCCCGGTTCCCAGACCGGGGCCTGCGCGGCGACCGCCGCCTGGGCGATCACCGGGTCGATCGCCTCGGCGAGCGTCAGCGGGCGGTCCAGGACCGGCAGCCCGGCCCGGTGAGCGAGCAACTGCCGGACGCTCACCCGGTCCTTGCCGGCCGCCTTGAACTCGGGCCAGTACGTGCCGACGGGGGCGTCCAGGTCGAGCTGCCCGCGCTGGTGCAGCAGCAGGGGTACGGCCGCCGCGACGCCCTTGGTGGCCGAGCGGACGACCTGCGCGGTGTCGATGGCCCAGGGGACCTCGCCGTCCACGTCGCGGGTGCCCGCCCACAGGTCGACGACCTTCATGCCGTCGCGGTAGACGGCGACCGCCGCGCCGCGCTCGCCCCGGTCGTCGAAGTTGCGCAGGAACGCGTCCCTGACCGGCTCGAATCCCGCCGCCACCGTGCCCCGGACGTCCACGTCCCACACTCCTTCTCGCTCGTTCCGGATCCGTCGCGCCCCCATGGTGCAACGCCGGACCGGGACCCCCGATTCCGGGGTCGGGAACGGTCAGGCGGCCGGGCGGGGGACGAAGCCGTACGGGAGCTCCAGCCGGTTGCGGGCCATCAGTTCCTCGTCGGCGAGGACGTCGGCCGTGGGCCCGTCCCCGGCGATCACGCCCTCGCTGAGGATGACCGAGCGCGGGCAGAGCTCAAGGGCGTACGGCAGGTCGTGGGTGACCATGAGGACGGTGACGTCCAGGGAGCGCAGGACGTCCGCGAGCTCGCGGCGCGAGGCGGGGTCGAGGTTGGAGGAGGGCTCGTCCAGGACGAGGATCTCCGGCTCCATCGCGAGGACGGTCGCCACGGCCACGCGCCGGCGCTGCCCGAAGGAGAGGTGGTGCGGCGGCCGGTCCGCGTACTCGGCCATGCCGACGCGTTCCAGCGCGCGGTGGACGACGGCCTCGAGCTCCGTGCCGCGCAGCCCGGCCGAGGCGGGGCCGAAGGCGACGTCCTCGCGGACGGTCGGCATGAACAGCTGGTCGTCCGGGTCCTGGAAGACGATCCCGACCTGGCGCCGGATCTCGGCCAGGTTCCGCTTCTCGACGGGCAGTCCTGCGACGGAGACCGTGCCGGCGCCGCCGGTGAGGATGCCGTTGAGGTGGAGGACGAGCGTCGTCTTGCCGGCGCCGTTGGGCCCGAGCAGGGCGACCCGCTCGCCGCGCCCGACGGTCAGGTCGACACCGAAGAGGGCCTGGTGGCCGTCGGGGTACGCGTAGGCGAGGCCGCGGACTTCGAGCGAGGGGGGAACGTTCACAGCGTCCATCCGAGGAGGCAGATCAGAAGTGCGGCGAGCGGCAGGGCAGCGGCCCGCGTCCACTGGGTCCGGGTGGCGGTCGCCTCGTCGATGACCGGCATGGACCCCGTGTACCCACGGCTGACCATCGCGAGATGGACGCGCTCACCGCGCTCGTACGAGCGGATGAAGAGCGCGCCCGCGGACTTGGCGAGGACACCCCAATGGCGTACGCCCTTCGCCTCGAAACCGCGCGAGCGGCGGGCGACGGACATCCGGCGCATCTCGTCGGTGATCACATCGCCGTACCGGATCATGAAGGAGGCGATCTGGACGAGGAGGGGCGGCAGCTTCAGCCGCTGGAGGCCGAGGAGCAGCGCGCGCAGTTCGGTGGTGGAGGCGAGCAGTACGGAGGCGGCGACGCCGAGGGTTCCCTTGGCGAGGACGTTCCAGGCGCCCCACAGGCCGGGGACGGAGACGGAGATCCCGAGGATCTCCGTCTGCTCGCCCGGGACCACGAAGGGCATCAGGAACGCGAAGGCCACGAACGGGATCTCGATCAGCAGCCGCCGGAGCAGGAACCCGGCCGGGATCCGGGCCAGCGCCGCCACGACACCGAGCAGGACGGCGTACAGCGCGAAGGCCCAGATCGCCTCGCGGGGCGTGGAGACCACGACCACGACGAAGGCGAGGACGGCGACCAGCTTGGTGTGCGGGGGCAGCGCGTGGACCGGCGAGTCCCCCCGCCGGTACAGCTTGTGCGTGTGCCCCGCTCCCATGTCAGACCTGGGCGCCGGACGCGGCGTCCCTGCGGCGCTTGACGGCCCAGAACGCGCCGGTGCCGACGGCGAGGGTCACGCCGACGCCGATCACGCCCGCGAGGCCGCCGGAGAGCCGGGCCGCCTCGACGCCCTTGACGCCGTAGTCGGCGAGCGGGGAGTCGGCCGCGGCGTGCTCCTCGACGTTCTTGTCGATGCCCTTGTCGGCGGCGACCTTCTCCAGGCCGTCGGGGCTGGCGGAGGCGTAGAAGGAGACGAAGCCGGCCAGGACCAGGGCGGCGACCACGCCGCCGATCCACACCTTCTTCGGGGAGCCGGGATCGGCGGGTGCGGCGGCCGGGGCCGCGTCGACCAGTTCGCCGTTCACACGCAGCTTGAGCGGGGTGCTCAGGCCGCGGGCGCCGTACACGAGGTCGGGACGCACGGCGACGACCGCGCCGACGGTCAGCATGGTGATGGCGGCCTCGCCGATGCCGATGAGCGTGTGCACGCCGACCATCGCGGTGAGCACCTTGCCGAGCGGTACGTCGGTGGTGCCGCCGAAGGCGTAGACGAGGGTGAAGGCGGCGGCCGCGGCGGGCACGGAGACGAGCGCGGCGACGAAGGAGGCGACGGTCACCGAGCGGCGGGTGCGCGGCAGGACGAGGACGAGGCCGCGGAAGAGCGCGTACGCGACGACGACGGTGACGACGCCCATGACGGTGATGTTCACGCCGAGCGCGGTGAGTCCGCCGTCCGCGAAGAGGATGCCCTGCATGAGCAGGACGACGGCGATGCAGAGCACGCCGGTGTACGGCCCGACGAGGATCGCGGCGAGCGCACCGCCGAGCAGATGTCCGCTGGTCCCGGCGGCGACCGGGAAGTTCAGCATCTGAACGGCGAAGATGAAGGCGGCGACGAGCCCGGCGAGGGGCGCCGCCCTCTCGTCCAGTTCGCGGCGGGCACCGCGCAGGCTGACGGCGACGGCGCCGACGGCGACGACACCGGCGGCGGCCGATACAGGGGCGTTGATGAATCCGTCAGGTACATGCACGTCCCGAATGATGAGTGTTCCTGCAAAGGACTTGCAAGAGCGCACAGATCACAGAAAGGCAGCGCTCGCCACGCGCGCGCCGGGAAATATGCGACATTAGGGGGTAAATAAGACGAGTGTGAGGAGTGACTCGATGTCCCCCACCGCGGACGACCGAGCAGTCGTGGATCACGCCAAGGGACGGATCATCACCGACGCCCCGCTCTCCCGCCCCGTCCCCGTCGCCCTGCGCTTCGATCCCGAGGCGGCTCCCGCCACCGTGCGCTTCGTCTTCCCCGGCAACATCGAGTGGTCTTTCCCGCGCGCCCTCCTGGAGACCGGGATGCGCGCCCCGACGCGGCGCGGCGACATCGGCGTCTGGCCCTGCGGCCGGGTGCAGACGGTGGTCGAGTTCCACACCCCGGACGGTGTCGCGGTCGTCCAGTTCGACACCACGGCCCTGCTGCGCTTCCTGAAACACACCTACGCCGTCACCGCGTCGATCGCCCCGTAGAGTTCCGTCGTCATCCTGACGATCATGGGGGATCCACTTGCGGAAGAGACTGTGGGGAGCGCTCGGCGCTGCCCTTCTGGCCCTGTCCGGCGCGACGGCGTCCGGGGCGACGGCGCAGGCCGCGCCCGCGGCGGCGACACCGCCGCCGGGGACCAACCTGCAGGTCATGAGCTGGAACATGTGCGGCGTCGAGCGGTGGGGATGCACGGGCACCGGCACGGCGGCGGAGAAGTCCGACGTGGTGAAGCAGTACGTGCAGAGCCATTACGTGCAGGCCGTCCTGCTCCAGGAGGTCTGCGCGAGCGGTCTCGACGACCTGATGACCAAGCTCGGCGCGGGCTGGAGCAAGAGCTTCGCGCCGTACCACTGGTCGCAGAAGGGCGTGCGGACGCCGAGCCCCTGCGCGACCGGCGCCGGCTCCGACCCGAACGACCTCGTCGGCACCGCGATCGTCGTCAAGGCGGGCCTCGCGGACGCGCAGCAGTACCCGACGACTCAGCCCTGGACCGGGCTCAACCCGCCGTTCCAGTGCGCGACGGCGACCTACTTCGGCGTACGGCTCTGCAGCGTGCACGTGTCGACGAAGAACGCCAACCCGGAGCACCCGGACTGGGACTACCGCGACGACCAGCTCGCGGAGATCAAGCAGGTCGTCTCCGGCTTCCCGAAGGTGGCCTTCGGCGGCGACTTCAACGCGAGCCCGCCGGACCGGCCGGGCAACCCCGACGCCTGGATCTGGCCGACCGGGCTGTACTCCCAGGGTCCGGGCACCCCCGGCTACCAGGAGTGCGACCAGCAGGGGTCGGTCCGCGACGGCCGGAACACCCACGACGGCGGCTGGAAGCTCGACTACCTGTTCAGCAGCGAGGCCCGGCGGTGGTGCCTGGTCGCCGACACCCCGCGCTCGGACCACCACGTGGTCATCGAGAGCCTGACGATCACTCCCCCGGCGGGCTGAGACCGCCCGGGTCCCGGCGGACCGAGCCGCCGGGAACGCGACCGCGCCGTCACCGTGTCGGTCTCGACGCGATGACGGCGCGGTGCCGCGTCGGCTCCCCGTCCCCACAGGTTCCGGCGCGATCCGGGATCCGCTCTCCCCCGCTGAAGCGGCTCCACCGGAGCGGCTTCAGCCGCGCCCCATGCCGGCCGCCCCGGGGTTCATGAGGCTCAGACCTTCACGAGCTCACGCTCGGGCTCCTGGGGCCCGGCGTCCTCGGTGACCAGGCCCTCGCCCTCCACGTCGACGTTCGGCAGCGCCTTGTCCAGCCACTTGGGCAGCCACCACGCCTTGTGGCCGAGCAGGGCCAGCACCGCCGGGACGATCGCCATCCGGACCACGAAGGCGTCGAAGAGGACGGCGACGGCGAGACCGAAGCCGATCATCTTGATCATCTGGTCGGTCATGCCGATGAAGCCGGAGAAGACCGCGATCATGATCACCGCCGCGGCGGTGACCACCCGGGCGCTGTGCCGGAAGCCGGTCACGATCGCCTCGCCGGGGCGCTCCCCGTGGACGTACGCCTCGCGCATCCGGGTGACGAGGAAGACCTCGTAGTCCATCGCGAGACCGAAGACGACACCCACCATGAAGATCGGCATCATCGACATGATCGGGCCGGTCTGCTCGACCCCGAACAGAGACCCGAGCCAGCCCCACTGGAAGACCGCGACGACGGCGCCGAGGGCGGCGACCACCGAGAGCAGGAAGCCGAGGGCCGCCTTCAGCGGGACCAGGATCGAACGGAAGACCACCATCAGGAGCAGGAAGGCGAGTCCGACGACGAGTGCCAGATACGGCACGAGCGCGTCGTTCATCTTCTGCGAGAAGTCGATGTTCATCGCGGTGGCGCCGGTGACCAGGACGTTGTCGCCGGTCGTGTCCCGGATGTCGTGCACCAGGTTCTCGGTCTCCACCGAGGAGGGACGGTCCTTCGGGATCACCGTGATCATCGCGGTGTCACCGGCCTTGTTGGGCGTCGGCGGGGTGACCGCCACGACCCCGTCCAGGCCCTCGATCTTCTTCACGGTGGAGTCGGCCACGGCCTTGTCACCGTCGACGACGACCATCAGCGGCCCGTTGAACCCGGGGCCGAACCCGTCCGACAGCAGGTCGTAGGCGCGGCGCTCGGTGGCGGAGGTGGGCTTGACGCCGTCGTCCGGCAGACCCATCTCCAGGGAGGCGGCCGGCAGGGCGATCGCGCCGAGGCCGAGGACACCGACGAGCAGGACCATGACCGGGCGGCGGATGACGAACCGGGCCCAGCGGGTGCCCATGTTGGGCTTGTCGTCGGGCTTCTTGAGCCCCTTGCGCTCCTTGCGGCCCACGACCTTGGCGCCGGCGAAGCCGAGCATGGCCGGGATCAGGGTGAGCGCGATCAGGACGGCGATCACGACCGTGCCGGCGGCGGCGAAGCCCATCTTCGTCAGCATCGGGATGTTCACGACGGCCAGGCCGACCAGGGCGATGACCACGGTCAGACCGGCGAAGACGACGGCCGAACCGGCCGTGCCGACCGCGCGGCCCGCGGCGTCCTCGCGCTCCCTGCCGTCGGCGAGCTCCGCGCGGTAGCGGGAGACGATGAAGAGGGCGTAGTCGATGCCGACCGCGAGGCCGATCATCATCGCGAGGGTGGAGGTCGTGGAGCCGAGGTCCAGGACGTTCGCGAGCGCCGTGATCGAGGAGACTCCGATGCCGACGCCGATGATCGCGGTCAGCAGCGGGAGTCCGGCGGCGACCAGCGAACCGAAGGTGATGACGAGCACGATGCCGGCGATGACCACACCGACGATCTCGCCCGCGCCGGTCTCGGGCATGGTCTGAAGGGCGTCACCGCCGATCTCGACGGTCAGCCCCTTCCCCTGCGCGTCGTGACCGGTCTTCTGCAGCGCCTCGCGCGTCGCGTCGGTCAGCTCCATGCCGGAGACCTTGTAGCTGACGGAGACGTAGGCGGTCGAGCCGTCCTTCGAGACCGCCTGGGCGGTGTACGGGTCGGTGACCTGGGCGACTTCGTCGGAGCCGGCCTTCAGCTCGCCGACGACATCCTGAACCTTGGCCTTGTTGGCCGGGTCGGTCATCTTCTGGCCCTCGGGGGCCTTGAAGACGACGCGTGCGGTGGCCCCGTCGGCGTTGCCGCCGGGGAAGCGCTGCTCGAGGAGGTCGAAGGCCTTCTGGGCCTCGGTGCCGGGTATCGAGAAGGAGCTGGAGGTCGCGGCGGGCGCGGTGGCGGCACCGACCCCGGCGAGCGCGAGGAGCGCCACCCAGAGGAGGGCGACGAGCCGTCGGCGCCGGAAGGCGGAGCGACCCAACTTGTAGAGGAACATGGCCACGGGGGCGTACTCCCATTTCGTGGTGGGACAGGGCATGGGGAGCCGGCCCGACGGCGTGAGCGGTGCGCAGCGTCAGGGGGTGCGGGTGAGGATGTATCAGTGGTACCGGCCGGGGAGCCGGTGCCGGTCAGGCGCCGAGTGAGGGGAGCACGACGGCGTTGACGTAGTCGGTGATGAAGGCGCGGTCGATCGGCTGGTCCTCGATCAGCGGACGGGCGACGAACGCCCCGATGATCATGTGCGGGACGAACTTCAGTGCCGGGTTGTCGGCGCTGATCTCGCCCCGCGCCACCGCTCGTTCCAGGGTGACGCGCAGATTGCTCATCTCGGGTTCGATGAGCAGTTCGCGCAGCGCCTGATGCAGGTCGGGGTTGGCGTGGACCGCCTGGGCGAGGCCGCGCATCAGCGCGGTGTCCTTCTCCATCTGGCAGTCGTCGGTCAACTCCATGATCGCCTGGAAGTCACCGCGCAAGGTGCCCGTGTCGATCTCGGCCAGCTTGATGGGCTTGTTGTCGCGCAGTGCCGTGGCGACCAGCTCGGGCTTGCTCCCCCACTGGCGGTAGAGGGTGGCCTTGCTGGAGTGGGTGCGGGCGGCGACGGCGTCCATGGTGAGGGCGTCGTAGCCGACCTCGCGCAGGAGGTCGAGCACAGCTCCGTACAGCTCGGACTCACGCTCTGGTGTGAGCCTGCTGCGAGCCATGACCGGTCTCCATCCGAACGAAACGGTTTCGTACACCTCGAAAGTACCCCACCGCCCAGCGAAACGAAACCGTTTCGTACGTGTCGTGGGCCACAGCCGGACGCCACCGCGCGAAAGTCCGTACGAGTTGCCGCACCCCATCAGGGTGGAAAGCATTGGGGGGTGAGTGACGACGACGCGTATCTCCGCTTCCCGCACCTCCACGACGACCTGCTGTGCTTCGCGGCCGAGGACGACCTCTGGGTCGCGCCCCTCGTCGCCGAGGGACACCGGCCCGGCCGGGCCTGGCGGGTGACCGTCGACCGGACCCGGGTCGGCCACCCGCGCTTCTCGCCCGACGGGCGCCACCTCGCCTACACGAGCTGGCGCAGCCTCGACCCCGAGATCCATCTCGCACCCGTCGAGGGCGGGCCCGCCCGGCGGCTGACCTACTGGGGCTCGACGGACACCCGGGTCTGCTCGTGGTCCCCGGACGGCGACATCCTCGCCGTCTCCTCGCACGGCCAGCCCTTCTCGTACTACTCCTGGGCCTACACCGTCGCCACCGACGGCTCGCCCGGAGGCAAGATGCCCTGGGGCCCGGTCTCCGACATCGCCGTGGCCGACCTCGACGGAGAACGCCGCACGCTCCTCCTCACCGGCAAACCGCCGCACGAGGCGGCCTCCTGGAAGCGGTACCGGGGCGGCGCCACCGGCCGGCTCTGGCTGCACGGGAAGCAGCTGATGCCGGACCTCGAAGGTCAGCTCGACTCCCCGATGTTCGTCTCCGGACGGATCGCCTTCCTCTCCGACCACGAGGGCATCGGCAATCTCTACTCCTGCCTGCCCGACGGCACCGATCTGCGCCGCCACACCGACCACGACGCCTTCTACGCCCGGCACGCGTCGAGCGACGGACGGCGCGTGGTCTACCAGTGCGCCGGCGACCTGTGGATCGTCGACGACCTGACCGCCCCCGACGCCGGGCCGCGCAAGCTCGACGTGCGGCTCGGCGGCCCGCGCGCCGGACGGCGCGCCTACCAGGTGCCGGCCGCCAACCACGTGGACGCGATCTCCGTCGACGAGACCGGGCGGGCCAGTGCCGTCTCCGTGCGCGGCAGCCTGTACTGGCTCACCCACCGCGACGGGCCCGCCCGCACGATCACGGACACCCCGGGCGTACGGGTCCGGCTGCCCGAGATGCTGGGCAGCGGCGGCCAGATCGCGTACGTCACGGACGCGGAGGGCGAGGACGCGATCGAGGTCGCCTATCTGCCGCGCGCCAGTGGCGACCGCGAGCCGCGACGGCTCGCCTCGGGCGAACTCGGCCGGGTGGAGGAGATGGTCTCCGACCCGGAGGGCGAACGGCTCGCGATCGCGTCCAACGACGGCAGGCTGCTGCTCCTCGACGCGACCGAGGACTCCAACGGGGAAGCCACGGAGCTGATCCGCTCCATCAACGGGCCCGTCCGCGATCTCGCCTTCTCCCCCGACGGAGCCTGGCTGACCTGGGCGCACCCCGGTATCGGGCGCTCGCTGCGCCAGATCAAGATGGCCCGGATCTCCGGCCCTGGCGCCCGGACCATCGTCGATGTCACCAACGGCCGCTTCGAGGACGAGAATCCCGTCTTCACCAGCGACGGCCGCTATCTCGCCTTCCTCTCCTGGCGGGGCTTCGACCCGGTGTACGACGTGCACACCGGCGATCTGTCGTTCCCGCTGGGCTGCCGCCCCTATCTCGTACCGCTGTCCTCGGCGACGCCGTCGCCGTTCGCGCTGCTGCCGGACGGACGCCCGGCGGCGGGCGGGCTGGACCCCACCGAGACCGAGGCCGAGGGCGGCGAGGGCACCACGATCGTGGAGGTGGAGGGGCTCCCGGACCGGGTCACCCCCTTCCCGGTCTCCGCCTCCAAGTACTCGGCGCTGTACCCGGTCAGCGGCGGCGGGCTCGTCTGGCTGCGCTGGCCGATCTCGGGCGCACTCGGCGAGACCTTCGCCAACCCCTCCGACACCACGGGCCGCCCCACCCTGGAACACTTCAACATCATCAAGGCCCGCAAGACCGAACTCGTCGGCCACCTCGACTGGTTCGCGGTCAGCGGTGACGGCTCGCGGCTCGTCGTGGTCGACGAGGGCGATCTGCGGGCGGTGCCGGCGACCGAGCCCGGGGACGGCGACTCGACGGTCTACATGGACCTGCGGCGGATCCTGCACGAGGTCGACCCCGAGGCGGAGTGGCGCGGGGCCTACGACGAGGCCGGCCGGATCGTCCGCGCCTACTTCTGGGACCCGAACATGTGCGGAGTGGACTGGACGGCCGTCCTCGACCAGTACCGCCCCCTGGTCGAACGGGTAGCGTCCCCCGACGAGTTCGCCGACCTGCTGCGGGAGGTCATGGGCGAACTGGGCACCTCGCACGCCTACGTCTCGCCCGCCCGCCGCAACGAGGGCCCGCCGCACTACCAGCGGCCGATGGGCCTGCTGGGCGCCAACCTCGTGCCCCGGGACGGCGGTTGGATGGTCAAGCGGATCCTGCCCGGTGACTCATCCGACTCCAAGGCACGTTCACCGCTCGCGGGCACCGGCATCCGCGAGGGCGCGATCCTCACGCACGTGGACGGCCGCCCGGTGGACCCGGTCACCGGCCCGTACCCGCTGCTGTCCTCCTCGGGCGGTACGACGGTCGAGCTGACCTTCCAGCCGGCGGAGGGCGAGGGCCGCTCGCGCCGGGTGGCGATCGTGCCGCTGATCGACGAGCGGCCGCTGCGCTACCAGGACTGGGTGGCCAAACGGCGCGCGGTGGTACGGGAGGTCAGCGGCGGCAAGTGCGGCTACCTGCACATCCCGGACATGGGCGGCTCGGGCTGGGCCCAGTTCAACCGCGACCTGCGGATGGAGGTCTCACGGCCCGCCCTCATCGTGGACGTGCGCGGCAACGCGGGCGGCCACATCAGCGAGCTGGTCGTGGAGAAGCTCACCCGCAAGATCCTCGGCTGGGACCTGACGAGGAACGCGCAGCCCGTCTCGTACGCCTCGAACGCCCCGCGTGGACCGGTCGTCGCGCTCGCCGACGAGGCCACCTCCTCGGACGGCGACATGATCACGGCCGCGTTCAAGCTCCTCGGACTCGGCCCGGTCGTCGGACAGCGCACCTGGGGCGGCGTGGTGGGGATGACGGGCAGGCACCGACTCGGCGACGGCACACAGATCACCGTCCCGATGAACGCGGCGTGGTTCCCCGAGTACGGCTGGTCCGTCGAGAACCACGGCGTGGAACCCGACCTGGCGATCCTGCGCACCCCGCTGGACTGGGCCGAGGGCCGCCACGCACAGCTCGACGACGCGGTCGAGGTGGCCCTCTCGCTGCTCGCCGAGACCCCGGCGGCGAACCCGCCCGGCTACGCGGACGTCCCCGACAACTCCCGCCCGAAGCTCCCGCCGAGGTCCAGCGCGTAGGAGGTCCCCGGCTGCCCGTCGAGGACGACGTCCCCGACGGGCACGAACCCCGTCCGCACGAGCACGGCCCTCGAACCGGCGTTGCCGAGGGCCGCCGCCGCCGTGAGCCGGTCGAGGCCGTACGCGGTGACGGCCAGCCGGCACAGCTCCCGCACCGCGGCCGTGGCCACGCCGCGCCCCGCGGCCTTCTCGGCGACCCGGAAGCCGAGGTCGGCCGACCCCTCCGTCACGTCGACGAGATTGAACCGCCCCAGAATCTCCCCGCCCTCCCCGACCAGCACATGGAACCGGATCGCCCCGGTCTCCTGCTCGTCGAGCAGCGCCCGGTGCCGCGCCGCGAACTCCTCGAAGTACGCGTCCCCCCGGTCGGGCACATGGGCGGCGAAGTACGCCCGGTTCTCCCGCTCGAACGCGAGGAGCGCGGGGGCGTGATCGGCGCGGAGCGGCTGCAGTTCGGTCATGGGCCGCACGGTACGGGGCCCGGCGGACGGGCCGCACCGGAATTCGTCAGGGGTGGGCGGGGGAACGCCGGAAGGTGCACCCGGCGTCCCGGGTGCACCTTCTCGGAGGACATTCGGCGGACCGGCGTCAGGCGTCGTAGTCCATGTCCAGGCGGTCCTGGTCCTGCTGCTGGGCCCGCCGCTGCTCCTCCTCGGAGGGGCGGCCCTTGGCCTGGGAGGCCCGCTCGGACGCCTCTTCGCGCGCGTTGCCCATCTTCTGCTTCGCCTGCTCAGCGGCCTGCCTCGCCTTGTCCTTGAACTGGTCTTGCTTGCCCATGAAGGTTCACTCCTAGACGGGTGTGAGGGGAACGGGGCGACTCGCCCCGTTGGGCCTCGACCAGCGTGGCATGGCGGAACATTCCGCGCATTTCGATCAGATACTCCCCGTCACCGCGGCGAGGTGCGGCCCGTGCGCGCCTGTTCGTCGGCCGCCCCGCCGGCCCCCACGAGGCCCTTGGAGACACTGGCGAGACGCGGCTCGAAGCGCTTCATCTCGCGCTGCCCCACCGTCGCGATGACCCCCGGCAGATAACCGCGGACCGACTGCATTCCGCGCAGCCACCATTGGGCGTACACATGCGCCGAGCGCCGCTCGATGCCCGCCACGATCCGGTCCACGGCCGGGCCCAGCGGATACGTACGGTTGGAGGGCCAGGGCAGCCGCTGCCGCAGCTCCTTCATCACGTCGTCCTGGTCGGCGCCCCGGACCATGTCCGTGTCGGTCCACGACAGATAGCCGACCCCGACCTTCACCCCCTTGTAGCCGACCTCGGCGCGCAGGCTGTGCGCGAACGCCTCGACGCCCGACTTCGAGGCGCAGTACGCCGTCATCATCGGCGCAGGTGTGATGGCCGCGAGCGAGGCGATCTGCAGGAAGTAGCCGCGGGACTCCATCAGCACGGGCAGGAACGCCCGGCCGGTCACCGCCCCGCCGATCAGGTTGACCTCGATGACCCGCCGCCAGGCGACCGGGTCGGAGTCCACGAACGGACCGCCCGACGCGACACCCGCGTTGGCTACCACGATGTCGACCTTGCCGAAGCGCTCCTTGACCTCGGCCGCCACCCGGGCCATCGCCTCGTGGTCGGTGACGTCCGCGTGCCACCAGTCGGCCTCCGTGTGCAGCCGGCCGGCGACCTGCTTCAGCTCCTCCGGCTCCAGACCGACCAGCGCGATCCGCGCGCCCCGCGCGGAGAGCTTGCGGGCGAGGAGTTCACCGACACCGCGGGCCGCTCCGGTGACGACCGCGACCTGTCCTTCCAGGCTGACCCTGCTCATGCGTCCTCCTTCTCCTTCTGCCCCTGCTTCGGTCCCTGCTTCGGCATCTGCTTCTGCTCGACAGGCGTGGTCGCGAGGTACGTGGTCACCAGATCCCTGATGCGCGCGGTGACGGCCTCCGGGGCCTCGACCGGCGTCATGTGGCCCATCCCCGCCAGCTCGTCGAGCCCCACGCACTGCGGCAGCGCGGCGACCATGGAGCGGGAGTGCACGGGCGGGGTGAGCCGGTCCGCCGTGCCGACGAGCACGGCCACCGGCAGCTCCAACTCCTTTACTCCGGCGTCGAGATCGAGCTCCGCGAGCACATGCGACCAGGCCACCCGGGAGAGGCGTGGGCAGGCGTGCACGATCCGGGCGCAGGCGTCGACCCGCTCCGGCGCCGAACCCGGGCCCATCGTGGCGTACCGGAGGATCTTCTTCGACACGGGCGTCACCGGTCCGAGCGGCGCCCTCGCTCCCAGGATCGCCCTGGTCAGCCGGGTCCGCAGCCCTCCCGGCCGCATGGGCACGACGAGGGACTCGGCCGCGAGCCGGGACGGGCCCGTGGAGCAGAGCAGCACGGCGGCGGCGTGCTCCCTGAACGCGGGGCGCGCGGCGGCCGCCATGATCGTCATGCCGCCCATGGAGTGCCCGGCCAGGACCGCCTTCTCGCCGGGGGCGAGCGTGGCGGCGAGGACCACCTCGAGGTCGTCGGCGAGCGCCCGCGTGGAGTGGCCGGAGTCGCCGGCCGGGGCGGGGCTGCGGCCGTGACCGCGCTGGTCGTAGGCGATGACCCGGTGGTCACGGGCGAGGTCGCGGATCTGCTCGGACCAGAAGGCGATGGAGCAGGTCCAGCCATGGGCCAGGACCACGGCCGGGGCACCCTCGGGGCCGTACACCTCGACATGGATGCGGGCGCCGTCCGCGGAGACGGCGACCACCTCGTGCGGGTACGGGAGCGGAGCGGTACGGGACGAACCGGATCGGGTCAGACGGCTCACTTGACGGTCTCCTTCTTGCGGGCGGGGCGCTTCGCGGGCGCGGCCTCGGCGACGGCCGGCCGCAGCACCTCGTACTCCGCGAGGTCGACCTGTCGCGTCTCGCGCCGGAACTCGCTCGTCGTGCCCGGCCACAGCGTGGTGTTGCGGCCGTTGGCGTCCAGGTACCAGCTGTCGCAGCCGCCCGACTTCCACACGGTCCGCTCCATCCGGTCCTGCACCTTGCGGTTCCAGGCGCCGACCGCGGACGGCCGGGCGGCGAGGGCGGCGCGCCCTCCGAGCACGTTCAACTGGCGCAGATAGTCGGCCATGTAGTTCAGCTGGGACTCGATCATCAGGATCATGGAGGAGTTCCCGAGGCCCGTGTTGGGCCCGATGATCGTCATCCAGTTGGGGAATCCGTCGACGGTCGCGCCGCGCAGCGACTGCACCCCGTCCTTCCACGCCTCGGCGAGCGAGCGGCCGTCCGCGCCGACGACCCGCTCGGCGATCGGCATGTCGGTGACGTGGAATCCCGTACCGAAGACGATCGCGTCGACCTCGGTCTCGCTGCCGTCGGCCGCGACGACGGTCGAGCCCCGGACCTCGCGCAGCCCGGAGGCGACGACGTCCACATTGGGCTGGGCGAGCGCCGGGTAGTACGCGTTGGACAGCAGGATGCGCTTGCAGCCGATGCGGTACGAAGGGGTCAGCTTGGCCCGCAACGCCGGGTCCTTGATCGCCTTGGCCATGTTGGCCTTGGCGAGCGACTCGACGAGCCCCAGCTCGCCCGGGCGCTTGGTGAACGCGCTGACCTGGAGCTCGCGGATGCCCCAGAGCAGCCCGCGGCGCGCGGTCCCGGTGAAGGGGAGCGTGCGGTGGAGCCAGCGCTCGGCGCCGCTGATGGCGCGGTCCATGCGCGGCATGACCCACGGCGGGGTGCGCTGGAAGAGCGTCAGCTTCCCGACCTGCGGCTGGATCGCGGGCACGATCTGGATGGCGGAGGCGCCGGTGCCGACCATGGCGACGCGCTTGCCGGTGAGGTCGTAGTCGTGGTCCCACCGCGCGGAGTGGAAGACCTTGCCGGGGAAGTCGGACAGGCCGGGGATGTCGGGGATCTTCGGGTCGGAGAGCGGCCCGGTCGCGGAGACGATCACATCGGCGGTGAGGGGGCCCTGGTTGGTCTCGATGTGCCAGCGCAGCTCCTCGGCGTCCCAGCGCATCAGCGACACCTCGTGGTTCAGCCGCAGATGCGGGCGGAGCCGGAAGGTGTCGGCGACGTGCTCCAGATACGCACGGATGTGGCGCTGCCCGGAGAAGGTCCGGGGCCAGTCGGGGTTGGGCGCGAAGGAGAAGGAGTAGAGATGGGACGGCACGTCGCAGGCGCAGCCCGGATAGCTGTTGTCGCGCCAGGTGCCGCCCACGGAGCCGGCCCGCTCCAGGACGACGAAGTCGGTGATCCCCTCGCGGCGCAGCCGGACGGCGGCCCCGAGTCCACCGAACCCCGATCCGATCACCGCCACTCGTACGTGCTCGTGCTTCGCCATGCCGCCTCCCGCGCGCCCGGCCAAGATTCCGCCAGCAATCACTGGCACAGTCGGGACTGTAGAGCAGCGCCATACCGAGCGGTAGGGGTTGCGCGCGGGAAAGTTACCGGCGGTACAACATAGGCTGGCGGGCGTGGCAGAACGATCGGATCAGGTGACGGACCAGGCGGGTCCGGCCGCCGGCATACGCGAGTACCGGATGGACGAGCTCGCGGCGGCGGCCGGCATCACCGTGCGCACCCTGCGCTTCTACCGCGAGCGCGGACTGATCGCACCACCCCGGCGCGAGGGCCGCATCGCCTGGTACGACGACCACCACCTGGCCAAGCTCCGGACGATCGCAGCCCTTCTCGAGCGCGGCCACACCCTCAACGGCATCGCCGACCTCAACACCGCCTTCGAGAGCGGCAAGGACGTCAGCGAGGTCCTCGGCCTCGGCGAACCCACCGAGGAGGAGCCGATCCGGCTCACCCCGCAGGAACTGGCCGACTACTTCGCCGGCGAGGTCACCCCGGAGAACCTGCTGGCCGCCCTCGACCTCGGATACCTCGCCACCGACGGCGACGCGATCGTCCACATCAGCCGCCGCCTGCTCGACGTCTCCGCGGCCCTGGTGAAGGAGGGCGTCCCGCTCTCCGCGGTCCTGGAGGCGGGCCGGGCGGTGCGCGAACACGCGGAGGCACTGGCGGGACTCTTCACGGACCTGCTGCGCGAGCACGCGGACGAGAAGGACCTCCAGCGGCTGCGTCCGCTGGCGAAGAGCGTGGTGGAGGCGGAGCTCTCGATGGCCATGGACCGCCGCCTGCGCGAACCATCGTGACCGAAGGGGACGCGCCGGGCGCCCCCTTCGGCTCCCCTACAGCTCGTAGACCGCCGTCACGGGCGCGTGGTCGCTCCACCGCTCCCCGTGCGTGGCGGCCCGCTCGACGAACGCCTTGACCGCCTTGGCGGCCAGACCCGGCGTCGCGACCTGGTAGTCGATGCGCCAGCCGCTGTCGTTGTCGAAGGCGCGCCCGCGGTACGACCACCACGAGTACGGCCCGTCCTGGTCCGGGTGGAGGGCACGGACGACGTCGACGTACTCCGCCTCGTCGAAGACACGGCTCAGCCAGGCGCGCTCCTCGGGCAGGAAGCCCGAGTTCTTCTGGTTGGTCTTCCAGTTCTTGAGGTCGGCCTCGCGGTGCGCGATGTTCCAGTCACCACAGACGACGACCTCACGGCCGTCGGCGGCGGCGCGCTGCTTGAGCTCCTTCAGATACGGCAGGAACTCGTCCATGAAGCGGATCTTCTCGTCCTGCCGCTCGGTGCCGACCTCGCCCGAGGGCAGGTAGAGGCTGGCGACCGTGACACCGGGCAGGTCGGCCTCGATGTACCGGCCACTGCCGTCGAACTCGCTCGACCCGAAGCCGACCCGCACCGAGTCGGGCTCACGCCGGGTGTAGAGGGAGACCCCCGCGCGCCCCTTGGCGGCGGCGGGCGCGTGCGCGGTGAACCAGCCCTCGGGCGCGCGGACCTCGTCCGGGAGCTGGGATTCCTCGGCGCGCACCTCCTGCAGACAGACGGCGTCGGCGGAGGTGCCGGCAAGCCACTCCACGAAGCCCTTCTTGGCGGCGGCACGGAGACCATTGACATTGACGGACGTCACAATGAGCATCCAGGGAGAATACCGACCGAGCCGTCCCGCATAGATGTACGATGCCCCGTATGAACATACGGCCCACTCCCTACGACCACCCTGACGCCGTCAAACTCGACGACGCCGTCCAGCTGGAGTACGTCGCCCGCTATGGCGACGAGGGCGATGCCACACCGCTGGACGCCGGGATGTTCGTACCGCCGCTCGGTCTCTACCTTCTCGCGTACGACCCGGAGGACCGCCCCGTCGCGACCGGCGGCTGGCGCACCCAGGACGAGAACGACGAGGGCTACTCGGACGGCGACGCCGAGCTCAAGCGGATGTACGTGGTCCCCGAGGCGCGCGGCCTGGGGCTGGCCCGGCGCATCCTGGCGGCCCTCGAGGCGGACGCGCGCGCGGCGGGCCGCACCCGCATGGTCCTGGAGACCGGCACGGCGCAGCCGGAGGCGATCGCGCTGTACACCAGCAGCGGCTACGAGCCGTGCGCGAAGTTCGGCCACTACCGGGAGTACGAGAACAGCCGCTGCTTCGCGAAGTCCCTGGTCGCGAGCGACAAGGACTGACGCCTCCGAGCCGATTTACTGACGCGCCCCTGACAATTCATCTCAGTATCTGGCACGCTTCCTCACGCACGTCGATCCGCACCGTTCTCATCCCCCACCTGCCTCGGCAGAAGGAGACATGCGTGAGACGCCATCGCACAGTCGCTGCTGTCCTGTTGTCGGTCGGAGCGCTGCTGACCGGAGCTCTGAGCGCGACCTCGGCGCAAGCGGCGGAGAAGCCCGCCTTCTGGACCGCCGAGCGGATGCGCTCGGCCACCCCGCTGGACCTCGAGGTCGCCCCCGGAGCACTCACGTCCCTCAAGCAGGTCGCCCGCTCGTCCGCCCCGACGACGATCGCCCCGACCTCCGTCGCCCCGACGGCCTTCCCTCAGCCCGGCGGCCCCTGGACGGGCGCCGGCGCGGTCGTGAAGACCTCTGGCCGGGTGTTCTTCACCTTCCAGGGCCGTACGGCCTCCTGTTCCGGCAACGCGGTCACCAGTCAGAACCAGAGCACGGTCATCACGGCCGGCCACTGCGTGAAGTACCAGGGCTCGTGGCACACGAACTGGGTGTTCGTCCCGGCCTACGACAACGGCAACGCCCCGTACGGCCAGTGGGCGGCGACGAAGACGCTCACGACCCCGCAGTGGGAGGCGAGCGAGGACATCAACTACGACGTCGGCGCGGCGGTCGTGGCGCCGCTGAACGGCCAGAAGCTGACGTCGGTGACCGGCGCCCAGGGCATCCAGTTCAACGGCGGCTACAACAAGCCGATGTACGCCTTCGGCTTCCCGGCCGCCTCCCCGTACGACGGCTCGAAGCTGATCCACTGCGCGGGGAACTCCTCGAAGGACTTCCTCTTCTCGCAGGACCACAGCCTCGGTTGCAACATGACGGGCGGCTCCAGCGGCGGCCCGTGGTTCTCCGGCTTCAGCGAGGCCACGGGAACGGGCCTCCAGGTCTCGGTGAACAGCTTCGGTTACACCTTCCTGCCCAACCGCATGTTCGGGCCGTACTTCGGCAACGACGCGAAGGCCCTGTACGACCGGGCCCAGGCGTCCTGACGCGTTTCCCGACACCCCTGCCGCGGCCCCCGGCGCACTCCTCCGCCGGGGGCCGCGGACTCTCGCTTGTGTGACGAGATGGGATTGACGGCATTCGGGTGGTCCCGTGCGGGAGCCGCAACTGACCGCCGCCCGGCCGTAGTCCTCGTCTGCAGTGGCAGGACAACCGAGGAGGAACTCATGACTGCACTCCAGTCTTTCACCGCGGCGCCGACCGTGACGGCGGATCTCGACCCCTACCGCTTCCCTGCCGCATACCTCGACGACCTTCCCGAGGAGACGGACACGCGGACGCACATCGCCCACGGCTTCCTGGAGACCGGCGACTACCCGCTGCCGGCGCCCGTGGCGAGCACGCGTGTCACGGTGGCACTCGATCCGGCGGACCGGCGCCGACTGGAGCTGCACGCCGCGCTCACCACGGCGGGCATCGCCCCGCTGCCCGGCGACCTCGACGCGATCGAGGCGCTCTGCACGCTCGACGACTTCACCCACATCGCGCTCCAGCGGTGGATCGCCCGCACCGCGTGACGGTGGGGAGGGTGGCCGCGCCGCCGCGGCCACCCTCGCCTCCGCCCACCGGGGAGTGCGGGGGGATCAGAACTCGTCGGCGCCGTTGCGCAGCTCGTGCGTCCAGTAGCCGGTCCTGGCGGCCGCGTCGTCGACGGCGATGCCGCCGGCGGGAGCGTTGACCACCTTGCTGCCCTCCGCCGGGCCGTCCTTGGCGAAGAGGTTCACGCTGAACGACGTCACGGCGCGGTTCTCCTCGTCGACTCCGCCGTTGTTGATGCGCACGGCGGCGTAGGCCGGGGCGCCGGCGGACAGGACGACGGGCGTGCCCGGCTTGCTCTTGGCGACGGACGGGACGTCCTTGGCCGTCTGGATGTCGCCGAACGCGATCAGCGGGTACTGGAGCAGGGTGCAGGAGCGGCCCGAGACGTTCGTGGCGGTCAGGGTGATGTGCGTGGTGGGTACGCCGTCCTGCTTGACCGCGGAGATCTTCACGTCGTTGGCGGTGCAGGCCGGGGTCCCGCCGTCGTTCTTCTTCTTGGCGCCGGTCTGCGCGGCGGACGTCGCCGGGCCCGACGCGTCCCCACCTGAGGTGCCGGTGCCGCCCGTGGTGCCGGTGCCGCCCGTGGTGCCGTCGGCGCTCGTCCGGCCGTCCTGGCCGGTGCCGCTCTCCGTGGCGCCGGTGCCGGGCGTGACCTGTGAGACGGACGCGGCGGCCTTCTTGTCCTTCGTACCGTCGTCCGCCCCGCCGCAGGCGGTGAGTGCGAGGGCGAGTGCGGCGGTGGTGGCGGCAAGGACGGTGGTGCGGGTGCGGAACGTACGCATGTGAACTCCCCGTAGGTGGTGGCCGACCGCCTCGTCCGGCGGCCTGGTCCTCACCGTGCCGCCGCGGTCGCCACGGCCGCCAGCTCTCACCGCCGGTACGGGACGCTGGGACGTTCCACCCCATCTGACCTGCGAGGACGCGCCAACCCAGAACGCGGGATGGAACGTTGGGACGGCATCGCACCGCCGCCAGGGACGGGTTGTCAGCGGGTGCGTCTACGGTTCTGCCGTGCCGAACTCCTACACCACGCTGTGGACCAACGATCTGTGCCGGTACCTGGAGCGCTCCGGCTACGCCGGCCTGCGCCTGACGATGTTGTTCGGCGGCCCGCACCAGTCGCTGCCCAGCTTCGAGCGGGCGGGTGTGAAGCCCGGTGACACGATCTTTCCCGTCCGGGCCTTCCGCACCCGCCTGCATGTGCTGGGCGCCATGGAGGTGTCGCGGTTCATCCCGTACGAGGACGCGGGGAGGGAGCTCGCCGACGAGGACTACGCGAAGCTTCTGGACTGGAGGGCGCTGAAGGCGGGCGGCGGGGTCACCGAGGTGCTGCTCGGGCCGCCCGGTTCTCCCCTCGCGTTCGACACGGTCGTCCCCACCGATCTGCTGGGGCGGCTGACGTTCACGTCCCGCCGGGGCGAGCGCAGGCTCAAGCACGTCGAGGACGGGCGGCTGATGAGGTCGGCGAGCATTCAGGGCATCTACCGGCTCGCCGCCGACTCCGCCGCGGAGCTCCGGGAGCTCGTCCTGGACCGCAGTCGGTGATTCCTGCGTCTTCGCGGAGACCTCGTCCCCGGAAACGACGAGATCCCGCCCGATCTTTCGATCGGACGGGATCTCGTCCTGCGCTTGTGGACCTGTGGGGATTTGAACCCCAGACCCCCTCGATGCGAACGAGGTGCGCTACCAGACTGCGCCACAGGCCCTTGCGACGTGTGAAACATTAGCATCCCGATCGGGGTGCAAGGAAATCCGTTCCGGCGCAGGTCAGCCGAGGGGCCCGAAGGCCCCGCGGCCGGGGGTCATTCGTTGGCCGCGCGGGGGCGGTCGTCGTCCGCGTACTGGTCGAAGAGCGGGGTGCGGCCGTGGTCGCGCTGGCGGCGCGGCTGGTTCGTGCGCTGGCGCGGGGCGGGCGCCGGGGACGGCGACGGTGCCGGGGCCGGGTCCGCCGCCGTGGAGGAGCGGGCCGAGCTCCAGGTCTCCGGGTCCGTGATGTCGACGCCGCTCGTCGCCCGCGGGGCGACCGGGGCGGTGACATAGGTGGGGAGCGGGACCGGGACGGGGTCCCAGCTGTCGCCGCGGGCCGGGCCGCGCTCGCGCTGCTGGTCCACCCACTCCGCGTGGTCCGTCTGCTCGACGAGCGCGCGACGGCCGGCCTCCTGCGGGGAGACCGAGGGTGCCGGTTCGGGTTCCGGGCGGGCAGGCTCCTCGTCGGCGTCCGGCACGGGCTGCCGTCGCTGCGGCCGGCTCTCGCGCAGGCGTGCCGCCGCCGCCTCGGCGCGGCGGCGGTCCATCACGTACACGAAGCGCCGGCGTTCCGTCGTACGCAGATGCACGATGTACGCGCTCAGCAGCACCGCGGGGACCGACGGGGCCCATAGGAACGCGAGGCCGCCGACCGCGGCGACGACCGCGCCGAGGGTGAAGGCGAGGAAGAGGACGACCGTGGTGCGCCGGCGCCGGGCGAGGACCTTGCCGCGGCGGGCGCGCTCGGCGGCCGCCTTGGAGGGCCTGCGCGCGGCGGCGGGCGCCGGGGCGGGTGCCGGTTCCGGGATCTCCAGGCGGGCTTCCGTCCTGGCCGCGGGCGCGGAGAAGGCCCGGACGTCGACCGAGCTGAGATGCTCCGTCTCGACGTCCGGGTCCGCGTCGGGCTCCGCGTCGTCCGCCCTACGGTCCCGGTCCTTCAGCTCCTTGGCGTATCGGCGCTCCATTCCCGCCCGTCCGGACAGGAGCCGGATGGCGGTGCTGAAGCGTTCCGTCGGACGGGCCTCGTTGAGCTCGTCCTGCCTGCGGAGCCACATCGGTACCAAGTAGGCGGCCCAGGCCCCGACGATGACTGCGTAGATGAGGCCGCTGCTGCTCACGCCTCACACCGTAGAGGGGTTCCGTTACGGGCATCGGCCAATTGGCCCGGTGTGTCGCACGATCTGGCTGATATCACTGAACTTTTTTGTGATTGTTCAGATCGATTGAGGATCAACTGCTGATTGAATTCGAACACTTATTTCATTGGGCGGGGTGGGAGGGACGTGCCAGGTGCCAGCGGCGAAGCAGCCCCTCGGGCACTTCCTCGGCGGTGAGCGCGAAGACGAGATGGTCCCGCCACGCCCCGTCGATGTGGAGGTAGCGCGGCCGGAGCCCTTCCTCCCGGAATCCCAATTTCTCCACGACCCGTCGCGAGGGGCCGTTCTCGGGCCGAATGCAGACTTCCATCCGGTGCAGTCCCACCGAACGGAAGCAGTGGTCCACGGCGAGCGCGACCGCCGTCGGCATGACGCCGCGGCCGGCCACCGCGCTGTCCACCCAGTAGCCGACATGGCCCGAGCACATCGAGCCCCAGGTGATCCCGGCCACGGTCAACTGACCGACGAGCTCGCCGCGGTACTCGATCACGAAGGGCAGCATCCGGCCGGCGTGGGCCTCGGCCCTCAGATGGCGGACCATCTGCCGGTACGTCGGCCGCTGCGCGACCGGACCGCCCGGGGCCGGCGGCGGAACCGTCGCCTCCCACGGGCGCAGCCAGTCACGGTTGCGCCGGTTGACCTCGCGCCAGACCTTCTGGTCACGCATCTTTATCGGGCGGAGGACGACGTCTCCGTCCGAGAGGACCACGGGCCAGGACGGGATCATGACGGTCTCGGGTGGTCGCCGCCGCGGACCTGGTCGACCGCGTGCCGCAGGAGCGGTTCCAGTACGGCGATGCCGTCGCGGACCCCGCCCGAGGAACCCGGCAGGTTCACGATCACGGTCCCGCGCGCGACACCGGCGAGGCCCCGGGAGAGCGCGGCGGTCGGCACCTTCTCCCGGCCGTGGGCGCGGATCGCCTCGGGGATGCCGGGGATCTCGTGGTCGAGGACCCGGCGGGTGACCTCGGGGGTCCTGTCGGTGGGCGAGATGCCGGTGCCGCCGGTGGTGAGGATGACGTCGTACCCGGCCTCGACCCCGGCCCGGAGCGCGGCCTCGACCGGGGCGCCGTCCGGGACGACCTGCGGGCCGTCCACGGCGAAGCCCATGCGGGCCAGCCCTTCGGCGAGCAGCGGGCCGCCCTTGTCCTCGTAGACGCCGGCCGCCGCCCGGTTGGAGGCGGTGACGACGAGGGCGGAGTACGGGGCGGTGAGGGCGCTGCCGAGATCCGCGCCCGCCGCCGGGGCGGGCGCCTCGTGGGCGGGCGCCCCGTGGGCGGGCTCCTCGTGGGCGGGCGCCCCGGTCACCCGGCCACCGCGCGTCACGACTCGGCCCCTTCCCGGGTCCAGTCGCCCGACTTGCCGCCCGTCTTCTCCTCCACCCGTACGTCGGAGATGACCGCGCCCTTGTCGACCGCCTTGATCATGTCGACGACCGTCAGCGCGGCCACCGAGACCGCCGTCAGGGCCTCCATCTCCACGCCCGTGCGGTCCGTGGTCTTCACGGTCGCCAGGATCTCCACCGCGTCGTCCGCGACCGTGAGGTCGAGCGTCACACCCGAGACGGCCAGCGGGTGGCAGAGCGGAATGAGGTCGGGGGTCTTCTTCGCGCCCATGATCCCTGCGATCCGGGCGGTGGCGAGCGCGTCGCCCTTCGGTACGCCCTCGCCCCGCAACAGCTCGATCACGCGCGGCGAGACGAGGACGCGGCCACTGGCCCGTGCGGTCCGCGCCGTGACGTCCTTCGCGGAGACGTCGACCATGCGGGCCGCACCCGCCTCGTCGATGTGGGTGAGTCCTTGCTGCGTGCTCATGGCCGTGACACTCCCGGTCGCTGTGTGGGACGCCACGGTACCGCCACCAGCGCCTCCTCAGCCGAGGAGGACCACGTCCAGCTCGTGCCCGGGCTCCATGCCCGTGGCCTCTTCGGGGACGACGAGCAGGGCGTTCGCGTGCGCGAGCGCCGCGATCAGATGGGAGCCCGCTCCGCCCACCGGAGTGACGGTGCCGGACTCTGCGTCGTACGTCCCGCGCAGGAACTGGCGGCGGCCGGCCGGGGACGAGAGCGCCTTGTCGGCCTTGAGCACGGCGCGGACCCGGGGACGGTGGAGATCTTCGAGGCCCATCAGGGCCCGGATCGCGGGCCGTACGAAGAGCTCGAAGGAGACGTACGAGGAGACCGGATTGCCCGGCAGGGCGAGCAGCGGGGTGTGCTCGGGGCCGATCGTCCCGAAGCCCTGCGGCTTGCCCGGCTGCATGGCCAGCTTGCGGAAGTCGACCCGTCCGTCGGCGGTCAGCGTCTCCTTGACCACGTCGTACGCGCCCACGCTGACCCCGCCCGTGGTGACGAGCAGGTCGGCGCGGATCAGCTGGTCCTCGATGGTGGCCCGGAGCGTGTCGGCGTCGTCGGTGACGGCGCCGACCCGGTAGGCGATGGCGCCGGCGTCGCGCGCGGCGGCGGCCAGCGCGAAGCTGTTGGAGTCGTAGATCTGGCCCTCGCGCAACTCCTCGCCGGGCTGGACCAGTTCGCTGCCGGTGGAGAGCACGACGACGCGCGGGCGCGGGCGCACCCGCACCGTGGCGCGGCCGATCGCGGCGAGCAGCCCGATCTGGGGCGGCCCGAGGACCGTCCCGGCCTCCAGGGCCAGATCACCGGCCTGGACGTCGCTGCCGCGTGCGCGGACGTGCGCGCGGGCCTCGGCGGGCCTGTGGACGCGGACCTCGCCGCCGGCGCCCTCGGGGGCGGCGCTGGCGGCGCGCATCCCGCTCGCCGCGCCCTCGCCCGTACCGCCATCGGTCCATTCGACCGGGACGACGGCCTCGGCGCCGGGCGGCAGCGGGGCGCCGGTCATGATCCGGGCGGCCTGGCCGGGGCCGACGACGGGCAGGCCGTCGGCGCCGGCGGCCACGTCTCCGATGACGGTCAGGACGGCCGGGAACTCGTCGGTGGCACCGGCCACATCGGCGACCCGGACCGCGTAGCCGTCCATGGAGCTGTTGTCGAACGGGGGCAGTGCGACCGGCACCGTGACGTCCTCGACGAGGACGCAGCCCTGGGCCTCCGGCAGTTGCAGCTCGATGGGTTCGAGCGGGGAGACCGCCGCCAGGATGTCGTCGAGGTGCTCGTCCACCGACCACAGGTCACGGGAGGGACCCGCGCAGGGATCGGCGGACTCTTCGCCGGAAGGAACGCCGGGCAGATCGCCGGACTCCGGTGCCGCACTGCTGCTCAAGTGGCTACATCTCCTCGGTGACGTAACTGCGAAGCCAGGTCCGGAAGTCCGGGCCCAGGTCATCACGTTCGCACGCGAGTCTGACAATGGCACGGAGATAGTCGCCGCGGTCACCGGTGTCATAGCGCCGGCCCTTGAAGACCACACCGTGGACCGGGCCGCCGATCTTCTCGTCCTTGGCAAGCTTCTGCAGGGCGTCGGTCAGCTGGATCTCGCCGCCGCGGCCCGGCTCGGTCTCGCGGATTATCCCGAAGACGGCGGGGTCGAGGACGTAGCGGCCGATGATCGCGTAGTTGCTGGGCGCTTCGGCCGGGGACGGCTTCTCGACGAGGTCCGTCACCTTCACGACGTCCGAGTCGATGGTCGCCTCGACGGCGGCGCAGCCGTAGAGGTGGATCTGCGAGGGCTCGACCTCCATCAGCGCGATCACGCTGCCGCCCTCCCGCTCCTGGATCTCCACCATCCGGGAGAGCAGCGGGTCGCGCGGGTCGATCAGGTCGTCGCCGAGCAGGACGGCGAAGGGCTGGTCGCCGACGTGCGGGGCCGCGCAGAGCACGGCGTGTCCGAGGCCGCGCGGGTCGCCCTGACGCACGTAGTGCATGGTGGCGAGGTCGTTGGACTCCTGGACCTTGGAGAGGCGCTCCGCGTCCCCCTTGCGGGTCAGCGCCTCCTCCAGCTCATAGTTCCGGTCGAAGTGGTCCTCGAGGGGACGCTTGTTACGACCGGTGATCATGAGGACGTCGGAGAGGCCGGCGGTGACCGCCTCCTCGACGACGTACTGGATCGCGGGCTTGTCGACGACCGGGAGCATCTCCTTCGGCGTGGCCTTGGTGGCCGGAAGGAAGCGTGTGCCGAGACCGGCGGCCGGGATGACAGCCTTGCTGATCCTGGTGGGGGACTGAGTCATGGGCGCATGATAGCTGTTCGATATGAGAGGAAGATGGGCCTCCCATTGACTTCCCATGGGTTAAGAGGGATACGAGAGGTTCGTGACATCACGTGAGTTCCCTGTGACGGGCGATACGTCCGAAAAGGCCGCCCTGCGTCGGCACCTGCTCGCCGCCCGCGCCCTGCTGACCATTCATGATGCCGAATCCACCGGCGAGCTGTTCGCCCGGGGTGCGCGAGAACTGGCCGAGTTGGCGGAGGCGGCGACCGTCGCCGCCTATGTGTCGGTCGGCCGCGAGCCGGGCACGCGCGCGTTGCTCGACGTCCTGCGCGAGCGGGGCGTCCGCGTCCTGCTGCCGGTGCTGCTGCCTGACAACGACCTGGATTGGGCCGTGTACGAGGGCGCGGAGAGCCTCGCGAAGGCGGGCCGGGGCCTGCTGGAGCCGACGGGGCCGCGGCTGGGTCCGGAGGCGGTGTGCGAGGCGGACGTGGTGCTGCTGCCCGGCCTCGCGGTCGACGAGCGCGGGATGCGCCTGGGCAGGGGCGGCGGCTCGTACGACCGCGTGCTCGCCCGGCTCGCACGGGCGGACGCCCATCCGTCCCTGGTGGTGCTCCTCTACGCGAACGAGGTGGTCGCCCGGGTCCCTGAGGAACCGCACGACCACCCCGTGCACGCGGTGGTGACCCCGGAGGGGGTCCGGCGCTTCGAGCGCCCCTGAAGCCTAGGGAGTGTCCGGAGAGTATCGCCGTCCGCCCGAAGGGCGGGGTTCGCGGCGTCCGGTGCGTGCGATCGCAAGGCGGCCGGAAGCCCTTGTAGCGGAGCTACTCGGGCTTTCGGCCAACGCCGCGAGCGTGCGTGCCGGGCGTCGCGAGCCAGGCGAGACTCTCCGGACACGACCTACGGCTTGAGGATCAGCGTCTCCTTCGTCGAGGCGTCGACCGCCGCCTTGCCGAAGGACCAGCCGAGCAGCTCGCCCTTGACCCACGCGTCGGTCTGGTCGGTGTAGTGCGAGTGGTACGCGTGCCCCGAGGCGCCGGACAGGTTGATCCAGCGCGACCTGTCCCAGTCGCCGACGTTGACGACCATCCGCATCGACGGGACCCAGACGACGTCGTAGCCGCCGGCCGCGTTCCAGCCGGTCGCGTTCACCGCCGCCTCGCCGCCGCCCAGGTTCCAGGGGCCGCGGTTGAGCAGCGACTGGATGAAGCCCGGTCCGGCGGTGCCGAGGGTCTGGTTCTTCAGGGTCAGCTGGTGCAGCCGGCCCCAGCTCCAGGTGGAGACGTCCTTGCCGAGCTCGGCGGTCAGCTCCCAGCGGGCGTCCTCCATGGCGCGGGCGAGCAGCTGGTCACGGTTCTCGGTGGCCTGGTCGGTGCGGTTGGCCTCGGTCTTCCACCACGTGCTGTTCTCCTGCTTGAGGAGCGGGCGGACCACCTCGTACCAGCGGTCGCCGCCGTCCGGCTGCGCCGTGTCGCCGTCCCGCTCGCCGCACTCCCGTACCCGCTTGTTCTGCTCGTCGACCGGGAGGCCGGTGGAGTCGGCGGGGCGGACGTTGATGCAGTCGCCCTCGGCCCGCAGCTCCTTGGGCAGCTTGTCGCCGAAGGCGAGCTTGAGGACGTTGCGCCAGACCGCGTTGAAGTACGCGGCGGCGGCAGAGTCGGGCTCCTGGGTGTAATCCCAGCCCTCCAGCAGCTTCTGCGCCTCGCGGACGTAGGGGTCCGAGATGTCGATCTTCAGCAGGAGCGGGTTGAGGAGGGTCGCGATCTCGCTGCGGTTGTCCATCTGCATGGTCCGCATGTCGTCCGGCGAGATCTTGCCGCCGTCCTTGGTCTTCGACTCGATGAGGTCGTTGATCCGCTGGCTGCGCGAGCCGTAACCCCAGTCCTCCGTAAGGAGGTAGGGGTACTTGTCGGCGTCGACGACGGCCTGGTTGGCGGTGACGATGTAGCCGCGCTCGGGGTTCTCCTCGTACGGCAGCTTGTCGTACGGGATGTAGCCCTTCCACTGGTACGAGGAGTCCCAGCCGGGCGCGGGGACGGTGCCGCTGTGTCCCTCGGCGCGGACCGGGATCTTGCCGGGCGCCTGGTAGCCGATGTTCTCGGCGTCGGCGTAGATCAGGTTCTGGGAGGGGACCTCGAAGTGCTCGGCCGCGGCGCGGAACTGCTTGAAGTTCTGGGCGCGGTTGAGCTCGAAGATCGCGTCCATGGACTTGCCGGGCTGCAGGGCCGTCCACCGGAGGGAGACGGCATAGCCGGTGCCGCGGTCCGGGGCGGCGTTGCCGACGGGGGCCTTCTGGCCGACCTTCTCCAGGTCCGAGGAGCGGTCGGAGACGAGCGGGCCGTTGCCGGTCGAGCGGATCGTGATCTTCCGGCTGCCGCCGCCCGCGATCTTGATGACCTCGTCGCGGGTCGTGAACGGCTTGATCCTGCCGTCGACCAGATAGCCCGTGTCGCCGACCTTCTCCAGGTAGAGGTCGGTGACGTCGGCGCCGAGGTTGGTGAGGCCCCAGGCGATGGTGTCGTTGTGGCCGATGATCACGCCGGGCGTACCGGAGAAGGTGTAGCCGGCGACGTCGTAGCGGCAGGTCGCCGAGACGGAGCGGCAGTGCAGGCCCATCTGGTACCAGAGGGACGGCAGCATCGGCGCGAGGTGCGGGTCGTTGGCGAGCAGCGGCTTGCCGGAGGTCGTGTACTTCCCGGAGACGACCCAGGAGTTCGAACCGATGCCGTTGCCGTTGGGGCCGAGTAGCGCGGGGATCTCGTCGAGGGCGTCGGAGAGCGCGCCGAGCTGGGACTGCGTCCCCTCCAGGGCGCCGTTCGCGCTGCCGTTCGTCGAGCTGTCGGAGCCGGTGCCGCCGGTGGAACCCTGGGCGCCGGTGCCGGTGGTCGCGTCGTCGGCGTCGTTGCCGCCGCCGCCCTTGCCCGCGCCCTCGACGATCGGCTGGTGCAGGTCGTACGGGTACTGCGGGTACAGCTCCTTGATCTGAGCGGCGCTGAGCCGGCTCGTCATCAGGGAGCGGTCGATCTCGTCCTGCATGTTGCCGCGCAGGTCCCAGGCCATCGCCTTGAGCCAGGCCACCGAGTCGACGGGGGTCCAGGGCTCGATCTCGTAGTCGCTGGAGAACGCCAGTGCGGCGTACTCGACCGAGACGTCCGAGGGGTCCCGGTCCTTGAGATAGGCGTTGACGCCCTCGGCGTAGGCCTGGAGATTCTTCTTCGTCTCCGCCGACAGGACCTTGTCGTACTCCTGCTGGGCAACCTGCCGCCAGCCCAGGGTGCGCAGGAAGGCGTCGGTGTCGACCTGGTCCTTGCCGAACATCTCGGACAGCCGGCCCGACGTCATGTGACGGCGGACGTCCATCTCGTAGAAGCGGTCCTGGGCCTGGACGTAGCCCTGGGCGCGGAAGAGGTCGGCCTCGGTGTC
Source organism: Streptomyces sp. NPDC039609 (assembly GCF_055596705.1). Classification (NCBI taxonomy): domain Bacteria; kingdom Bacillati; phylum Actinomycetota; class Actinomycetes; order Kitasatosporales; family Streptomycetaceae; genus Streptomyces; species Streptomyces sp. NPDC039609. The sequence goes on from NZ_JBVIUJ010000019.1 coordinate 98,340, forward strand.
CGCGTAGATCTGCGGAACCCCGTAGGCGTCGCGCTTGACCTCGACCTGGCCGGAGAGCTTGTCGAGCCGGAGTTCGCCCGTGGTCTGCGGGAACGAGGCCCGGACAGTGCTGACGCCCCAGTACCCGCCGTAGCCGACGCCCGCCACCAGTGCGAGGGCCAGGACGAGGACGATCAGGCGGGCACGTCGCCCCTTCTTCTTGGCGGGAGGCGCGGTCGTGTTGGAGGGCATCTCTGTCCTTCGAGGGGCAGGGTGGTCCTGGAGTACGGGAGCAACCTTAGGCGCAGCGTCCGGGCGGCCCGGACGGGGTGCCGATAAGCGGACCGCACGAATGATCGGGGAGAGACCGGGAGAGACGCCAGGAGGGCGTCAAGAAAGCGTTAAAGATTAGGTAAGGTAACGAAGTACCGGCTGCTGGAGGAACGATCCGGCCGCACGCGAGGGGAAGGATCGCCCGCTGACTGTCCACCAGCTCAATGAACTCCTGCTCATCTGCTCGCTCGTGCTGCTCATCGCTGTCGCGGCGGTGCGGATCTCGTCCCGGAGCGGGCTCCCCAGCCTGCTCCTGTACCTCGGGATCGGGGTCGCCATCGGGCAGGACGGGATCGGCAACGTCGCCTTCGACAACGCCGAACTGACCCAGGTGATCGGCTACGCGGCACTTGTCGTGATCCTCGCCGAAGGTGGCCTGGGCACGAAGTGGAAGGAGATCAAACCCGCGTTGCCCGCGGCGGTCGTGCTGTCGACCGTCGGCGTCGCGGTGAGCGTGGGCATCACGGCCGCGGCCGCCCACTATCTGGTGGGCCTGGAGTGGCGGCAGGCGCTGATCATCGGTGCGGTCGTCTCCTCCACGGACGCCGCCGCCGTCTTCTCCGTCCTGCGCAAGGTGCCGCTGCCCTCGCGGGTGACCGGTGTCCTGGAGGCCGAGTCCGGCTTCAACGACGCCCCGGTCGTCATCCTCGTCGTCGCCTTCTCGACGGCGGGCCCCATCGACAGCTGGTACGTCCTGGTCGGCACCATCGCCATGGAACTGGCCATCGGCGCCGCCATCGGCCTCGGGGTCGGCTTCATCGGATCCTTCGGACTGAAGCACGTCGCCCTGCCCGCCTCCGGCCTCTACCCGATCGCCGTCATGGCCATCGCGGTGGTCGCGTACGCGGCGGGCGCCCTGGCCCACGGCTCCGGCTTCCTCGCCGTCTATCTGGCCGCGATGGTCCTCGGCAACGCGAAACTGCCGCACGCCCCGGCCAACCGCGGCTTCGCCGAGGGGCTCGGCTGGATCGCCCAGATCGGCATGTTCGTCCTGCTCGGTCTGCTGGTCACTCCGAGCAAGCTGGTCGACGACTTCTGGCCGGCGGTGGTCATCGGCCTGGTCCTCACGATGGTGGCGCGCCCCATGGAGGTCCTCGTCAGCCTGCTGCCGTTCCGCATCCCCTGGCAGGAACAGGCCCTGATGTCCTGGGCCGGCCTGCGCGGAGCCGTCCCCATCATTCTCGCCACGATCCCGATGGTCTACGGGATCGAGGGCAGCGAGCGGGTCTTCAACATCGTCTTCGTCCTCGTCGTGGTCTACACGCTGGTGCAGGGGCCGACGCTGCCCTGGCTGGCTCGGGCCCTGAAGCTGGGCGACTCCTCGGAGGCCGCCGACCTCGGCGTCGAGTCCGCACCGCTGGAGCGGCTGCGCGGACATCTGCTGTCCGTCGCCATCCCGGAGGGCTCGAAGATGCACGGCGTGGAGGTCGCGGAGCTGCGCCTCCCGGCCGGGGCCGCGGTCACCCTCGTCGTACGGGAGGAGACGAGCTTCGTGCCCGGTCCGGCGACGGTGCTGCGGCGCGGGGACGAGCTGCTCGTCGTCGCGACGGACCCGGTGCGGGACGCCACCGAGCGGCGGCTGCGCGCCGTCGGGCAGGGCGGAAAGCTGGCCGGGTGGCTCGGGACGGGCGGCTCCACGGCGGTCTCCGAGCGGGGTCACAAGCACTGGCACGGGCCGCATCTACCGGGCGGAAAGCGAACGTCCGGTTAATCACAGGCATAGATTCAGATCGAGGGGCGTTTTCCCAGGCGGGAAGATGCCCTTCCCTGTACCATGAAGGCACACTTGATCGAACCAACTCTGCCTGACGCAGAGCTGGCGCGACCGTATGGCGGCCGTGACGCCCTCCGCAGTGGGGCCCGGTATCTACCGCAGTTCCGCGCATGAGGACAGCTCTCGGCGGCGCCCGCACCACCGTGCACGGGCGCGCTACCAGGCGGCAGAAAGGCAAGGACCGTGGTGTCCACGGTCACCGACCCGCGGCCTGACGCGTCCGCAGCGCCCGAAGGCTCTGCGGTACTCGAAGGCCCCGTCGCTCCCGCAGCGCCCGAAACGCCCGCGAAGTCGGGCAGGCGCGCCGCGAAGAACGGCAAGCGCGCCGGCTACGGACAGCTCCTGCGTACCCCCGGAGCCCTGTCCTTCCTGCTCCCCGGCTTCGCCGCCCGGCAGCCGTTCGCGATGCTGACGATCGGCATCGTCCTGCTCGTCCAGCACACCACCGGCTCGTACGGCAGCGCGGGCGCGGTCGCCGCCGTCACCGGCGTCTCCATGGCGCTCTTCGCCCCGCAGAGCGGCAAGCTCGCCGACCGCTTCGGCCAGCGCGCCGTCCTGGTTCCCGGCGTGCTCATCCACTCCGCCGCCGTCTCCCTGCTCGTGGTGCTCGCCCTGGCGGGCGCCCCGATGTGGGCCCTGTTCCTCGCCGCCGTACCGGCCGGCGCCTCCGTCCCGCAGATCGGGCCCATGGTCCGCGCCCGCTGGGCGGCGAAGCTGGAGAACTCCCCGCTGATGCCGACGGCCGCGGCCTTCGAGTCGGTCACGGACGAGTTCACCTTCGTCGTCGGCCCGGTGCTCGCCACCGCGCTCTGCACCGGCGTCCACCCGGCGGCCGGTCTGATCGCCGAGGCGGCGCTCACGCTCTTCGGCGGCCTGCTCTTCGCCGCCCAGCGGCGCACCCAGCCCGCCCACGGGCTCATGGCCGCCGCGTCCAGCGGGCCGCGCGTCTCCGCCCTGTCCATCCCGGGCGTCCGGGTCCTGGCCGTCGCCTTCCTGGGCATCGGCTCGGTCTTCGGCGGTATGCAGGTCTCGCTGACCGCGTTCTCCGAGGAGATCGGCAACCCCGGCGCCAACGGTCTGCTGTACGGGATCTTCGCCGCGGGCAACATGCTCGCAGGCATCGCGTGCGGCGCCATCGCCTGGAAGATCGGCCCGCGCAAGCGCCTGATCCTGGGCTACGCGGGGCTGACCGTGGCGGCCTCGCTGCTCTGGTCCGCACACTCCGTGCTGCTGCTCGGCGCGCTCGGCCTGATCGTGGGTCTGTGCATCGCCCCGGCCCTGATCACCGGCTACACCATCGTCGAGACCCTGGTCCCGGCCTCCGCCCGTACCGAGGCCTTCACCTGGCTCACCGGCGCCGTGGCGCTGGGCCAGGCGGCGGCCGTGACGGTCGCCGGCCGGCTCGCCGACGAGCACGGCGCGAGCACCGGATTCCTGGTGCCGCTGGTCGGTACCGCGCTCGCGCTGGCCACCCTGCTCGCGCTGCGCTCGCGGCTGACGCCCCGGGCGTCGGGGCGGGTCACGGCACGTGGTATCGGTCACCGAGTGCCGGTGACGGTGGACTGATTCCGCGGAATGCGTCACTATGGATCGTCGTTAGCACTCGATGAGTGTGAGTGCCAGGAGGAAGACAAGTGCCGACCTACCAGTACCAGTGCACCGAGTGCGGCGAGGGCCTCGAGGCGGTGCAGAAGTTCACCGATGACGCGCTGACCGAGTGCCCCAGCTGCAAGGGACGCCTGAAGAAGGTGTTCTCGGCGGTCGGCATCGTCTTCAAGGGATCCGGCTTCTACCGGAACGACAGCCGCGGCTCGTCGTCCAGCAGCGCCCCCGCGTCGAAGTCCTCCACGACTTCTTCCACGTCCTCGTCGTCCGGCTCGTCCGCGTCCTCGGACGCGAAGCCGGCGGCTTCGTCGAGCTCGTCCGCCTCGAGCTCGTCGTCCAGCTCGAGCTCCTCCAGCTCGGCCGCCTGATCCAGCTTTCCCCGAGAGCCCTGCCGCCTGTGCGCGGTGGGGCTCTCGGCGTTGTGGGGCCGGCGTCGTGGCGGCGGCGTCGGGGGCCGCGTTGTGAGGGGGCCGCGTTGTGCAGGCAGTTAATCTGACGACCATGGCGACCAAGGCGTACGCGGACATCGGCGTGATCGGCGGCTCGGGGTTCTACTCCTTCCTGGAGGACGTGACGGAGGTGTCCGTGGACACCCCGTACGGCAGCCCGAGCGACAACCTCTTCCTCGGCGAGATCGCGGGACGGCAGGTCGCGTTCCTGCCCCGGCACGGCCGCGGCCACACCCTGCCGCCGCACCGGATCAACTACCGCGCCAACCTCTGGGCGCTGCGCTCGGTGGGCGTACGGCAGGTGCTCGGGCCCTGCGCGGTGGGCGGCCTGCAGGAGGAGTACGGCCCGGGGACGCTGCTCGTACCGGATCAGCTGGTGGACCGCACCAAGAACCGGACGCAGACGTACTTCGACGGGGAGCCGCTGCCGGAGGCCTGGGGCGGCGCCGTGCCGAACGTCGTGCACACCACGTTCGCTGACCCGTACTGCCCGGACGGGCGGCGGGTGGCGCTGAAGGCGGCCCGCGGGCGCGGCTGGGAGCCGGTGGACGGCGGCACGATGGTCGTCGTCGAGGGACCGCGGTTCTCTACCCGGGCCGAGTCCCGCTGGCACGCGGCGGCCGGCTGGTCGGTGGTGGGGATGACCGGGCACCCGGAGGCGATCCTCGCCCGGGAGCTGGGGCTCTGCTACACCTCGATGGCGCTGGTCACGGACCTGGACGCGGGCGCGGAGACGGGCGAGGGGGTCTCGCACACCGAGGTGCTGCAGGTGTTCGGCGCGAACGTCGGGCGGCTTCGTGAGGTGCTCTTCGACGCGGTCGGCGCCCTGCCGGACACGGCGGACCGGGACTGCCTGTGCACGCACGCGCACGACGGCTGGGACCTGGGGATCGAGCTGCCGTAAACCCCCCTGGTGGGTGAGGGAGTTGTCCACAGCTCCGGACCGATCCACAGGCTGGAGCGGGATGTTCGCTCAGCCGGGATGGTGGGAGCGGCTCTCCGGACGGTCCGGGGGCTCGACTTCCTGACAGGCGGTTCGGCGATGACGACCTCCCCTCCTCTTGGCCTCTCCCCCGCTCCTTTCCTCTCCCCCGTTCCCGAGACGTGCGGTGTCCCGCTCTTCGAGCCGCTGCGGGTGCGGGGCGGGCGGCAGCGACTGCGGCGGGTGTTGCGGCGCCGACGGCGGGCACCGGCCGTGGTCCTCGCGATGAGCGCGGCCGCGCTGGCCGTCGCGGGCGGGGGCGAGGTGTCCGCGGATCCGCCGGCGCGCCCGGCGGCGAAGGAGCAGCATCGTCCTGCCGCGGTGCGGCTGGTGTCGGCGCCGGTACGGATCGCGGACGCGGCGGCCGTGCGGTTGCTGCGCCCCGGTGACCGGGTCGACGTGATCGCCGCCCCCAACTCGCCGATGGGCGGCGGCGGTACGGCCCGGGTGGTCGCCACGGGCGCTCGTGTGGCAGAAGTCCCGCGCACGGGGGAGACTCGTCCCGACGGTGGGGCCCTGGTCGTCCTGTCCGTTCCACGGTCGACGGCGACGGCCCTGGCGGGTGCCGGTGTCACGTCCCAACTGGCGGTGACACTGTGCTGATTCGCACGGACTGCCTGCCAAGTAACCGTTCCGTGTGTACGGATTGGACGCCTCTGCGTCGTTCGCGACCTAATGGTTCCGCCAACTGCACACGGAACGAAAGGCGCCCCGGTGAGCCCGAAGAAGGAAAGCGTCATGGATGGCTTCAAGGCCTTCCTCATGCGCGGCAACGTGATCGACCTGGCGGTGGCGGTCGTCATCGGTGCCGCGTTCACCAACATCGTGAACGCGGTCGTCAAAGGCGTCATCAGCCCGGTGGTCGGCGCCTTCGGCACCAAGGACCTGGAGGGCTACAAGTCCTGTCTGAAGGGCACCTGCGCGGTCGTGAACGGCGAGGTGCAGGGCATCCAGATCGAGTGGGGTCTCGTCCTCAGCGCCACCCTGAGCTTCCTGATCACCGCGGCCGTCGTCTACTTCCTGATGGTCCTGCCCATGGCGAAGTACCTGGCCAGGCGGGCGGACGCGGAGAAGGCCCGGGACGGCGTCCAGGAGATCATGGAGGTCAGCGAGCTGGAGGTCCTCAAGGAGATCCGCGACCACCTGGTCACCCAGCGCGGCCCGAACTCGGGCGCCGGAGCGGGGACACACCCCACCCCCTAGCCGGCGACTCGCACCGGCGTCAGAGGTGGTGCGGCGGCTTCTCTTCGAGGAAGCGCGCGAGATCGGCGGCGCTGTCACTACCGCCGGGAGGCCGCTCACCCCACCCGCGGTCCGTGTCGTCCGCGGATTGCTGGTCCAGTGGATCGTCGAAGATCAGCTTCGGCTTCGTGGTGTTCTCGGGGTTGGGCTGTGTGCCGGGCTGCTTCGCGTCTCGCGGTCCGTGGGCGGGGGCGGTGCTCATACCTCCAGGGTACGCCGGTGATTCGGCCTCGTACCGCCTCGATCAGCGGTTTTTCCACCCCGATCAGCGGGCTTTCCGCCTCGCTCAGCGGTCTTTCGGGTCGAGCAGCCAGAGACCCAGGACGACGAGGAACGACAGCACCAGGAAACCGGCGCCCCACCAGGCCGTGCCGGTGTCGCCCGCCATCCACTCGTCGACCACGATCGTCAGACCCCACAACTGGCCGATCAGGACGGTGAGCGCCAGGGTGAGGCGCGCGCTCAGCTTGGACGAGCGCTCGGGCTCCTGCTCGGTACCGGCGCCGGGGCCGGGGCCGGTGTGGCGGATCCGCGGGTCGCCGTAGCCGCTGGTGGGCCGGATCTGGGGATAGCGCTCGTGGACGGGTCGGTTCAGTCGCGGCTGCGCACTGCCCGGCGTGTAGGCGGGGCGCGGCGGCGGCTCCGTCCCGGGTACGGGGGCCTGGGCGTGGTCCTTGGCGGGGGGTCGGTCCCCAGGTGTCCCGGGGGACTCCGGGTCGCGGGGGAACGGGGTGTCCGTCACGTGCGCTCACTCCTCGTCCCCGCTCCGCCCGTCGAGGCTCCCGGGCAGCCGAGGCGTTCGGCCAGGTCGGGCCGGTCCGTGCCGAGCTGGCGGCAGAGGCCTTCCTGGGCGCTCTCTCCGGACCGCGTGGTGCCGACGGCCCAGACGCTGCCGTCGGCCTCCTCCACCAGGAGCACCTTGGGCAGGGCGCGCGGCGGCGGGCCCGCGGTCACCTCTCCCGTACGGGCGTCGAAGACTCCTTCGTGGCAGGGGCAGTACAGCTCGCCCTCGCTGCCCCGGTCGTTGCGCCACAGCACGGCGCACGCCAGATGGGTGCAGACGGCCGAATAGCCGGCGAGGGTGCCGTCCTCCAGCCGGATCGCGACCGCCCGGTCCTCCTGCTCGGGGTAGCGGAAGGCGAGGGACTCGCCGGGCAGCAGCTGGTCGGCGATCTTCTTCACCTCGGGCGCCCCGTCCGCGTCTCCGTGGCGGTGCAGGATGCCCGAGGCCACGCCGATGCCGCCGATGGCGAGGCCGCCGGAGACGGTGGCCACGATCCGGAGATAGTCGCGCCGGGTGGTCAGCGAGTCGGCCGCGATGCGGTCGTGCAGCGCCTCCTGGGCGGCGTCGGCCGCTCCGGTGCCGTCGGCGGGTGGCTGCTCGGTGACGCTCATCGGACGGCCCTTCCGTTGATCTCGACGACGGGGAGGCCGCCGGGGACCGGCCATTGGACCTTGTCGGCGGGGACGACCATCGCCACTCCCGTGGAGACGGTGGTGGTGCCGAAGGTGAACGAGTCGGCGACCTCGACGCCGGGACGTTCGGCGCGGAGCTCGTCGAGGGTTCCGTAGAAGAGGGCGCCGGTGGGGCAGACGGTGGCGCACATCGGGGCGAGGCCGTAGGCGGTGCGGTCGTAGCAGAGGTTGCACTTCATCTGCAGCTTCGCCTGGAGGTCGATCTTCGGGACACCGAAGGGGCAGGCGTTGACGCAGTTGGCGCAGCCGATGCAGCGGGTGGTGTCCGCCTGCTGCACCACGCCGTCGGCGGTGACGAGGATCGCGTCGGCGGGGCAGACCTCGGCGCAGGGCGCGACCGGGTCCTCGCAGTGCATACAGACCGTGGGAAGGGAGGCGACGGAGTGGCCCTCGTCGGGATAGTCGAGGTGGATCATCGACTTGCCCCGGTGCGAGTCGCACTCGCGGCAGGCCGAGACACAGGCCTGGCATCCGATGCAGCGCCCGGGGTCGATGAAGATCGTGCGGCCCATCATGAGCGGCGTCAGCTCCTCTCCGCGGTGCCACGGCCCTGGGGGGATGTGGGAGGCAGGGGGTCGGTGCGGGAGACTTGGGCCTCCGGGTAGGCGACGTGTCCCGGGGCGGTCGGGGGCGCGGGGACCTCGTCGATCCGTTCCGCGGCCTCGATCCGGGCGGCGCAGACCTTGTACTCGGGGATCTTCGAGCGCGGGTCGAGGGCGTCGATGGTCAGGGCGTTGGCGGCCGTGGGAATCGGCCAGTGGTACGGCACGAAGACGGTGTCGGGGCGGATCGCCTCGGTGACCAGCGCGGGGAAGACCTCGCTGCCACGGCGGGTGACGACGCGGACGGGGTCGCCGTTGCGGAAGCCGTGGGAGGGGTGGACCTCGACCCAGGGGCGTGGGGTCTGTTCGACGAGGGCGCCCAGGCGGCGGGTCTGGTTGCCGGAGAGGAAGTGGGCGACGGTGCGGCCGGTGGTGAGCGAGAGGGGGAACTCCTCGCTGTACGGGTCCATGGGCGGGTGCCATTCGACGACCTGCAGATGGATCAGGCCGTCGGGGTGGTAGGTCCTGCCGTCCTCGAAGAGGCGGGGGGTGCCCGGGTGGTCCGTGGAGGGGCAGGGCCAGGCGATGCCGCCGGTCTCCTCCAGGCGTTCGTAGGTGATGCCGTAGTAGTCGTTGACCGTTCCGGCGGAGGCGATGCGGAGCTCCTCGAAGACGGAGCGGGAGTCGGGGAAGGCGAACTTGTCGCCGGCTCCGAGGCGTTTGGCGAGCTCGCAGATCACCCAGGTGTCGGTGCGGACCCCGGCGGGTGGTTCCTGGGCCTTGTTGTGCTTGACGACCCGGGCCTCGGCGTTGGCCATCACGCCTTCGTCCTCGGCCCAGACGGTGACGGGGAAGACGACGTGCGCGTTGGCGGCGGTCTCGGAGAGGAAGAAGTCGAACTGGGCGTGGAACTGAAGGGTGTCGTATCCGTTCTTGACGGTGGCGTAGTTGGGGAGGGAGACGAAGGGGTTGTTGCAGATGCCGACCAGGCCGCGGATCTCCTCGCGCTGCATCTGCCAGACCATCTCCATCATGGAGGTGCCGGCGGGCGGGAGTTCCGACTCCTCGATGCCCCAGATCTCGCAGATCTGGCGGCGGTGCTCGGGGTTCGTGATCGAGCGCCCGCCGGGCAGCAGGTCGGACTTCTGGCCGTGCTCCCGGCCGCCCTGACCGTTGCCCTGGCCGGTGATCGTCCCGTAGCCGGCGCCGGGTTTGCCGATGTTCCCGGTGGCGGCGCACAGGTTGATGATCGTCAGACAGTTCTCGACGCCCTGGGAGTGGTGCTCGACGCCGCGCGCGTGCCACGCCATGGCCTTGCCGGATCCGGCGAACATCCGGGCGGTCTGCACGATCTGCTCCTCGGGCACTCCGCAGATCTGGGCGGAGCGGGAGGGCGGGTAGGCCTCGACGGTTCGTTTCACCTCGTCCCAGCCGGTGGTGTGCGCGGCGAGATAGGCCTCGTCGGCGAGGCCCTCGGCGACGATCACGTGCAGGACGGCGTTGAAGAAGGCCGAGTCGGTGCCGGGCTTGAGGGCGACGTGGAGGTCGGCGGTGCGGGCGATCGCCGTCTCGCGCGGGTCGACGACGATCAGGGTGGCGCCGCGGTCCCGGGCTCCCCAGAGGTACTGCGTCATCACGGGGAAGCATTCGCCGACGTTGGAGCCGGCGATGAGGAGGCAGTCGGTGAGGAGGATGTCGGAGAACGGGTTGCCTGCCCGGTCGATGCCGAAGGCCAGCTTGTTGGCGCCGGCGGCGGAGACCATGCACAGGCGGCCGTTGTAGTCGACGTGCCGGGTCTTCAGGGCGACGCGGGCGAACTTCCCGACGAGATACGTCTTCTCCGAGTAGAGACTGGCCCCGCCGAGCAGGCCGAAGGCGTCGTTGCCGTACTCGCCCTGGATGCGGCGGATCTCGGCGACGGTGAAGTCGAGCGCCTCCTCCCAGCTCGCCTCGCGGAAGGGCTCGTCGCGGTTGCTCCGCATGAGGGGGGAGGTGAGCCGGTCGGGGTGGTTGACCTGCTGGTAGGCGTTGATGCCCTTGGGGCAGAGCCGCATCCGGTTGATGTCGTGGTTGCGGGGTTCGACGCCGAAGACCTTGCCGCCGTTGTCGACGCGGAGGTACATGCCGCACTGCACTCCGCAGAAGCAGCAGTGGGTGGGGACGAGCGTCTCGCCGTTCTGGTCGGCGTGCCAGCGGTCGGCGGGGATGCCTCCGGCGTCGCGGAAGTTGCGGGTGCCGGGCGGGGCGATGGAGGGGTCCAGCGGAAGGGTGTGCTGCCCCGCCTGCTGCTGCGTCACTTGAAGCCCTTCTTGACGTCGGTGAGGTAGGCGGTGCCGCGCAGGACGCGCTTGCAGCGGGGGCAGTACTCGGTCCATGCGTCGAAGCCGAGTTGCAGATCGCGCATGGTGCCCTGGAGGTTCTCGACATAGGGAGGGGTGTCGATGGGCTCCTGGCAGCGACGGCAGAGGAGGACCCCTTCGCCCTTCTTTCGGGAGGTGTACTTGAACAGCTGCATACCGACGGCGGCGGGCCGCTGGACGATGTGGAAGAACTTCCCGAACGGGATGTAGATGAGGGTGAAGACCACCGAAACCATGTGCAGGATCGCCAGGAACTCGTAGCCGCCGCCGTGCAGGAAGATCGACGAGAAGGTGAGCAGCAGCCCGGTCACGGAGATGACGATGAGGGCGATCAGCGGGACCAGGTCGTAGGCGAAGCGCTGGCCGGTGATGGCTCCGCGGTCCTTCATACGCCGCCACAGGAAGTAGGAGGCGCCGGGGATGACGAGGACGGCGGCGATGTCGAGGCCGTGGAACATCAGCCAGCCGACGATGTTCAGCGCGTCGAAGCCGAGGACCTTGAAGCCCCAGATGCGCATCTCGTAGCCGGGCCCGGAGCCGGTGGAGGAGGTGAAGGTGAACCAGCCCCAGGTGAGCGGGAAAGTGATGAGGGCCGCCAGGATGCAGCCCCAGAAGATCAGCTGGTGGGCCGCCCAGCGGGCGTGTGAGCGGGCACCGAGGAACTTCTGGAAGCCGAGATAGGTGGCGATCATCCTGGGCAGGGCGGTGGGTGCCTTGCGGAAGTTGTCGGCGGAGAAGAAGGACCGCCAGCCCTGCTTGAACAGCCGGCGAGCACCGGGGGCGGAGATCCACACGGTGTAGCGGTAGGCGACACCGAAGGCGAGGAAGACGGTGGCGACGGCGTACGGGAGGAGCGCCGAGTCGAAGTCGCGCAGGAGCCGGCTGCCGAGGACGATCGCGACGATCAGCAGTACGGAGACGGCGGTGCCGGCGAGCGTGGCCCGCCGGCGCACGTCGGCGGGCGTCTGCACGACGGGCGCGGTTCCGGGGGACTGCGCCTCAGCCATGGCCGAGGTCGTCGCCGAGGCCGTCGCCGGAGTGGTCGGCGGAGTCGTCGAGGGCGCGTTCGGGGCGGGCCGGCCCGGCGTCGGCTCTGCGGGGCCCTGCGGTGGCTCGGTCACCCGGTCACCGTAGGGCGATATGCCCGAGATGGACCTGTTTTACGGTTCGAGTGGGTGAGGGTGTCGCTCAGATGGCGTTCAGGCCGTGGGAGCGGAAGAGCGCGCGGGCCTCGGCGACCTGTTCCGGGGTCGGGGAGGGCGTGTCGTGGAGGGTGAAGGGCATGGCGAGTGCTTGCCACTTCGCTTCGCCGAGCGTGTGGAAGGGGAGGATGTCGACACGCGAGACATTGCCCAGGCCGGCGGCGAACGCGGCGACTCCCTCCATGTTGGCGGGGGCGTCGGTCAGGCCCGGGACGAGCACGAAGCGGACGTGGACCTCCTGGCCGAGGTCGGCGAGGCGGCGGGCGAAGTCCAGGGTCGGCTTGAGGGGGCGGCCGGTCACCTTGCGATAGGTGTCCGGGTCCCAGGACTTGATGTCGAGAAGGACGAGGTCGGTGTCGCGCAGCAGGGAGTCGGTGGCGCGGGTGCCCAGGAAGCCGCAGGTGTCCAGGGCGGTGTGCAGTCCGAGTTCGTGCTTCAACCGGTGAAGGAGTTCGCCGGTGAAGACGGGCTGGAGGAGGGGTTCGCCTCCGGAGACGGTGGCCCCGCCTCCGGAGGCCGAGATGAAGCGGGTGTACCTCGCGGCTTCGGCGATCACGTCGTCGGCCGAGGTGCGTGTGCCGTTGCGCATCCGCCAGGTGTCGGGGTTGTGGCAGTACAGACAGGTCAGCGGACAGCCGGAGAGGAAGGTGACGAAGCGGGTGCCGGGGCCGTCGACGCCGGTCGACAGGTCCCAGGAGTGCACCGAGCCCTCGGAGGGACGGCGGGTCACGGCGGCGGCGGGCGTCGCGGGACCGAGCAGGGGTGCGGTCGTGGCCGTCATCGTCGTGGCCGTCATGGTCGTGGTCGTCATGGTCGGGGCCGTCATCACAGCGACCCGTGGAAGGTGCGGCTGAGGACGTCGAGCTGCTGCTCGCGGGTCAGCCGGACGAAGTTGACCGCGTATCCGGACACCCGGATGGTCAGCTGCGGGTAGTTCTCCGGATGCTCCATGGCGTCCATCAGCACATCCCGGTTGAGGACGTTGACGTTCATGTGGAAGCCGTCGCTCGCCATGTAGCCGTCGAGGACACCCGCCAGGTTCGTGATCCGCTCCTCGGGGGTGCGGCCCAGGCCGTCGGGGGTGACGGTGCTGGTCAGCGAGATGCCGTCCTCGGCGTGCTCGTACGGCAGCTTGGCGACCGAAAGGGCCGAGGCGACATAGCCGTGGGAGTCGCGGCCGTTCATCGGGTTGGCCCCCGGGGCGAACGGTTCACCGGCGCGGCGCCCGTCGGGGGTGTTGCCGGTCTTCTTTCCGTAGACGACGTTGGAGGTAATGGTCAGGACGGACTGGGTGTGTTCGGCGTTCCGGTAGGTGGGGTGCTTGCGCACCTTCTTCATGAACTCCTCGACCAGCCAGACCGCGATCGCGTCGGCGCGGTCGTCGTTGTTGCCGTAGGCCGGGTAGTCGCCGTCGACCGTGTAGTCGGTGGCCAGGCCGGCGTCGTCGCGGTGCACGGTGACCTTTGCGTACTTGATCGCGGCCAGCGAGTCGACGGCCACCGACAGACCGGCGATACCGAAGGCCATGGTGCGGCGCACGTCGCGGTCGTGGAGCGCCATCTCGAGGCGTTCGTAGGCGTACTTGTCGTGCATGTAGTGGATGACGTTCAGCGAGTGGACGTAGACGTTCGCGAGCCACTCCATCTGCTCGTCGAACTTCCGCATCACCTCGTCGTACTCCAGGACCTCGGCGGTGATGGCGCCGGTGTCCGGGCCGACCTGGACGCCGGACTTCTCGTCACGGCCGCCGTTGATCGCGTAGAGGAGGGTCTTGGCCAGGTTCACCCGGGCGCCGAAGAACTGCATCTGCTTGCCGACCGGCATCGCCGAGACACAGCAGGCGATGGCGGTGTCGTCGCCGAAGCGGGGCCGCATCAGCTCGTCCGACTCGTACTGCACGGAGGAGGTGTCGATGGAGACCTTGGCGCAGAACTCCTTGAAGCCCTGCGGGAGCCGCGGTGACCAGAAGACCGTCATGTTGGGCTCGGGGGCCGGGCCGAGGTTGTACAGGGTCTGGAGATAGCGGAAGGAGGTCCGGGTGACGAGCGGACGGCCGTCCTCGCCCATGCCGGCGATGGACTCGGTGACCCAGGTCGGGTCGCCGGAGAACCCCTCGTCGTACTCCGGGGTGCGCAGGAAGCGGACGATACGGAGCTTGATGATGAAGTCGTCGACGAGCTCCTGGGCCCGCTCCTCGGTGAGGACTCCGGCGTCGATGTCGCGCTGGAGATAGACGTCGAGGAAGGTCGACGTCCGGCCCAGCGACATCGCGGCACCGTTCTGCTCCTTCACCGCGGCGAGATAGGCGAAGTAGAGCCATTGGACGGCCTCGCGGCCGGTGGTCGCGGGGCCGGAGATGTCGTGGCCGTACGTCCGTGCCATCGCCTTGAGCTCGCCCAGGGCGCGGATCTGCTCGGCGAGTTCCTCGCGCAGCCGGATCGTCTCCTCCAGCGAACCGGGGCTCGCGGGGAGGGCGTCGAGCTCCGCCTTCTCCTCGTGCTTCACCGCGACGAGGCGGTCGACGCCGTAGAGGGCGACCCGGCGGTAGTCGCCGATGATGCGACCGCGGCCGTAGGCGTCGGGCAGCCCGGTCACGACACCGGCCTTGCGGGCGGCGCGGATCTCGGGGGTGTAGGCGTCGAAGACACCGGCGTTGTGGGTCTTGCGGTACTCGGTGAAGACCTTCTCCAGCTCCGCCGAGACCGGGTAGCCGTAGGTGTCCAGGGCGCCGGCGACCATGCGCCAGCCGCCGTACGGCATGATCGCGCGCTTGAGCGGGGCGTCGGTCTGGAGGCCGACGATCAGCTCCTTGTCGCGGTCGATCCAGCCGGGGGCGTGGGCGGTGACGGTGGAGGGGATGTCGTACGCGATGTCGTGGACGCCCTTGGCGCGCTCCTCGGGGAACTTCTCCGTGATGGCCGCCCAGACGGCGGTGGTGCGTTCGGTGGGGCCGGCGAGGAAAGAGCCGTCGCCTTCGTAGGGCGTGTAGTTCTGCTGGATGAAGTCGCGGACGTCGACGGCGTCGCGCCAGAGTCCGCCCTTGAAGCCCTTCCAGGCTCCATCGGTCACCGTTGCCTCAGCAGGGGTCGCAGTCACTGCCCGCACCGCCTTCTTCGAATCATTCGATCGCGTCGTTGCTCACCTCCATTGCACGCCTTCTGATCGATCAAAGGGCGCGGCATTGGTCACCGGTCGACGGCCATTGGTCCCGTCCCCGGGATGCGGAAAGGCCCCGCCTGGGCGGGGACTTTCGCAGGGGCGGGCGGATGGCTCAGCTCGGCGCCTCCGCACCCTTGCGGGCGTAGAACCACCAGGTCACGACCGTGCAGCCGGCGAAGAAGGCGACGAAGCCCCACATCGCGCTGGTCACGGCCATCGAGCCGAAGAGCGCCGGGATGAAGAAGAAGCCGTAGGCGGCGATCCCCGAGGTGAAGCCGGTGACCGCGCCGGACTCCATCTCCGACTGCTTCAGCGCCCTCGCGTACTCCGGGGTGCCCTCCGTCAGGCCCTTCAGATGGGTGCCGCGGAAGATGACCGGGATCTGGCGGAAGGTCGAGCCGTTGCCGATGCCCGAGAAGAAGAACGCCGCGAGGAAGCAGAAGAAGAAGCCGTAGAAGTTGCCCGTGTCGGATCCCGACGGGAGGAAGGTGATCACCCCGATGATCGAGGCCGCCATGCCGACGAAGGACAGGATCGTCACCCGGGCGCCACCCCACTTGTCCGCGATCCAGCCGCCTGCCCACCGGGCCAGGGCGCCGACCGCCGGGCCCATCCAGGCGTAGGTGGCGATCGAGTAGTCCGGGAACGTGGTCTTGATCAGCATCGGCAGCGCGGCCGCGAAGCCGATGAAGGAGCCGAAGGTGCCGACGTACAGCCAGGTCATCAGCCAGTTGTGCTTGCGCTTGAAGATGATCTTCTGCCGGCGGAAGGGGGTGGAGGCCACCTTCAGGTCGTTCTGCCCGAACCAGGCCACCGCCGCCAGGACGAGCAGCACCGGCACCCACAGGAAGGCCGCGTTCTGCAGGTGGACCGGGGTCCCGTCCGCCTTGTGCTGGGCGGTGCCGATCGCGATGGTCGACCAGGTGATGACGATCGGGGTGAGCAGCTGGACCGCCGAGACGCCCAGGTTGCCGAGCCCGCCGTTGATGCCGGTGGCGCTGCCCTTCCTGGCCTTCGGGAAGAAGAAGCCGATGTTCGCGAGCGAGGAGGCGAAGTTGGCGCCGCCGATACCGCACAGGGCCGCGATGGCGACCATCACGGCGTAGGGGGTCGACGGGTCCTGGATCGCGATGCCCAGCCAGATCAGCGGGACGATCAGCACGACCGTCGAGAGTGCGGTGAAGCGGCGCTGGCCGACCATCGGGCCGAGGAAGGTGTAGAGGATCCGGGCCGTGCCGCCCGTCAGACCGGGGATGGCCGTCAGCCAGAACAGCTGCGAGGTGGAGAAGCCGAAGCCGACGTCCTTCAGATTGGTGGCGGTGACGCTCCACACCTGCCAGACGACGAAGGCGACCAGGAGCGCCGGGACCGCGATCCACAGGTTGCGGCTCGCGACGCGCTTCCCGATCGACTTCCAGAAGAGCTCGTTCTCCGGCTCCCAGTCCGTGATCGACTTCCCGGGCCGGTACTGCTCCGCGTCGTACGCCGGGGCTGCTCCGCCCGCCGTTCTGGTGTCCTGGAGTACGGAACTCATGGCGCTTCCCTGGGGATCGGGGCTTCCTTGCTCCTCCAGGCTGCGCCCGCACACAGGGGCAGGTCAGAGGCCATGGTCGCGACCCGGGTGGGCGGAGGTCCCGGCGGCCCCGGGCCGTACGCACACCCAGAGGTCCCGGCGGCCCCGCCCGCCCAAGGGCCCGCGTGCCGTGGCGCCCGTGCGTGATGCGGCTCTGATGTCCTGGAGCGCATGACGCAACCGTTTCTGCCCCTCATCGCGCGGTCCCGCGCCGAGGCGCATCGCGCCGCCACACCGCTCGAGCTCTTCTTCGACCTCTGCTTCGTCGTCGCCGTCGCCCAGGCCGGCGCCGAGCTCGTGCACGCGGTCGCCGAGCACCACGCCGCCGACGGCATCGTCCATTACGCGATGGTCTTCTTCGCGATCTGGTGGGCCTGGATGAACTTCACCTGGTTCGCCTCCGCCTACGACAACGACGACGTCCTCTACCGCGTCGCCACCTTCGTCCAGATCGCCGGTGTCCTCATCCTCGCCGCCGGTATCTCCCGCGTCTTCGAGGACGACTTCCTGGTCGCCGTGCTCGGCTACGTGGTCATGCGGCTCGCGCTCTCCTTCCAGTGGCTGCGCGCCGCCCATCACGCGACGGACCCCGCCGAACGCACCATGTGCCACCGGTACGCGGGCGGCGTGATCCTCTGCCAGATCGGCTGGACCGCCCTCCTCTGGGCTCCCGAGTCCGCCCGCTCGTGGATCTTCCTCGTCATGATCGTCGCCGAACTGGCGGTCCCCGCGCTCGCGGAGAAGGACACCAACACCCACTGGCACGCGCATCACATCGCCGAGCGCTACGGCCTGTTCACGATCATCGTGCTCGGCGAGACGATCGCGGCGGCGACGGTCGCCGTGAAGACGGGGGTCAGCGAGTACGACGCCCTCGACGAGCTGCTTCCGATCGCCGCCGGCGGCCTGCTCATCGTCTACGCCGCCTGGTGGATCTACTTCGCCGTCCCCGCCCACATCCGCCTCCGCTCCAACCGGCAGGGCTTCGTCTGGGGCTACGGCCACTACCTCATCTTCGCCTCCGCCGCCGCCATCGGCGCCGGGATCGAGATCGCCGTCGAGCAGTCGGTGGGCAAGGCCCACATCTCCACGCTCGCCGCCTCCTCCGCCGTGACGATCCCCTCCGCGCTCTTCCTGCTCTGCGTGTGGCTGCTGCACGCCCGGTACTTCAAGGTCGGCATCGCGCAGCAGCTCGTCCTGCCCGTCTCGTCCCTGGCGATCCTGATGTGCACGTTCGCCGGCCGCTGGGCGGTCCTGGCGGCTGGTCTCGTCGCGGCGGCGACCGTGGCGGTCGGGGTGACGCTGGCCGCGCGCAACGCCGCCTCGCGCGGAGCCGGGCCCGGCCACGGCCACTGACCGAACGGGCGTGGTACGCAAGAACCATGACGAAGAACGAGGCACCGCACGACGCCCTCACGGACGTGACCGGCCTCCGGGTCGGCCACGCGCGCGTGGACGGGCCGAACGCCCTCAGCGGCACCACCGTCGTCCTCGCCCCGGAGGGCGGGGCGGTGGCGGCCGTGGACGTACGGGGCGGCGGACCCGGCACCCGGGAGACCGACGCGCTCGACCCCCGTAACGTCGTCCAGCGGATCGAGGCCGTGGTCCTCACCGGTGGCAGCGCGTACGGACTCGAGTCGGCGGCGGGCGTGATGGCCTGGCTGGAGGAGCGGGGCCGAGGGGTACGGGTCGGGCCCGAGCCCTCGCACGTGGTCCCGGTCGTACCCGCCGCCTGTGTCTTCGACCTGGGCCGGGGCGGCGACTTCACGGCCCGGCCTGGAGCGGCCACGGGACGCGCCGCGGTGGAGGCCGCCGCGGCGACGGAGCTCCACGCGCGCGTGGAGACGGGCGCCGTCGGCGCGGGCACCGGCGCCGTCGTCGGCGGGCTCAAGGGCGGGGTCGGCACGGCGAGCACGGTCCTGGACTCGGGCATCACGGTCGGCGCGCTGGTCGTCGTCAACGCGGTCGGCTCGGCGGTCGACCCGGAGACCGGTGCGCTGTACGGGCAGTACTTCCAGGGCCGGCCGGAGTATCCGGACCGGGCCGTCCACGAGACGGCGCTCCGCCGCCTGGCCGAGGCCGCGGCCATGAACACCCCGCCGCCCCTGAACACCACGCTCGCGGTCGTCGCCACCGACGCCGTCCTGACGCGGGCGCAGGCGCAGAAGTTCGCCGGTACGGCGCACGACGGCATCGCGCGCGCCATCCGTCCGGTCCATCTCCTCAACGACGGCGACACCGTCTTCGCCCTCGCGACCGGGGAGCGGGAACTGGACGCGAAGGCCGGTCCGCTCGCCCTGAACGAGATCCTGGCGGCGGGCGCGGACACGGTGACCCGGGCGATCGTGCGGGCGGTCCTGGAGACCGCCGAGGGAGTCGCGGGTCCCGGCGGCCACTTCCCCGCCCACCGCGAGCTGTACGGACCGGGCCCTGCTGTCGACTCCCTTTACAACAAGGGGAGTTGAGCCTTGGAGGCCGACGCGCGGGAACTTCCCGCGCGACCCCCTTCGTTTTGCCGAACCCCGGACACGATGTCAGCCCCAGGGACTACGTTAAGCAAGCACCGAGTGACATGCGGCGACGGCCTGGAGACCCTCTTGAACGATCCGCAGGATCCTCACGATCCGTACGAGACGACCGAGACGCAGGTGGAGCGGCTCCTGGGCCGGGCGCTCAACTCCTTCGATCTGCCCGACAGTACGGTCGAGTGCCTGGAGACGGCGCTCGCCCACTCCAGCGCGCTGTACTCCTCGCACCACAGCGCATCGCTGCACAGAACCACGTACCGCCACACCTATCTGCTCGCCGACGGCACGGCGCTCAGTCTGTGGGAGCTGGTGCACAACTCGGGCCGGGACGGCACCGAGCAGCACGAGCTGTACGCCGACGAGGCGGAGGCCCGGCTCGCCGCGTCGCGGCTGCCGAGCGGCCTCGACCCGGGCTGGGGCACCGAGCGCGCCACCGGGCAGGACTGTGACGAGGACGGCGACCTGGAGCTGCTGAGCGCGCTGCTGTCCCGTCCCATACCGACGCAGCCCCGGATGTACGTGCCGGACAACTCCGCGGACCACGCGCGCCGGGTGCTGCGCCGCGCGGAGAACGCGGACCGGCCGAGCGAGGAGACGGCGCGCAGACTGCGGGTGGCGTTCGCGCACCACATCACGCAGGCGTTCGGCCGCCAGTGCGCGGTGGAGCGCGGCCGGGACGCCGGATTCACTCTCTACGAGCACGCGTTCCTGCTGCTCGACGGCGGCGAACTGAGCCTGTGGGAGGTCGAGCACACGGCGACACCGGACGGCCGCCACATGTGCGAGGTGTACGAGGACGAGCACACGGCCCGCGAAGCGATGGAGCACCGCGCACGGGTGCGGTGAGCCGGGGCGGCACCGGGGCACCCGTGGGCCGGCGAGGCGGGCACCCGTGACATGAACGAGGGCGGTCGGCGCGGTGCGCGTCGGCCGCCCTCGGGCTCTCCGGCGGGTGTCGGACGGGGGACCCGGTCCGCCCGGTCCGTCCGGCCCGCCCGGTCCGTCAGGTCCGTCCGGTCCGTCCCGCGGGTTCAGGACTTGCGGACCAGGAGTGCCACCGTGACACCGGTCAGCCGTTCGGTGCCGGTCGCGGTGTAGTGCTTCCGCAGGACGCGCGCCTGGGGAGCGGGGAGCGCGTCCAGCGGGTCGGCCGCGCCCGCGGGCACGACCAGCCAGATCCGGGCCTCGCTCCGCAGACAGGCGGCCGGGTCCGGGCACTCCGAGGACCAGAGGTCCGCACGGTCCGCGGCCGAGCGGGCCAGGAAGACGTCCCGGGGCCGCAGTTCGTCGGGCAGGTAGTGGCGGACGCCGAGGTCCAGCAGCCGCCAGTAGTCCTCGCCCCGGTCGTACACGACGGCGTCGCCCGGCCGGTGGTACTTGGCGATGGTCTCGGCGGCTCCCTTGTAGTCCACCCCGTGCCAGAAGTGCGCGTACGTCTCCCGCACCGACCGCTGCTCGGGCAGGCTCAGTACCGCCACGGCGACCAGGGCGACGGCGAGGACGGCGCGGGAACGGAGCGCGGCGAGCGCCGCACCGGCCAGGACCGCCCACGCCGGCAGGGTGAAGAGCAGGTACCGGTAGAAGAAGTACGAGATGTCGCCGTGCGAGACCGCCCACAGGGCGAGGACCGGCAGCACGGCCATGGCGGTCACGGCCAGGACCGGCCCCCGGGACACCGGCCGCCAGGAACTGCCGCTCGTCGACGGCGCCGCACCGGCGCGGCCCGCCCGCCGACGCTGCGCCCAGGCCGACACGGCGAGGACCGTCGCCGCCCCGGCGAACGTCCCGGAGGCGTACAGCTGCGGGAGAAAGGCGGCCAGGCTCTCCAGATTCGGTCGGGGGATCCAGGCGATCTGACGTGACGCCTGCCCGCTGCCGAGCACCGCGACCGGTGCCACGGCGGCCACCCCGGCCAGTGCGGCGAGCCCGGCCCGGACGGCGAGCGCGCGGTCGACACGGGCCCATGCGGCCACGACGACCAGGTGCCCGGCCAGCGCCGTCAGCGCCACCAGGTGCAGCAGCCCGACCGCGGCCACACACGCCGCGTACGCGGCCCAGCGCCCCACGCGTTCGGGCCGGTCCAGGGCCCGGAGCAGCGCCAGCGTGGCGAGGGCGACGGCGAGGACGACCAGGGCGTACGGGCGGGCCTCATGGGCGTACCGGACCACCACGGGGGTGAGGGCGAACAGCAGACCCGCGGCGAGCCCGGCGCGGCGGCCGAACAGCCGCTGCCCGATCAGCGCCGTGCAGGCGGCCGCCCCTGTCATCGCGAGGGTGGAGGGCATCCTCAGGGCGGTGACGGAGTCCCCGAAGACAACGGTCCACCCGTGCATCAGCAGGTAGTAGACGGTCAGGACCGCGTCCACGTTGCCCACCGTGTCGAGCAGGCTGCCGGTGGAGCGGGTGACCATGTCCCAGGTGTTGAGCTCGTCCTCCCACAGCAGCGGGTGGTCGATCTCGTACAACGTCAGGGCGAGGGTGAGGAGGGCCGGCCACAGCCAGACGCCGTGCCGCATGCCGCCCTCGCCGCGTGGCGGGGCGGGGCTGCGGGTGGCGGCGGGGGCGGGATCCCGGACCTCGGCGGCGACGGAGGAGGGCGTTCCCACGGCCCGCCCCTAGCCGCGCACCGACGCGGGCGCGTCGGCGGAGGGCGCGTCGACGGAGGGCGCGTCGACGGAGGGCGGGTCGGCGGAGGGAGCAGCGGCGAGCGGAGCCGCGGCGTCGGGCGGTGCGGCGGCCGCGTGCGGGATCGGGGCGGCGGCGAGCTTGCCGACGGAGAACTCGCGGTTGGCCTGGGTCTGCTTGCGGTACGGCTCGGGCAGGTCGGGCATGGCGAGCAGCCGGTCGCACGCGGCGAGCGAGCCCGCGTAGTCGCCGACCCAGTAGGCGGTGATCGAGAATTCGAACAGCAGGCCCCAGCGGTACACCCACGGCTGGAGGAACAGCAGGTCGTCACGCGGCTGCTCCCGGTCGAGCACGGCGGAGACGATCGCGTGGGCGGAGTGGTGGCGCCGCATCTTGCGCAGCCGTGCGGCCAGTTCGTAGCAGGCTTCGAGACGCTGCGGCCGCGAGTCCCAGGCGCGCGTGAGCGTGTCCATGGCGGCCGGCCAGTCGCCGGACTCCGCCCTGAGCACGCCGGACTGAAGGAGTGCGTAGTAGACCTCCTCGCCCCAGCCGCCCATGGCGGCGCGGCGCTCGTAGAGCTTGATCGCCTCCCCGGACCGGCCCATGTCGCGCATCGTCTGCGCGAGATAGAAGACCGTACGGGGGTTGCCGGGGTCGCGGTCGAGCTCGGCGCTCAGCAGCCGGGCGTCGCGTTCGAACTTGTCGTGGCGCGAGCCGCCGTCGTGACGGTCGTCGATGGCGAGGGCGTCGAGGTTCTCCTGGGTGTGTTTCCGGTCGGCGGTGAGGTACTCGTGGGTCACCCCCTCGTACCGCCACGGCAGATCGCCTCTGACCAGGCGTTTGATGCGGTACTCCAGCGCGCCCTTGTGACGCAGCATGTACGCGTCGGCGGTCAGCGGGGGCAGCGGGCCTTCCTGGCGCAGGACGAGGTCGGCGTCGAGGAGCAGGAGGTAGTCGGCACGGCCTCGGGCGTGGGCGATGTTCAGGCTGCGGTTGTGCCCGAAGTTGACCCACGGCTCCTCGTGCAGCTCTCCGGGGATCCCGTGGAGAGCCTTGCGGATGAGGTCCTGGGTGCCGTCGGTCGAACCCGTGTCCGAGATGACCCAGGT
Source organism: Streptomyces sp. NPDC039609 (assembly GCF_055596705.1). Lineage (NCBI taxonomy): Bacteria > Bacillati > Actinomycetota > Actinomycetes > Kitasatosporales > Streptomycetaceae > Streptomyces > Streptomyces sp. NPDC039609. The sequence continues at coordinate 121,278 of NZ_JBVIUJ010000019.1, forward strand.
GTCCACCAGGTCACGGACGGAGGCGAGGCAGCGCTCGATTACTCGGGCCTCGTTCTTGACGATCATGCACAAGCAGAAGGATGGCTTCACGGCAACACCACTTCCGGTGGTTCGGTGGGGGGCGACCATAAGCACAGGCCAGGGACGGTCGGGGACGGCACGCCGACAGGCGCTTTCAGGTTCGCCACGCCGTACGCACCCAGGGGGATGGTGACGGTAGGCCAAGGCGTTGACAGTCCCCTCGGAGACGTAAAGGCGCCGCGATCGCAGTCCGATGATCTGAATGGAAGCTCGAACTCGCTTCCGGTGAATCACTCGATCCGGATGAAGAAGGAGCTATTGCATGAGTCCTGATTCCAGGACCAGGTCCGCATTCGGCCCGCTGCCGCGACGCCGCGCCTGGCTCAACGGAGGTGCCATCGCCTCGATCGCACTCGTACTCACGGGGTTCACGACTCCCGTCTCAGCCGCGCCGCAGAGCGTGGCCGGGCCTTCGGGGGTGAACCTCACGGGCACGCCGTCGGGCGGCGATGAGTGCAGGGACCGCCCGCACCACGAGGGCCACGGCCCGCGCCCGCACCACGAGGAAGGCCCGCCGCCGCAGCTGTGGGGGCCGGTGTCCCACGAGAAGAACGCCGCGCCGCCGGAGGAGGGCGAGGCGCCCCCGGGTGACTACGAGAACTTCGTGGACCACGAGGACCAGCAGTTCATGGGCGGCAGCCTCGCGGAGTACCTGTCGGCCGCGTCCGACCACGACCGCTACGTGAGGGCACTGCCTGTGGGCGGTCCTGACCACTGCGAGAAGCCGGGCCCGCCGGGTCCGCCCGGTCCGACGGGTGACACGGGTGACACCGGCCCCGCCGGGCCGACCGGCGACACCGGTGCCCAAGGGGCAACCGGCGACACGGGCCCCACCGGTGACACGGGCGACACCGGACCGGCCGGAGCAACCGGCGACACCGGACCCGCCGGCGCGACCGGCGACACCGGAGCCACCGGCGACACCGGACCTGCCGGAGCCACCGGCGACACGGGCGCCACGGGTGACACCGGCGCAACTGGCGACACCGGGGCCACTGGTGACACCGGGCCGGCCGGAGCGACCGGCGACACCGGACCCGCCGGGCCGACCGGCGACACCGGAGCCACCGGCGACACCGGACCGGCCGGAGCCACCGGCGACACCGGAGCGACCGGCGACACCGGCGCGACGGGTGACACCGGACCGGCCGGAGCCACCGGCGACACCGGGCCCACCGGCGACACCGGACCCGCCGGCCCGACCGGCGACACCGGACCGAAGGGTGACACCGGTGACACGGGCGCCACGGGTGACACGGGTGCCACCGGGCCCTGCTCCGACATCGACGTTCACACTCCGCCCATCGGTCCCGAGGACTTCCAGGCCGTCCTCACCGGCGGCAATGTGTTCGCCGGCCGGGGGCCGACGCTCGGCGGGACGATCGTCTGGCAGAACCTCAGCAACGCGACCGCTACCGACGGCGACCCGGCCAACCCCGACTACCCGGCGAACGTGTGCGCCGTGGGCATCGAGGCCCGGGGCGTCAACGCGTACGTCAAGGTGATCACCACGGACAACACGGTGTGGCAGACGCACGGTGACGTCGGCGGAACCACCTTCACCTGGGACGAGCCCTGGACCCAGCAGTCGGCACTGCCGGCGGTGGTCATGCGCTCCATGAAGTTCGGGCGCGCCCTGGACACCGGAGGTGCAGTGAACCGCCACTGACCTGAGCGGTACGCCCGAGGGGCGGTGCACCAGCAGTACGCACCGCCCCTCGGGGCTGCCCTCACGGGGCGGCCGGTCAGGCTGCTACGGCCACCTTCGTCTCAGCCTGAGGTATCGCCCCCGCCGCCTCCGCCTCCCGCGCCGCCTTCCGCGCGCCCTTGAGGACGATCACGAGCGCGGCGCTCACCAGCGTGCCCGCCATGATCGCGAGCAGGTAGAGCAGCGGGTTGCCGATCAGCGGGATCACGAAGATGCCGCCGTGCGGGGCCCGCAGGGTGCACTCGAAGGCCATCGACAGCGCGCCTGTGACCGCGCCGCCCGCCATCGCCGCCGGAATGACCCGCAGCGGGTCGGCCGCGGCGAACGGGATCGCGCCCTCGCTGATGAACGACGCCCCCAGCACCCAGGCCGCCTTGCCGTTCTCCCGCTCGGTCTTCGTGAAGAGCCTGCCGCGCACGGTCGTGGCCAGCGCCATCGCGAGCGGCGGGACCATTCCGGCGGCCATCACGGCGGCCATGACCTTGAGGGAACCCTCGTTGGGGTTGGCGAGACCGCCGACGGCGAAGGCGTACGCGACCTTGTTGACCGGGCCACCGAGGTCGAAGCACATCATCAGGCCGAGGATGACGCCGAGGATGATCGCGTTGGCGCCGGAGAGGCCGGAGAGCCAGTCGGTGAGGGCGTTCTGGAGGCTCGCGATCGGCTTGCCGATCACCAGGAACATCAGGAAGCCGACGACGATCGACGCGAGCAGGGGGATCACGACCACGGGCATGATGCCCCGCAGGGCTCCGGGCACCTTCACCTTCTGGATGGCGAGGACCGTGCCACCGGCGATGAGACCGGCGGCGAGGCCGCCGAGGAAGCCCGCGTTGATGGTGAGCGCGATCGAACCTCCGACGAAACCGGGTACGAGGCCTGGTCGGTCTGCCATGCCGTACGCGATGTAACCGGCGAGCACCGGGACGAGGAAGGCGAACGCGAGCCCGCCGATCTGGAACATCAGGGCGGCCCAGCTGTCGGCCTGGCCCCAGGCGAAGTGCTCGGCGACGGAGGGTGCCTTGTCGATGTCGTAGCCGCCGATGGCGAAGCCGAGGGCGATGAGGAGACCGCCCGCGGCGACGAACGGGACCATGTAACTGACGCCGGACATCAGCCACTTGCGAAGCTTGGTTCCGTAACCCTCGGTGGGCTCACCGGCGTTCTCGACCGGGGTGGGCCGGCCGGCCGGGGCCGTGCTCTCGCCGCGCTCGGCCTTGCCGCGGACCTCGGAGATCAGCTGGGCGGGCCGGTTGATGCCGGCCTTGACGCCGACGTCGACGGTCGGCTTCCCGGCGAATCGTTCCTTCTCCCGTACGGGCACGTCGTGCGCGAAGATCACGCCGTCGGCGGCCTCGACGACGGCCGGATCGAGCCGGGTGAACCCGGCGGACCCCTGTGTCTCGACAGCCACCTCGACACCCGCGACCTCGCCCGCCTTCTCGAGGGCTTCGGCGGCCATGTAGGTGTGGGCGATGCCGGTGGGGCACGAGGTGACGGCGACGATACGGAAGGGGGTGGGTTCTGCTCCCCCACCCCGCCCCTCCCCGAGACTGGGGGTTCCCCCCAGCCCCCCGACGGTGCCGGACGCAGCGTCGACGGTTTCACCAGTCGAGTCGGTCGGCGGGGCGGGCTCCGCGCCCGACACCCCGCCGGCGACTTCGCCGCCCGGCGCGGCGGCGGCTTCGGGTGACGGCTCCGCACTCGGCGTCGTCGGCGCGGCCACCCCGGCCGACTCCGTTTCGTCCGCGGTCTCGCCCAGGATCAAGGACGCGGCGCCACTCGCCGACGTCGCCGAGCGAAGGGCGGTCGTGAAGTCCTCGTTCATCAGCTGGCGGGCCAGGGAGGAGAGGATCGTCAGGTGGGCGTCGTCCGCTCCCGCCGGCGCCGCGATGAGGAAGATCAGGTCCGCCGGACCGTCCGGGGCGCCGAAGTCGATGCCCGAGGGGGAGCGGCCGAAGGCCAGCGTCGGGGCCGTCACATGGGCGCTGCGGCAGTGCGGGATGCCGATGCCGCCGTCGAGCCCCGTCGGCATCTGGGCCTCGCGGGCCGCCACGTCCGCGAGGAAGCCGTCGAGGTCGGTCACCCGGCCGAGCGCGACCATGCGCTCCGCGAGCGAACGGGCCGCCGCTTCCTTCGTGCCGGCGGACAGGTCGAGATCGACCAGGTCCGCGGTGATCATCTTGCTCATCGCGGGCTCCCTTGCTCGCTGAGTACTCGGTCGAGGGGTACGTCGTCGGTCACGGTGACCGCCGACGGGTTCAGATCGGCCGGTGTGGGCATCTCGCTCCCCGGAAGCTGGACGGCCGCCGCGCCGTGCGCGACCGCCGCCGCCAGCGCCTCGGGGCCCTCTCCCCCCGCCGCGAGGAATCCGGCCAGGGAGGCGTCTCCCGCGCCGACGTTGGAGCGGACCGTGTCGACCGCCGCCGCCCCGAACCAGGTGCCGTCCGCGGTGACCAGCAGTTGGCCGTCCGCGCCCAGGCTCGCCAGCACCGCGCCCGCCCCCGACTCGCGCAGTTCCTCCGCCGCCTTCACCGCGTCGCCGACCGTGGCCAGAGGCCGTCCGACCGCTTCCGCCAACTCGTCGGCGTTCGGCTTGACCACGTCCGGCCGGGCCGCGAGGGCCGCGAGCAGCGACGGGCCCGATGTGTCGAGCGCGATCCGGGCCCCGGCTCCGTGGGCGCGGGTGACCAGCTCGGCGTACCACTCCGGCGCGAGACCGCGCGGCAGGCTGCCGCAGCAGGCGATCCAGTCCGCCGCCGGCGAGTAGGCGCCGACCGTGGTGAGGATCGTCTCCGACTCCTCCGAAGTGAGCTCCGGACCGGGCGCGTTGACCTTTGTCAGCGTTCCGTCCGGCTCCGCGAGCGCGATGTTGGAGCGGGTGTGGCCGGCGACCGGTACCGGTGCGACCTCGATGCCCTGCTCGGCGAGGAGTTGGGCGACGAGCGCACCGGGCGCACCGCCGAGCGGGACGACGGCGACGGTCCGGTGTCCGGCCGCGGCGACGGCGCGGGAGACATTGACGCCCTTGCCGCCCGGATCCATGCGCTCCGCGGAGGCGCGCAGCACCTCGCCCCGGTCCAGGGCCGGGACCTCGTACGTCCGGTCCAGCGACGGGTTGGGGGTGACGGTGAGGATCATGTGCGTACGACTTCCGTTCCCGCGGCTTCGATCGCCGCGGCGTCCTCGGGGCTGAGCCCGCTGTCGGTGATGAGCAGATCGACGTCGGTGAGGTCGCCGAAGCGGGCGAAGTGTTCCTCGCCGTACTTGGCCGAGTCGGCGAGGAGCACGACGCGCCGGGCGGAGGCGATCACGGCCCGCTTGACGGCGGCCTCGGCGAGGTCGGGGGTGGTGAGACCGTTGTCGGGCGAGAAGCCGTTGGCGCCGAGGAAGGCGACGTCGGCGCGGATCTCTCCGTACGCCCGCAGCGCCCACGCGTCGACGGCGGCGCGGGTACGGTGCCGGACGCGGCCCCCGACGAGGTGGAGGTCGATGCCGGGGTGGTCGGCGAGGCGGGCCGCGACGGGCAGCGCGTGGGTGACGACGGTCAGGCCGCATTCGAGGGGGAACTCGGCGGCGAGCCGGGCGACGGTGGTGCCGGCGTCGAGGACGACGCTGCCCTCGTCGGGGAGTTCGGCGAGGGCGGCACGGACGATCCGGTCCTTCTCGTCGGCGGCGGTGGCCTCGCGCTCGGCCAGGTCGGGCTCGAAGTCGAGCCGCCCGGCCGGTATCGCTCCACCGTGCACCCGGCGTACGAGCCCGGCCCGGTCGAGGGCCTTGAGGTCGCGCCGTACGGTCTCGGCGGTGACCTGGAACTCCTCGGCGAGGGAGAGGACGTCGACGCGTCCGCTCTCGCGGGCGAGCCGCAGAATCGCTTGCTGTCGCTCGGGTGCGTACATGTGGTTTTACGTCCGTTCCATGCCCGAACCTGTGGTTTCAGTTGCAGGTTACGCCTGCATGAGGAGAAAGTAAACGGATTCGGGCATGGCTGCGGACACGAACGGGCATCGGGTGGGGATTCGGACCGAAGGCCCGGGGCCACGGCCCAGGCCTCGGATGCCGGAAGTCCCCGGCCCCACACCCCGAGGCCCGTGCGCGACGAAGGCCCGGACCGGGATGCCCAGGTCCGGGCCTTCGTCGCGTACGGCGCGAGGTCAGCGCGTGAGCACCGGTTCCTTCGCGACTCCCTCGGAGTCGCCCGCGTCCGCCTCCGCGCCCTCCACATGCTGCTTCGGCTTCGCCGGCAGCGCGAACATCACCAGGAAGATTCCGGCGAGCACGGCCACCGTCCACCCGAGCGCGTTCTGGAAGGCGTCCGTGAAGGCCGCGCCCACCTCGGTCGGAGCCTTCGCGAGACGCTCCTCGTCGATCACGCCGAAGAAGACGACCGACACGAGTCCGAGCCCGAGCGCCATGCCCATCTGCCCGGTCGTGTTGATGAGGCCCGACGCCGAGCCCGCGTGCTCGCGCGGCACGTCCGAGAGGACCGCGTCCGTCAGCGGGGCCACGATCAGGCCCATGCCCAGACCCATGACCACCAGCGGCGGGATCATCTGCCAGGGGTCGATGGAGGTGCCGTACCGGCCGGCCACGACCATGTAGAGCAGCACGCCGGCGGCCATCGTCAACGCGCCCGCCTGGAGCACCTTGCGGCCGAAGCGCGGCACCAGCTTCTGCACCGACAGACCGGCCGCCGTCGAGACGGCGATCGAGAACGGCACGCCCGTCAGACCCGCCTTGAGCGGGGTCCAGCCGAGCCCGCTCTGCATGTACAGCGTCCAGACCAGGAAGAAGATGCCCATCACGACACCGAAGGTCAGCTGCACCGCGATGCCGGCCGCGAAGCTCTTCACCTTGAACAGCGACAGCTCGAGCAGCGGGGAGCCGTCCTTCTTCGTCTTGTACTTCTCGTACGCGATGAGGACGGCGAAGACGGCGAGGCTGCCGGCCATGCACAGGTGGCCCCAGAGCGGCCAGTCCAGCTCGCGGCCGCGCGTCAGCGGGTAGATCAGCATCAGCAGCGCCAGCGTGACCAACAGGACGCCGACGATGTCGAGGCGGAGCGCCTTGGGCGCCTTCGACTCGGTGATGAACTTCCGGCCGAGCAGCAGACCGGCGATGCCGACCGGCAGGTTGATCAGGAAGATCGGGCGCCACTCCAGGCCGGCGATGTTCCACTGCGTGAGCAGGGCGCCGAGCAGCGGGCCGGAGACCGCGCCGAGGCCGATGATGGCGCCGAACATTCCGAAGACCTTGCCGCGCTCGTGGGCGGGGAAGGTGACGTGGATGATCGACAGGACCTGCGGAACCATCATCGCCGCCGCAGCGCCCTGGAGAAGGCGGGAGGCGACCAGCATCTCCGGGTTCGCGGCGAAGCCGCACAGCGCGGAGGCGACCGTGAAGCCCGCGGTGCCGAGGAGGAACAGCCGCTTGCGCCCGAAGATGTCACCCAGACGTCCGCCCGTGATCAGACCGGCGGCGAAGGCGAGGGCGTAACCGGCGGTGATCCACTGGATGGCGCCGAACGAGGCGCCGAGGTCGCGCTCGATGCTCGGGATCGCGATGTTGACGATCGTGGCGTCGACCAGGTCCATGAAGGCCGCGGTCATGACGATGGCGAGGGCTATCCAGCGCCGGCGGTCGGCCACCGCTTCCGTGGCGGCCTTCGCTTCCGTGGCCGCTTCCGGAACGGCGTCGTGTGAACTCATACGATGAAGATAGAGGCCATCTAGGTCAGCTGATGTCCTAGATAAACGCCATCCTGGAAGGCATGACGGACACTCCGGCACGACTTCTGAATCTGCTGTCGCTGCTCCAGACTCCGCGTGAGTGGCCGGGCAGCGAGCTGGCCGACCGGCTCTCGGTCTCCGCCCGCACGATCCGGCGGGACATCGACCGGCTGCGGGAGCTCGGCTATCCGGTCGAGGCGACGAAGGGCGCGGTGGGCGGGTACCGCCTGGTCGCCGGCGCGGCGATGCCGCCGCTGCTCCTCGACGACGAGGAGGCGGTCGCGATCGCGGTGGGGCTGCGAGCGGGTGCGGGGCACGCGATCGAGGGCGTGGAGGAGGCGTCGGTACGTGCCCTGGCGAAGCTGGAGCAGGTGCTGCCGTCGCGGCTGCGTCACCGTGTCTCCACGCTGCAGAACGCGACGATCCCGCTGACGCGCGGGGACGGGGCGACGGTGGCGCCGTCGACGCTGACGGCGCTGGCGGGCGCGGTGACGGGTCAGGAGCGGCTGCGTTTCGGCTACCGGGCGGGGGACGGCACGCAATCACGGCGGCTGGTGGAGCCGTACCGGCTCGTGTCGACGGGGCACCGCTGGTATCTGGTGGCGTACGACCTGGAGCGCGAGGACTGGCGCACGTTCCGGGTGGACCGGGTGTCGGACCCGTTCGCGACGGGGGCGCGGTTCCCCGCGCGGGAGTTGCCGGAGGGCGGCGCGGCGGAGTACATGGCGCGCTCGATGACGCGGGCGCAGCAGCCCGAGGTCGACCTGGACGTCACCTTCGAGGCCCCGGCGGAGTTCGTGGCGGCCCGCCTCCCCGGCCACCTGACCCCGACGGCGACGGGCGCGACGACCTGTCGCCTGCGCACGCCCACGGCGGACTCGATCGAATGGCTGGCCCTCCGCCTGGCCCTGGTGGACGCCCCCTTCACGATCCACGCGCCGACCCCACTGATCACCTACGTGACGGAGCTGGCCACCCGCCTGACGGCGTCGACCACGGCCTGACGCGACCGCGGGCGAGCGCAGCCCGGGAGGGGGCGAGCGCGACCCGAGGGTCGGGGCGCAGCCCGGGAGCAGGCCCCGCAGCGGGGCGGGCACAGCCCGGGGCGCGACCCCGGGAGGACGAGCGCGTCCTAAGAACGGGCGCAACCCGGGAGGGGGGCGGGCTCGCGGGCGGGCTCGGCGGCGCCGCAGCGTCGGCGTCCCCGGCGTCCCCGGCGCCGGTACCGAGCTAGCCCATGGCGGAGGCGCCCGCCATGGGCCCGCTCAGGGGAGACACCTGGCCACCCCGTCCTGTCCAAAGCCTGGCGCCGCGCCAGCGTCGGGCGCCGCAGGGCCATGCCACGGCCCAGCGCCCGCGGCGGCCCGCACGAACCCGGCCGGGACCCCCGACCGCGCCTCCCCCGGCCCGCCGGCCGCTCTAGACCACCGCGTCGGTGCGCGGTAGCCCGTAGCGGAGGCGCCCGCCATGGGCCCGCTCAGGGGAGACACCTGGCCACCCCGTCCTGTCCAAAGCCTCGCGCCGAGCCAGCGCGGGCGGCGCAGAGCCAGGCGACGGCCCAGCGCCCGCGGCGGCCCGCACGAACCCGGCCGGGACCCCCGACCGCGCCTCCCCCGGCCCGCCGGCCGCTCTAGACCACCGCGTCGGTGCGCGGTAGCCCGTAGCGGAGGCGCCCGCCATGGGCCCGCGCAGCGGAGACACCCGGCCAACCCGTCCTGTCCAAAGCCTGGCGCCGCGCCAGCGTCGGGCGCCGCAGGGCCATGCCACGGCCCAGCGCCCGCGGCGGCCCGCACGAACCCGGCCGGGGGGACCCCGACCGCGCCTCCCCCGGTCCGCCGGCCGCTCTAGGCCACCGCGTCGAAGCCCGTGTCGCGGGCCATCTTCTTCAGTTCCAGCAGCGCGTGCTTCTCGATCTGGCGGATCCGCTCCCGCGTCAGGCCGTGCTCCTTGCCGACCTCCGTCAGAGTCCGCTCCCGGCCGTCCTCGATTCCGTACCGCATCCGGATGATCGACGCCGTGCGGTGGTCGAGCTTGTCGATCAGGTCGTCGAGCTCCTCACTGCGCAGCAGCGTCAGCACCGACTGCTCGGGCGACACCGCCGAGGTGTCCTCCAGCAGGTCGCCGAACTGCGTCTCGCCCTCGTCGTCCACCGACATGTTCAGCGAGACCGGGTCCCGCGCCCAGTCGAGGACGTCGACGACCCGCTCCGGCTTGCTGTCCAGCTCGGCCGCGATCTCCGCCGGCTCCGGTTCGCGGCCGTGCTCCCGGTTGAACTCGCGCTGCACACGCCGGATCCGCCCCAGCTCCTCCACCAGGTGGACGGGGAGCCGGATCGTGCGCGACTGGTCGGCTATGGACCGCGTGATGGCCTGGCGGATCCACCACGTGGCGTACGTCGAGAACTTGAAGCCCTTCGCGTAGTCGAACTTCTCGACCGCGCGCACCAGGCCCGCGTTCCCCTCCTGGATCAGGTCGAGCAGGGGCAGTCCGCTGCGCGGATAGCGTCGCGCGACCGCGACGACCAGCCGCAGGTTCGACTTGATGAAGAGGTCCTTGGCACGCTCGCCCGCCTCGTAGAGCGCTTCGAGCTCCTCGCGGGACGCGTCGCCCGCCTCACTTTCTGCTTCTCCGTCGAGGATCTGCCGGGCGTACACACCCGCCTCGATCGTCTGGGAGAGCTCGACCTCCTTGGCGGCGTCGAGCAGGGGCGTGCGCGCGATCTCGTCGAGGTACATGCCGACCAGGTCGCGGTCGGCGATCTCCCCGCCCACGGCGCGAACTCCGCTGGCCCGCGTGCTGCTCCCGCTCTTGGCGGACGAACGACGGGCGACGGCACGGGTTGCCATGCGTGCTCCCTTGCTGAGTAGGTCGCGACACCCTCTCGGGTGCCCTGCATCCGACGGAAACAACGACTGGAATCAGGACAGAATTCCCACCCGGCGCATCGATTTTCGCGATCATGCAGTACCCTGTGCCGCCACCGAGGGGGATAGATGCTGTCTGAAAACGCGGATACGCAGGTCAGGGCGGGCACGGAGGGCGACCTGGAGGCGCTGACGGAGCTGTACAACCACTACGTCCGCGAGACCGCGATCACCTTCGACACCCAGCCCTTCGCACCGGAGGGGCGACTCCCTTGGCTCCGCTCCTACCGTGAAGACGGCCCGCATCGCCTTCTGGTTGCTCGCGATGTCCGGAAAGAGGCGAAAAGCCGAATTCTCGGATATGCGACCAGCAGCCCCTTCCGCCCCAAGGCCGCGTACGCCACATCCGTGGAGGTCAGCGTGTACCTCTCCCCCGACGCCGCCGGCCGCGGCATCGGCACACTCCTCTACGAGCGGCTCTTCGAGGCGCTCTCCGGCGAGGACGTCCACCGCGCCTACGCCGGCATCGCGCTCCCCAACGAGCCCTCGATCCGCCTCCACACCCGCTTCGGCTTCCACCACATCGGCACGTACGGAGAGGTCGGCCGGAAGTTCGACCGGTACTGGGACGTGGCCTGGTACGAGAAGGCCCTTCACCCCGAGGAGTAGGTCCCGCGGCAGAGCGGGGACTAGGTCCGGACTAGGTCCCGCGGCCGTTACGGATCACCCGTCGCCGCACCTACCGTCGCCCCATGGACGACACCACCGGCACCCTCGACGAAGCCCTCGAACGCCTCCATGCCACCGGCCCGGAGCGCCGCGGCTGGCTCTCCAACCACGCCCCGATGGCCGTCGAGGCGCTCGTGCGCCACGGCCACGCCCCGACCGTGCACCGCTGGCTCGACCACTACCGCCACAAGCTGGAGGACATGCCGCCCCTCCACTCCCCCGTCACCGCCGCGAACTGGCTCGAGGCGCTCGGCGACCCGGCCCGGATCACCGACTGGGCGCGGTTCTTCGAGCGCGAGACCGAGGAGCGACCCTGGCGGGAGGTGCTCGCCGAGTGGTGGCCGCGCCTCCTCCCCGGCATCGCGGGCGGCGCGACCCACCCCGTGATCCGTACCGGTCACGCCGTACGCACTCTCCTGACAACCCCGGAGACGGCGCCACGCAGGGCGGAACTGGCGCACGCCCTCGGCTACTGGGCCGCCCGCCACCAGCCGCTGCCCCCGCTGACCGACCTCGCCCCCGCGCCGAGCGCGGCAGCGGCACTCGACGCCGTGCCGCCCATCCCCCGCCAGGACGGCGGGATACGCGACCGCCTCCCCCAGCTGACCGCGTTCCCCCGCTGGGGCGCCGCCCCCGACCCGGAGACCGCGCACACCCTTCTCACCGAACTGGTCACGGCCGCCACCCACCGCTACGCCTCCCACGGCCACGGCGAACCGATCATGCTGGTGCACGCCGCGACCGCCCCCAACGCGGTCCTGCGCACCCTCCCCGCGCTGCCGCGCGAGCTGTGGGCGCCGAGCCTGTCGGCGGCCTGGGCGGCCTCCGCCGCGGTGACCGCCGCCTACACACCGCCCGAGCCCGCCCCGTACACGCCCGTCACGCTCACCGCCGAGGAGGTCTTCGAGCGGGCGGCGGCGCACGGCGACGACCACACGATCAAGTTCACCGACACCGCGCTCGACATCGTCGATCCGCTCGCCCTGACCGCCGCGGTCCGCGCGGTCGAGCTCAACCCGCCGGTGTTCTGAGCGAAGGCCCGACCGCGGAGCTCGGCAGCCGAACCGCGCGAGCCGCGGCCGGTGAACTCATCCGCACCGCACGGCGCGACCGGCGAGCCCAGCCGAACCGCGCGAGCCGCGGCCGGTGAACTCATCCGCACCGCACGGCGCGACCGGCGAGCTCAGCCGCACCGCACGACGCGACCGGCGGCCTCAGCCGAACCAAGATCCCCGAACGGCGGTCCCGGTCGAACCGCGAGCCCCGACCGGCGGCCTCAGCCGAACTGCACCGAGCGCTTCGCGAGGCCCATCCAGAACCCGTCGATCACGCTCCGGCCGCCGCCCAGGTCCCCCGCCGCGTCCGCCGCGCCCAGCGTGACGAACAGCGGTGCGAAGTGCTCCGTGCGCGGGTGGGCGAGCCGGCCGGCCGGGGACTTGTGCTCGAAGTCGAGGAGCGCGTCGACGTCCTCGGCCTCCAGGGCGTGGCGCCCCCAGTCGTCGAACTCCGCCGACCAGCCCGGCACCCCGGGCCCGGGGTGCCGCAGTGCGGCCAGGTTGTGGGTGAAGAAGCCGCTGCCGACGATCAGTACGCCCTCGTCGCGCAGCGGCGCGAGCCGGCGCCCGACGTCCATCAGCTTCCGCGGGTCGAGGGTGGGCAGGGAGATCTGGAGTACGGGGACGTCGGCGTCCGGGAACATCTCCACGAGCGGCACGTAGGCGCCGTGGTCGAGCCCCCGGTCGGGGATGTCCTGCACGGGAGTGCCGGGTCCGTTCAGCAGCTTGCGGACCGATGCGGCGAGCTCGGGCGCGCCCGGTGCCGCGTACCGCACCCGGTAGTAGTGCTCGGGGAAGCCCCAGAAGTCGTGGACGAGGGGGACGGTCTCGGTCGCGCCGAGGGCGAGCGGGGCCTCCTCCCAGTGGGCGGAGACCATCAGGATCGCCTTCGGCCGGGGCAGCCCGGCCGACCAGGCGGCGAGCTGGCCGGGCCAGACCGGGTCGTCGGCGAGCGGCGGGGCGCCGTGCGAGAGGTAGAGGGCGGGCATCCGTTCCAGCGTGGTGTCGGCGTCCATGACGACCGCCTCCGTTCCGGGTCGATGACGTCCCGGGCCGGTGTCGCCCGGGGCGACGTCGACGTCGCCCGGACCGACCCAAGCAGTCATTGAAAGTTCAAGCTCACCTGACATGACGAGCCTAGACCCGATCTAGTTCAACTTTCAAGAATGAGCCGTAGGATAGATACATGACCATGGCACCCAACGACGCGCCCCGCTGGCTCAGCGACGAGGAGCAGCACGTCTGGCGCGCATACCTGCACGCCACCACCCTCCTCGAGGACCATCTCGACCGCCAGTTGCAGCGCGACGCCGGGATGCCGCACATCTACTACGGTCTGCTCGTCCAGCTATCCCAGGCACCCCGCCGGCGACTGCGGATGACCGAGCTCGCCAAGGGCGCCAAGATCACCCGCTCCCGGCTCTCGCACGCCGTCGCACGCCTGGAGAAGAAGGGCTGGGTGCTCCGCGAGGACTGCCCGTCCGACAAGCGGGGACAGTTCGCGTATCTCACGGACGAGGGGTACGAGGTGCTGGAGCGGACGGCCCCCGGCCATGTCGCCGCCGTACGGCAGGCGATGTTCGACCGGCTCACCCCGCTCCAGGTGGAGCAGCTCGGCGAGATCATGAAGGTGATGGCGCAGGGCCTGCAGCCGACGGACCCGAACGCGGACCTGCCCTGGCTCCGCTGAGCGGAACCAGGGCAGGAGGCGACCGGGTGGGTCGGTGCGTCGGGCGACCGGGTGGGTCGGTGCGTCAGTGCGCGATGACGGGGATCTTCACCTCGTCCTCGACGCCCTCGCCCTCGCCGGACCCGGACGCGGCCACCGCCCCGGACCCCGGCTTCCCGGTGTTGATGAGGGTGACGGCGATCGCGGCCGAGACGACCAGGATGCCGACGGCCCACCAGATGGCCGCCGCGTAACCCTCGACCATGCCCTGGAGCTGGAGCAGCTTCTGGGCGCCCTGGCTGGTGGCACCGGCCGCGTGGTCGGCGATGTACGCGGTCGTCGCCGAGGCGGCGATCGTGTTCAGCAGCGCCGTACCGATCGCGCCGCCGACCTGCTGCGAGGTGTTGACCATCGCGGAGGCCACACCGGCGTCCCGCGGGTCGACGCCGTGCGTGGCGAGCGACATGGCAGGCATGAAGGCCGTGCCCATGCCGAGGCCGAGCAGCAGCTGGGCGGGCAGGATCAGACCGGCGTACGAGGTGCCGATCTCCAGCTGGGTGAGCAGCAGCATGCCGACGGCCGCGGTCAGGAAGCCCGGGCCCATCAGCCAGCGCGGGGGAACGCGCATCATCAGCCGCGTACCGATCTGGGTCGAGCCGATGATCATGCCCGCGATCATCGGGAGGAACGCGAAGCCCGTCTTGACCGGCGAGTACCCCTTCACGACCTGGAGGTAGTACGTCAGGAAGAGGAACAGACCGAACATCGCGATGACGGCGAGACCCAGCGAGAGGTACACACCACCGCGGTTGCGCTCGGTCAGGACGCGCAGCGGCAGCAGCGGCGACTTGACCTTCGCCTCGGTCAGGACGAAGGCGGCGAGGAGCACGGCGGACGCGACGAACATGCCGACCGTCGTGGCGTCCGACCAGCCCTCGGACTCGGCGCGGGTGAAGCCGTAGACCAGCGCGACCAGGCCGAGGGTGGACAGGACCACACCGGGGATGTCGAGCGGCGAACGGTTGCGCCCGCCGGCCGGCTCACGGATGACGAAGTACGCGCCCGCGGCCGCGACGATCGCGAACGGGATGTTGACGAAGAAGGTCCAGCGCCAGTCCAGGTACTCGGTGAGGAAGCCACCGAGGATCAGGCCCACGGCGCCACCACCACCGGCGATCGCACCGTAGATGCCGAACGCCTTGGCGCGCTCCTTGGCATCGGTGAACATCACCGCGAGCAGGGAGAGCGCGGCGGGCGCGAGCAGCGCGCCGAACGCGCCCTGGAGCGCGCGGGCGCCGAGCATCATCGCCTCGCCGGTCGCGGCCCCGCCGAGGGCGGAGGCGGCGGCGAAGCCGATCAGACCGACGACGAAGGTGCGCTTACGGCCCCAGAGGTCCGCGATGCGGCCACCGAAGAGCAGCAGACCGCCGAAGGCCAGCGCGTAGGCCGTGATGACCCACTGCCGGTTGCCGTCCGAGATCCCCAGGTCCTGCTGGGCGGAGGGCAGCGCGATGTTCACGATCGTCGCGTCGAGCACGACCATCAGCTGGGCGAGGGCGATGAAGATCAGCGCTTTCCAGCGCCTCGGATCCGTTTCGGACATGGGGATGGCCACCTCTTGGTGCGTAAAGGAAAAAACTGGACGTAAGTACAGGGCGTACTAGGGCTCGAATGCGCGTTGCGGAGCGCGTTTCGGCCGGTGAGTTTCGGGATGTGTCACGGGGTGCGTTTCGGGATGCGTCACGGGTGCGTCACGGGGTGCGTCACGGGACGGTCAGCTCGGGGTCACGACTCGTGGGAATCGCCCCGCAGGTCCTCCAGAGTGGCGGCCGAGCCGGGCAGCACGGAGCGCGCGGGCGCTTCGAGACCGTCCAGGAACAGCTGCAGATGGCGATGGACGAAACGGTCCATGTTCAGGCAGGCGGTGCCCGGAAGCGGGCGGGTCAGTTGGGAGACGGCCACCAGCAGGTCCCCGACATCGACGTCGGGGCGGAGCTTGCCCGACCGGTGCGCCCGGTCGACGAGACCGCGCACGGCCTCCTCCAACCGCGTGCGTTCGGCGACCAGTTCGGGCTGGTCCATCTCGAAGGTGCCGTCGAGCATCGGGCACAGGGCCCCGATGCGCTCGTCGGCGGCGCCATGGGTGAAGCGGCGCAGGGCGTCGAAGGCGTCGGCCTCCCCCGCGTCCACGGCCGCGGCCGCCTCCTCCGCCAGGTCCGTGGTGCGGGACGTGACGGAGACGACGACCTCGTGGATGAGGTCGTTGCGCTCGGGAAAGTTGCGGTAGAGCGTGGCGTTGCCGACCCCGGCGCGCCGCGCGATCTCGTCGAGCGGCACCTGAGGGCCGAACTCGACGAACATCTCGCGGGCCGCCGTCACGATCCGCTCGCGGTTGCGCAGAGCGTCCGCCCGCGGGCGGACGACGCGACGGGTGGGCTCGGTGCCTGCCTGGGCGCTCACGCCACAGCCTCCCTCTGATGATCCGGTCTCACGATCCGGGGACTGGGTCCCCACTTCCTGGAACACAGGTGCAAACGGGGAGCGAGTCCCCGGTTATTTCCCGCCCGGAGTGTGACCTGGGTCACATTCGAAGTGTTTCGTCGAATACCCACGATCGGGCCAACCCCGCGCGCGCCCGCGCACCTCTCGACACAGGCTGATCGAGCAGCGGCGCTGACCAGTCGGCCCGACCGGCCGACCCGGCAGCCGGCTGACGCTGACCTGAGGCTGACCAGAGAGGCGACCGGATGCACCAGACCCGCCGGGGGATACGCAGAACCGTCGCCCTCGCCGTGGCAGCCGCCCTCGCGCTCGCCGCACTGGCCTCGGCCAGCACGACCCTCCCCGGCCCCGCACCGGCCTCGGCGGGCCCGGTGGCCACCGCACCCAAGGACTCACGGGAGTCCAAGCTCGGGCCGTGCCGGATCGCGACGACGATGGGTGTGCAGATGTCGGAGGGCCTGCCGACAGCTCCGGGCTACGCCCGCTCCACGGGCAAGGTCAGGGCCCTCAACCTGATGATCGACTTCCCCGACGCGCCCGGGGACGGCACGGCGCTCGGCCGCTACCGCGAGTTCTTCCCGAAGACCTCCGAGTGGTTCCGCACCAGCTCGTACGGGCGCCTGCACTACCACCCCGACGCCCCGATAACCGACTGGCTGCGGATGCCGAGACCGTTCTCCTCGTACGGGATAGAGCGCGGCTCACCGTACGAACCGGGCTACCGCGGCTTCGTCGAGGACATCGTGAAGGCCGCCGACCCGAAGGTGGACTTCAGCGCGTACGACCTGGTCAACATCCTGATCACCCCGAACGCCGGCCCCTCGGCCCTGGACACCGTCCTGTCCGTCACCTTCTCGGGGAACGACGACGCCCCGTACGCGGACGGCGTCCCGCTCTCCAACACGTCCTTCGTCTACAGCCGCCAGGACGACGGCTCGGGCTCGTACGCCGCGACCGGCTACCGCGTCCTGCCGCACGAGAACGGCCATGTCTTCGGCCTGCCCGACCTCTACACCGCGGACGGCGGCGGCACGGTCGGGCACTGGGACATCATGTCCGAGGACTGGGGGGCCAACAACGACCTCCTCGGCTGGCACAAATGGAAGCTGGGCTGGCTCGACAACGAGCAGGTCAGCTGCGCGTCCACGCCCGGGACGCACGAGTACACGCTGACCCCGCTGGCGGCCTCGGGCGGCGACAAGCTCGCCTTCGTACCGCTCTCCGACACATCGGGCTACGCGATCGAGGTCCGCACCCGCGCCGGCAACGACGAGGCCGTGTGCGAGCCGGGCGTCCTGATCTACCGGGTCGAGTCGGACGTCGACACCGGGCACGGCCCGGTGACCGTGGCGGACAGCGACAAGGACAGCGGGGGCTGCACGCGCCGCCCGAACGTCCACGCGGAGCTGTCGGACGCCCCGTACCGCCCGGGCGAGACCTTCACGGACCGTACGAACGGCATCCGGATCGCGGTGACGCACGAGAACGCCAAAGGCCACTACCGGGTCCGTGTCACGCGCCCGTGAGCTCTTCCCTGAGCTCCCGCTTGAGGATCTTCCCGGTGGCGTTCCGCGGCAGCTCGCTGTCCCGGACGACGACATGGGCCGGCACCTTGAAGGCGGAGAGGCGCGCGCCGACGTGCGCCCGTAGCTCTTCGACCGTGACGCTCGACGGCTCCTTGAGTCGTACGACCGCGGCGACCTCCTCCCCCAGGGTGGGGTGCGGCACGCCGAGGACGGCGGCGTCGAGGACGGCGGGGTGGTCCAGGAGGACGTTCTCGACCTCCACGCAGTACACGTTCTCGCCGCCGCGGATCACCATGTCCTTGAGCCGGTCGACGAGGGTGATCCGCCCGTCGTGGAGCCGGGCGAGATCCCCGGTACGGAACCATCCGTCGTCGCCGAAGGCGTTCTTCGTCGCCTCCTCGTCGCCCCAGTACCCGCGGACGACGGACTGCCCCCGCAGCCACAGCTCCCCGACACCGTCGGCGTCCGGCCGGTCGATCCGGATCTCGGTGGCGGGCGTGGGCCGGCCGACGCTCAGCGGATCCGCGCGGTACTCGGCCCCGAAGTTCGCGAACACGCCCCCGCAGGTCTCGGTGAGCCCGTAGCCGTTGCGCGGCTCGATGCGCTCCCCGTACCGGGCGGTGAGGCGGGCCACGATCTCGGGCGGGGCGGCGGCGCCCCCGGTGTTGAGCATGACGAGGCTCTCCAGCGGATCGCCGGTCTCCTCCGCCCGGTCGAGCAGCTGCAGGGCGGTCGTCGGCACACCGGCGTAGTGCGTGACCCGGTGGCGCCGGATCAGCTCCAGGGCCGTGTCCGCGTCCCACTTCCGCATGAGAACGAGGGTCCCGCCGGCGGCCATGACCGAGTAGAACGACGTGAACGCCGCCACGTGGAAGAACGGAAACGTGGTGAGCGAGACGGGCGCCGGCCCCTGCCCGGGGACCGTGCCGCGGCCGAGGGCGGAGGCGGCGGCGTAGTACCGCGGATTCATCGCGGCCCCGGCCTGCGCGAGGTGGGTGGCGACGGCGCCCTTGGGACGGCCGGTGGTCCCGGAGGTGTAGATGATGGTGGCGTCGTGCTCGGGCAGCACGTCGACGGGCGGCGGCCCGAGAAGCGGATCGGTGTCGCGTACGTACTCCTGGAAGCCTTCCCGCGCCTCCCCGTGGAAGACGATTCCGGGCACGTCGTGCTCGCCCGCCCACCGCCGGACCCTCTCGACCCGCTCGCCGTCGACGAGAAGGATCCGGGGCGTGCAGTCGTCGAGGGCGTACACGAGCTCCGCCTCGGTCCACCAGGCGTTCAGGGGCACGGCGACGAGGCCGGCGAGCTGGGCGGCCCAGAAGGCGATCTGCCACTCGGGATGGTTCCGCATCGCGACGACGGCCCGGTCCCCCGGCCGCAGCCCGTACACCTCGCCGAAGCGCCGGGCGAGCCCGCAGGCGGCGTCGAAGAACTCCCGATAGGTCAGCTCCCCGTCCTCGGACACCAGGAAGACCTGGTCGCCGTAGGCCCAGGTGGCCTCCACGAACTCCCGCAGCGTGCGGGGGCCGCCGACGTACACCCCGTCCTCGACCGCGAAGGGCCCGCCGGGCGCGGCCAACCGAGCACCGATGCCCATGGCCCTCTCTGCTCCGCGCACGTCCACCCTCTCCACGACACGCTCCGTCCCGTCCCGTCCTGTCCCGGAACGTACCACCCGTCGCCGCAGGTCAGAAGGGCATGGATCACGGCCCGGATCACGGACCGGATCAGGGCGCGGATCAGGGCGCGGGCACCGGCTCGCACGGGACGGCCGACGGCCGCCCGAACGGATCAGTATTCGAGAAGCGCCGCTCGTCCAGGCCGAGTTAGCGTGACGACCATGGACATCACGATCAACACCACCGCCCTTCCGCACGACGACCCGGACGCCTCTCTGGCCTTCTACCGCGACGCCCTCGGCTTCGAGGTCCGCAGCGACGTCGGCCAGGGCAAGATGCGCTGGATCACGGTCGGCCCCGTCGGCCGGCCCGGCACATCCATCCTCCTGGCGCCGCCGGCCGCCGACCCCGGGATCACCGAGGACGAGCGCCGCACCATCCTCGAGATGATGGCCAAGGGCACCTACGGCTGGATTCTGCTGGCCACCCCCGACCTCGACGACACCTTCGCGAAGGTCCAGGCCGCCGACGCCGAGGTGGTCCAGGAGCCGACGGAGCAGCCGTACGGCATCCGCGACTGCGCCTTCCGCGACCCCGCCGGGAACCTGATCCGCATCCAGGAGCTTCGCTGAGCACCTCGCCACCGCCCGCTTGGACGAAAGGAGCTCACCCATGTGTCATCCCGGATGGTCGCGCGCCCGCACCGCCGCGCAGCGACTGAGCGATTTCACGCACCTGCGCCGCGTCCGCGACCGGATCGACCGGGAATACGCCCGCCCGCTGGACGTCGAGAGCCTCGCCCGGGACGCGAACATGCCGGCCGGGCACCTCAGCCGGCAGTTCCGGCTCGCCTACGGCGGTTCGCCGTACGCCTATCTGATGACGCGTCGCATCGAGCGCGCGACGGTGCTGCTGCGGCGCGGCGACCTCGGCGTGGCCGAGGTCAGCTCCGCGGTCGGCTGCTCGTCGCCGGCCACGTTCAGCGCGCACTTCACCGAGCTGGTCGGCATGGAACCCGACGAGTACCGGCGCCACGCGGTGATGGGCCCGGCCGGAACGGCACCGCTCGGAGCCGGACTCGTCGAAACGGCACCGCTCGGAGCCGGACTCGTCGAAACGGCACCAGCCGACACCGGAGTCGTCGAAAAGGCACCAGCCGGCACCGGACCGGTCAGGAATCGAGAAGCACTGCCGAGGGAGCCGGAACTAGCGTGAATGCCATGAACGCAACGACCTCCACCACCCCCACCGCCTCCATCGAATCCCTCACCCTCGAGGTGACCGACGTAGCGGCCGCCGAACGCTTCTACTCCGCCTTCGGTCTGGGCAGCCGGGTCCGCCTGCGGGCCTCGGACAAGCCGACGACCGGCTTCCGCGGGTTCTCGCTGTCGCTCACGGTGTCCCAGCCGGCCGACGTCCGCGGCTTCGTCGACGCCGCCGTCGAGGCCGGCGCCACGGTGCTCAAGCCCGCGTCTAAGTCGTTCTGGGGCTACGGCGGCGTCGTCCAGGCCCCGGACGGAGCGATCTGGAAGATCGCCACGTCGGCGAAGAAGGACACCGGCCCGGCGACCCGGAAGATCGACGAGATGGTGCTGCTGATCGGAGCCGCGGACGTGGCCGAGAGCAAGCAGTTCTACGTCGACCAGGGCCTCAGGGTGACGAAGAGCTTCGGCCGCAAGTACGTCGAGTTCGCCACCGCGGACTCGAGCCCGGTCAAGCTGGCGCTGTACGGCCGCCGCGCCCTCGCCAAGGACGTCGGCGTCCCCGTCGACGGCACCGGATCGCACCGGATCGCGCTGGGCACCACGGGCAGCGCGTTCACCGACCCTGACGGCTTCGCCTGGGAGGAAGCGTGACGGACGCACCGCCGCGTGGGCTCGAGGAGCGCCTGAAGGACACGCGCGACAGGCTGGAGAACGACGTCGACCTCTGGGTCGCGACGCCGGGCTCCTCGGACTCCCTGGGAGTCCATCTGATCCCCCTCTCGTACCTCTGGGACGGAACGACGTTCCTCATATCGACGCCACGGGCCTCGATCACCGGCCGCAACCTGCTGGCGGACGGCCAGGTACGTCTCGGGCTCGGACCGACGCGCGACGTGGTCCTCGTCGACGGCACCGCCGAGCCGGTGGACATCGCCGAGCTCGCCCCGGGGACGGGCGACGCGTTCGCGGCCAGGACCGGCTTCGACCCGCGCGAACTCGACCAGCCCTACCAGTACTTCCGGATCCGCCCACGGCGCATCCAGGCGTGGCGGGAGGCGAACGAGCTGCGAGGCCGCGACCTGATGCGCGACGGCCACTGGCTCGCCTGACACCACCGCTCTCCCGCTCCACACGGACACCGACCAATGGAAGAGGAACTGCCATGAGCGACACGCAGAAGTCCGACGAGAAGTACGACGGTTTCACGGCCGAGGAGCGCGACGCGATGAAGGAGCGCGCCAAGGAGCTGAAGTCCTCGACGCGCCGCCCGCGCGCGGCCAAGGCGGACCCGGAGACCGAGGTGCTCGCGAAGATCGCCGAGATGCCGGACGAGGACCGCGCCCTCGCCGAGCGCATCCACGCGATCGCCAAGGAAAGCGCGCCGGACCTCACGCCGAAGCTCTGGTACGGGATGCCTGCGTACGCCAAGGCCGGCAAGGTCGTCTTCTTCTTCCAGAGCGCGGCGAAGTTCAAGGCGAGATACGCCACGCTCGGCTTCAACGACCCGGCGAACCTCGACGAGGGCTCGATGTGGCCGACGGCCTTCGCCCTGACGAAGCTGACAGCGGCCGACGAGGCACGCATCGGCGAGCTCTTCAAGAGAGCAGCAAGCTGACCGTTTCCGCAGGTCACCCACCCATCGACGCGGGCGCCCGGACATGATCCCTCATGCGGGGCGCACCCGCACAGCCTGATCCGCTAGGCTGTCAGCGGTCAGTGGGCTACCAGGTCGCCCGCCCGGAAAAGGTCCACGAGGACCCCACCCGGCGGCGCCCGAGGGCCGACCGACCAGGAATGCCTTCGTAGCTCAGGGGATAGAGCACCGCTCTCCTAAAGCGGGTGTCGCAGGTTCGAATCCTGCCGGGGGCACAAGGGAAAAGGCCACCTACCGATCTTGGTAGGTGGCCTTTGACATCTACTTC